>CAIZFE010000037.1 GCA_903932145.1 uncultured Rhodopila sp. | reverse complement strand
TGGCTAGATCGCTCATAACCCTGCTACCTTCTGCAATGACGCTGGCCCTCCTGCGTCAGGGGAGGCTTGGATCGGCGGAACACGAATTGCTTGGGAAATCAAAGTCGTGGGTGGCCGGGCCAAGCCCGGCCATGACGGAGATTGGAAAGCCTCGTCCTCGGCATAAACCTTCTCCCCCAATCGCTTATCCTGGTGCCAATGGAGCCAGGCCCGGCCATGACACGGGGGGATCCGACCGCCTGTGCCGCATCCTGCTCGCGCTGGCCCTGGCCGGGCTGGTCTGGCAATGGGCCGGCCCCGATGACTGGCAGTTCAGCCGAGCGTTTCTGCCGAACAAGGGACATTTCTTCGCGCTGGGGGTGGCGAGCGTCGCGGTCGTCCGGTCCGAACCCGGCGCCATACGTCGCTACGCGCTGATGCTGGTGGCCACGCTGGCGGTCTGCGCTGCTGGCGGAAGCGCGGGGAAATTGCTGCCTCCGCTGCTATGGACGGTGTGCCTGTGGGTGCAGATGCATCCCGCCTGCCCGCCCGCCCGGTTCCTGAGCAGCCGGTCAATGGGATACGCCGGGGCGATCTCTTACAGCCTGTACCTCATCAACGAACCGATCCACAAAATGTTGGGGCCGCCGCTGGGCTGGCTGGCGGGCGGCGATCCGGCGCTGTTCACTCTGTTGTGGCTGCCGGCGGCGATCGGGTTGCCGATCGTGGCGGCGGCCATGCTGCACCGGTATCTCGAAATCCCGGCGCAACGCTGGGGCCGGGCATGTGCTTACAGTTCTGTGACAGACAAGCATTCACCGGCTGTGCAGGGGCTTCGCAGGGGTCTATAGGAGTGGGACAATGAAACCTCCCCATAGCAATCGTCCCGGCGGTTCGTCTCGCCCCCCCTCTGATCGTGGTCCCGCTCGCGGACCCGGCGGCCCCTCCTCGCGTCCCCCCGGCGGAGGCCCGCGTTCGGGCGGCCCCGGCGGCGGACCCTCACGTTCTTCCGGACCCGGCGGCGGTGCGCGCTCCGAGGGACGCTCCAGCTACGCCGGCAAGTCGAGCGACGGCGCGCCGCGCGAGTATCAGAAGCCGTATTCGGCGCGTCCGACCAGCACACGGCAGGATGGCCCGCGCCCCAGCGGCCCTCGCCATGAAGGCCCGCGCCCGAGCGGTCCGCGTCACGAAGGGCCGCGTTCGTCCGCGCCCCGGCACGACGATGCGCCGCGTCATGATGCGCCCCGTCATGATGGGCCTCGCCCAAGTGCCAAGCCGGCCAGCGCATCGCGAGGCGATTATGCGCCGCGTCCGCCGCGTGAGGGTGCGCCGCCGCGCCTGACCGTGGCACCGCAGCGGCAGCGCGATTACGAGGCGCCGCGCAGTTCGCCGGATTCTCCGAAGGGCACGCTGTGGCTGTATGGCTATCATGCTGTCGCCGCCGCGCTGGCCAACCCGAATCGCCGGCTGCGCCGCCTGTTGGTGACGGAAGACGCCGAGGCCGGGCTGGAAAAGCAGTTGCCGCCGCCCTGGGCCGTCTCCCCCGAGCGGGTCGATCGCGCCCGGTTGGACACGTTGCTCGGGCGTGACATCGTGCATCAGGGTATCGCGCTGCTGGCCGATCCCTTGGCGCCGCCGAGCCTGCAATCGGTGCTGGACAAGACCGGCGTGATTATCGTGCTGGATCAGGTGACCGATCCGCGCAACGTCGGCGCGATCATGCGGTCAGCGGCGGCGTTCGGTGCCGCCTGCGTGATCACACAGGACCGCAATGCACCCGAGGAAACCGGTGGTTTGGCGAAAGCCGCATCCGGCGCGCTGGAGAAGATCCCGTTGCTGCGCGCGGTCAACATTGCTCGGACCATCATCGCGCTGAAGGCGGCGAACGTCTGGTGCATCGGGTTGGATGCCGAGGGCAAGGCGCTGTCGGGGCCGGCTTTCTCCGATCGCCGCGTGGCATTGGTGCTGGGGTCCGAGGGCGAGGGCCTGCGCCGCCTGACGCGCGAGACTTGCGACGAGATCGCGGGTCTGACGATCAAGGGCGCGATCGAAAGCCTGAACGTATCCGCCGCCGCTTCGGTCGCGTTATACGAGCTTTCACGGCGCTAATGGCGTTCGATCCGGTCCCTGCCGCGGTTGCTTTACGGGCGATGCGACGGGACCGGGTTGTCGTGACGCCGCTGCCGGCCGGGATTGCTCCCGTAACCGAGGCAGAGGGCGCCGCCGTGCAGCACGCGCTGGCCGAGGGCTTCGTGCCGGTTGGGTTCAAGATCGGCGCTACCGGCAAGCGCATGCAGGTGTATCTGGGGATCGACGGCCCGATCGCCGGGTTCATGCGGGCCGGGGACGTCTATCACGGTCACGCGGACCTGCGGTTCGCCGACTACATCAAACCCGGTGTGGAATGCGAGGTCGCGGTGCGGCTGGCGCACGATCTGCCTCCCGGCCCGTGTTCGCTGGAGCAAGCCCTCGCGGCGGTGGGGGATTTCTTCGCGGGTATTGAAATCGTCGAAAACCGTTACGGCGATTTGAAGCTGCTTGGCACTCCGACGTTACTGGCCGACCAAATGTATCATTGTGCGGCGGTGATCGGGGACGGGCACGGTCTTGATTGGCGGGCTCTGGATATTGGCGCGTTGCGGGGTCGGATCAGCCTGGATAACGGCACCGCTGACGAAGGCGTTACCTCCGATCTGCTCGGACATCCGCTGAACGGGCTGGCGTGGTTGGCCGGGTCGGCCGAGGCCGCCGCGTTTGGCGGACTGAAAGCGGGGCAGGTTGTCATGTTGGGCAGCGTGACGCCGCCGGTGTGGCTGACCGGTCCGGCTGTTGTCACGGTGTCTTTCCCGCCGCTGCCTGACGTTACGGTGCGGCTATGCTGACGGCCGGTGCTGCGTCAGGCGCGGAATGAACTTTCCCAGGGCATGAATGCCCTGGCGCCACCAACCGCTGACGAGATCGGCGACTTCCCGAGCGATCAGGCGTTCACCTTCGATGGATAGCTCCATTGCCTCGGCGGTTTTGGTCCAGAAATCGGATTCGTGCATGCGGGTATCCTTTCCATTGAGCCTCGGAAAGGACGCTTCCACCCGTGTTGCAATGCAGCATGCGGCGGGTTTTCGGCGATTTCAACCGAAAAACCCGCCGGTAGCCGTCATTGCGACGGGGCAGCCGATCTCACGCGTTCTGATCGTGAGTGAGAGGCATGGATGGCGGGCCTTTGCCCGCCACGAAATGTCGTACCAGACATCAACGCCCGGTGAGTTCCGGAAAATCCTCTTCCCGATATTCCATCGGTTCACGGGTGCCCGCTGCGGCGAACTGGTTCTCCCGCTGCCGCAGTTCCACCCGCCTGATCTTGCCGGAGATGGTTTTCGGCAAGTCGTAGAACTCCAAACGGCGGATGCGCTTGAAGGGGGCGAGCCGCTCGCGCAGGTGCTGGAAGATCGACAGGGCCGTGGCGCGATCCCCGGTCGCTCCGGTGACCAGCGCGACATAGGCTTTCGGGATCGCCATCCGCATTGCGTCGGGCGCCGGGACGACGGCGGCTTCGGCGACGGAGGGGTGCTCGATTAGCACGCTTTCCAGTTCGAACGGGCTGATCCGGTAGTCCGAGGCTTTGAACACATCGTCCGCCCGGCCGACATAGGTCAGGTATCCGTCGGCATCGCGGGATGCCACGTCACCGGTGCGATAGGCGACGCCGGTCAGTCCGAGGATCGAGCCGTCATCCTGCTGGTAGCCGCGCATCAGGCCGGCCGGCTTGGGGTCAAGCGACAGCGACAGTTCGCCTTCCTCGGCTTCCTGATCGTCCGGGTCCAGCAGCAGGGTGCGGTAGCCCGGCAATGGACGGCCCATAGAGCCGGCCTTGATTGGCTGGCCCGGCGGATTGCCGACCTGCGCGGTCGTTTCGGTCTGGCCGTAGAAGTCGCGGATGGTCAGGCCCCAGGCGGCTTGCACCTGATCGATGACCTCGGGGTTCAGCGGTTCCCCTGCCCCGAGCAACTCGCGGAGGCTGTGCTGGACGGATTTCAGGTCTTCCTGGATCAGCATGCGCCAGACGGTCGGCGGCGCGCACAGGGTCGTTACTTTGTTGGCGGCGATGGTGTCGAGCATCGTGCGGGCGTGGAAACGGCCCTGGTTGGCGATGAAAATCGCGGCACCGGCGATCCAGGGGGCGAAGAAGCAGCTCCACGCATGTTTGGCCCAACCGGGGGAGGAGATGTTCAGGTGGACGTCGCCCTGCAGCAGGCCCAACGCATACATCGTCGAGAGATGGCCGACCGGGTAGGAGCGGTGGGAGTGCAGCACCAGCTTTGGCTTCGCCGTGGTGCCGGAGGTGAAGTACAGCAGCATCGGGTCTTCGGCGTTGGTCTCGGCGTCCGGAACGAATTGTTCCGAACCGGCATGCAGTGCGTCGTAGCGATTCCATCCCGCGACCGGGGTACCGACGGCGATGCGGGTCAGGCTGGCGTCCATGCCATCGAATTTGCCGGTTTCCTCCGACGTGGTGACGACATGGCGGGCGCGGCCACGGTCGAACCGGTCGGCGAGGTCGTTGGCTGCCAGCAATGTCGTCGCCGGGATGACAACGGCGCCCAGTTTCATCGACGCGAGCATGACCTCCCACAGCGGCACGATGTTGCCGAGCATGAGAAGGATGCGGTCGCCGCGTTTGACGCCGAGGGCACGAAGCCCGTTGGCAACGCGGTTCGATCGTTCGGACAATTCGGCGAAGGTCAGGCGGGCGGCGCCGTCACCGACGATGATCAGCGCGGGCTGGTGCGCGGTGTCGCCGCGGGCGAGTTCGCCGTCGAACCAGTCCAGTGCCCAGTTGAAGTTTTGCATCTCCGGCCAGCGGAAATCGCGATAGGCGGTGGCGTAATCGGTGCGATGCGCGCGCAGGAAGTCGCGGGCGGCCTTGAATGCGGTGGCTGTCATTGTCGTTGCGTCCCTGTGTTCGTCATGGCCGGATGGGGGGCCGTCGTATCAGGAAAGGGCATGTTCCGGTGAGGACTTGCCTACTCGTCATGGCCGCGCTTGGCCCGGCCATGACGAGGAGAGAGAACCGGGCCATGGCACTGTTCTGGACGCCAGTCACCGGCCACGCCCACATGGTCTGATCAATCCCGTTTCTGTTGCGCCAACCAGCGGAACACGACCGAAAAATCCTTGCCACCGTCGCCCTGATCGACGACCTGCTGGTAAAAACTCAGCGCCTTCGCGGCCAGTGGGGTGGGCGAACCGGTGGCGTCCGCCGCCGCCTGCGACAGCTTCACGTCTTTCACCATCAGCGCGGCGGCGAAACCGGGCGCGTAGTCCCGGTTGGATGGGGCGGCGGGAACCGGCCCCGGCGCCGGGCAGTAATTCGACAATGCCCAGGAGTTGGAGGTCGCGGTGGCGCAGATCTCGTGCAGCTTGCCCCAGTCCAGGCCCAGCTTTTCGGCGAGCAGGAAGCCCTCGGCAACACCGACCATATTGATCGCGAGCATCATGTTGTTGCAGATCTTCACCGCCTGCCCTGCCCCGGCGTCGCCGGCGTGGAAGATGTTCTTGCCCATCGCCTCCAGCACCGCCTTGCCGCGGGTGAACGCCTCGCCGGTACCCCCGACCATGAACGTCAACGTGCCGTTCTGCGCGCCAGCCGTACCACCAGACACCGGAGCATCCAGCATCGCCAACCCGGCGGTCTCGGCCGTGGCGGCAACGGTGCGGGCGGTGTCCACGTCGATGGTGGAGCAATCGATCAGCAGCGGGCCGGTGTCCTTGGTGATGTCGATCAGGCCGCCCTGGTTAAGATAAACGTGCCGGACATGCTCGCCTGCTGGCAGCATGGTGATGACGACAGAGGCGCCCTTGACCGCCTCGGCCGCACTGGCGGCGACGTTGCCGCCGGCCTTGGCCAAGGCCTCCAGCGAGGTCGGGTTCAGGTCGTAGCCGGTGACGGTGTGGCCGGCTTTCACCAGGTTGGCCGCCATCGGGCCGCCCATGTTGCCCAGGCCGATAAATCCAACGGTTGCCATGATCAGAGTACCTCGAAAATTTCGTAAACCGGGCCTTCCGGCGGGCGGCTGCCAGTGCCGATGCCGATGCCGATGCCGAAGATCTTGTTGAGCCACGCGTATTTCGGAGACGCCGTCTCAAACGTTACGGTGGTGCGAAAGTAGTATTCGGACGGATCGACGAACTGGCCGCTGTTGACTTTGTCCATCACATCGGCGGGACCGTGGCGCAGGCCCCTGTAAGTCAGACCGATCGCAGCGCCATCGTCGGTTTGCAGGACGATGCGGACGTCCAGCGTGGTGACCCCGTCCGGGCGGCCGATGATCCAGTCGGCGCCGCCGGGCAGGACGGTGCCCTTGAGTTTCGGACCTTCGAACGTGCCGCCGACGACCAGGCCAACGCGGCGGTTGCCGGACGGGGTTTCGCCGATCGGCTGCATGCCGTTGACGGCGAGTTTCAGGGTGAGCAGGTGTTGGGTGCGTATCTCGGCCATGTCGTCTCCTCCGGCGGCTTTGCGCGGGTTAGAGCCGATCCGGCCGGGGGAGACAAGAGTGGGCAGTTATTGCGGCTGGGCGGGGTTATCCGTGCCGGGGGCCGGATCGCATGCGGCTAACACTGCCTCGATCTGCGCCTTCAACGCTGGCAGATCGTGTTTGACAGTAGTCCAGACAATGTCCCAGTCCATATCGAAATACTCATGGATCACCTTGTTGCGGATCCCCCGCATTTCCATCCACGGCAGTTCGGAATGAATTGCAACGAAGCCGGGATCCATTCGCTGGATCCTCCCTGCTGCCTCTCCGATGATTTCAATATTTCGAACAACCGCGTCTTGGATTTGTTCGCTTTGTCACAGGGCCGCGGCGGTATCCAACTGTTCGACATAGCGCGTCGCCCGTTCGATCGCCTGAACAACATGCTTCAGATAATCCAAGACCCGCTCCGGATGCTTCACAGCGGTTGCGCCTGCTCCAATACCAGATCGCGGAATTTCATCGATAAAAACCCGGGCGTCAGCACAGACACGCGCACCTTCAGCAGTGCCTCGGCCTCGTGGCCCAGGCGAGCGAGTGTGAACAGCGTTGTCGAGGCCGAGGGATCGACCAGCAAGTCGAGGTCGCTTTCCTCGGTATCAGTGCCAGTCAAGACGGATCCAAAGACGCGCGGATGGGTCAGGTCATGGAGGCTGACCAGCCGGCGCAATTCGGCACGATGTGTGGCAAGCGCCTGGGAGGGTTTCATATTACGATAATAGCAAATATCAGGTCCCAACTCAACGCACGCAAGTTCATTATGCCGGCGCCTTCAGGGCTCAGTTTGTGGATCGAGGTATGCGTGCGGCTTGAATGACCCGTTCGATCTCGGTGTTACAGGCCATGCTGAGACAGACCTTATCCTTTGCGCCACCAACCGCAACGCCCGATTTGGCACGGAACCAAACCGCGCGTAACCTCACCTTCAACCGGAGGACACCCTACCATGCCAGACACCTACCCGCTTCCAGAATCCAACCTCGCCGCACTTGGTTTCGCCGCCAAACCGCTCGACCACCTGGACGCGCTGATCCAGTCGCACATCGCCGAGGGCCGCTATGCCGGTGCCCAAATCGCCCTCGCCCGCAACGGCAAGCTCGGTCTGTTCCGCACTTACGGGAACGCGCGCACCGAGGGCGGCACTGTGCCCGCCGCCAACGACACCCTGTTCCTGCTGTTCAGCCAGACCAAGGTCCTGACGTCCTCCGCAATCTGGACGCTGGTCGAGGAAGGCAAACTATCCTTCATGGATAAAGTCTCCGACCACTTGCCGGAGTTCGCCGCCCGCGGCAAAGGCGATATCACGCTGCAACAGGTCATGACCCATCAGGGCGGCTTTCCGAACGCGGACGTTACTCAGGCGACCTGGACCGACCACGCCCTGATGCGCGAACAGGTCTGCGACTTTTCGCTGGAATGGACTCCAGGCACCCGCCTGCAATACCACGGCCGCGCCGCCCATCTGGTGCAGGCGATGGTCATCGAAGCCGTGACTGACCAGGATTTCCGAAATGTCATCCGCGACCGTGTGATAAGGCCGCTGGGCCTGGGAAACGACATCTTTGTCGGCGTGCCAGAGACGCAACAATCCCGCTGCGCTGACACCTATGGTCCCGAAAAACGTGACAACTCCGCCGCGTTCCGTTCAGCCGGCCTGCCCAGCGGCGGCGGATACGCAACCGCCCGCGGCATGGCCGCCTTCTACCAGATGCTCGGGCATGGCGGACGGCTGAATAACGTTCGTCTGTTCTCGCCCCGTTTGATCGCCTACGTGTCGCGCAGCCACACCGGCGAAAGCCCTGATCTGGCCATGAACGGTATCCCGATGCACCGCGGCCTGGGTCCGCATGTGCGCGGCGATAGCGACCGTATCCGCGGCCTCGGCACCATCGCCGCCTCAGTAACGTTCGGCCATGGCGGTGTCGGCTCGTCTTACTCGTGGGCCGACCCGAGCAGCGGAGTTTCGTTCACCTATCTGACGAACTTTGTCAGCCCCGATCCGTGGCACTCTGGCCGGTTGGACCGGGTGGCGAACCTGGTGCACGCCGCGATCGACTAATCCCGTTCCCCGGGCGTTGCCGCAAGAGCGCCCGGGGTTGCCGATGCGATCAGCCAGTCCCGAAACAATGCGACCTTCCGGCTATCGGCGGTCGCCTCCGGACTGACCACGTAATATCCGGCGTCCTGCGGCAGTGCAGTATCAAACGGTGCAATCAGCCGTCCGGCGGCGATATCCGCCTCCACCATATGGACACGCCCCAAGGCAACACCGAGACCCTCGATGGCAGCCTGGATCGCCATGAATCCGAGATCGAACGTCAGACCGCGACGCCCGGCGATCGCCTGCGGTAAGCCAGCCGCGGTCAACCAAAGCTCCCAGTCGTCTCGATAAACACTGGTGTGCAGTAACGTATGGTGCGCCAGATCCCCGGGGTCCAGCAGCGGCCTGGCGCCTTTCAGCAATGCCGGCGAACACACCGGAAAAATACGCTCGGCCATCAGCCAATGCGCCCGTAGTCCCGGCCACGACCCGTGGCCGTAACGAACCGCGACATCCACCTCCTCTCGCCGGAAATCCACAAGGTGGGTCGAAGTCGTGATCCGCACCTCCATCCCCGGATTGGCGTCCTGGAAGCCGGCCACACGGGAAACCAGCCATTTGGTGGCCAGGGACGCCGTGGTGCTAACCGTCAGCCGCCCGTCGTTCTCGACCCGCCGCAATCGCGCGGTCGCTCTGCGCAGGTCTTCGAATGCGCTTCGGACCGCGGGGAGGTACTCCTGTGCCTCCCGTGTCAACGCCAATGACCGGGTCTGGCGAACGAACAGCTTAATGCCGAGTTGGTCCTCCAGCCGCCGGATCTGATGGCTGATCGCGGTCTGCGTCACGTTCAGTTCGGCAGCCGCGAGCGTGAAGCTCAGAAGCCGGGCGGACGCCTCAAACGCCCGTAAGCCGTTTAGTGAGGGAAGCTGCATGGATGCCATTTTAGCATGAATTTATATCATGCATAGCCTGACAAAGCGTCGTTTGTCGAATGGCCTGTCAATGCACAGACTGCCGGCACGATCCGACCATTCAGGAGACCGAAGATGAACGCCGCAGTCCATGATAATCTGACAGATTGTCAGTCATTCCGCCGCTCGTCGGACACGCGCGCACCGGGCATCACCGCGCGCATTGCCGCTACGATCTCGACCTGGCGCAGCCGGGTCCGGGACCGGAATGCCTTCGCGCACCTTGAATACCGCGACCTGCGCGACATGCGCATGTCACAGTGGGAGGTCGAGCGCGAACTCGCCAAGCCTTTCTGGCGAGGATGACCGAAAGCCGCGCGTTTCAGCGGTGACCGACCGCCTCCGACCTTTGACGGCCCACACGGTGATCATCGGCCGCGGCGAGGGAGCCACAACGGTCAACTAACGAACGCGCATTGGCCGGCGCCAGGACTTTTATGTCATTATCGAAATACAAAAACACATCGCGTTTCCGCGCCCTGCCCTTCCCGTCGACGCGCTCGGCGTCGTTTGGCTCTCGCCCGCTTGACCAGTCGGTTACCCGCCTGGCCCAGTTGTCCAGCGCACCATCGTCATAGCCGCTTGCATACAGTTCCTCGGAGCCATGCAAACGGCAATAGACGAAGTCCGACGTCAGATCCATGAGGCGCGGCCATTCCACTGTGTCGGCGCAGACCAACGCCACGTTATATTGCCGCAGCAGATCGATGAAGGCGCGGTCGCGGAAACTCTCGTGGCGGATTTCCATCGCGTGGCGCAATGGGCGAGCGGCGTCGATCTCCAACCAGGCTGGGGCCTTCAGCCGGTTGTCATGGAGCCGACCCATTGCCACGGCGGATTCGGTGTCATGTGGAAGCAGCCTCAAAAACGCCTCGATACGCGCTTCATCAAAACGAAAATTCGGCGGGAATTGCCACAGGATCGGCCCAAGTTTGGGGCCGAGCCGCAGCAAGCCGGATGCAATGAAGTTCGCGATCGGGGTTTCGACGTCCTTGAGGCGGCGGATGTGGGTGATAAATCGAGGGGCTTTTACCGAGAAGACAAAATCGTCCGGTACCTGTTCGGCCCAGCTTGCGAACGCGTCCGGCCGCTGCATGCCATAGAATGTGCCATTGATCTCGATGGTGCGGAACTGGCTGGCCGCGTAGGCCAGTTCGTGCTTCTGCGACAGGCCCTTCGGGTAGAACACGCCGCGCCACGGGGCGTAGGTCCAGCCGGAGATGCCAATCCGGATGGCTCCCGCTCGGCTGGTCATTGAAAGCCTGCGGCTGTGCGTGGTCCGGTTGCGGTGCGTCTGGCCATCGTGATTCATCCCGTGGCGATGGCCCGGCTTACGATCCGTCACCGGAATGTCCATCACAACGGCCGGCGTCGGTCGGAGTTGCGCCGTTGTGCGGCCCTCTGCTCAACACATTCCGGACAGTCGGTCGCTGGCACCGCATCGTCATGGTGCGCTTTCGACGGACCCTCCGTCCGGTCCGCGTCGCCAAAGCACGTTCGCATGCCCCAACCATGACGCCGCGCCCGGACAAAAATCGAAGCGCTTACAATTATTTCCACCGCTTGGCTCATCGTATATGGTAGCGGGACAGGCAAGGCATTCCGTCGGAAACGTCATCCATGAGTCACCCTCGCGAGACTACCGGTGCCACGCTTCGGCTGCTCGCAGCCCTGGCGCTGCTGACCGCCCTGGCCGCATGCGGCGGCAAACCGGCGGCGTATCACGCCAGCGCCCACCATTATGATCCGTCGCGGTACTACCCGCCGCCAGGTCCCCGCGAAGACCCGTGGGGTCCGTATATCCGAGAGGCATCCGGCCGGTTCACCTTCCCGGAACTGTGGATCCGCAAGGTCATGCATCAGGAATCCGGCGGACAGGAGGACGCGATCTCCTGGGTTGGCGCCATGGGGCTGATGCAGGTGATGCCCGACACCTATGACGGCCTGAAAGGCCGCTACGGCCTGGGCGAGGACCCGTTCGATCCACATAACAACATCCTCGCCGGCACCGCCTACCTGAAGGAAATGTATGACCGCTTCGGCGCGCCCGGCTTCCTCGCCGCCTACAACGCCGGCCCGAATCGATTGGACAGTTACCTGAACAACGGCCGCCGGTTACCCGACGAGACCGTTAACTATGTCGCCTCCATCGCCCCGTTACTGGGATCGGACGTTGCGATGACCGGCCCGCTGGCGGTCTATGGCGGCGGAACCGCCTATGCCGCGCGATCGGGCCCGATGGGCTGCGACTCCGATGCCGCCTACGATCCGACCCGGCCCTGCGCCCCGGTTAGCGCCCAACCGGTCGCTGTAGCCTACACGGCGCGTCCGACGCCGGCCGGTTGCGACCCGGACGCCGCATACGATCCGGCCCGGCCATGTGCCCCGGCTCGTGTTCAGCCGGTCGAGGTGGCGTCCCTGGTGCCGACGTCGGTTTATGCTCAAGCCCCGTGCGATCCCGATGCCGCGTTTGACCCCAATCGCCGATGCCGCCCCGCACCGGCTCCGTCGCCGGCGGCATACCAACCACCCGCCCCGCAACCTCGGTTCGTCGCGGCCAACCGGCCGATGCAGGAAAGAATGGCGCAACCGGTCGCCTATATCCCGGGGCCCGCACCGGGACGCTGGGCGATTCAGGTGGGCGCCTTCGCCAACCTCGCCACCGCGCAGGCCGCCGCCGAAAACGCCCGATCGACAGTCCCCGACCTGCTGCGAACCGCGAAAGTCGAACTACCCGCGACAACCCCGTTCGGCAGTCAGATTGCGTTCCGGGCGCGCTTGTTCGGCCTGTCGCCATCCGACGCCGCCGACGCTTGCAAACGCCTCGGCGGCCGCGGGGTCGCCTGCCTGACCGTGCCGCCGGCGCGGGACGCGTTCTAGCAGATTTTTGCCGCTACCCGAAGAACCGCAGGAACCAGTCCAGCACCTGCTCCGGTGCCTCCTCATTCACATAATGCCCGCTCGGGAGCGCCGCACCGCGGACATCGTCCGCCCGTTGGCGCCACAGGGCCAGGGGATCGGCGAACCGCTTGCCGACGCTGCTACTGGCGCCCCATAGCGCCAGGATCGGCATCGCGAGTTTGCGCCCCAGATCGGCGGTGTCGAGTTCGCAGTCGATGCCTGCCGCCGCTCGGTAATCGCCGCAGGAGCCCCGAATCGTCTTCTCATTGAAGCAACGAACGTACTCGCTCCAGATCTCGGGCGGAATGTGGTTCAGGTCGGCTGTGAGTTTCAGCAGCTTCTTGCGCATGAACCAGTCGGGGTCCACGGCGCCGAGGAAAGTTTCGGGGAACGGCGCGGGCTGTGCCATGAACGGCCAGTGCCAGCCGCCGATGGCGCCCTCCTTGTCCATCGCCGCCCACATATCGAGCGTCGGCACGATGTCGATGATCGCGGCTTTCATCACCTTGTCCGGGTGGTCGAGGCACATGCGATGCGTCGTGCGCCCGCCGCGGTCGTGGCCTGCGACATAGAAACGATCGTAGCCAAGGGCTTGCATGACCTCGACCTGGTCTTGGGCCATGGCGCGAAAGGAATAATTGGCCGAATTGGACTCCTCGGGCGGGGCCGAACTGTCGCCGTAGCCGCGCAGGTCGGCGGCGACAACGTGGAAGTGTTCGGCCAGACGGGGGGCGACCTTGTGCCACGCGACGTGGGTGAGTGGATTGCCGTGCAGCAGCAGCAGCGGCGGGCCGCTACCGCCGTGACGCAGGCGAATGCGGGCACCTTTTGTCTCGATGTCGGTCAGGGTGAATCCGGGCATGATTTCCATGGGGTTTCCTTGGCTTTCCTCGTGGTGCGTCTGGGGCCAAGTATGTCATCCGCCGGAGACGTGCGCCAGTTGACGCGGATGCCCGGTCCGACCGGAATTCGGGACGTGTCCGCCTTAGCTACATTAATCCACTATGCACAAATCAGAATGAACAGACGATCCGCAAGGCGCCAACAGTTGCATGCTTGACGGGGCCGACGACAATGGACGTCTTGGTTATGTCAAGCACCAGACGGGTGTTTTCTCCCAGGACGATCGACTGGGTGGCACGAAGCCGCTTTGGATTGGCCTTGTCGGGATTAATTGCGCCATAGGCAAATGGCTTGCCGCCGGGAACGCTCTCCCAGCCAACCGATGTCTGGAATATTGAACTGAACTGCCACTTGATCAGGGCCTGCTGTCGGATGTCCGACTCTCTGCCCGGGGGAAGGACGCTCGTCACCGGAATGTCCGCGAGGGGGCGGCCATAGGTGAAACCACCGTAGGTCAGGTTGTCACCCGAATTCCGGTCCCATCGGGTCCGGGTTTCATTTTGCAATGACCAAGGGGACAGGTTGAGTGCGGAACCTTTATGACCGGCTGTATCGGCCGAAGAGTGATAACTCTCCGCAACCCTGTTCCGGATGTCTGCCTGGGGCAACAAGGGTCTCATGGATATCCACGCCGTCAAGGCGGCCCCCTGATGTTCGCTACCGAACTCTTCTTTCCGTTCGGAACTGGGAATGTCCTGGATCTCCGGCCCCAAGGTCAGTACGGACAGACTGGCCAATTGAATGTCATGCGCGATCGGGGTGTTCAACTGAAGGCCACTTCTATTTGATATTGCAACGACATCGGTGGGATAGGAAGGTTTCTGCACGCTCGCATCATAATTCATTATCGGTTTGATGCTGGCCAATAGAACGATTTCTTGCGGATCAAGCTGTTGCGCGAATGCCAACCCTGCTCTCGCTGTAAATGCTGTCGCCGCCAAGAATCCGCAAGCGAATCGCCGGTTGATCGAAAACCCGAAGCCGTCGTTCGCCGCCATGAAAACCTCTCGATTCCGTATGGATTTTGCCCGATACGACGCTAAGATTAAGGTGGGGTTCGGCGTTGGATTACCAATCGGCAACACCCGGGTATTTTACCAAGTTTCTGTTACCTTAAGAGTTACACGCCAACACAGCACGTCACTTCGATACAACCGCTTCGAAACCCGTGTGCGTTAACCGATTTTTTCCCATTCGACTGTGTTTGTCCGCCTACGCTCCTCGCCAGATCGCGCAACGAACCAACCAAACCGTCCCGCGTTATGCGGTAAACAACAGTCGGTGGTCAGCATGAGCCTCATTCGGACGCTTGGCGGTGTTGCGCTTCTCTCCACCTGCCTCACTGGTCCTGTCCTGGCGCAAAGCCCTGGTCCCTTGTCATACGAGCAGCTCTTGTCTCCCAACGCGGTGCAGGCGGTGCAGCAACGCCTGATCAGTGCCGGAACGTACACCGGCGCGGCGGATGGCGTCTGGGGACCCGACAGTGCCGCCGCGCTGCAGCGTTTCCAGGCCAGTCACCAATTGCAGGTGACGGGTCAGTTGAACCAGGCAACCGCCGCAACACTGGGTTTGGATCCGGGGACATTGATCAGTACGCAGCAGGCATCGGCGCCTCCGCCGCCAGTTCCGACGGTGGAGTCTCTGCGTCCGGCCTCGATCCGAGCCATCCAGTCGCGACTGCGCAGCCTCGGCTTCTATAATGGCAGTGTGGACGGCGTCTGGGGCCAGAGTACGCAAAATGCAATCCAGCGGTTCCAGCAAGGTCATGACCTGCAGCCGAACGGGCAACTCAATCCTGCAACCGTGTCGGCCATGGGGCTGTCCCCGGACGCTTTGGCGTACCGCTAAGGCGCACGGTTTTTTTACCGTTCTTCCAAACGGCAGAGGCCCGTGCCTCCGATCCGGAAACGGTCAATGTTGGCTCCCCATCAGGCTGAATTACCGCCCCTTCCGCTATAACAAACAGGCGGCGTCATTGTGATGGACCAGTGGTGCGAGCCAACTGGACCATTAACGGCCGTGGTGTGCAACAAGTGGAGCGGGTATGTTTACGTTCAAACCCTCGCGGCGGGTTCGCGACCTGGAGGCGGAACTGGCGGCGATCAGCCGGTCGCAGGCGATGATCGAGTTCACGCCCGATGGCACCATCGTCACCGCCAACGACAACTTTCTGCGCACCATGGGCTACACGCTCAGCGAGATCACCGGCAAGCACCACGCCTTGTTCATGGCTCAAGGCGAGCCGGAAACCCCTGAATACCGCCAATTCTGGGCCGATCTGGGACGGGGTGAATTCCGCGCCGCCGCCTTCCGGCGCATCGCCAAAGGCAACCGCGAAGTCTGGTTGCAGGCGACCTATAACCCCATCCTGAACGCCGCCGGCAAGCCAGTGAAGGTGATCAAGATCGCCGCCGATATCACGCAAGCCCGCTTGGAAAGCGCCAGCAACCAAGGCCAGGTGGAGGCAATCAATCGTTCCCAGGCCGTGATCGCGTTCGCCCCGGATGGAACGATCCTGACGGCAAACGAGAATTTCCTCCGCACGATGGGCTACGCGTTGGCGGACATCACCGGCAAGCACCACGCGATGTTCATCGATCCCGCCGAACGGGACAAACCCGAATACCGCGAATTCTGGGCCGCGCTCGGTCGCGGCGAGCACCGGCAGGCCGAATTCAAGCGGCTTGCGAAAGGCGGCCGCGAAGTCTGGTTGCAGGCCAGCTACAACCCGATCCTGGACCCGAACGGAAAGCTCCTGAAAATCGTCAAATTCGGCAGCGACGTCACCGAGGCTCGGTTGGAAAGCGCCAACAACCGAGGCCAGATCCAGGCGATCAACCGCTCCCAGGCAGTGATCGAGTTCGGCCTGGACGGCACGGTCATCCTGGCCAACGAAAACTTCCTGCGCGCGATGGGTTACACGATGGCCGAGATCAAAGGCCAGCACCACGCGATGTTTGTCGATCCCGCCGAACGCGACAAACCGGAGTACCGCGCGTTCTGGGCGGCGTTGGGCAAGGGTGAATTCCGCGCCGGGGAGTTCAAACGAATCAAGAAGGACCGCAATCAGGTCTGGCTGCGCGCGACCTACAACGCGATTTACGACCTGAACGACAAGCCATTCAAGGTGGTGAAATTCGCCACCGATGTGACAGCCCAGGTCGTGGCGCGAGAGCAGTTCGGCGGCCTGATCCAAAGTGTTGCCGCGGCCGCGCAACAACTGAGCCACTCGATTACGGAGATCTCCGGAACGATGGTACGCTCGCAGGCCACTGCCGACAGTGCGGTGCAGCGGGTGGCGGCCGCGGACGCGTTCACCCAAAGGCTCAATACCGCGGCTCAGGCGATGGGACGGGTGGTGGAACTGATCAATACTATCGCCGGCCAGATCAACCTGCTGTCGTTGAACGCGACGATCGAGGCGGCGCGTGCCGGTGAGGCCGGGCGCGGCTTCGCGGTGGTGGCGAACGAAGTGAAAAGCCTCGCCAATCAGGCAAAGATCGCAACCGAGGAAATCGCCAAAGAGATTGAGGGCATTCGCACGGTGTCCGGCGATGTGGTGTCGGCGCTGACAGCGATCGGACAGGCAATTGATTCGGTGAGTGCGTTCGTGACCTCCACCGCGGCGGCAGTCGAAGAGCAAAGTACTGTCACCGAATCCATCTCTGCCAACATGCAAACCGCAACCGAACAAGCTGCTCGGTTGTGGGCGGCGTAGCGACACTTTATCCGTAGGTCACCGCGCCGTCGCCGCGGGTCATCCGCTCGATCAGCGGACTGCCGGTCAGGCTGGAGGCCACCGCCTCCGCCACCCGGATTCCATCCACGCCGGCCGACATGATGCCGCCGGCGTATCCGGCGCCTTCGCCCGCCGGGAACAGGCCCGGCGTATTCAAACTCCCACCGTCGGCGCCGCGCGTGATGCGAATGGGTGAGGACGTGCGGGTCTCCACTCCGGTCAGCACCGCGTCGTGCATCGCGAAGCCCGGAATATCCCCGGCGAACTTGCCCAACGCCTCGCGGATCGCGTCGATCGCGAAGCCCGGCAGGCAGGCGGCCAGATCGGCGCCCTCGACGCCGGGTTTGTAGGACGGCACGACTTCCCCCAACGCCCCTGACGCCCGGCTCGCCAACAGATCGCCGACCAACTGAGCCGGCGCCGCATACGAACTGCCGCCGGCCAGGAACGCCCGGCGCTCCCACTCCTGCTGGAACGCGATGCCGGCCAACGCATCGCCGGGATAGTCGGACGGCGTGATCCCCACTACGATCCCAGCATTCGCATTGAACTCGGCACGCGAATACTGGCTCATGCCATTGGTCGCGACGCAGCCGATTTCAGAGGTTGCCGCGACGACACGCCCGCCCGGGCACATGCAGAAACTGTAAACGGAGCGGCCGTTACTGGCGTGATGGACCAGCTTGTAATCCGCCGGGCCCAGCAGCGGATGCCCGGCGAAGCCGCCAAACCTGGCCTTGTCGATCAGCGCCTGAGGATGCTCGACCCGCACCCCGATCGAGAACGGTTTCGCCTCAATAAACACCTCCCGGTCGTGCAGCATCCGGAACGTATCCCGCGCCGAGTGCCCGATCGCCAGCACCACGTGGTCCGCGTCGATTTGTTCCCCATTCGCCAGCATCAGGCCGCGAACATGGCGCGACTCGTCCAGCAGGATGTCGTCCACCCGAGCGCCGAACCGGTACTCGCCCCCCAGCGCCTCGATCTTCGCGCGAATGCTTTCGACCACCGTGACAAGCCGGAACGTGCCGATATGCGGCTTGGACACCCAGAGGATTTCCTCTGGTGCGCCGGCTTCCACGAACTCGGTCAGCAAGCGGCGGGACAGATGCCTGGGGTCCTTGATGCCGCTGTAGAGTTTTCCGTCCGAGAAGGTTCCGGCGCCGCCTTCGCCAAACTGCACGTTGGATTCCGCATCCAGCACGCCGCGCCGCCACAGGCCCCAGGTGTCCTTGGTGCGCTGCCGCACCACCCGCCCGCGCTCCAGGATCAGCGGCCGCAGCCCCATTTGCGCCAGGGTCAGAGCCGCCATCAAGCCGCAGGGGCCGGTTCCGATCACCACCGGCCGCAAGCCGGCGGATGCCCCCTGAACCGGGAATCGATACGTCGTGTCCGGGGAGGCCCGCAGGTTTGGCAGGCGCGCCAGAACCTCGGCCTCATCCCGAACCTCGACATCGGCGGCGTATACAAGGCAGATCGCCGACCGTCGTCGTGCATCGTAACCGCGCCGCGCGACCGTTACGCTCAGCAAATCGTCCGGAGGGAGGCCAAGCAGCGCCGACACCGCCTCACGCAGGGCGTCAGGTGCATGGTCGAGCGGCAGTTTTATTTCGGTCAGGCGCAGCATAATGGGAACTCTTTAACGCTCTCAGGCGTCAGGATAAGTGAAGCGCGGGGAAGAATCGCCCCATTCGTCATGACCCGGCTTGGCCCGGTCACCCGGGACTTTGCTCGGCACGACACAGGAAGTCCCGGGTGGCCGGCCCAAGCCCCATCGACAACAGGATAAGCGACTGGGGAACAAGGATTGTGCCGCGGACGGGGCTTTCCCCGCTTCATCATGGTCGCGCTTGGTCCGGCCACCCACGACTTTACTGGCGGCACCCAACAAAATCGTGGGTGGCCGGGCCAAGCCCGGCCATGTCGAATGGGCAAATCCGCGGCAACAATCAGAAATGCTTACCGCTGTCCCACAACGCTCGCCCAACCGTGCGGGTCCGGCGCCGTGCCATACTGAATCCCCACGATGGTGTCGTACAGCTTCTGCGTCAGCGCCCCGGTCACGCCGCCGTTGATGACAAACCTCTCGCCCTTGTAGCCCAGTTCGCCAACCGGAGAGATCACGGCGGCGGTTCCAGTGCCCCACATCTCCAGCGTCCCGGCCTTCGCCGCGGCGATCACCTCGTCGATCGAGATCGGCCGTTCGGACACGCGCATCCCCCAGGCCCGCAGCAGCGTCAGCACGGAATCCCGCGTGATCCCGGCAAGAATGGCGCCGTTCAGCGGCGGCGTGATCACCTCATCGCCGATCTTCAGCATGATGTTCATCGTGCCAACCTCGTCGAGGTATTTGTGCTCGACCCCGTCCAGCCACAGCACCTGGGTGTAGCCGGCCTTCTGCGCCTCCTCGGCGCCGTATAACGATGCGGCATAGTTCGCCATCGTCTTCGCCGCCCCGAGTCCGCCGCGCACCGCCCGGACATACTGGTCGGAGGCCAGAATGCGCACCGGGTTCATGCCTTCCTTGTAGTAGGCGCCCACCGGCCCGACGATCACGTAATACAGATACGAATGCGACGGGTGCACCCCGAGGAATGTTTCGGTCGCGATGATCGTGGGGCGGATATACAGCGACGTGCCCGCCATAGTCGGCACCCAGCGCTGGTCGACCTCCACCAGCGCACGAATCGATTGCTCCACCATCGCCGGATCGATCTCCGGCATGCACAGATAATGGGCTGACTTGTTCAAACGCTTTGAGTGGTCGCCGACGCGGAACAGCCGGACCTGCCCGTCCGCCCCGCGGAACGCCTTCAGTCCGTCGAATATGCCCTGGCCGTAATGCAGGACGCAGGTGGCCGGATCCAGAGTGAACGGTCCGTACGGCTCGATCCGCGGGCTGTGCCAGCCCTGCCCCTCATCGTAGTTCATCAGGAACATGTGGTCCGAGAACACCTTTCCGAATGCCAACGTGTCGTCGGCGGGCGGTTGCTTCGGGTTGGTGGTGCGGGTGATCGCGATTGGGTTCACAGGTGTCTCGTTATCTAAAGGGACGTCTCGGCAGGCAGACTACGATATCATGACAGCGAAGGCCAATGCCGCTTGCGGGCAACCGTCATGCAGGCGCGCGGGGAGAACCAGAAGCCTTCCAGGGCCGTTGCGAGTCCACTCCGTTGCCGGGGGTTTCCGGGCGAAACGACCAATCGGCCATAGTATCAATTGGCGTTGACATCGCCCCTCGGCCAGATCGTCCGTCCTGCCCGCCGGGTCGGCATTCGCGTCTTTTGTTAATCTAAACAAAGCTTTGGATGGCGCAAGGGGCATGCATGTGTCGGCGTCAACCGCGAATGGTATAAGACGCAACTATCTTGCAATCGACTCAGATTCTGCTAGGTTCGGACAAACACTGGCTCGGCGCTGTCTCGGTGCCTGCGGACTGGAAGGGATACAGGCACCATGACCATATCGACCCGATTCCTGCTCGGCGCCGCCGTCCCGGTTGCTGTCGCTTTTGCCGCCCATCCGGCCGCGGCGCTGACGATCACACCGTATTTCGACAGCACAATCACCGGTGCCAGTGCGATCGAAATGGCTAAGGTCGAAGGCGCCATCAACGCCGCAATCACCAAAATCGACGGCCTCTATAGCAACACCGGCACGATTGGCATCGTGTTCAGCCAGGCGAACACCACCGCCTATCTGGGACAGAGCGAGGCCGCACTCACCGGATTGACGTACAGCAATTACACATCCGACCTGGCAGCGGTCTCCAGGACCGAAACCACCAACACAACGCTCTCAACCGCGGTCGCGCACCTGTCTTCGGGCAACGATGCGAACGGCGCCAAGGGGATCGCGCTGACCACCGCCGACGCGAAACTGGCTCTCGGTTTATCCAGCACCTCGGGTAACTTCAACGCCAGCGGTGCTTTTTCTTCAAGCGGTGGAACAGGCTACACTTATTATGGCGTCATTTCCCTGACGGACAGTTCCAGCCTCTCCCTCAATTACGGCGCCACCGCCGTATCGGGCGCCTACAGCATGATCGACGCCGCCGAACACGAAATAGACGAGATCCTCGGCGGCGGCGGTCAGGGAACGACATTGAATACAGGCAACAGCGGCGGCTATGATGGTGTCCTTGATTTGTATCGCTACTCCGCCCCCGGCACGCCCAGCTATTCTACCACAGCCAGCTCTTCGTATTTCTCGGTGAACGGCGGCATTACCGACATTGTCGGCTTCAACCAGACCGCTGGCAACGGCGACTACAGCGATTTCTCCACCCACACCAACGTCCAGTCGGCTTCCAGCAGCCCCGGCATCGTCGCGACCTACAACGCGTCCTCGCCGGAATTCGCGATGATGGAGTCGATCGGCTACAACGGTATCGTCAATACGCCGGAACCCGCGTCGGCGGCGGTGTTCATTGCGGGGCTGTTGGGACTAGGGACTGTCCGCCGCCGCAACGCCGGGAAAATTCAGTAGCCACGGCTCCGCCAACCCGAGTCCGCGCACGGCGATCCCATTCGGCAGGGTCGCCGCATAGGACTGGTGGTGATGGCCGTGCACGATCAACCTGGCGCAACAGTCGGCCGCCAGCGCATCGATGGCGGCATGGCCGTGGGGGTGGCTGGACGGCGCCTCGTGCGACACCAGCACGTCACAGCGCAATGCACCCAGACGCTCGAAATCCTCGGGGAAAATAGTATCGCGGTGAAATAATGGCAGACCGCCGCGCCACGCTTCGTGCGGTTGCAGCGCCGCCTGGAACGCCGCCCGGGTGCGAAAAGACGGCTTCTCGTCGGGTTGCCACACCCGAGGTTTGAAAACACCGGGCAGACCGGCGACCCGCACGCCGCCGACGTTCGAGACGCGCAGCCCCAGATCGCCATCCGAGGTCACCAGATTGTCGTAGGCCGACTCGGTTTCCGTGTCGTGATTGCCGATGATCCAGCGTACGGCCCAACCGCGCTCAATTGCCGCCGCAAAAACCTGATGCAACGGCGCCGGGCAGTCGCAATCACCCACCAGGATCAACGTTCCGGGCGGCGACGCGGCACAGGCCCGCAGGATCGGCGCGAAATTCCGGTGCGGATCGCCGGCGAACAAGACCGGGCCCCCCTCAGGCAATCCCCCCTCAGGCAATCGCCGCCTCCACCCACCGCGCCAATGCCAGCACGGCACGGTCGTCACCCCGGCGGCCGACGATCTGGATGCCCAACGGCAGACCGTTCGGCCCTACCCCGGCTGGAACCGTCACACACGGCACATGCAGCGCGGTCCAGATGGAGTTGAACGCCGGGTCGCCGGTCCACTCCAGCCCCTTCGGAGCCTCCCCCGGGGCGGACGGTGTGACCAGCACGTCCAGACCGGCCATCGCATCGGGAAAGGCACGCTGACTGGTGTCGAACACCGCATAGGCATGCTCCAGCGCCGCCTGCGTCTGGTTAAGACCGAACGCCAGCCGCTCCCGCAGCCCCTCGCTGATCAGGCCGGCATGGTGGGCCAGTTCCCAGCCCAACGCCCGGGCACTTTCGCTGTTCATCACGATCGGATGCGCCTCCACCAGTGCCGCGATCGAACCCGGCACGTCAAAGTCGCGCACCGGCGCCCCCGCTCGGCTGAGCGCCCCGGCCACTCGCTCCAGCAGGGCCTGAGTCTCCGGTGCGGCCATGCCCCAGACCGGCGAACGACAGATCCCGATGCGCGGCGCCGAACCAATTTTTGTGTCGGGATCACCGAGATCGCGGCCGGACACCGCACCGGCGAACAGGGCGCAATCGGCCACGGTGCGGGCGAGGACGCCGATCGTGTCCAGGCTGTCGGACATGATTTTCATGCCGATCCGGTTGATCATGCCGAAGGTGGGCTTGTACCCGACCACGCCGCAAAACGCCGCCGGGCGGATGATGCTGCCGGCCGTCTGGGTGCCGAATGCCAGCGGAAACAGTCCCGCCCCGACCCCCGCCGCCGATCCCGAGGATGAGCCGCCCGGCGTATGCGCCGGATTGACCGGGTTCATCGTCGGGCCGGGTTTGCGCGTGGCGAACTCCGTCGTCACGGTCTTGCCGATGACCACCCCGCCTGCCGCCCGCGCCCAGGCGACGGAAGCGGCGTCAGCCTTTGGCCGCCACCCGTCCCAGATCGGGGAACCATATTGGCTGGGCATGTCGGCCGTATCCAGGACATCCTTCACGCCGATCGGAATGCCGCGCAACGGACCCGGCCGCACGGACGCAGCAGCCGTTCGGGCCTGTTCTGGATCGAAATGGACGAACGCCCGAACACCCGGGGCATGGCGATGGATGTGATCGAGGTAGGCTTCCGTCATCGCTTCGGGCCGCAGCTTACCATCCAGAATCAGACATGCGGCCGCGGTCGCGGTCAGGCTGATCGGGTCATTCGGCATGTCTGACGTCTCCTTGTTGGATTTTTCAACCTTGGTGCGGCGGTGGCTCTGACCGGTAACTCATGTGATCCCAAAGGGGAATCCCGTCGTCGTGATCACGCCTAAAGCGGTAATTCACTAAAATCAATGTTGCTGCTGCCCGAGGCATCTTAACCCCGGTGGCATCTTAATCACTGACAGCGACAGCAGGAGACCCTCTGAAAGGCGATCATCATGGTCCGTGCATCATCATTTGTGTTCGGCTGCGCCTCGGTCTGCCTCGCCACGGGCCATGCTTACGCAGACTGCGACAACAGTTCTTTAAGCGGCGTTTATCCGTTCACAGCCAGCGGTTACACGGTTGGGATCTATGATTGAACCGGCACGCTCCAACGCCTGACCCCACTGCGGCCGCTATCATCCGTTGGCCAGTACACGTTCGATGGCCAGGGAAATTTCACCCGCGTAGACTACAATGTCGGCAATGGCGTTCCAGTCAGCACGCCGGCCACACCGGTCAATGAGGCAGGCTTCCGAACCGGCCAAACCGGCACCTATACGATTGCCGACGATTGCACCGGCACGATTTCGCTGAATTCAAACGGTGCCATGATCGCGCTGCAAGTGGTGGTCATCGACTACGGCCTCAGCGCGCGCGCCATCGTCGCATCTGAGCACGTTCCCGGGTTTGCCAATCCTCCCGCGGGCACAAGTTGCACCGGCGTTTGTGAAGAAGGCGTCAATATCCTGGTTGATCTCGAGAAGGACGTTTATCGTCAGCGGTGAGGAACCAGACGTTTAGGTTTTCCGCTCCTGAATCGCCGCCTCGTTCCTTCTCCGGATTGTCCGCGACGGGGCGGCTTTCCGCCTGGAATGACCAGCCGCCCCGGGTCGGCGAGTCCTGTTGGCGAGAAATACCGGCGGTATCGGATGCGTCCTTTGACGCCGGTTGGAATGCCCTGTAGCGGCCCCTCTGCGCGGCGTCAGCGAACTCCGCGTCAGATCCTTAGTCTGTTATAACGATGGCCCAACCGGCCGCCCCTCCGTTAAGTCGAGCCTGTGTTTATGACGGCCATAGACAGGCGCTCCCCTGACCCGGCGCCGAACGCCACAACGAGACTGCCTGATAAGGCCATTGATCGAATGGCCACTTTCCCGAGCGATCCAGGACATCTGTTTTGGTCGTCAGATATCGTTACGCAGCCTTCCCAGTAAAGTCGGCCGGCCCCTCCTCGTCGTTGTGCGGCGTGAGAAAACGGCCCGTCGACCGGATCAGGGACGCACACACGACGCATGTTGCCTCGATTCGACTCAGTGTAGCTCGGCCGAACCACCCACTCGGGACAATGCCGCCGCGAATTGTCCTGACAATCCGGCCCATGAGGGATTGAGGCAGGAACGACAACCCGAACCATCACGCAATCTATGCGTTTATTGTTTGTTGTGGGGCGCCTGTCGCGGATTTTTTGCATCGACCGGGCGCGCCGATCGCGTACCCAGCGGTGCGGCTGTTTCGGAAAAGCCGACGCTGTAAGGATTTAGTTGTCCGAATCGATACAATGCGAGCATGTTACCCTGCTCTAACACCGTTGAGGAAATTTCCATGCCCCCCGCCAAGAAGCCTGCCCCCGCCGCCAAGAAAGCCGCCGCACCCGCGAAGGCCGCTGCCAAGACCGCCGCCGCCCCCGTGAAGGCCGCCGCGAAGGCGACTGGCAAGGCAGCCGCCGCGCCGAAAAAGGCCGCCGCCGCAGTCAAAAAGGCAGCTCCGGTCAAAGCCGCGCCGCAAGTGACGGTCACGCTGAAACAGTTCGCCGCCGAACTGGCAGTGACCCACGAACTGTCGAAGAAGCTGGCGGAAGCCGTGCTGGGCGATCTGGTTTCGCTCGCCACCCGGCATCTGAAGAATGGCGACAAGATCCGCCTGACCGGCCTCGGCATCCTGCAGGTTCGGGCGCGGGACGCTCGGATGGGCCGCAATCCGGCCACCGGCGAGTCGATCCAGATCGCAGCCAGCAAGAAGATCGCTTTCCGGCCTTCGAAAGAACTGAAAGAGGCGGTCTAACGCCGCTGGATACAGGCGGCGCCCGCCAGGGGTTCCGGCCGTTCAATCGATGACCATCACACAGGCCGGATGAGCTGCTATGGCTCGTCCGGCCTGTTTGGTATCGCGTGCGCCGCATATCGTCTGTTTGGGCGTCTCGCCCGCAACCGGCCCCCGGCCCGAGTTCTCGATTTTTGCTTTTTCCACGCGCAACACTGGCGCGGCGGCGCCCGCCGGTTCATCCTCCCGTTATGAGCGTCCATGAACAGCCCTCAGGCCGAGCGACCAGCGGCGGAACAATCCGCGTCGGCGGCGATTCCAACGGCGTGTTGACCTACCTGATCGATCTGCCGCCCGAAGCGCTGCCGAGCGTCTGCAAGCGTGATCTTGAACGCGCCTGGCATGCCGCCCGGGAGGCCGCTCTCGCCGAACGTGCCGGCGCGGTCCGGGGTTTCCGTTTCAACCGGCCGGACGGCAGCCATACCGATCTGGCCCTTGCCGACGCGGATGCGATCTGCTGGGTCGGTGCGGTCGATCGCATGGTCGGCATCGCCAATGCGCCGGGTCTGTCGCTGTGCCTGCGCCTGCTTGCCCTGATCGACCTGCTCGCCCGAGCCCCGTGGACCCGGTCACTGTTTCATCTCGCGCGCGATGGTGCCGAATTCCACCCGGCCCTGCTAAGAACCGCTGCCAGCCAGCCGCTGACCCGGGATGCCCGATTCGATGAAGCGGGTTTCCGGATGCGGCTGTCCCGTTTCGTGAGCGGCTTGCAGATCGAAGCCCCACAGGCGGCCAAACGCCTTTCAGGAGTTCGCCCATGATTCGCCTTGCCACGCTTTTGATCTGTGTCGCTGCTCTGTCCGGATGCGAAGCCCCCCCATCCGGCGGCCAGGCCCGCGCCGACGCCGAAACCCGGGCAGCCTGCCAGCAGCGCGCCAACCAGGCCTACGACCAACAGAACCGGGGCGAGATCTATAGCCCGCCGGCCACCGTCAACACGCCCTATTCCTCCAACTACATGCCAGGACAGTCCGATCGTGGCCTGTCCGATCTGTTCGCACACGACCGAATGGTGTCTGACTGCGTTCGCAACACCGGTACCGGCACCGACCGCGCCCCGGCTTCGCAACCTCCGGCACACTAGTCCGGCATGGCGGGACTGTCTGCGATCGGCGGAGTCCTGGCGCAGCGCAACGCCCGCATCTTCTATTCCGGCAGCATCGTTTGCTGGACCGGATCTTGGATCCAGCGCATCGCCACCGACTGGCTGGCGTGGGAGCTGACGCACTCTGCGTTGTGGGTCGCGATCATCGCGTTCTGCAATCTCGCCCCGTCGGTCATTGTGTCGCCGATCGCCGGGGCGGTGGCCGACCGGATGGACCGGGTGCATTTGACCATGGCCAGCCAGTTCATCACCGTCGCGCAGGCGGTGATCCTGGTCACGCTGATCCTGACCGGATTGATCCGGGTCGAGTACATGGCGGTCCTGACGCTCTGCAACGGTGCCGCCGAAACCTTTGCCCAACCCGCTCGGCAATGCCTGATCCCCGGGCTGGTGCCACGTTCGCATCTGGCGGGCGCGGTGGCGCTGAACTCGCTGACCTACAATGCGGCGCGCTTCGTGGGGCCTGCGATCTCCGGCCCGATGATCGCGCTGTGGGGCGTCGTGCCGTCAATTTGCGTGAACGCAGTGGCGTTCCTGTATGCGAGTCTGTCGATGTATCTGCTGCGGCTGGACCCGGCGGTGCGGCGCGGCAAACCCACCGGGTTCAGCGTCATGCACGACGCCCTGGACGGGATCCGTTACGTCGCGAAGCATCGGGGCATCGGCCCTCTGATGCTGTTCGCCGCTGTCGTCGGCATGACGCTGCGGTCAATCCCTGAGATGCTGCCGCCGTACGTCGCGGATCGCCGTGGGCTGCGGACTGATCCTGGCCGTCGCCACGGCGGGCTTTGTCGCCACGCCTGTGTTCGCGGTCGGGGTTGTCTGCATGGGCGCCATGGGCGCGGCGACGACCATGCACGGGATTTCCTGTCAGACGCTGCTGCAGAACTCCACCGCGCCCGCGATGATCGGGCGGGTGCTCAGCACATGGGGGATGATCACCCGGGCGGCGCCGGCGATGGGCGCGCTGACGTATGGAATCGCGTCAGAGTTTTTGGGCCTGCGCATTCCGGTCCTGATCGGCGTTGCGGTCTGCATCCTGGTCTGGCTGCGTACCTGGAGACAACTGGCGCATATGACGCCTATCCTGGAAGGGGGCGGTTCGGGTCTGTGAGCCGCCGTGCGTCACCGCTTACGGCCCACCGCCGGATCAAACGCTGACACGCATGCACTCGTCCTGAACGACGCTTTCCAGAAGACGCAGCACATCCTGTCCCGCGGCCGTCAACGTCTCGATCCGGGACGAAAGAGGTACGATGCGGTCTAATGCCTCCGTGACCGCCTCGGTCGGTCCACCCGCGAACGCCATCGACCAGTCCGGAAAACTACGCTGTTCAGCAGGAAGAAAACTGAGGACCGTCACGTCACCGTGCCTCGGGTCGGACTGTATCCGCTCGAAAATCATTTCGACGGCGTCTCGCGGTCCTTCCAACACCTGCGCGAACCAGAATCTGGTAAACAGCAATGCTCCGGTCACGCCTATTGCCTGGTTGTTGCGCCTGGCTCTGGCCAGAATTGCGGTGACCTCGTCAGCGAAGGTGTCGTTGTCCTGAGTGATCCTATTGCGGCTGCAATAGATCAATTGATACGGTTTCTCCATAACACCGGAATTTTTCCCGAGACTGCTCCCGGGGGTCGACGTCCTGAGCATTTCAAGGACCTGATCGCCCGAGATCGGCTTGCTGATCAGGTAGCCCTGCATGTCGGTGCAGCCATTGGTTTGCACCATCGATGCCTGCTCGGCGGTCTCGACGCCTTCCGCGATCACCGACATGTCCAGGCTTGCGCCCAGCGCGGCGATGGCTCGCACGACGGCGGTTCCCCCTGCTCCGGCGGCGGAACCGCGAACGAACGATTGATCGATTTTGATCTTGTCGAACGGAAACGCCATAAGTTGGCTGAGCGACGAATAACCGGTGCCGAAATCATCCATGGCGATCCGGATGCCCAGCCCACGCAGCCGATGCAGCGTTTCCAGAATACCATGATCTTGCCGCAGCAACGCGCTTTCGGTGATTTCGAGTTCCAGACGATCCGGCGCCAATCCCGATGTGGATAAC
Organism: uncultured Rhodopila sp.; assembly: GCA_903932145.1. Taxonomy (GTDB): domain Bacteria; phylum Pseudomonadota; class Alphaproteobacteria; order Acetobacterales; family Acetobacteraceae; genus Rhodopila. The sequence goes on along the minus strand of CAIZFE010000037.1, from coordinate 80,105 downwards.
GCACGCTGAACCGTCGCCAGCAAACGGTCCCGGTCCTCAAACTGCAGTGGCGAGACATTGACCGCGATGACCGGGTTGCCGGGCCAGTTGACCGCCTCGGCGCAGGCAGTGCGCAACACCCATTCCCCTATTGCGACGATAGCGCCGATCTCTTCCGCGATCGGGATGAAAATATCGGGAGGGACCAGGCCACGGGTCGGATGATGCCAGCGCAGCAAAGCCTCAAAACCCGTTACGGCCCGGGCCTGAATATTCATCTGCGCCTGATAGACCAGCCTGAACTCGCCCATCTTCAGGGCTTTGCGCAGGTCCATCTCCAGGTCGTGGCGGGCATCCGCACGCTGCGCCATCAACGGCTCAAAAGCGTGCCAACGGCGCCGCCCGGCGGCTTTCGCGCTACGAAGCGCCAGGCTGGCATGCCGCACCAGGCTCGCCGCCGTTCCGTCGTTCAAAGCTGTCGTTGCGACACCTATACTGGCGCCGATATTGGCAACCTTGCCCTCGATCAGGTACGGCCGCGCCAGAATGTCCACCAGACGAGCGGCGAGGCCCCCGGCGCCCGCGCCGTTCCGCAAAAGCACCGCGAATTCGTCCCCACCGGGTCGGAAGATACGCTCGGTTCCGCTGGTTGACTGGTGAAGCCGGCGGGCGACCAGACGCAGCAACACGTCCCCAACCGCATGTCCGAGGGTCTCGTTGATGTTTTTGAAGCGATCCAGGTCGATCATCAACAGCGCATTCGTGTCGGACGGCGCGCTCGTTTTCAACGCTTGATCGATGGCCTGATTGAGGTTGTGACGATTGCCCAGTCCGGTCAATGGATCACGGAGATCGGCTTCAGATGCAGGGTCCCCGTCGGTTGGGTCCGAGTCGCTCCAGGTGTCATCCTGCCGCGCAGGCGGCGCCGGATCGCTCAGATCGAAGGCTAACGCCGGCGCCGTTGTGGCGCGGCCCGGATCATCGCCGTTCATTGGCAAGGCAAACGGCATCAAGATTTCTCCAATATCGGACAGACGCCAGTCATCTTGGTGGTTTACGACATTCAATCAAGCCCTTTTAATTGCCTTTTTTCGGGATTATTTGCCAACGTCCAGGATTTCTGCAATCGTAACGTGTATCGGGGGCAATCGTACTAAATCCGCATCAAGCAGATACACGCCTTTACGGACTGATCCTGGCACCGGCCATGACAGTATTTATTACCACATTGGTGTTGCCGGTCTGAGTGATCATGGGGTGCCAACGGCGGGTCTCGGCGAGGCGTCGGCGCCGGGAGCGCGGGCATATGGACAGGCGCCGGGTTGTTCGGGCCGGCGGGTTCAGGTCCTGATCGGCTTTGCGGCCTGTCCTGGTGTGGTCGCGTATCTGGTGGCAACCGGCGCAGGTGACATCTGTTTTGAGATCGGGAGGTTCCGGTCTCTGATACCAGCGGCTGTTAACAGCCGGACTAAGAGGTAAAAGCCGCCGCCGGATCAGGCACTGACGCGCGTGTCTTCGTCCCGAGTGACTCGTTCCAGAAGACGCAGCACCCCATGACCCGCGGCCGTCAGCGTCTCAACTCCGGACGAGCGGGGTACCAGGTGGTCCAGCGCCTGCGTGGCGGCCTCCGTCGGTTCACCCGCGAACGCCATCGACCAATTCGGAAAACTCCGCTGTTCGGCGGCCAGGAAACTGAGCACTGTCACGTCACCATGCCGCATGTCAGACTGTATCCGCTCGAACGTCGCTTCGACGGCATCTCGTGGTCCTTCCAGCACCTGTGCGAACCAGGATCGTGTAAACAACAATGCTCCGGTCACCCCGGCTTGCCGGTTGTTGTGCCTGGCCGTGGCGAGAATGGCACTGACCGCCTCAGCAAGGTTGTCGCCTTGTTCAGAGATGGTATTGCGGCTGCAATAGACCAACTGATACAAATCTGTCATGATTCCAGTCCTTTTTCTGATACGGTTCCAAGGGACGACGTCCTAAGCATTTCCAGGACCTGATCGCCTGGAATCGGCTTACTGATCAGGTAGCCCTGTATGTCAGTGCAGCCATTGGTTTTAACCATCAACGCCTGCTCTGCCGTTTCGACACCTTCGGCGATAGCCGACATGCCCAGACTCGCGCCCAGCGCGGCGATGGCTCGCACGACGGCGGTACCCCCTGCTCCGGCGGCGGGGCCACGAACGAACGATTGATCGATTTTGATCTTGTCGAACGGGAACGCCATGAGTTGGCTGAGCGACGAATAGCCGGTGCCGAAATCATCCATGGCGATCCGGATGCCCAGCGCACGCAGCCGGTGCAGCGTTTCCAGAATACCGCGGTCTTGCCGTAGCAACGCGCTTTCGGTGATTTCGAGTTCCAGGCGATCCGGCGCCAGTCCGGACGTGGATAACGCGCGATGAACCGTCGCCAGCAAGCGGTCCCGGTCCTCAAACTGCAGTGGCGAGACATTGACCGCGATGACCGGGTTGCCGGGCCAGTTGACCGCCTCGGCGCAGGCGGTGCGCAACACCCATTCTCCTATTGCGACGATAGCGCCGATCTCTTCCGCGATCGGGATGAAAATATCGGGAGGGACCAGGCCACGGGTCGGATGATGCCAGCGCAGCAAAGCCTCAAACCCCGTCACCGCCCGAGCCTGAATGTTCATCTGCGCCTGATAGACCAGCCTGAACTCGCCCATCCTCAAGGCTTTGCGGAGGTCGATCTCCAGACCGCGGCGGGTGTCCGCACGCTGCGCCATCAACGGCTCAAAAGCGTGCCAACGTTGCCGGCCCGCTGCTTTTGCGCTGTGGAGCGCGAGGTTGGCGTGACGCACCAGATTTGCCGCGGTTGCGTCGTTCTCTGTTACCGCTGCGACGCCGATGCTGGCCCCGATATTGGCGACCTGGCCCTCGATCAGGTACGGCCGACCCAGAACGTCCACCAGGCGGTCGGCGAGGACCTCGGCGTCCACACCGTTCCGCAGAAGTATTGCGAATTCATCACCACCAAGACGGAAGATCATCTCCGATCCGCGGGTTGACTGCTGAAGGCGACGGGTAACCAAACGCAACAGCGCGTCCCCGACCGTTTGCCCAAGGGTGTCGTTGACGTTTTTGAAGCGATCGAGGTCGATCATCAACAACGCGGCCCTGTCAGCAGGCGCGATCGACGCCAGCACCTGAACGATAGCCTGGTTAAAATGGCGCCGGTTGCCCAGCCCTGTCAGGGGATCACGCAGGTCGGATTCGGATGGTGACCCTTCGTGACTCCGGCCGGTATCCGGCTGCACCGATGGCGCCGGATCGGCTGGAACACGGGCAACGACCGGTGCCGGTTTCGTGCGGCCCGGTTCCGCGGCAACGCTCATTGCCCCCCCAATGCGAACCGGCTTACCCGATGAAACGTCCTGATCGGTGGCCGTCGGCAGGACTGTGGCCCACCGAAATCGCCGGCGTTTCGCGACCGGGAGAACCGGCACATCAGCCGTTCCGGAATGGCAACTTCGCTCGGCGTCATGACGGTTCCAAAATCGGGGTGATGATTACCGATATAATGGTTTCCGAGGTAACGCCCACATTGCCGGGCCGTTTGGCAACCAATTACCCACAGCCGTGATCGCGTTCAGTGACAAACCGGCATCGGTTACCGTATGATGTTTATTTACCAGACCACGCTCGCGGGTCTGCCGGCATCGCCGCGATGGCGTCACGACTTCCAGACTTCGAACCGTTTGACACGAAGGACCCCCGTCTTGCGCCAATTCGTGTTAGTGTCCGCACTGTCGGCGCTGCTTGGCTCCGCCTTACAGGCGGCCCCCGCCAGGGCAGCCGCTCCCGATGCGGCGACCGCGCCCGCGGGTGTGGAAACGGCGGATCAGGTCCTCATCGAAGCGCAGCGCCAATCGATCGGGGCGCCGGCGCGCGCGGACATCGGCGACGAGGCCGCGGTCCGTTTATCGGGCACGCTTGTGATGCTACCGCCAGAGTATGCCGCCAAACTGCTGACCGTCCTGAAACGCCCGGTCGCGGCCGACCTGCAGGGCCTGCTACTGGGGGCCGGCGGTATGCAGGCCCCGGGGCTGATTCGTTTCGTACCGGCGGGGTTCATCAATGCCAACGAAGCCCTCGCGTGGACCCCGGAGGACATCCTGTTCAGCCTGCGGGCGAGTGTGGAACGCGGCAATGCCGAACGCGAGACGCAGAACCGGCCACTGCTAGAGGTCCGCCGATGGGTGCAGCCGCCACACTATGATCCCGAAACGCACCAACTCTCCTGGGCTGCGCTGATCCTGCCGAAAGACGCACCCCGCGGTTCAGGCGGTGATGTCACCTGGCATGCGATCGGTTTCGGTCGTGATGGCTATGTCCATCTGACAATTGTGGCCAACCTGGAAAAAGCCGAAACCGTCCGTCGCGACACCGAGGCGTTTCTGATCGGCCTGTCTTTCCGTCCCGGCAAGGCCTACGGCGACGTGGTCCCGGCCGACCCTCGCGCCCCGGGGGGACTGGCCGCGGCCATGGAGATCGATTCACTCGGCAAAGACCTTGGCGAGGGCATCGACCTGGAGATCGATACCATGCTGCCGATCGCCGGCGGCATCGTCGGCCTGATCGGCGCGGTGGGGTTCTTAATCTACCGGCGCCAGAGCCGGCGGCGCCGGGTTCGCCCGCGTTAGCCGCGGCATCTCGGGTCCGGCGCACAGGTCTTTCGCGCCATTCCAGCATTCCATGCAAATCCGGGTCGAACCACCTATATTATCATTCATGGACCTGACCGTCATTCCCGGCTCTCGCATCGTCGAGGTTGCCCGCCTCGCTTTCACCACCCCGGACGTCGATTTTCTGTGTTTCGGCGAATCCGACCAACCCAGCCCGGCATCGGCCCGCCAGGCCGCCGTTCAGGCGCTGGTGGACGGCGAAACCCGTTATCCGGACGTGCGCGGTTTACCCGTGTTGCGGGAGGCTTTGTCCGGCTACCTGACCGGACTGCACGCCAAACCGGTGGCGGAAAGCCGCATCCAGGTAACTGCGTCTGGCATGGCGGCGATTACCGTGGCAATGGCCTCGGTGGTACGCGCCGGCCACCGCGTCGTCATCCCCGGTCCGCTCTGGCCCAACATCGCCAACGCAGTCCGATTACGCGGCGCGGTGGCGGAGATGCTGGACCTCGACCCGTTGCCCGATGGCGGTTTCCACCTGGACCTGGGCCGGTTGGACACGATGATGGAGGGGGCGCGCGCCGTGGTCCTGAACTCGCCCGGCAATCCGACCGGTTGGACCGCCACCGAAGCCGAACTGCGTGCGATCCTGGAGATCGCCCGGCGCCACGGGGCGTGGGTGATCTCGGATGAAGTTTACTCGCGGCTGGTGTACGACGGACGCGCCGCCGCGCCGTCAATGCTGGATATCGCCGAACCGGATGACCGGGTCATCGTGTGCAACAGCTTTTCCAAGACCTGGGTGATGACCGGCTGGCGGCTGGGCTGGCTGGTGGTGCCGGAAGGCACACAGGAACAGGTCGTCGATATTGTCGAGGCGATCCACTCCGGCGTCGCCCCGTTCATCCAGCATGCCGGCGTGGCCGCGGTCGGCGATACCGAGACGATGGAGCGATTCCGGATCCATTGCGCGACGGGGCGCGATCTGGCCACGCAGGCGCTGACGGGACTGAACGGCGTGCGCTATCGGCCGCCCGTCGGGGCGTTTTACGCGTTTCTGGCAATCGATGGCCTGACCGACAGTCTGGATCTGGCGAAGAAACTTGTGACCCGGCACGGCGTTGCGGTCGCACCGGGCGTGGCGTTCGGATCGGCAGGGGAAGGCTGGCTGCGGGTGTGTTTCGCCCAGTCCGCTCCATTGATGGAGCGAGCCATGCAGCGTTTGCGCGACGGCATCAGAGCGGAGATGGGATCATGACGGAACGCGTGTGCGGAGCCTGCGGCGCCGAGGCCAGGAACCCGTTTCGGGCGCCTCAGCCGGAAATCGCGCCCGACATGGATATGCGGCCGGGCGAGCCGGCGCGTTCGACGTTGCCGGATTGGGTGCAGGTTTGCCCGAACTGCGGCGCGGCGGCGCCGGACGTTAGCGCCCTGCCCGCCGCTTCCCGCGCCGTGGCGGAGTCTGACGAGTATCGAATGCTGAGCACGTCGGCTTTGGAGGAAACGCTGGGCTTCCGGCGCTGGGCATTGATCTGCGAGCGAACCGGGGACCGGTTGCTGCAGGCCGAAGCGTTGCTGCAAGCCGCCTGGGCCGCCGAGGACGCCGCCGCGATGACCGAAGCGTCCCGGCTGCGGGTGGACGTGGCCTCGTTGTGGGATGGCACGACGGATGTTGAATTGGGCCTGCGCAGGCTGGATGTGCTACGCCGAGCGGGATTATTTGAGGCGGCCGAGGGCTGGGCAGTGACGATGAGCGAACGCGGGCAAGACGAACTGGCCCGCTCGATCATCGCGTTTCAACGCAAGAAGATCACCTCCCGCGACATCGGCCGGCATCTGATCAGTAGCGCTCTGCCACCGCCATCACACTCCCCGCATGTGTCGCACGGTCAGCGCGCCACCACGGGGTTCTGGTCGCGGCTGTTCCGCAAATGAGCGCTCCGGGGTGCCGCGCGCCGGGCTGACATGGTTTCCGGCGCCCCCGCTTCAGATCATGAACAGCCGTAAAACCGCGATTCCGAACAGAATCAGCCCGAGACAGGCGAAGCCGATCGTACTGTAGGCGGGCAATAGCCCGACGATTCCCAGGATCAGCCAGGCGCCCGCCATCAGCATCGTGAAGATCGCCATCAGGAAACTGAAATTGGCGACCGAAGCGGCGCCCTCGCGGTTATAGAACCGGAAGATAAACACCAGAAAAGCCAGGATAAACGGGATCAAAAGCCCGGACGTGGCACTTGTCATCGGAGGTGAAACTCGCTCTTGATTGGGTCGTCCGGGTGGTAACGGACTTTGCTGTCAATGAGAAGGTTATGGCGGAGGCGGGCCGGGGCAACAGGATGAATGGCTTGATGCCAATCGCCCTTGATATCAACCCTCAGCCGGCGCTGCCCGTCATGCGGACGTAGGCCGGCATCCACGTCTTTATTTAATGCGGCAAAGACATGGATGGCGCGCCTTCGCGACCATGACATTGGAAAGGTATCCGACGTCCGATCGGCAATTCATGCCGCCACAAACCGCCGCCCGGCAATTTTTGCCGCCCCCACCTCTCAGTTTTTCGACGTAAGAGGGCACTTCCAATCCCGGCACGATAGTTGCTCTCACGGTTATGACCTCCCTCATGGTCTGTCCGGCATCCCGGGAACGAATCGTTGCGCACACTACGTCGGCTCGCCTTCCTTCTGCTCGCGCCGCTCGTCATCCAGATGGTGCCGGCCCGAGCGGACGTGCGGATCAAGGACATCGCGGATGTCGAAGGGGTGCGGGAGAACCAGTTGATCGGCTACGGCCTCGTCGTCGGCCTGAACGGCACGGGAGATAAGCTGAACAACAACGTGTTCACCCGCGAATCGCTGATCGGCATGCTGGAACGCCTCGGCGTCAATACCCGCGACCAGGTCACCGCCCTGTCCACCAAAAACATCGCCGCCGTGATGGTGACCGCCCAACTGCCCGCCTTCGCCCGCGGCGGCAGCCGGATCGACATTGCGGTCTCGGCCCTCGGGGATGCGACCAACCTGACCGGCGGCACATTGCTGGTCACCCCCCTGCTGGCTGCGGACGGGGAGGTCTATGCGGTCGGCCAAGGCACGCTATCCACCGGCGCGATCGCCGCCCGGGGCGCGGCCGCCTCGGTCACCCGCGGCGTGCCGACCTCCGGCCGCATCGTCAACGGCGCCACGGTTGAGAAAGAAGTCCCCGCGAAACTGGACAAAGGCAGCGGCCTCTGGCTCGGTCTGCGCAATCCGGACCTGACTACGGCCCGCCGCATCGCGGTCGCGATCAATAAAGCCGCCGGACAAATCGCCAAGGCAACCGACCCGCGCACCGTGCGGCTGGATCTGACCAATCGAGATCCAATCGACACGCTGGGCCTGATCGAGGATCTACGCGTCGAGCCCGACAACGCCGCAATCGTGGTGATCGACGAAGCCAGCGGTACCATCGTGATGGGGGCCAACGTGCGGATCAGCACGGTGGCGATCGCACAGGGCAATTTGACCATCCGGGTGACGGAGACGCCTGAGGTCAGCCAGCCCGAGGCGTTCTCTGGCGGCACCACCGTAACGGCGCCGCGGACCAAAATCGAGATCGACGACCAGCGCGACAAGAAACTGGGCGTCCTGCGCTCCGGCGCGACACTGCAGGATCTGGTGGCAAGCTTGAACGCGCTGGGCGTCGGACCGCGCGACCTGATCAGTATTTTGCAGTCGATCAAGGCAGCCGGGGCGCTCCAGGCGGACCTGGAGGTGCGCTGATGACAAATTTGCCTCCGATCCTGCCCGTGCAACGGCCGCAGGCTTCTATGCCATCGGCACCCACCCGGGCCGACCCTGCCAGCCTGGCAAAATCGGCGCGGGAGTTCGAAACCATGGCGATCGGGCAATTGCTACAGCCGATGTTCGATACGGTCGATACAGCCAAGGGCCTGTTCGGCGGCGGATCGGGTGAGGAAGCCTGGAAGCCGATGCTGGTGCAAGAGTTCGCCAAACAAATCGCCGCCCATGGCGGACTGGGACTGGCCCGGCCAGTCTATGAGGCGATGCAACGGATACAGGAGAACAAGCTGAAATGACACCCGATTTCGAGAAGGCCGCGCACCGGTTGGCCGATGTGCTGCAACAGGAAAACGACGCGCTCACCCGCGTGGATTACGCGTCCGCTGTCGCCCTGGTGCCGGCCAAGGAAGCCGCCCTGCTTGATATGGCGCGGCAGCAACCGAAGGCGTCTGGTGCTCGGCCTGTCGTCAAGGGTCGCCTGGTTGAATTGCAACACCGCCTGGCGGCGCTGGCCGACGAGAACAAGGTCTTGTTGCAGCGGGCGATCACCGTGCAGACCCGCATTCTGCGGATCGTCGCCGGCGCGGCCGCCCCGCCACCGGCGCGGGTCGAATACAGCGCCCGCGGAACCAGCGCCGCACCGCGCCGCGTCGGTGCGGTGGCCCTTTCCACCAGCGCCTGATCGCCGGCCGGCGTCCAAGTGGTTGGCATTGTCCCGGCACAGATCCATATGCGGCTATAACGAAGCACCCTCCCCGGTTGGCATGTCTATTTGCGTGGGATCGCTGACCTCTCGCCCGTGCAGCAGTAGGGCGACGAGTCCGGTCCAGCCGGTCTGGTGTGATGCCCCAAGCCCCTGCCCGGTGTCGCCGTTGAAATATTCATAGAACAGCATGTGGTCGCGAAAATGCGGATCGGTTTGCTCGAGCACGGAGGCTCCGAAGGCCGGCCGGCGTCCGTCCTTTCCCCGCAGGAATAGCCGGGTCAGCCGGTGCGACAGTTCGTCGGCGATCTGTCGCAAACTCAATTTAAACCCGGACCCGGTTGGGTACTCTACCTTGAAATCGTCGCCGTAGTAACGGTGAAACCCATAGAGAGATTCAATCAACATAAAATTCACCGGCATCCAGACCGGCCCACGCCAGTTCGAATTCCCCCCAAATGCCCGGCTGTTACTGTCGCCGGGCACATAGCCGATACTGAAATGCTGTCCGTCAAGATCGAGTTCGAACGGCTTTTCCAGATGCTCGCGTGAGACGCTGCGTATGCCATAGAGGGAGAGAAATGCGGTTTCATCCAGCATCCGCCGCAGCAAAGCCTTCATCCGGTGGCCGCGCAACAACGACAGCAAGCGTCGAGAGCCCTGCCCTGCCACATCCCAATGCGAGACCAGGGCGGCCAGATCGGGGCGATGGTCCAGCACCCATTGCAGCCGTTGGGCGAATTCAGGGCAGCGCGCGATCGTTTCTGGTTCCAGCACCTCGACCGCGAACAGAGGAAACAAGCCCACCAGTGAGAACAGCCGCAACGGGATGATCGCACCGTCGGGGCGGCGTAGGACCGTGTGGTAGAATTGATCGGCCTCGTCCCACAATCCGCGGCGGCCGCTTTGACGGGTCATTGCTTCGGCGATCGCCAGGAAATGTTCGAAAAATTTCGTCGCTGTGGATTCATAGGCGTTGTTGCGGCAGGCCAATTCCAGCGAGATCCGCATCATGTTCAGCGCATACATCGCCATCCAGGACGTGCCGTCGGACTGGTCGATCCGCCCGGCCACCGGCAGTTTCTGGCTACGGTCGAACACACCGATATTATCCAGGCCGAGGAAACCGCCCTGGAAAACGTTGCGTCCCTCGATGTCCTGTTTATTGACCCAGCCGGTGAAATTCATCATCAATTTGTGGAAGACGCGCTCCAGGAAGCCAAAATCCGGCGTGCCGCGCAGATCGGCATCCATCCGGAACACGCGCCATGCGGCCCAGGCATGCACCGGCGGATTGACATCGCCGAACGCCCATTCGTAGGCGGGCAATGCCCCATTCGGGTGCATGAACCACTCGTGCGTCAGCAGCAGAAGCTGCTGTTTGGCGAATTCCGGGTCGATCAGCGCGAATGTCACGGCCTGGAACGCGAGGTCCCAGGAGGCGTACCACGGATACTCCCAAGTGTCCGGCATCGAGATAATGTCGCGGTTGTTCAGATGCAGCCAGTCACCGTTTCGAACCGTCGCCCGTTCGGGTGGTGGCGTCGGCTGGAGCGGATCACCCTCGAGCCAGCGGCGCACATCGAACCGGTAGAACTGTTTGGACCACAGCATCCCCGCCAGGGCCTGCCGCTGGACCAACCGAGCGTCCGGGTCATCCGTGTGGGTTTGCAAAGCGGCGTAGAACGCGTCGGCATCGGCGATGCGGGCGGCAAAGACCGCATCGTGATCGGCAAACGGATCGCCCGCGATCTCCGACGGGCGCCAGCGTAACCGCAGCACATGCCGGCCACCGCCCGGGACTGTCAGCTTCACATGCGCGGCGCATTTGGTGCCCTGCGTCCGGTCCACGGCATCGATCCGGCCATCTACGACATAGTCGTTGATGCCATCCTTGAACGGACCGGGTGCATCGGAGCCGTACAGCAGCCTTGTGTTGGTCTCATTGCGGCAAAACAACCACTCGGCGCCGGTGTCGATGCACAACAGCCGGTCGGACATCCGGTTGTGCCAGGCGACGACGCCGCGATCCTCCAAACGTAGGCCGGGTTCCGGGATACCGGGCCGCCAGTCCCAGGTGTTGCGGGCCCAGAGTTGCGGCAAGACGTGCAGATCGGCGGCGTCCGGACCGCGATTATCGATGGTGATGCGGATCAAGATATCCTCCGGCGAGGCCTTGGCGTATTCCATCGTGACGTCGAAATACCGGGACTCGTTGAAGATGCCGGTGTCGAGCAGCTCGTATTCCGGGTCTTTCAAACCGCGTCGTGCATTTTCGGCGATCAGGTCGTCGTAGGGGAATTCTGTCTGCGGATACTTGTAGAGCATTCGCATGTACGAATGGGTCGGCGTGCCATCCAGGTAGTAATAGAGTTCCTTGACGTCCTCGCCATGATTGCCCTGCGCGTTTGTCAGGCCAAACATACGTTCTTTCAGGATCGGGTCGCGTCCATTCCATAAACCCAGCGACAGACACCACCGCAGCCGGTCGTCGGTGAATCCGGCGATGCCGTCCTCACCCCAGCGATAGGCTCGGCTACGCGCATGGTCGTGCGGAAAATAGGTCCAGGCGTCACCGGTCGCGGAATAATCCTCCCGCACGGTTCCCCATTGCCGTTCCGCCAGATACGGACCCCAGCGGAGCCAGCTATCGCGGTCAGCGAGACGCTTGCCTTCAGTGGTTTCAAGGAGATGACTTGGCATGGCACATCCTAACGGACAACGCCGGCCATTGTCTTATGTCATTGCGCGGAGCGCCGGTGATCCGGTGTTGCAGGCCGCAATGACAATCCCGACAGGACGTGCTTCATTCCCTGCCGCGTATCGACGGTGGCTGACGAACGGCCCTGCCTGGTCCGGGAGGAAATGAAACATGGTTCGGATCGGACGCCGGCGCCTGATGCAAAACGCGGGTGCTGCGATTGGCACGTCTGGATTGGCAGCCCCGGCGGTTGCCGCCAGCGAGAAGGAGCGGGTGCTTCGGTTCATGCCGCAGGTGGACCTCGTCACGCTCGATCCGCATTTCAGCATGACCAATGTCACGCGCAACCACGCCGGCCTGGTGTTCGACCAGCTTTACGGCACTGACTCCAAACAGCAGGCCCAGCCGCAGATGGTTGAGGGGCATGTCATGGAGGACGGCGGCCGAAGCTGGCGTCTGACCCTGCGGGACGGCCTGCGGTTCCATGATGGTGAACCCGTGCTGGCCAGGGATTGCGTCGCCAGCCTCCGCCGCTGGGGCAAGCGCGACGTGCTGGGCAGGGAGTTGTTGCAGATCAGCGATGAGATCGCGGCGCCCGACGACCGCACCATCACGTTCCGGTTTAAGCAGCCATTTCCGAAACTGCCTCAGGCGCTGGGTAAGCCGGGCGCGTTCATGCCGGCGATGATGCCGGAGCGACTGGCGGCGATCGACCCGTATAAGCAGATCCCGGAGATCATCGGCAGCGGGCCGTTTCGCTATGTCGCCAATGAGCGCCTGCAGGGCGTGCGCAACGTGTATGAGCGGTTCGACCGCTATCTACCGCGCCCGAACGGCTTGCCCGATCGCGCCACAGGCCCGAAGATCGTCCATTTTGAGCGGGTGGAATGGACCACCATGCCGGACCAGGGTGTGGCGCTCGCCGCTTTGCAAAAGGGCGAGCAGGATTGGTGGGAATTCGCCTCCGCCGACCTGATGCCGCTGGTCCGCCGAGACCGAACGCTGCAAGGGGACGTGCTGGAGACGGAGGGCAATTTCGCCATGATCCGCTTCAACCACCTGCAACCCCCGTTCAACCGGCCGGAGATGCGGCGCGTGATCCTGCGGGCGTTGAACCAGGAGGATTTCGTGGCCGCTCTGGCCGGTAACGACCCAAGTTTGCAACGTCCGGGAACCGGTTTTTATCCACTCGGCATGCCCGATGCGACCACGGTTGGAATGCTGCCGCCTTTGAGCGATGCCGAGGCTCGTAAAGCTTTGATCGCGGCGGGATATCAGGGCGAGAAGATCGTGCAGATCTCGCCCGGCGATTATCCGAATGTGAAAGTGGTGAACGAGGTGCTGGCCGATCTGCTGAAACGGATCGGAATCAACCTGGATTATCTCAGCATGGATTGGTCGTCGATGACGCAACGGGTGATCAACAAAGGCCCGCCCGAGACGACCGGATTTCACATCCATGCGCTGAATGTGCCGTCGTTGTCGGTTGGCTCGCCGCTGGTCAGCTCGCGCACCCGCGGCACGGCGTCGGAGGAATCCGGCTGGTATTCCAGCGCGCGATATGAGGCGTTGCGGGGCGAGTGGTTGCTGGCGACCGACCCGGCCGACCAGCGGCGGTTGAATGAGGCTTTGCAACTTGAGTGCCTGGACTCGGTGCCTCTGGTCCCGGCCGGGGTGACCTTGCAGCCGGCCGCGTGGCGGGCGGATTTGGAGGGGGTGCTGTCAGGGGTTCCGAAGTTCTGGAACGTGCGCCGGCGCGGGTAATACCAGTTCGCGCTGATCGTGGTCCCCAATAGGGACGCTTGTTCGGGCCATAACGTAGGCGCGCAAGGTCAGTCCGAGCGCGGGCTTGGATTACCTTGGCCGCGCCGCCAGTCGCCGCTCGTACGCCTGCGCCAGCAGGGTGCTGGGAAACAGTAATGCAAAATAGATCAGCGCGATGGCGGTATAAACCTCCAGCGGCCGATACGTATCCGCGGTCACCAGCGTGCCATTATACAGTAAATCCGGCACCGCGATCACGGACACCAACGACGTGTTTTTTAACTGAGTGATCGACTGGTTCACGAACGGCGGGATCATCCGCCGCACCGCCTGCGGCAGGATCACCCGCCGCATCACATGCCAGCGGCGCAGACCGAGGGCACGGGCGGCGTCCCATTGGCCCTGTTCGATCGAGATGATGCCCCCCCGAAAAATCTCGGCGTAGAAGGCGCCCGTGTAGCAGGACAGCGTCATCACCGCCGCCACGATGGCCGGGATTTGAATGCCCAGCAGCACCGGCAGTGCGTAGTAAAACCAGACGATCTGCACCAGCAACGGGGTGCAGCGGAACGCCTCGATGAAGGCCACCAGCGGGATGTTCAGCAGACGCGACTTCGAGATGCGTCCGAGCCCGACCACCAGTCCGATGATCAGGCCCAGGAAGATGGTCGTGCCGGTGTAGGCCAGGGTGACCAGCACCCCGCGCCACAACAGCGGCGCGTAACGCCACAGGAAATAGAAGTCCCACTGGTAGTGCACCCCGGGACCCGCCGGCCGCTTAGAACGACAAGCCGGGAGGGACCTGATCGCGGGTGACGCCGAACTTCGACAACCCATCAAGCATCCACTCGCGCAATTGACCGGTGCCGCGGTTCATGTCCAGCCACGCGTCGATCACCTCGCGGAACCGCGTGTCCGGCTCCCGCTGCAAACCCAGGCAGCTTGGCAGCGCCACGGTGGGGTTGGTCAGCAGGTAATAGGGGCCGAGTGCCGGGTTCTTGCCCACGGTCGCCAGTCCCAGCAAAGCCGCCTGGATATGCGCGTCGGCGCGGCCGGATTGCAGCGCGAGGGTGCATTCGTCACGGGTCTTGTAGCCGACCAACTGCGCCTTCGGGCAGTAGCGCCGAGCAGCGGTCTCATGCAGGGAGCCGAGGTCGAACACGATGGTCAGGTCCGGGTTGTTCAGGTCATCCCATGTCTTCGGGGAGAGACCTTTCTTTGCCAGACAACCGAACGGATGAATGATCATCGGCCGCGTGAAGCTGATCGACAGCGCCCGCGCCGGCGTCGGGTTCAGCGAAAACGCCAGGTCGATCTTGTTGGACTGCAGGTCCAGAACGGAGTTGCCGTAGGTCGATTCGATGTACTCCAGATGGGCATCGAACACCTTGGCGACGTCTTGCGCCATCGAGATGCACGCGCCCGACCATTCGCCGGTCACGAGATCCTTCTGGAAGTAAGGCAGTTCTCCCGGCAGCACGGCGATGCGCAGAACCTTGGTGCGGCGCACCCGATCGAACGTGCTCTCGGGCACGGTCTCGGCCTGCGCCGACCCGACGAACCCCAGCAGTGGCAGAAAACCGGCCGCCAAGGCCAGACCACGCCGGTTCAAACCCCTGGTTTCCACAGGCTGCGTCATCGATTCGTCCCCTTCTGGTTGCCAACTGCTGATCTTGTAACATAGCGGAACGGGTTCCGGCATGCCCAGTATCGTCAGAGAGTGTGGTCAGGGACTGGAATCATAGCGAGGCTACGGACGGAACGCATCGGAGTTGACCAATGCCCTCCGGACGGATCCGCCGACGCAAGGTTAACGCCTTGTTCAGATCTTGCCGCCGATAGAGGTGAAGGTGGTCGACAGCTTCGTCCCAAGCGTTGTCATCGCCCCCACGGACGCGATTGCGATCAACGAAGCGATCAACCCGTATTCGAGAGCGGTGACGCCGCGCCGGTCATTCTTGAGGCGGCGCATCAATGCTGCGAGACTGTTCATCATGACATATTAACCCTCATCACAAGTGAATTAGCTTCGTAAACCGAACGATGCCAACTCTATTGAGTGACGCGACTGTTGGCCGGTTATGATGCTGGACTGTTCCGTCGGCGACAAAATCGTCTTATCGAAAGAAGTTCTACATAGTCAACACGGGAAAAATAAAGTCACTTAAAAGTGCTTGACTGGACCATCCGCTCATTTTTTTGCTGTATAACAATTATAGATCTGACAATACCAACATAAAATTGATATAAAATTACGATCATCGGCGACCAGGGGCCGCCATAGGCATGTCGCCTATGCGGCCGGGCGGTTATCGCTTTGACCTTAACGCGGCAGGCAAGCTGCCGGGCGACGGATCGCCGTCGATGCATCGGCAGAACAGCGCCGGCACATTTTTCTGCCCTAAATTTGCCGCGCTGCTGAAACAGGCTCCCCCGAATCGGCCACACGGCCTATTCATTCCTGGATTTCAGGATGGCAGGGAGATTCAGACGCATGAACCGGTTCGTGGCGACCGCCGCGCTGGCATTGCTGGCGCTGCTGCAAACAGCATGTTCGGCTAACACCCAGGGGGAGCAGCAGACCCTGGTCGATCGCGCCACCCTTACGGTGCAGGATATGATGACCCAGACGGTCTCGGAGGATCCGAAGGACCTGCTGCGGAATGCCAAGGCGGTGATGGTATGCCCGCGGATCTTCAAGGCCGGGTTCTTTATCGGCGGTGAGGGCGGCAACTGCGTCATGCTGGCGCGCGCCGGCAACGGCACATGGTCCTACCCGGCGTTCTATACGATCGGCAGCGGCAGTTTCGGCTTCCAGTTTGGCATCCAGGACAGCCAGTTGTTCATGTTGATCATGACGCAAAAGGGCCTGAACGCGGTTTTGGACAGCCAGATCAAGCTCGGAGCCAACGCCTCGATCGCCGTCGCCACGCTCGGTGCCAGCGTTCAGGGGTCCACAACGGCCGCGGTGGGTGCCGACATTGTCGCATTCGCGGCCTCCCGCGGACTGTTTGGCGGTATCGCGCTTGAAGGCAGCGTGATGTCCACCCAAACCGAGTGGAACCAATCCTATTACGGCCACCCCTACGCCGCGCGGCAACTGGTGATGGCGATGGAAGGCAGCAACCTGGGCGCCGACCCGCTGCGCGATGTGCTGAGCCGGTATGGCTCCCGCAGGGTGGCCGCACCGCCGCCGCCGGCCCAAGCGCAGCCAGGTTATGCGCCGCCCTACCCGCAGTATCAGCCCCGGGGGATGCAGCCGCCGCGTGTGCAACAAGGCGCCTTCCAGCCGGCACAGCCTCCGTCGCAGTCCAGCGGTTATGTGAATGGGCCGCCGCCGGGTGAGCGCGGACCGATCCAGCAACAGAACCTCTCCGCACCAGCCCAATAGCCTCGTTGGCAAAGCGGGCCCGATCACTGTAGGGTCCGCCGCCATGGAGCCATTCTGGAAGACCAAGTCGCTTGAAGAGATGACCCCGCAAGAGTGGGAGTCGCTGTGCGACGGCTGCGGCCGCTGCTGCCTGCACAAGCTGCGGCATGATGAGACGGACGAACTTTCGTTCACCAACGTCGCCTGCCGGCTGCTGGACCTGCAATCCTGCCAATGCAGCGATTATGTGCGCCGGCAGCGCCGGGTGCCCGATTGCGTCAGCCTGACGCCCAAGGCTTTGACGGACATAGACTGGCTGCCGCCGTCCTGCGGCTATCGCCGGATACGCGATGGCAAGGGCCTGGCGTGGTGGCATCCGCTGGTATCCGGCGATCCGGACACAGTGCATCAGGCCGGTGTCTCGGTACGCGGCCGAGCGATCAGTGAGATACGGGCGGGTGCGCTGGAATCTCATGTCGTGGCATGGCCGGGCAAACCGCCCAGGGCTCGCCGGCTGAAGAGTGACGATAAAAAGGAAACTGTCTGATGTTGAAGAATGCTTTGTACGGCGGGATCAACGCTGCCGTCGTGACGGCGATGAACGCCGACCTGTCGATCGATCTGGATCGCATGGCGGCACATTGCCGCTGGCTGTTGGCCAACGGCTGCAACGGCTTGGCGGTGCTCGGGACGACCGGTGAGGCGAACAGCCTGGGCATTGAGGAACGGCTGTCGTTGCTCGAGGGTTTGGTCGGGCTGGGCATTCCCGCCGCGAAGATGCTGCCGGGTACCGGGACGACGGCGATCACCGATACGGTTCGTCTGACCCGGGCTGCGGATGCGGCGGGTTGCCGTGGGGCGCTGCTGCTGCCGCCCTTCTACTACAAGGCCCCGTCGGACGATGGGCTGTTGGCGTATTTCAACGAGGTGGTGCAGCGGGTTGGCGGCGACATTGCGCTGTATCTGTACAATTTCCCGCAGCAGTCGGCGATCCCGTTCTCGGTCGATTTCATTGGCCGGCTGCTGAAGGCCAATCCGGGCAAGTTCAAAGGCATCAAGGACAGTTCGGGTAATTACGAGAACAGTCTGTCTTATGTCGAGGCATTCGCTCGTGACGGGTTCGAGGTTTATGCCGGCGATGACGGTCTGCTGCAGTCGTTGCTGATCAAGGGCAGCGCCGGATCGATCACGGCTGCATCCAACGTAAACTGCGCGCTGGGTGCCGAGGTTTACGCGAACTGGGATAACGCGCAGGGCACCGCCGCGCAGGCAGTGCTGTCGGCGACCCGCAAGGCAGTGATCGCCACGCCGCTGATCCCCAGCCTGAAGGCGCTGGTGGCTCGGAATACCGGTGATGAGCGGTGGCTGAACATCCGCCCGCCGCACCTGAAACTGACCGAGGCTCAGACGGCGGCGCTGTTCGCGATGTTCGATGCCAGTGGGATCACGCTTGCTAAGGCCGCCTGATTTGGTGGTCGGCGAGGATGGTCCCGGGTTTGGGGCCGTCCTTGCTGGCGGATGTTTGCGGCTTGTTTACGGGCATGGCCTGCGCATATGCTCTCGGCAGAGGTGAACCATGTCGACCCTGGCTGCCGTCACGACGTATGCCCGCAATGCACCGCGAAAGGCAGTCAACCTTTCACTGAACGAAGGCCTTGTTTGGCGGGCAAAGGCTTTGACACAAGACCTGTCTGGAACGGTCGAAGACCTGTTAGCCGCATACGTTGGGACAGAAGCTGCCCGCCAAAGGGTGGAAGATGAGCGTCTCGAAGATGTCATTTCGGCATTGAATGCCCGGCATGAACGCGACGAATTTCTATCGGACGCGGCCTCCATTCGGGCTGCTGATGAAATGATCAGTCGTGCTTAGAAATGACTGATCCGCCGCGTTGGGAGATAGTCAGGCACTGCGACTATCCCCTGAACGCCAGCGAATATCACGCGCCGGCGGGACGTTTCATCTTGCAGGTCGTGGGCTGAGACAGCTCAGAGGCCGGGATGGTCTTGACGGTCTTCCAACCAAAGCCGGTGCCTTCGGAATCGTATTTCACGCCGCTGGTAAAGACCGCGGCATAGAATTGGTCGATCAACTGATGATCTTCCCGCCGCATCGTGTTTTTCTGGCCGACGGCGTCGGTGACCTGCATTCCCTCCAGAGCCAGTGCGACCTTCAGCGGATCGGTTGAGCCAGCCTTGTTGATGGCAGCCTGTAGCATCTCAAACATCGTTCGGTAGTTTATCCAGGTATAGTCGAAATCAGGGAACTGATCGTGGAACCCCTTGATCCAGGCGTCGGTTTCGACATTGCCGATCTCACTCGGGATATTGTGGTGGAAGTCCAGCGCCGCATAGACGCGGTCGGCGCCCGATTTTCCCATGCTGGTCGGGCCACCGTTCAGATGCGCGGACAGCGTGAAGTAATTCACGTCCAGAGCGGTTTCGACACCGGATTTTAGCAAGAGATTGAAATCCACGCCCCAGTTGGAGGTCAGCACAGCCTTCGCACCCGAGACCTTGATCTTGCCGACATACGGCGAGAAATCCTTGACCTTGCCAAACGGCACCAGATCGTCGCCGACAATCTTTATGTCGGGCCGCAGTTTCGCCAGATAGGACTTCATGTCGGCCTGCACGGACTGTCCATACAGATAGTCCTGATTGATCAGATAGACCGTGGTGGTGTCCTTCGGCAGTGCTCGGATCAGCGTTTCCACCCGCTGGCCAACGTTGGCGGCGAACCGGAAATGCCAGAAGTCGCATTTTTCGTTGGTCAGCTCGTTCGCCAATGCGGCGCAGTTCGCATACAGGACCCGGTTGTCCGGATTGCGGGCGTTATACTTCGCCACGCCATCGATCATGGCCGCGGCGACGTTCGATCCGATGCATTGAATGACGATGGGGATGTTCTGGTCGGTCGCCGATTTCAAGGCGATAATCGCTTCGGCCGGCTGAAGCTTGTCGTCGAACGTCACAATTTCGAACTGTTTCCCGAGTGCGCCGCCGGTCTTGTTGACGACATCCATCGAGTAGCGGAGCTCCTTCAGGAACGCATCGCCCTGCGGCGCGAACGCGCCGGAGAATGGCGCGATGAAGGCGATTTTGATCGTGTCCTCGGCGATAGCGCGAGGTGCGCTACCTGGAGCCAGCATTGACGCAAGAACCAGAGCATAGGCCAACAAAGATTGCAGTATTCTTGTCATGACGCCCTCCCATGCCCACATCAGGTGCGGGTTCTTGTGGAAATTCAAAGATTAGCGCGACGCGCTTGGCGGGAGCGAATCACTATTGAAGGCGGTGGAAAAGGAATATCAGCCCATTCTCCATGGCCGGGCTTGGCGCGGCCTTCCAGTCCTTCCTGTAAAGCCGCCAGAAAAATCGTGGGTGACCGGGCCAAGCCCGGTCATGACGGAGAGGGAAGCCGCCCACGATACCAGGGGTCCGGCATTATTTTCTTTGCAGGCCTCACGTCTGAAGAGATCAAGGGAACAATCGCTCTCCGGTCTCGGCATCCTCTACGACTATGGCACTGACCGGACAATTTTCGGCGGCCTCCAATATGTTATCGATACTGTCTCCGTCCGGGTTGACCGCCTCGGACTGGCGGTTGTCATTGATCCGGAATGTGTTGGCGGCGATCGCCTCGCACATCGCGTTTCCGACGCAGACCTGAGGATCGACCCGGACGCGCAGCTTGCGGGTTTCTGTCATGGGCCTAGTGCCAGGTCACAGGCAGGGATTTCAGGGAGCGGAACGTGATACTCGGCTGATATTCCAAATCCTTCGTCTTTGCCTGAAGGTTCGGGAACCGCTCGGCCAACGCCTTGAACACTTCCTGTCCCTCCACCCGGGCCAGCGTCGCGCCCAGACAATGGTGGGTTCCCGATCCAAACGCGACATGCTGGTTCGGATGCCGGGTGATGTCGAACGCTTCGGGATGGGGAAACGCGTCGGGATCACGGTTGGCCGACGAAATGAACCAACGGACGCGATCGTCCTTACGCAGCGTCTTGCCGCGCATCTCGACATCCTGCGAGGCGATGCGCTGGATCGACTTCACCGGCGAGTCATAACGCAGGCACTCCTCGGTCGCCGATTTGGCCAGACCGGCGGGGTCCTGTTTCAGCAGCGCCCACTGATCGGGATTGCGGATGAACGACAGGGTGCCGTTGCAGATCAGGTTGATCGTCGTCTCATGACCGGCCAGCAACAGCAACGACGCGTTGACCAACACTTCATGCCGGGTGAATACACCTTTCTTCTCGCCGTGCGCCAACACCGAAATGAAATCGTCGCCGGGATCGACAAGTCGCCGCTCAACCATCGGTTCCACGTATTCGATCATGCCGCGCATGCCCTCGGTCAGCGGCTTCATCCGGTCGCCTTCGCCACGACCGATATACAGCAGCTTTTCCGCGAGTTCCCTGACGTAGGGCCGCTCTTCCGCCGGCACGCCCATCATTTGCGCGATCACCAGAACCGGCAGCGGGGTGGCGAGGTCACGCATGACATCGATCTCGCCTTTCGCTTCGGCGGCATCGAGCAGTTCCTTCACCGCGGCCTGGACAAACGGCCGCCAGGATTCCATTGATTTGGGCGTGAAATAGCTGTGCAGTACCCGACGCATCTCCAGATGTTCGGGGCGGTCGTGCTGGATGAACTGATCGGCCTGATAGTTCTTCACATACTCATACAGCCCCAGATCTGACTCATCGATGGCCGGATAGGGACCGCGCGGGTCGTTCCTGAAGACGGCGGAGGAGAACAATTCATGATGCCGGGTCAGCCAGACCAGATCGTCGTAGCGTGTGACGACCCAAAGTTCATAGGCCTCGTTCCAATGGACGGGGTCGTGATCCCGCAATTTGCCGTAGTAAGCATAAGGATCCGCGATGACTTCGCGCGTGAACATATCGCCTTGGATTTGAGTTACCATTATCGTTTCCTCCGGGTCTTTTCTGGCCGGGCATTCCGGATTGGTCCGAGGAAACCCGCTTCCCCCGGTCAGTCCATTGGTCGCAAGTCAAGCCAAAGTAGAAACTGATACCAACCGCCGTTGGCATTGACGTACGGATATTCCACATCCGATAGGGGTCGGCTTGTTCGGGCCATGAAGGGTGGTGGCGAGAGTCGGCCCCAACGGCCGGTGGTATGAGACCAACTCAACTCCAGCCGCCCGGCGTCATGGTCAGCTTTTCCAAGCCACCAGTCCCACGACAGATAGCCCGAACAAGCCAAGCCATGACGGATCAACCGAGCAATCCCGAACGAATGCTATTTCGCATGAACGAGCACCGTTCCTTCGTAAACCTGCGGCTGCGCGGCGCCTGTACCCTCGGCGTTTTTGGCGATCCAGTCCCTGGCCTTCTGCACGCTCTCATCAATGCCGGCTTTATCCTGACACACCGTCACCGAGTAACCGCCATCGCCAGTGCGGGCCAATGTGTAGCTCACAAAGCCTGTGACGGAGCGCAACAGTTTTTCGACCTCGCCGGTATGTTTTGCCAGCACATCGAACAGTTCTTTGGCGCCCTTGCCGGAGTAGCTTCTCACAACTATTTGCATGATTATGTCCTCCCTTACGCGGCTTCGATACGGCCTGCTTCAGACACTGTTCAGTATTACCTTTTGGCCCGCAAATGCAATTCCGCCAGTGACGCCGGACCACACGTTCAAGTGAGGCCCGCTCGACACGATCTACGCGAAAATCTCCGCGAACCGTTCGATGATGGCCATCGTTTTGTCCTGCGGCCGGGTCAGCCAGGGGTGTAGAAACCACTACGAACCGAACCCGGCATCCCGCGCCCTCCCTCAGGCAGAAAAATGCCGGATTGCGTCAGGATCGAAGCTGAATCCCCAGCCTGGGCGATCGGACACGATCGCATGGCCGTTGGCGTCCAGTTCGATCGGCTCGCGGTAGATGCTTTCGAACCACGGCATGTGTTCCAGATAATATCCGCCCGGCAGCCCGGCCAGCAGAGCCAGACTCATTTCGGGGAACAAATGCGAGGAACACGGAATATGAAATGCCTCACACAGATGGCCGGCCTTCAGGAATTCCGTCGGGCCGCCCATGCGTTGCAGGTCGGGCATCATCACGTCGCAGGCGCCGGCCTGTAGCGACCGCAGCACCCCCCGATGGGTGTAAACGGTTTCACCGGAGGCAAGCGGAGTGTCCAGCGCCGCCCTGATGGTCGCCTCGCCCTCATGGTCGTGGCAGATCACCGGTTCCTCGAACCAGGTCAGGTTCAGCGGCTCCATCATGCGGCCGATGCGAATCGCCTGCTTGACGCTCATTTGCTGGTTGGCATCGACCATCAATCCAATGTCGGGACCGATCGCCTCCCGCACCGCCGCCACGCGCGCAACCATGCGCTCCGGGTCGGTCGGTCCCACCCGCGTCTTCATCGCCCGGAATCCACGATCGACGAAAGACCGCGCCTGCGCTTGCAGTTCGTCGATGGAGCCACCAAGCCACAGGCCGCCGCTGGCATAGGTTGGCACGGCGGTGCGGCAGGCGCCAATCAGATGGGCGACGTTCAGCCCCGCCGCCTTGCCGCGCAAATCCCATAACGCGTTGTCCACGGCCGCCAGACCGACGATCGACACGCCCTCGTAGCCAAGGAAATTCAACTCTTTCCAGGCCCCGGCATTCAACGCGCCGCCGATCCGCGGGTCCATGCCGACGACCAGGTCCTCCAACTGGCGGATCATTTCCAAAATCACGCTCAGCCGGCGGTTGTTGATCGAGAACACCAGCCCTTCGCCGGTAATCCCCTCGTCGGTGTCGAGAAACGTCAGGATGCAATCGGCGGACCGGATCATGCCCAGAAGCGCGGTCGGGATGGGCGGATCGATCGGCAGATGCACGACCTGCGTGCGAAGACGGGTGATTTTCATGACGGTTCCTCTCTATGTGGACCCAACACTGGCACGTCACGTTCGACCGGCACAGAGCAAGCCCCGCAACGTTCGCATTTCCAGTCTGCCGGAAATCGCTCTACAAGACAGAATGCGATACCGCGTTCAACACACCACTCAATACGCCTACGGCAGCCCGGTCGAACTGGCCGCCCATATGGTGCATCTCCGCCCGCGCCCGGTCCCTTGGCAGACCATCATATCGGAGACCATCACCTCCGACCCGGCGCCGGCCCGCCGCAGCGACGGGCACGACCATTTTGGCAATCATGTGACCTGGCTGTTCATGGACCGCCCGCACGCGGATTTTGAGGTCACATCCGACTCCATCGTTGAGGTCGATTGCCCGGCTCCCCCCGCCGTCGAGGACACGCTGGCGTGGGAACAGGTCGTCCAGGCGACGCATACCCGGGAAGGCTGGGACTCGGTGGAATTCCAGTTCGGCACGTCAATGGCGCCGATCGATCCGGATTCGAAGGCCTACGTTGCCCGGTCGTTCACCGAGGGCCGCCCCGTGCTGGACGCCCTGCTGGAACTGAACGAGCGGTTCTACACCGATTTCCGCTTCCGGTCGGGTGTCACCACCATCTCCACCCCGGTGTCGCAGGTGATGAAGCGGCGAGAGGGCGTCTGCCAGGATTTCTCCCATGCCATGATCAGCGGGCTGCGCGGGATCGGCCTCCCGGCGCGCTATACCTCCGGCTACATCCGCACCAAGCCACCGCCGGGCCAGACCAAACGCCTGGGTTCGGATCAGTCGCATGCCTGGGTGGGATGCTGGCTGGGACCAGAGCACGGCTGGATCGATATCGACCCCACCAACGGCATTCTGATCAAGGACGAGCATGTCTTGCTGGGCTGGGGCCGGGATTTCTCCGATGTCAGCCCGGTGATGGGCGTCATTCTGGGCGGCGGCGGTCATTCGGTGTCCGTCGCCGTCGATCTTGAACCGGCCGAAGTGGAAGACGCCGCATGATCCGTGTGATTTCGACATTGGCCGTGATGGGCGCGATGACGGCGGTGGCGGCACGGTTCGAAGCCGAAACCGGCACCTCCATCGAAACCGACTTCGCCCCCACGGTAGCCCTGCTGCAACGGCTGCGCGCGGACGAGGTCGCCGATGTCGCCATCCTGACCGCACAAGGCATCGACGACATGATCGTGGCCGGGATCATCCGACCCGGAACCCGGACCGACGTCGCGCTGTCCGTCGTCGGCATCGCGGTCAAAGCAGGTGCTCCACGACCGGATATTTCGTCGGTGGACGCCTTCCGAACCACGCTGCTCGCCGCCCGTTCGGTGTGCTACTCAAAGATCGGTGCCAGCGGCATCTTCTTCGCCGGCCTGATCGACCGGCTCGGCATCGCGGCCGCAATTAACGCCCGCGCCGTGATCGCCGCCTCCGGCTTCACCGCCGAACGGGTGGCCAGCGGCGAGTGCGACCTTGCGGTCCAACAGATCAGCGAGCTGATGGTCGTGCCGGGTATTGAGGTCGTCGGCCCCCTTCCGGCCGAGATTCAAACGACCGCGACGTTCTCCGGTGGAATTCTGACCCGTTCCACCCGACCTGAACAGGCAACAAGCCTGCTAAAATTCCTGGCCTCCCCGGGAATCGCCCCCATCTTGCGGCGTACGGGGTTGGAACCAGCCTAACCAAGCACCAGTTAGCCAACTCTTAGTGCGTAAGCATCCAAAAGGGGGCCGAACCGTTAGCAAGCGGCGCGCTGTTAACGGAGAATCGCTCGTGCCCGTCCTGACTGTTACCCATACCACCACCTACCGCTACGCCAACCCGGTCACGTTCGGTGAGCACCGGATGATGATGCGGCCGCGTGACAGCCACGATCTGCGGCTGTTGGAAACCTCGCTGATCATCCACCCAGCCGCCTCCATCCGCTGGATTCACGACGTTTTCGGCAATTCCGTCGCCATCGCCCGGTTCAACGAACCCGCTACCGAGCTGTCCGTCGAATCAAAATTCCGAGCGGAACATTTTCCTCTAGCTGAGGACGGCGTCGAAATCGAGGAATACGCCCGGCACCACCCGTTCAGTTACGATGCCTCGGAAGTGCCGGATATCGGCCGGACCGCCGAACGCCATTATCCCGACCCGCAACACCAACTCGATGCCTGGGTTCGGCGCTTTGTGGAGGCGTCCACGGATCACGACACGATGGCGATCCTGTCGGCGATGACCAAGGCGATCCAGGCCGAGTTCACCTACAATCCGCGCGACGAAATGGGCACGCAGGAGCCGGTGGTGACCTTGAACTCCGGCACAGGAACCTGCCGCGACTACGCGTTGCTAATGATGGAGGCCGCCCGCACCCTGGGGTTCGCCGCCCGCTTCGTGTCCGGCTATCTGTATGATGACAGCAAGATCAGTGGCTGCGCGGAAACGCTGATCGGCGGCGGCGTGACGCATGCCTGGGCGCAAATCTATTTGCCGGGCGCCGGTTGGGTGCCGTTCGACCCGACCAACGGTATTGTGAGCGACCGCAATCTCATCCGGGTGGCGGTGACGCGCGATCCGTCTCAGGCCGTGCCGCTGAAGGGCAGTTTTACGGGGAAACCGACCGATTTCCTTGGGATGGACGTGACGGTGGAGATCCGGGCTTAGGGGGCTGGCGCGCGAACCAGAAAATGATTCAGGTGTCGGGCGTGTCATGGTATCGTGAGTTGTCCTTTGGAGCGGGCGATGTCCTCCACCGTAATCGACGATCCTGTTCTGATACGCTTTAGCCGGGCGTTACGGGATCTGTATGGCTCTAAGCTGGAGCGGCTGGTCCTGTTCGGATCGCGTGCGCGCGGCGATGCCCGGCCGGATTCTGATTATGACATTGCCGTTTTCCTCCATGGACCAGACAGCTTCGGTGACGAATCAGGGCGTTTGGCGGAGATCGAGACGGACATTTTGTTTGACACCGGCGCGGTCATTAACGCACTTCCCTTGCATGCTGGTTCGTACTTGAAGCGCACCGGGTTTATGTCAGAGCTGCGGCGCGATGGCCTCGATCTATGAACCGAGAAAGCGACTACTATCTCGAAAAGGCACGTCGGGATTTAGACGAAGCACGCAAAATCATGCAGATTTCCCTGCCAAACGTCGCGGCGCGTTCGGCCTATTATGCTGTTTTTCACGCAGCCGAAGCAGTCATTTTTGACAAAACAGGCCGTGTCGCCAAGACACACCGTGGGGTTCGGGTCGAGTTCGCGCGCGTGAGTAAGGACGATCCGCGTTTCCCGACCACAATGACCGCCTTTTTGGCGAAGGTTTATGGTTACAAGGAAATCAGTGATTACAACGTCGATCCTGACGTGATCATCACGATGCAAGACGCTGAAGACGCGATACTGGGAGCTGAACAATTCGTGAATTCGGTTATTTCAGCTTTGGCTTAGTCGCGCCGTTTACGCGTGTCAGCATCCTTTCATGATAGCCGTGCGGTCGGCGAACGGTTAGCCCGCCCCACCCAGCATACCAATCCCCGCCACAATTGCCTGCCGCTTATCCAGCGCGAACCGTTCCGTATCGTTCTGCAACCGCGTCAGCCCCTGCCACAGTTCGCCCCACGAATCCAACGGCCGCAACGCCACCAGCCGCTCTTGCTCCGGGTCCGCCCTGCCCCGCACGCTTTCGCGCACCGACGCCGCAATCCCCGCCCGCACCAGATCCATGAACGTCGAGAACCCTGTCTCACTCCGCCCCAGGAAATCCGCGATCTCATAGCCGCGCGACACCGGGATAGCGGGCATGTCAGCCAGCAGCTTGTCCACCAGCATCGCGATCTTCAGCCCCTCATCTTCCACCAGCATCATCGCTCGGCCTGGCGAGCCTTCCGCCAACGTGGTCAGCCGGCCGCGATCGTCGGCACCGAGCTGCGGCAGATACGCGGTCAGCAGTTGCCGCATCGGTTCGTCCGCCAGCGGAGTCAGGCGCAGGCGGCGGCAGCGGCTGCGAATCGTAGGCAGCAAGCGGCCAGGGGCGGCGCAGACCAGCAGCAGGATCGCGCGCGGCGGCGGTTCCTCCAGGATTTTCAGCAGGCCGTTGGCGGAACCGGGGCTCATGTCCTCGGCGCCATCGACGATGACAACGCGCCAGCCGCCCTCGGCCGGCGTCAGCGACATGAACGGGTTGATCTTGCGCACATCCTCGACCGCGATCTGGGTCTTCATGCGCTTGGTCTTTTCGTTCATCACACGCTCGATCGTCAGCATGTCGGCGTGCGAGTTGGCGGCGACGCGCCGGAACACCGGATCGGAGGCGGGCAGCGCCAGCGAGTCCTCCGTCGGGCGGCCGGCCAGCAGCCGGCGGGCGAAGCGATAGGCGAGCGTGGCTTTGCCGACACCTTCCGGCCCGGTGATCAGCCAGGCGTGGTGCATCCGCCCGGTACGCATAGCGTCCAGGATGGTGGCCTCGGCTTCGGGGTGACCGAGCAGAAGGGGATTCGCGCGGGGATCGGGTGCGGGCATGCGGGGGTTATAGATCGGAATCGGCGGCCGGGCCATGACAGCCCGGCCGCCTTTTTTGGTTACAGCAGGTCGGCCACGACCGCCTTGAAGCGGGTGATGGCCGCGAGATGATCGGCGGCGGTGTGGCCGGCGATGCGTTTGTGGTGACCGGACGCATAGGTGGTGTGGGCGGTGATGTGGGTGACGCCGGCTTTCTTCCAGAACGCGAAATCCCGGTGCCAGGCGTCTTCGTCTCCCGAACCGAGGGAGAGCCAGACTTCCAGGCCCACGCTCGCGGGATCGCGCCCCTCGGCCTTGATCAGGCCGTTCAGTTTGTCGAACACCGCCAGCGCGGATTCGTCCGCCGGGTAGGCCAGCGGCATCCAGCCGTCGCCGTATTTGGCGGTGCGTTGCAGAGTCGCCTCATGATGGCCGCCGAACCAGACGGGGATGCGGCCGGAGGCGGGGCGTGGGTTGATGCCGGCGTCGTCGATGGTGTGATAGCGGCCTTTGAAGGTGACGTGGTCGTTCGCCCACAGGGCTTGCATGACCTGGACTTGTTCTTCTGACCGGCGGCCCCGGTTGGAGAAGACTTCGTTCAGGCCGGTGAATTCGACCTGGTTCCAGCCGACGCCGACGCCGAGGCGCAGGCGGCCGTTGGACAGCACGTCCAGGCAGGCCGCTTGTTTCGCGACCAGGGCGGCCTGGCGTTGTGCCAGAATCAGCACGCCGGGGGCGAAACCGAGGGTTTTCGTGCAGGCGGCCAGGAAGCCGAACAGCACGAACGGGTCGTGGTAGGGGTTTTCGTTGGTTCCGACGCGGCCCTTGCCGGTGATTGTTGCCGGATTGGCGCCCAGAACGTGATCGGGCGCTTGCAGGTAGTTGAAGCCCAAGCCTTCGACGGTCTGGGCGTAGTCGCGAACCTGGGACGGACCGGTGCCGATATCGGCTACGGGGATGGTGGCACCTAATTGCATATTTTTGTTCTTTCTACAGTAAATCGGCGATGGCGTCGTGATAGCGCTTCGCCGCCGCCAGATGATCGGCGGCCGTGTGCCCGGCGATGCGGTGATGGTGGCGGCGGTCGAATGTGGTGGTCAGGCAAATGTGGCTGACTCCCGCCTGTTTCCAGAAGGCGGTTTCCCGGCGCCAATCGGCTTCGTTGCCCTGGCCGCAGGAGGTCCAGACTTCGATGCCGACCGAGGCCGGGTCTCGGCCTTGCTGTTCGGTCAGGCTGCGCAATTCGGCGAAGATATCGAGGGCTGTTTGATCCGGCGGGTAGGCGTTCGGCATCCAGCCATCGCCCCATTTGGCGATGCGCGGCAGGGTGTGTTCGTGATGACCGCCATACCACAGCGGGACTTTGCCGGAGGCCGGGCGCGGATTGATGCCGGCGTCGTCGATAGTGTGGTATTTGCCTTTGAAGGTCACATACGGATCGGCCCACAAAGCTTTCATGACCTGCGCCTGTTCTTCGGAACGACGGCCTCGGTTGTGGAAATTTTCGTTGAGGGCGGTGAACTCGACCGGGTTCCAGCCGACGCCGATGCCCAGGCGGAACCGGCCGCCGGACAGGACGTCCAGGCAGGCGGCTTGTTTTGCGACCAGCGCGGTTTGGCGTTGCGCGACGATCAGAACGCCAGTGGAGAATTGTAGTTTCGTTGTGGCGGCCGACAGGTAGCTCAGCAGAACGAACGGGTCGTGATACAGGCTGTCGGCGACGCGGGCGCGCGGATCGGTGCCGGTGGCGGGTCCGGGGTTGGAGCCGAGCACGTGGTCCGGGGCTTCCAGGAAGTCGTAGCCGATGGATTCGAGGGTTTGGGCGTAATCGCGCACCAGCGATGGATCGCCGCCGGTGTCGCCGAAGGGTACGAGCGCGCCTAGTTTCATATCAAATCTCCTGTGTTGGTTGTTATTTGAACACGCATTGATGCCGACTCGGCTGCCCCCGTCATGTCCTGGCTTGTCCGCATAGGCATCCACTTAAGCGGTGGGCGGGGAGGATTTTCCCATCCGTCATGGCCGGGCTTGGCCCGGCCACCCACGACTTCTGGTATCGTGCCAAGCGAAGTCGTGGGTGGCCGGGCCAAGCCCGGTCATGACGGAGAGGAAAAAGCCGCGTCCGGTGAAAGAATTTTCTCCGCCTGCCGCTTAAGTGGATGCCTATGCGGCTCGTCCGGGCCACAAGGCGCGACATCGTCGCGTCTCGGATGGCTCGGACAAGCCGAGCCATGACGGGGGTGGACATCACTTTCAACGCGGTTTGGTTGTCACTTCGCATCGGAGGCAAGAACTGCCTTTATCTTTTCGGGCGCGACGGCGATCGGCGGGATTCCCGCGCGTTCCTGTTGCAGTAATGATCCTACGCGGGAATCACGGGCGCCCCAGCCTCGGTTCATGGCCTCGGTCAGTTCCATCAATGCCATGTTGGTCAGGCGCATCGGAACCCCGACGTCACGGCCCAACTGGCAGGCGAGCGAGACGTCCTTGTGGATCAGGCGCAGGGCGAAATCGGCGGGATCGTAACTGCCGGTGAGGAAATGATCGGCCAGACGGTCGAACATGCGATTGCGGCCGGATGCACCTTGCCGCACGGCCTCGAACAGGGCCAGCGGCTCGACACCGGCTTTAATGCCCATGGTAAAGACTTCCGACAGCACGACGTTGACGGCGGCAGAGGCGGCGTTGTGGGTCAGTTTCGCGATCGATCCGGCACCGATCGGCCCGATATAGACGGCCTGGTCGCCCATGGCGGATAGCGTCGGGAGATATTTCTCGAAGGCCGCTTTGTCGCCGCCGACCCAGATGGCGAGCTTGCCGCTGTTGGCGCCCTTGGGGCCTCCGCTGACCGGGGCGTCGAGGAAGTCGACGCCTTTTTCGGCGAAGGTCGCATGGAGGGTGCGGACGACGTCCACGGCGTTGGTTGAGAGGTCGAACCAGGACGAGCCTTGTCGAAAACCCTGGATCAGGCCGTTGTCGCCGGTACCGACGCGTTGCACGTCGGCGGGAGTGGGCAGTGAGGTGAAGACGATGTCGCATGCCTCGGCGACCGCGCGCGGGGTGTCGGCCCAGGTGGCGCCGGCGTTCAGGTGTTTGGACGCGGCCTGGCGGGTCAGGTCGTGGACGACGAGGTCGTGTCCGGCTTTTTGCAGGTTGGATGCCATGCCGGAGCCCATCATGCCCAGGCCGATAAATCCGATTTTCATTGGGTTTCTCCCATTATTTGGTTGGTTATTGCAAAAATCACGCGGTTGTTCGATTTTGGCGAGCAGCCAAGGAAGGAAAGATGTTACCACGGAGGAACGCGGAGTCCCACGGAGAAGAAATTACGATCGCGCTATACACGATTTGTGTCGGACAATACTGGAGCGCGCCAGCCGGTCTGGCTAATGTGTTGCGATCGTGCGGACGGCGTCTTTGGTCATTATTCGGACGCCGAGCGGTCGGTGCGATTCTGTTTCTCGGTGGCGCTCCGTGGTTCTTCGTGTACTCCGTGGTGAGGTCTTGCTTTGTGGACAATGCCGCGTCCCGAACCGTCGATCCGGAGTGCCAGGCCGCTTCAAACCACGCAACGCCCAAACAACGGTCGAACTGAATCACGCGCCATTCCATTGCAGGATATACAATCCCGCATCGTAGTCCGTCACATACATCAGCCCGTCCTGAGCCACGAAGATATCGGCGGTGTGGCGCATTTTGGCGCGTCCGCGCATCGGCTCCATCCAGGTCCTTGGCTGTGGCGGCACGAAGTAGCCAATCTCCTCCGGGCGGTATTGGTTGGTAATGTCGAATACCCGCACGCCGGCGCTCTGCCATGTCGTGAAAATCGTGGTCGAGGACTGGAACGATCCCGGACGGTTCTCGTGCAGGTTGTGCGGTCCGAACTGACCGCCCATCTTGACGTAGTCCTGGTCCGACGGCGTCGGCATCGTTGCGATTGAGATGGGGTTCGATTTTTCCCGGATGTCGAACACCCAGGTGCGCTTCATCTGTTCGACGTCTATGTTCATCGTCGCCTCATCCAGCACCACCAAAAGGCCACGGTCGTGCAACGGCAGCGCGTTGTGGGTGCCGCCGCCGAACGGAGGCGACCAGTTGCGATGAACGATCAACTCCGGCCTGGACGCGTCCTTCACGTCCAGGATCGTCAGACCGCCGTCGCGCCAGGAGGCATAGGCGACATCGTCCTCGACGATCGCGTGATGCAGCGCCCAGCGGCCTGTCCAATGCGGCGTCTCGCCGGCGGCGGTGTTCATGCCGGGGATCCACCAGCGGCCGACCTCGCGCGGCTTGATGGGATCGGCCATGTCGATGGTGATCAGAATGTGATCCATGAACCCGTCCAGCAGGGCCGAGGCGTAGGCATAGCGGCCGCCGGTCCACCAGATGCGATGCAGACCGAGCCCCTCGACTTCCATGAAACCGATCGGCCTCGGGTTGGCGGCGTCGGAGATGTCATACACCCGCATGCCGGCGGAAAAATCCACGCCGCGTTTGCCGTAGCGCGACGAGCCGACCTGGTTTGACCCGCTGTAATAATCTTTCTGCGACAGCAGCGCCTTCAAATCGAGCTCCTCGATGCCCAGCATCAAATCATTCGCGGTCTGGAGGTGCATGCTCCAGGAGTTCGGGTGGATCGGCATGAAGTTGACCGGCTTCGGGTTCCTCGGGTCGCGCACGTCGGTGACCATGATGCCGCGGCTGACCCGCGTGCCGATGTAGGCGTGGCCGCGATTGACCATGACCTGCACACCGTCGCCGCGCCCGCCCTGGTCCGTGTGACCGATGAACGAGATGTTCCTGGCACCCTCTGGTACGATCATGGCTTGCCTCCACTTGGCTTTGGCGCGATCACCTTAACCGACACACGGGAAAGGGGAATAGACGCATGGTTTCCGGAGCCAATACGCCACTGACGGTCGATCTGACCGGATACAACGTGGCGATCTCGGCCGGTGCGAACGGCATCGGCAAAGTTATGGCCCACAGCTTTGCCTTCTGCGGTGCTCGTGTATTCGTCAGCGACGTGGACACGCACGCGCTGGAGATGTGCGGCCATCCCGGCATGAAGGCCGATGCCGGCGATCCGGCCCAGTGCGAGGCCTTTGTCGATGCGGCCGTCAAGCATTTGGGCGGGTTGGACGTTTTGATCAACAACGCCGGCATCGCCGGCCCGACCAAGCTGGTTGAACATTGCACGCCGGAGGAGGTGGAGGCGACGCTGCGCATCGACGTCGCCTCGATGTTCGCGATGTCCCGGCGGGCGATCCCGGTGCTGCGGAAGAATGGCGGCGGGGCGATCATCAATCTTTCATCGGCGGCGGGCCGGTTCGG
The DNA here is from genome assembly GCA_903932145.1 of uncultured Rhodopila sp. Lineage (GTDB taxonomy): Bacteria > Pseudomonadota > Alphaproteobacteria > Acetobacterales > Acetobacteraceae > Rhodopila. The sequence goes on along the minus strand of CAIZFE010000037.1, from coordinate 46,451 downwards.
ATTTCCGTTGCGCGCGCCTTATGCGGCAGCCAAATGGGGCGTGATTGGCTTCACGAAATCGCTGTCGATCGAACTCGGTCCCGACGGCATCCGGGTCAACGCGATCCTGCCCGGGCCGGTGGATGGACCGCGCATCAGGGCGGTGATCAAGGCGAAAGCGGAGGCGGCGTCGATCTCGGAAAACGAGATGACGGAGCGCACGGTCGGGACGACCAGCCTGAAGTGCTTCGTTACACAGCAGGATATCGCCAACATGGCGTTGTATCTGGCCAGCCCGTTCGGCACCACGATCAGCGGCCAGGCGATCAGCGTCGATGCGGATATGCAGACTACGATGTAGGAGCGACCGCTTTTCGGCGTGCACTTTCTCCCCCCGTCATGGCCCGGGTTGTCCGGGCCACCCATGCGCTGCCGGTGCCGCGACAGGTGGCCCGGACAAGCCGGGCCATGGCGAGGAGGGCCGAGCCAAGACGGGGTGGGTCGGACCATGACGGGAGCGTTCGTCAACGTCGGCGCCAGCCAGCGCACCACCCTTCCCTTTTCCGCCATGTCGGCGCTACCAGACGAGTTCACATGACCATCCAGGCCCTCAGCCATCTGTATCCATGGACCAAGGCTTTCCACGTGATCTCGTTGATCGCGTGGATGGCGGCGACGTTCTACATGCCTCGGCTGTTCGTCTATCATTGCGATGTGCGGGCCGGCAGCGCCGAAAGCGAGCGCTTCAAGGTCATGGAATACCGGCTGTTCAAGCAGATCATGAACCCGGCGATGATCGCGACCTGGCTGTTCGGGATTATGCTGGTGCTGACGCCCGGCATTATCGACTGGTCGGCCGGATGGTGGCATGTGAAACTGCTTTGCGTGATCCTGATGTCCGGCTTCCATGGCGCCATGTCACGCTGGCGGAAGGACTTTCTGGCCGACGCCAACCGGCGTCCCCAGAGATTTTACCGTATTGCCAATGAAGTCCCCACCGTGCTGATGGTCGTCGTCGTCATCATGGTTATTGTCCGGCCTTTCTGAGGAGTTCCTCTCATGTCCCTGCGCATCGTCGATGTTCGCGAAGTAACGAAGCCGATCAGCTCGCCCATTCGCAATGCCTATATCGATTTCTCCAAAATGACCTCCAGCCTGGTCGCCGTGGTCACCAACGTGCAGCGTAACGGCAAGACGGTGGTCGGCTACGGCTTCAACTCGAACGGCCGGTATGGTCAGGGTGGCCTGATCCGCGAGCGGTTCGCGCCGCGCATTCTGGAGGCCGATCCGGTGTCGATGCTGGATGCGACCGGCGACAACCTGGACCCGGACAAGGTCTGGGGCACCATGATGCGCAACGAAAAGCCGGGCGGCCACGGCGATCGTTCGGTGGCCGTCGGCACGATCGACATGGCGGTGTGGGACGCAGTGGCGAAGATCGCCGGCAAGCCGCTGTTCCGGTTGCTGGCCGAACGCCACGGGGTCGTCGCCGATCCGAACATCTTTGTTTATGCCGCTGGCGGTTACTACTACCCCGGCAAGGACGATTCAGCGTTGTGTGCCGAGATGCGCGCCTATCTGGAACGCGGCTATTCAGTGGTGAAAATGAAGATCGGTGGTGAGTCGATCGCCGACGACCGACGCCGGATCGAAGCCGTGCTGAAAGAAATCGGTCCGCATGCTCGGCTTGCCGTCGATGCGAACGGCCGCTTCGATCTAGAAACCGCGATCGGGTATGCGAAAATGCTGCGGGACTACGATCTGTTCTGGTACGAGGAAGCCGGTGATCCGCTGGATTACCAGTTGCAGGCAGCACTGGCGGAATTCTACCCCGGCCCGATGGCGACCGGCGAAAATCTGTTCAGCCACCAGGATGCCCGCAATTTGATCCGCCACGGCGGCATGCGTCCGGATCGCGACTGGCTCCAGTTCGATTGTGCATTGTCCTACGGATTGTGCGAGTATCAGCGGACGCTGGCGATGCTCAAAGACCATGGCTGGTCCTGGAAGCGGTGCGTGCCTCATGGCGGTCACCAGATGTCACTGAATATCGCGGCCGGGCTCGGTTTGGGCGGCAATGAGAGCTATCCTGACGTGTTCCAGCCCTATGGTGGTTTCCCGGATGGGACGAAGGTCAAGGACAGCATCGTGACGCTGCCCGACCTGCCGGGTATCGGGTTCGAGGGGAAGTCCGACCTGTATTCGATCATGCGGGAGCTGGCGAACTAACAAACACGACCTTGGCCGGCCCGGTACCGGGCCGGCGGATCGTTACCCGCTCGCGCCGGTCCAGCCCGAAAAGCCTCGTTCAGGCGTGCAAACGAGCGATGTCGAGCAACACGTTGGCTTCCAGCGCCTTCTCGTCGAGACGGTGCTTGACCAGATCGCCGATGCTGACGATGCCGACCAACTGCCCGCCATCGACTACCGGCAGGTGCCGGATCTTACCCATCGTCATCGCGGCCAGCGCGGTATCCACGCGGTCGGTTGGCCGGCAGGTGACGACCGGCGATGTCATCAGTTTCTCCACCGGGAACGTCAGAGCCAATGCGCCGTGTTCGGCAATGGCATTGACGAAATCGCGTTCGGAAAACACGCCGGCGTGGCGCATCCACTGGTCTTCAACGACAACCGCGCCGATCCGCTCGTCCGCCAACTTGCGCACGGCCGATTGGACGGTGTCGGTTGTTCGAACCATGACCACCTTGTGGCCCTTGCCATGCAGCACATCCGAGATGGACATGGGAACCGCTCCTGTTCTGGAATGAAACCTCACTCGCAAATGGGTATGCGAGGGCGGAGTCCCAAGCGGGTGGCCAAATCTTCAGGCCGCGGACAGGATCTTACTGCTGTCGGTCAAGCCGGGACGATGATGATGCGCCGGTTCTGCTTGCCCTTGTTTTCGATCTTGAGCACACGGATCGGGCCGATTTCACCGGTTCGTGATACATGCGTCCCGCCGCAGGGCTGCAAGTCGATCAGCCGGTCCCCGTCGCCGATCCGCATCAACCGCAACCGTCCGGTTCCGCGTGGCGGCTGCACCGACATGGTGCGGACCAGGCTGGGATCAGTGTCCAGGACGGACTCGTCCACCCACTCGATTTGCACGGGATAATCGGCGGCGATCAGGGCGTTCAGGCCGGCTTCGATCTCCTCTTTCGGCGGCGGGTTGGGCAGATCGAAGTCGAGCCTGGATTTTTCCGCGCCCACCGATCCACCGGTCACCGCGGCGCCCTTGATCAGGCTGCACAGCAGGTGCATCGCGGTGTGCATGCGCATGTGGGCGTGACGGCGGGTCCAGTCGATCGCTGCCTCTACAACGGTCCCGACAGGTGGCAACACCGCGTCGGGTGTGGGAACGTGCAGGATCGCCTCGCCCTCGCCTTTCACCGCCTCGGTGATCGTGACCGATCCACCGTCCCAGTGCAGTGACCCGCTATCGCCGGGCTGACCGCCGCCGCGCGCATAGAACACGGTTTGGTCCAGCACGATCCCATCCGCCCCGCTGGCAATCACCGTCGCGGATGTGCTGGCCAGGGTCGAATCGTCGAGGAAAAGCCGCCGGGTCATGACGTCATCCATTTCAGCCGCAGCGAGGCCCGCTTCGAAGCCAACCAGAACAGGCCGATCACGGTGATCGAGTTGGTGAAGACCCCCGCGAAAGCCGCAGCGATGGCCTCATCGGCCGACCAAACCCGCACCCGGATGTCCTCGCTTTCCGAAACCTCGCCCCAGGTGCCAACAATCCCCTCGCCGTCCGCGGGCGGTGCAGTCACCCGGCCAACATACAGATGGCAGTATTCGTCGGCACCCCCGGCCGTCAGCATGTAGCCGCCGATGCGTTCGACGCGGTCGGCGTTCATGCCCATCTCTTCCTGCATTTCGCGGCGGATGGCGTCGGCCGGGTCCTCATTGTCCTCGCACAGACCGGCCGGCAGTTCGACCAGCACGGGATCGACGCCAGCGGCCAGGGCCGGGAAGCGAAATTGCTCGATCAGCACGACGGTGTCGGATACCGGGTCGTACGGCAGCAACGCCGCGGCATGGCCGCGCCGCCACAATTCCCAGGTGCGGGTGTCGGACATGACGCCGTCAAAGCGGCGGTGGCGGAATTTCACCACGTCCAGAGGAAAGCGCCCGTCCCAGACTCGCTGTTCGGACTCGATAACAACGTCAGGGTGCGGCGGGATTGGCAGGGTGGTTCGGTGTAACATGTGTGCTTGTAGCGGTCCCGCCCGGCTCCCTGTCAACCAAGCCGGAACACGCAGACGCTTTCCAACCGAGCGGTCCAGAGGAACTGGTCGATGGCGGTGACGGAGGCGAGCTTGTAGCCGGCACTGGCCAGCATTTTAACGTCACGCGACAGCGTCGCCGGGTTGCAACTGACGTAAACCACGGTCGGCACCTTGGCTGCGGCGATCTGGCCCATCTGGGCCGATGCGCCATTGTGCGGCGGATCGAGCACCACAGCGGCGAACGCCCTCAATTCCTTAGCCGACAGCGGCTGGCGGGCCAGGTCGCGCTGGAAGGTTTCGATCCGGCCCGGCATAGCGCTTTGATTGACGGCCTGCTTCAGGGCGGTGAACGTCGCGGTGTCGCCCTCGTAGGCGGCAACCCGGATGATCTTGGCCAGGGCGAAGGTCAACGTGCCGCAACCGGAATACAGTTCGGCGACGCGGGTCTTGTTGTTGATTTTCTTCGGCATGCCGGCCAGCACAGCCTCAATGATCGCCCGTTCGCCCTCGGCGGTCGCCTGCAGGAATGCCCCCGGCGGCGGACGCACGGCCACGCCTGACATCAAGGTCGTCGGCGGGCGCAGCAGCCCGATGGTTTCCGGCGTGTCGTTGACGCCGACCTGCGATACCCGCGGCAGACCATGCTGGTTGGCGAAGGTCGTGAGCGCGATGCGGTCTTCCAGCGTCAGCGCCGCGTCGGTGCGCAGCAGCATGTCGGGACCGGAATCCAGCAGGTTGATCACCAGCGACCCTTCCCGCTGGATCGCCTTGAGGCCCTGAAGCAGCGCGCGCAACGGCGGCATCAGTGCCATCAACGCCGGATGAAGCACCAGGCAATCGGTCAGGTCGATGACCTCAGCCGATCGCTGCTCATGCAGCCCGAGGACAATACGGCCGGCCAGACGCCGGATGGCGAAGTCGATGCGGCGGCGCTCACCCGGCAAACCCTGCACGAACGGCAGCGGATCGGGCGTCGCGAATCCGGCTCCTTTCAGGGCATACGACAGCAGCCGGGTCTTCCAGGTGCGATACTCGGCGTCGCGCCAGTGTTGCAGCACGCAGCCGCCACAGCGGCCGAAATGCCGGCATGGCGCCTCTACCCGCGCCTCGCTCGGGTCGGCGATAATTTCGGCGAAGGCGTGCCAGCCGTCGCCGCGGGATTGCATCGGCCTGGCGGTGACGGTTTCGCCCGGCAGCGTCAGCGGGATGTAAAGCGACGTGCCGTCGTCCAATCGGGCGATGCCATCGCCCTCTGACCCGACACGGTCGATATGGACTTCGGCGGGTTCGGGCGGTTTACGGCGAGACTGTTTTTGCGAGCGTTGGGTCATTCCGCCCCCTCATATACGCAGATTGGGCGGAGCGGAACTGTCACGATGGCGGCACTTGGTTCAGTGCAAGATCGCTGTGAAAACCTTCACGGAACGATGACGAGTTGCCCGATGGTTGCGTGACGGTCGAACGGATGAACATGGATTTCGACGGTGCGGCCCAAAGCGGTAAGCCAGTACGCGAGACGATCGATGGTCACGCTTTCCATCCGGCCGCGCAGCACTTTCGACAGAGTCGGCTGATCGGTATGGCACAGTTTCGCCGCCGCGAGTTGGGTCAGCGCCCGGTCGCGGATGGTGTCGCCGATGGTGCGGATAAGATCGCTTTTGACGGTCAGAACGGCCGCTTCGGCGGGAGAAAATCCAAGGTCGGCGAAGATGTTGCCGCTGCCTTTTTCAAAGGTGATATCGTCCATGGTCAGTCCTCAGCGTCTAACAGTTTGGCGCGCTTCAGGCGCAGTTCGATCAACACAGCGTCGGGCCGGGGTAAACCGATGCCTGACCTCGATTTCTTCATGAAGGCGTGCAGTACGTAGACCGCCTTCTTCAGGTTCACGACATAGACGGTGCGATAGGCGTTGCCATCGAAGCGGTCCCGCAGTTCCAACACGCCCGGCCCGATGGCCGGTAGCGGCTTGGTATCCAATGGCATCTTGCCGTCCTGCACCTCTTGCAGGCGGTGGCCGAACGACGCCTTGACCGGCCCCGGCAACGCGGAAATGTCCTGCTTGCTGTCGCCGATCCAAATCAAGGGGCGGATCGACGGATTGCCAAGCGGTGCGAACCGTCCCATGCCGTGAATTCCTTTTATGGTAATTTTGCCATTGATGTCTAGCTTTATTTGCAATGGGGAATTTGGACTAAAATCATTAACAAATTGTTAAGACAGCCGGCCGGGCGGACGGTCACGCGATGTTTACCGATCCGGGCGTGACGGCCGGGTGCACCCTGAGGCAAAATGAAGCGGATGACGCGGTTTATGAAGCGGCTGACGCGGTTTCTGGCCGCACTCCGGCACTGCGGCCAGTATTTTTAGCATCTCCCTCTAAACGGGATCGCTCCGTAGTACGGGCTATTCGTGATAATCGGCCGGAGGGGCCATCAGAACGAAGGGCCGCTGGTGCCGAACATGGGGCATCCGGCTGTCGGCAAAGTAACCGTCAGCACTGATCCGGTCCGGGACTCCATAATAAACAGTGTTCGGTTCTCCGCTCCGCCGTAGGCGATGTTGGTCGTCATGTCGCCGGCACAAGTCTTGATATAATGCAGCGGCTGGCCGGTGCGACTGAACACCCAGACGGCACCGAGGGTCGGATGAGCGACGATTACGTTGCCGTCTGAATCGAGCGCCACACCGTCCGGTCCCGCGCACGGTAGTTGCACGAAAAGGCCAACCCGCAGCGCCGGGTCGTCGAGATCGATCCGCCAGATCGCGTTGGTTCGGGTGACCGCCAGGAACAGGGCATTTTCTCGTTTCGAAAGGACGAGGCCGTTGGGACTTGGAGCGTTCGAGACGATCGTGTCCAGCCGCCCTTCGGCTGTCAGGCGATACACATGGCCGGTCGGGTCCTGCAGGCCGGTCCGGCCCTGGTCGGTAAAGTAAAGATCACCGTTGCTGGCGAAGTGCAGATCGTTCAGGCCTTTAAACCGTTCGCCCGCGCGCGGGCCGGCAAGGACGGTTTCGATGGTGCCCAGAAATGGGTCCAGCACCATCAGGCCGTTTTTGCGATCCGCGATAAAAGCGCGTCCATCCCGATGGAGTTTCAATCCGTTCGGGATGCCGTCGTATTCGATCACCACGTCCCACTGCCTGGCCGGGGTAATTTTGTAGATACGACCAGCCTGGACATCGACGCAGAACAGGTTGCCGAGGCGGTCGAACGACGGTCCCTCCAGAAATCCTGCCCGGCCGCCGTCCCTGCGTTTGACCAGATGGGCGGGGATGGAGGTAAAGACTGAGGTTTCGTGGATGGTCGGGGCCGGCCAGGTCGGAACCATGTTCATATCACCCCTTCGTCTGCCAACGCGTTTATTTCGAAGTCGCTAAACCCGGCATCCGCCAACACAGCGCGTGAGTGTTCGCCCAGCGAGGGCGGTGGCGCGGTCACCGGGATTGCGTTGCCGGACAATCGATAGCCGGCTCCGACAACCTGCACGTCGCGGTCCAGCGCAGGCACATGGACCGTTTGCAACTGGCCCCGGTCACGCATCTGAGGGTGTTCGGCGATCTGCTTGACCGTGTAAACTGGCCCGGCGGGTACGCCCGCCGCGATCAACTTCGCCTCCCAGGCCGCCGCGGTATCCGTCGCCAAATGCGCTTCCAGGATCGATCGCAACAGAGGTTGGTTTTGCATCCGGTCGTCCCGTTCTCGGAACCTCGGGTCGTCCCGCAGCGCGGGCAATCCCAGTGCATCGCAGGTCGCGGCGAACTGCTTTTGTTCGTTGTTAACGATGTTCAGCGGGCCGTCTTGGGTCAAGAACGTTCCGGACGGCGCCGATGTCTGGCTGTGGTTGCCGATCGGCCCGGGTTCGTATCCAGCGTTGAGATAGTTCGAAATGACCCACGACGACATGCTGGCCAGGGCGCAATCCAGCATAGATACATCGATGATTTCCCCTTCTCCGGTGGCGTTTCGCCGCACCAGGGAGGCCGCGATGGCAAAGGCGGCGGTGATCGCCGCCGTCGTATCGCAAACGACCAGTCCGGCTTTCACCGGTGCCGTCTCGGGTTCACCGGTCATGGCCATCAGCCCGGCGTAGCCCTGGATGATCTGGTCGTAGCTTGCCTGCTCCGACAACGGACCAGTTTGCCCGAAACCGGAGACGGCGCAGTAAATCAACCTTGGGTTCAGCGCCAGTAATGACTCGGCCGACAGGTCCAGACGAGCCATCGCACCGGGCCGAAAATTCTCCAGCACGACGTCGGCGGTGGCCGCCAACCGGCGAAACACCTCTTTGCCGGCCGGAGATTTCAGGTTCAACGTAAGAGATTTCTTGTTCGCATTGAACGCCAGATAGGACGTGCCCATCCCCTTCCTCCCGGCGGCCAGGTCCGCGCCCATCTTACGCGACAGATCACCGCTGCCGGGGACCTCGATCTTGATGACCTCGGCCCCCATCAGCGCGAGTTGATATGATGCCAGCGGCCCGGCGATCACATTGCTCAGGTCCAGAACACGAATACCGGCCAGCGGCAGCTTCTTCACGTCAGAACGTCCCCAGCCCCATGATGCCGTCCGCGACATCGAACTCACCGACGATCTTCTTGCCGATCAGATCGCGCAATGTCTCCGACGCGCCGCCGCCGATCGAGCCGTACCGGGCGCCACGATAGAACCGCGACACCGGGTATTCGTCGGTGAAACCGAAGCCGCCGTGGACCTGCACGGCTTCGGTTGTCACCCGCAACGACATCTCGTTGCAAAATATTTTGGCCGCCGCCGCCATGAACGGATCGGGGAACGGATTGGCGGTCAGGCAGGCGCGATACAGCAGCCCCCGCCCGGCTTCGATGTCCTTGAACATGTCCGCCAGCTTCCAGCGAATGCCCTGGAAGTCGGCGATCGGCTTGTTGAAAATGGTGCGTTCGCGGACATAGTTCACTGCCTCATCGAATGCGCCCTCAGCCAAACCGAGCGAGATGGCGGGATTCAGGCATCGTTGGGTATTGAATGCTGTGATAAGTTTCCTAAATCCATCCTCGCGGATGACCAGGTTCTCCAACGGGAGTTCGCAGTCGTTGAACTGGATTTCATGCAGATTCTCGCCGCCCATCGTGTGATAGGTACCCGTGACTTCGAAGCCCGGCGTGCTGGGCTCAACCAGAACGCAGCCGATCCCTTCCCGGCCCGGTTTGCCGTCCACCCGGGTGAACACCACGAACATGCCGGCCTCACGGGCTCGGCTGATCAGGGTCTTGGTGCCCTTCAGGATGACGCGGTCGTTCACGATACGGGCGTTGGTGCGGTAATTGGCGACGTCGGTGCCGGCGTGGGGTTCGGTCATGCAGACCGCCAGGATGCATTCACCACTGACCACCTGGGGCAGGATACGCTGACGGATCGACTCCGGAGCGTAACGGGCGATGACGCGGGTCTGGACGCCGGCCTCGCCCAGGACAGCCATGGCGGTGACGTAATCGACCTTGGCGATCTCCTCCAGGATCAGCGCGGTATCCAGGATCGGGAGGCCGAGGCCGCCGTATTCCTCGGGCACCGACATTCCCAGCACGCCGAGATCGGCGAGCTTCTTCATGTTTTCCCAGGGGAAGGTGCCGTCCATCCAGCGCATGGCGTTGGCCTTGAACTCGGTCTGCGCGAGCGACCGCACCGAAGCGATCATGTCCCGCTGCTGGGCGTTGATTTGAAAGTCCATGGTCCCGATTCCTCGCTTTTGGGCGAGTGTAAACGGGGCGGGCGGAAGCGCAAATGTCCGGGACTCATGCCAAATCGTCCGGCGATATCCGTGGCCCACTTCAACCCGTTAATGGATCGGTCCACGGATTGAACACCGGGACCCGCGCCAGATCGAAATCGCGGGTGTTGCGTGTCACGATCGTCAATCCGTTCAAAACAGCCGTTGCCGCGATGAGCAGGTCGGGCTGGGGAAACGTATGCCGAGCCAGACGCCCCGCTTCGAGCAGGAGCCTCCATTTCAGCATGACATCCTCCCCGATCGGCAGCACACGATTGACGAACATCGGACGAACCCGGTGCGCGAGCCAGTCATTCAATTCGGTCCGGCGCGCGGCTGCGGTCACCTTTTCAATTCCGTATCTGATTTCCGCGATCGTCACGACACTGATAAACAGGCGGTCCAGCGGCTGGCTGGCAATAAATCGAACCGTTTTCGGCTCCGGCCGGGGTTTGATCATCTCCGACAAAATATTGGTGTCCAGGAGCCATCCGTTCATAAATCGACCGCGCGCGCGGGCGTCCGTTCCGATGGCAAATCCAGATCCAGGTCAGGGTATGGACAGGCCCGAAGCGCATCAATCAGCGCCTGCCCCGTCAGGTTACCCCGAAGGGTCCGGAATTCGTCCGCCGACAACACAACAGCTTCTTCGCGCCCATGAACGGTAACATGCTGCGGCCCCTCAGTTCGCGCCCGCCGCAAAACCTCACTCAGGCGTGCCTTGGCATCCTGCAACGTCCAGGTTGCGGCTTGACCCGTTGTCTTCCGAGGCGGTTTTGTTGAGCGCGTGGCCATTGCACCAACCCATTCTGGTCAGAACGACCAAAATGGGCGTCAGGTGCCCCATAATCAAGCCCGATTTTCGCTTGCGATTAGCCCGCCTCGATCCGGATTACAGTCGGTTCTTCCATCACCGTCGGCAGCGCGCCGATCCGGTCCAGCGCCTCTCGCATGGCACTTTCGCGGGTTTCGTGCGTGACCAGCACCACCGGCACGGCCTCGCCGGGGCTGCGGCCGCGTTGCAGCATCGATTCCAGCGACACGCCCATATCCCGCAGGATCGCGGTTACGTCAGCGATCACGCCCGGCCGGTCCACGACCATCAGCCGCAGGTAATACGGCCCGACATGCGCACTCATGGGCACGGACGGCGCACTGGACAGCGACGCGCCGGCAGCGCCCCAAACCGGAGTCGTCCGGTTCCGTGCGATATCGATCAGATCGGCCACCACGGCGGACGCGGTCGGCCCGGCCCCGGCCCCGCGGCCTTCCAACATCACCCGGCCGACGAAATCGCCCTCAGCCACAACGGCGTTGAACACACCGTCCACCCGAGCGATCGGCGCGGATTGGGGGACCATGCAAGGATGCACGCGGGTTTCGATGCCGGCATCGGTCTGGCGGGCGATCCCCAGCAGTTTAATGCGGTAACCAAGTTCGGTGGCGAACGCGATATCCACGGCGGAGATGCGGCGGATACCCTCGACATGCACATGATCGAACGCGACCGGCCGGCCGAATGCCAGTGCGGCCAGGATCGCCAGCTTGTGCGCCGCGTCGATGCCGTCGATGTCAAAGCTGGGATCAGCCTCGGCGTAGCCCAGCTTCTGGGCGTCGGCGAGCACGTCGGCAAATTCCCGCCCGCGCTCGCGCATCTGCGTCAGGATGTAGTTGCAGGTGCCGTTCAGGATGCCGGCGACGGCGCTGATGCGGTTGCCCGACAGGCCTTCCCGCAGCGCCTTGATGACCGGAATGCCACCGGCCACAGCCGCCTCAAACCCCAACGGCACGCCACGCTCTTCGGCCGCGACCGCCAGTTCGGCGCCATGCACCGCCAGCAACGCCTTATTCGCCGTCACAAAGGGTTTGCCGGCAGCAATCGCCGCCTCCGCCAACGCACGAGCAGGCCCCTCGGAGCCACCAATCAGCTCGACAACCACATCCACAGCCGGGTCGGAGGCCAATGCCACCGGGTCCTCGTACCAACGCAAACCTGTGACGGGAAAGCCACGATCCCTCGACCGATCCCGCGCCGAGACGGCCGTCACCGCGATCGGGCGCCCGGCCCGGGCGGTCACGATGTCGGCATTGTCGCGCAGCATCTTCAGGACGCCGCCGCCGACTGTACCCAGCCCGGCGACTCCAACAGATAATGGCCGGCTCATGGGGCGGATACCTCGGACAGGACGGATTCGGCGACGTTGGAGTCGGTTTGCAGGAAGCCTTTGATATTGCGCACCGCCTGACGCAGCCGATGGGTGTTTTCCACCAGCGCGATGCGGACGAAACCCTCGCCATACTCGCCAAAGCCAAGTCCGGGAGCCACCGCGACCTTGGCGCGGTCCAGCAACAACTTGGAGAACTCGACACTGCCCAAATGAGCATATTTCGGCGGAATCGGCGCCCAGGCGAACATCGAACCTTCCGGGCTGGGCATATCCCAGCCAGCCGACACCAAACCCTTGATCAGCACGTCGCGGCGTTCGCGATACAGGGTGCGCATCTGCTCCACACACTCCTGCGGACCGGTCAGCGCCGTCGCCGCCGCCACCTGGATGGGCGTGAAGGCGCCGTAATCCAGGTACGACTTCATCCGCGTCAGCGCGTTGATCAACCGCGGATTGCCGGCCGCGAAACCCATCCGCCAGCCTGGCATCGAGTAAGTCTTGGACAGCGAGGTGAACTCCACCGCGATGTCCTTGGCGCCGGGCACCTGCAGGATCGACGGCGGAATGTTGTCGCCAAAGTAAATTTCAGCATAGGCGAGATCCGACATAACCCAGATCTCGTGCTTGCGGGCGAACGCCACGATCTCTTTGTAGAAATCCAGGTCAGCCAAATAAGCCGTTGGATTGGACGGAAAATTGACGATCAACGCGGTCGGCTTCGGCACCGAGTGCCGCACCGCGCGATCCAGCGCCCGCAACATGTCTTCATCCGGCTTTGCGGGCACGCTCCGTACGCCGGCACCGGCGATGATGAAGCCGAACTGATGGATCGGGTAGGACGGGTTCGGCACCAGGATCGTATCGCCGGGACTGGTGATCGCCGACGCCAGATTGGCGAGGCCTTCCTTCGACCCCAGGGTGGCGACCACTTCGGTCTCCGGGTCCAGATGAACCTGGAAACGACGCTCATAATAGGCCGCCAAAGCCCGCCGCAGTCCGGGGATGCCCTTGCTGACGGAGTACCGGTGAGACCGCGGGTCCTGCACCGTCTCGATCAGTTTGGCGACGATATGCGGCGGAGTCGGGCTGTCGGGATTGCCCATGCCGAGGTCGATAATGTCCTCCCCGGCGCCGCGAGCCTTTGCCTTTGCCGTGTTGACTTCGGCGAAGACATACGGCGGCAGACGGCGGATGCGATGGAACTCGCCGGAGAGATCGGAACTCATGGACAGGCCTTTCGGGGTTTCGAAGATATTAGGGTAGCAAATTCAGCGACGCACCGCGACCGGAAGCTTCGGCACTCACCCGGATGGCAGTACCGGGAACGCCGTCCGCCTTCAGCGCATCGACGATCGACTGAGCTCGGGACAAACCGAGGTTCAGGGCAGCCGATTGGGCGTCCGGATCGCTGGATGTCGAGTCGCCATACCCCGTCACGACGATCGTGCCATTGCCGCGTTTGGCGGCGAAGGCTTTGACTTCATCGGTGGCAGGCTGCGACAGATTGGACGCCTTCTCCAGGAACACAATCGTCGCGGCCGAACCGGCCGGGGGCGCCGGCATCGGAGTCGGCACAACCGGTGCGGGAGGCGGTGCACCGGCCGCGGCCGGACGCGGCGGGGCAGCGGCTGGCAGGTCCGGTTGGGGACCGGCTGCCGCCGTGACGGCCGGAGTTGGAGCCGCGGGGGCTGCGCCGGACGATGCCGGTGCCTCCAGCGGTGCGCTTTGGACAATTTTGCGCGGGGCGGCTGATGGCGGCGCCACCGGCGCGGTAACCGCCGGCATGGAAGCGCTCGCCGCCGATGGTCCCGCCGAACCGCCACCGGAACTGGCCGCGGCAGGCGGCGCGGCAATGGCCGGCGGGGGCGGCGGGGCAGTCCCCACCCCGAACAAACCGGGCGAAGCGGAGGGTGACGACGGGTCCGCCAGCGGCGCCGACTGCGCCGCGTGCTGCGCATTCGTACGGTCAGCGATCAACGAATCCGTGAGCTTTTTCAATGCGTCCTGGTCCGGTGCCGCCGGTTTGGCCGGGACTGTCGAGATACTGGGGTACGGCTGGTCCGCGCCCGGTGGAGTCGGACGTTGTTCGGCGATCTTGCCGCCCTCCTCACGATGCCACCAGTTCACCGGGTTCATCGACGACAGCGTCGAGCATCCGGACAGAACGCAGCCCGCCATCACCAACATAGCAGACCCTCGTACTGAGGCTTGCCGGGGTTTTTTCGCACAACTAGCTTGCGCGCCTGTTTCGTTGACCACCATATGTTGGTTCCGCTCTCCGCTACCGGTGGCCTGTGTAGCCGCTGGTGTCGCCGACGCAAAGGATGTCTCTATGGCTTCGCATAATAAGACGGCGGCTTCGGCCAAAAAATCCGCGGTCCCGCCCCGGGACGCCGCTCCGGACGTTCAAACGGCCCCGGCTGAGAAGCCCGTGCAGTCCGCTCCTCCTCCCCCGCCACCCGCACCCGCGGTTCCGGACGCAGTTGCGTTCAAGATGCCCGATCCCACCGTGGTCGGCCGCTCCATGGCCGATATCGCCGAACGCTCGCAACGGCTGGTCGGCGAATGGCTCAAGCGCCAGTCGCAGGAAGAAAAATCCCGCGATCCGCTGAACATCGGCCGAGCCTTCATGGAGATGACGACGCGCCTGATGGCCAATCCCGCCCGGTTGATGCAGGCGCAACTCGGGTTTTGGCAGGACTATGTGACGCTGTGGCAGAACACCACGCGCCGGATCATGGGCATCGACTCCGAACCGGTGATTGGACCGGCCACCACCGACCGGCGCTTCAAGGACGAAGCCTGGAAAGAAAACGAGGTCTTCGACTTTATTAAGCAGTCCTACCTGCTGTCCGCCCGCTACGTGCAAAACGTGGTGACCCATGTGGACGGACTGGACGACAAGACGGCGCAAAAAGTCGATTTCTACTCGCGCCAGTTCATCGATGCGATGAGTCCGTCGAACTTCCTGCTGACCAATCCGGAAGTCCTGCGCAAGACGGCCGAAACCGGCGGCGAGAACCTGCTGAAGGGCTTGAACAACCTGCTGGGCGATCTGGAGCGCGGCAAGGGCAAGCTGCACATCAAGATGACCGACACCGACGCCTTCAAGGTGGGCGAGAACATCGGCGTGTCGCCCGGCAAGGTGGTGTATCAGAACGACCTGATGCAGTTGATTCAGTACACGCCCGCGACGGACAAAGTGCTCAAGCGCCCGCTGCTGATTGGGCCGCCATGGATCAATAAGTTCTACATTCTCGATCTTCGTCCGCGGAACAGTTTTGTCCGGTGGGCTGTGTCGCAAGGCCACACTGTGTTCGTCATCTCGTGGGTGAACCCGGACGAACACCTCGCCGAAAAAGGCTTCGAGGATTACATGACGGAAGGCTACCTCGCCGCGCTCGACGCGATCGAGGCCGCCACCGGTGAACGCGAGGTCAACGCCATCGGCTATTGCCTGGGTGGCACGCTGCTCGCCTCTACCCTCGCCTACATGGCGAAGAAGGGCGACGACCGCATCAAGACCGCGACGTTCTTCGTGACCATGATGGACTTCCAGGAAGCCGGCGAACTGGGCGTGTTCATTGACGAGGAACAGTTGCAGGCGCTTGAGGACAAGATGAACAAGCGCGGCTACCTCGACGGCGCCGAGATGGCCAGCACCTTCAATATGCTGAGGGCCAACGACCTGATCTGGTCGTTCGTTGTGAACAACTACCTGATGGGCAACGACCCCTTCCCGTTCGACCTGCTGTACTGGAACGCCGACTCGACCCGCATGCCGGCGCGGATGCACAGCTTCTATCTGCGGAAGATGTATCAGGAAAACCTGCTGTCGAAGCCCGACGGCATTGAGCTGGCCGGCGTGCCGATCGACCTGGGGAACATCCAGACACCGGCGTATTTCCTCTCGACCCGCGAGGACCACATCGCCCCGTGGAAATCGACCTATCGCGGCACCCAGTTGCTCGGTGGGGAAAAGCGCTTTGTCCTGGCCGCCTCGGGCCACATCGCCGGCGTCGTGAATCCGCCGGAAGGTGGAAAATACGGTCACTGGATCAATAAGGACCTGCCGGCCGATCCGGACTCCTGGTTCCAGGGCGCGACCGAGATGGCCGGTTCCTGGTGGCCGGACTGGCAGCGCTGGATCCTCGCTCACGACAAAGACATGGTCCCGGCTCGGCAACCCGGCGACGGCAAGCTGACAGCGATCGAGGACGCGCCCGGAAGCTATGTGCAGGTGAAGCTGAATTAACGCGTCCAGCCAACAATACCCTCCTCGTCATGGCCCGGCTTGTCCGGGCCAGCTGTGGCGGCAGGAGCGGCGATAGGTTGCCCGGACAAGCCGGGCCATGACGACGGGTATCGGATGTTGGGTGTCCAAAAATCGAGTCAGCCTCGGGTTCCCCCAGTCGGGAAACTCTGGCCGGCGGCACGGGAGGTCGCGAGATTGGCCTCTTGCACATATGGCAGGTTCGACAGAACCTGAAGTGTCTGCTCCGGCGGCCGGATGAAAATGGGCGCACTCAGCACCTGCATCGCCGCCGGCTGATTGCCGCTAAACAAATCCGCATTGAGCGCCAGCAACGTATTCACCACGACCTGCGGCGGGACATCCGGCCGGATACCCAGGACCTGCCGCAAATCGTCGCGCGCCAACCCCATCCGCCGCTTGACCGCGTCGTCCATGCTGAACCAGCGCGGGTTCTCTTTCAGTTCGCCCGCCAGATACTCCAGTGCGATCACCGCCCGCGCCGCCTCCACCGGATTGCCGCGCGTATTGGCCGGAGAGGCGAACGCCCAGGACGCCAGATTGATGGCGCCGGTGTCATTGTCCTCATATATGCCGAACGTGCTCGGCGGCAGGAACGGGGTTTGCTGCGTCGCCGGCAGCGTCGCACAGGCGGACAGAAGCAAAATCGATATCAGCGCGCGCATACCAAAAATTCCAATCCTGAAGCCAGGACATTGGGACTCGACACGGGCGAGACCAGTCACGCCGGTTGTTGTTCCTCCTGCACTATCGAACGATTGATCGCCTTGCCGGGCAGGATGCTGGCGGCGGCGGCTTCCAGGAATGCCTCGGCCAGTGCGGGATCGTTAGCCAGACGCGACAGCACGACGGCGCCGACCATGGTGGACAGCGAGGCCATGGCTTTCTGGCGCTTCCGGCCGGGCGACACCCGGGTCAGAGCGTCCAACATGCCGCACAACGCCCCTCCCACCGCCTCCTTCGATGTTTCCCGCCGAGCGACGTCGGTTCCGAGCATGGTGAGGGGACAGCAGTGGCCGGTCGCGACACGGGTTGGATCCAAGTAATGGGTGACGATACGCTCCAGCGCCGCCTCCCGATCCGGTGTGCGGCTAAGTGCGTCCCATTTCGCAGCGGCTTTCTCTAGCAGCGACCCGGACACCTCCGCCGCCAACGCCTCCTTGGAAGAAAAGTGCAGATAGAAGCCGCCGTGCGTGAGGCCGGCGGCCTTCATGATCGCATCTACTCCAATACCATCTACACCGTGTTCGCGGAACAAATCGCCGGCCGCGCCCAGAATGCGCTGACGGGTCTCGGCCCGTCTTGTGTGTGGTTCGGCCATCGGGACCCTGCCTTGTGTGACGCTCGTCATATTAACACTTGACTTATATATGACGACCGTCATTTTAAACACAAGAGCGAATGGAGATTTCGACCATGGGACCCGGAGTGATTGCCAGCCTGTTCAAGGGACGCCTGCATTATTCCTGGGTCGTCCTGGTGGTGATGTTCGTGGTCATCCTGGCCTCGGTTGGAGTCCGCGCAACGCCGGGCGTGCTGATCGTGCCGTTGCAGAAGGCGTTCGGCTGGAACGCGGCGGTGATCTCCGGCGCGATCGGCCTGAATATCCTGCTGTTCGGCCTGGTCGGGCCATTCGCCGCAGGGTTCATCCAGACCATCGGACTCAAAAAGACAGTGCTGGTTTCGATGGCCCTGTTGGTAATCGGCGCCGGCCTGAGTTCCTTCGTCACTGAAATCTGGCAGTTGTACCTGACCTGGGGCGTGCTGGTCGGCCTCGGCTCCGGCGCCGGCATGGTCGGGCTGGCAACCGCCATCGCCAACCGTTGGTTCGTGAAACGCCGTGGCCTCGTGGTCGGCTTGCTGACCGCCGGCAACGCGTCCGGGCAGTTGGTCTTCCTGCCCCTGCTGGCGAGTCTGACAGTATCCCATAGCTGGCACATCGTGCCGCTGGTGGTGGCCGGCGTGATCCTGACGCTGATCCCGGTGGTTGTGCTGATGCTGCCGGAAAGCCCCTCCGCGATCGGCCTTGGGCCGTTCGGGTCGGATGAGATCGTCACTTTGCCGCCGCGGTCGGGCAACCCGTTCGTCATTGCGTTCTCCGGTCTGGCGCGCGGGGCGAAGTCGGTGGATTTCTGGTTGTTGTTCGGCACCTTCGCGGTGTGTGGGTTCTCGACCAACGGGTTGGTGGCGACGCATCTGATTTCGTTCTGCATGGATCACGGCATCGCCGCCGTCAGCGCCGCCGGTTTGCTGGCGGCCATGGGGGTATTCGATCTCGTGGGCACGACGCTGTCGGGGTATCTGACGGACCGGTTTGACTCGCGTATTTTGCTGTTCTGGTACTACGGGTTGCGCGGGCTTTCGCTGGTCATCCTGCCATTTACCAACTTCGACGTCGTCAGCCTGACCATCTTCGCGGTGTTCTACGGCCTGGACTGGGTCGCGACGGTGCCCCCCACGGTGACCCTGACCAACCAGGTGTTCGGCAAGACGGATGCGCCGGTGATCGTGTCGTGGATCGTCGCCGGGCATCAGATCGGCGGCGCTTTGGCAGCGTTCGGCGCGGGCGAGACGCGATACCTGACCGGCAGTTATTTGCCGGCCTTCCTCGCCAGCGGCCTCGCCTGCCTGATGGCCGCGCTGATGGTCCTGCGCATTGCCCGGCAGCCCAAGGTGCTGGTGGCGGCGGAGTAGATTTATTCCGCTG
Organism: uncultured Rhodopila sp.; assembly: GCA_903932145.1. Taxonomy (GTDB): domain Bacteria; phylum Pseudomonadota; class Alphaproteobacteria; order Acetobacterales; family Acetobacteraceae; genus Rhodopila. The sequence continues at coordinate 27,345 of CAIZFE010000037.1, read as the reverse complement.
CCTCCAGCCGGATGACCGCGTCGGCATAGCCGCCGCGGTTTGTCGGTTCGGCCGGAAAGATCCCGCGTTCATTGATCCAGGCCTGCGTGCGTTCGAAGATTTCGCGTGAGTAAGCCTCAAACACGAATCGTTCGCCCGGCCCGAAGCGGCGGACATCGACCAACGTCCGGTGCCGTTCGGGCAGCTCGTTCGCATAATAATGCGTATAGGGTTGATGCATCACGTCGATGTCCGCCTGGGCCCGGCGCAGCGCGGCGAAATAGCGGCGCACATCGGCGATGTCGGCCTCCCGCGGCACCATCGCGGTGATCATGAAGGTTGCATCGACGATTTTCGAAAAACCGAGCTGCTCCAGAAGATAGTATTGGGCACCGAACACGGTGCCAGCCGGTGCGGTGCCATCCAGCAGTTGGTCCACCCGATCGGCCGGCGATCCGCCGAACGCCAGGTTGATCCGGTCGGCGGCCAGGAACGGCTCCAGCGCCTGGATCGTGGTGTAGTGACTGCCCGATTGGTAGCCGACGCTGACCGGCACGCCGGCCAAATCCTCCGGCGTGCGAATGGCCGACCCGGGCGGGACGAAGATCGCGCACGGGGTGATCGTATAACATTCACCCCACAAGCGACCGAAATCGGCGGAGGCCGCCTTATTGACGGTCCAATGACAGGCACAGCTTACCGAGGCGTCGCGACCTTCCTGGTAGGACTGGTAGGCTCCCTGGCGATTATCCTGCGCCACCTCCGTCCGCGTGTGAGCCGGTGAGATCAGGCCATGCGAGGCCAGCCGATAATCGGCCAGGCCCTCAGCCGCAAAGTAGCCCTTCTCCTCGGCGACCCATTCCTGCAGCCGGCCGTGGGTGTGAATTACGAATGTGGACATGGCGCGGTCCTTCCCGAGTGACGCTTACCGGCAGGGTGCGCGGGATCGGATTGGCCAGTCAAGGATCGCCGGTTGGCTCATGACACTGCCATCGGCTGGCTGGCCGGGCTCGCCGCAGCCAGCTTTGCGGCGTCGCGGTGTTGCTGTTCTTCTTTGTTCCGTCGCAGGTTGGCCGCGATTGTCTCTGCCGCCCGGCGCTGCTGGTGGTTGAGCGAAAACCCGTGCATCCCGCCCTTCTTTCCGTTGGCCTGAATGGCCTCGCGGGCGATTTTGATCAAATCGAGCGCCTGGTCGGTCGCTGTTGGGTCCGGCGTTGCCGCGGCTTGCTCGGCAATGGGCGCCGTCTGCGCTTCCATCTTTGGCGCACCGGTCAGGCGGGCGCGCTGAAGCTGATCCAGTGCGCGGCGTGCCTTGTGGGTTTCCCGGCTGAGACTGACCGCCCCGGTGCGCAAGCGAAGCTTGTTGTTCAGCGACAGGTCGGGTGCGGCCGATTCACTGAGCATTTCCAGCGCATGGAACCCGAAGCTGACGATGTCGGCGGCGAGATGCAGCTCTTCCGCGGTTTCCACCTTATAGGCCGCGAGCATTCGGCTGGCGGCATGCCGAGCGGTGGGAAGATCGCCGTTAGCGCCCGTCATGAAATGGCCGGACAGGTGGCCGAGCACGGTTTCAAGAATCGCCGGGGTGATAGGGCTGGGAAGCGACATGAGAGCCTCGCGTTGTGGCAGCGGTTTATGTTCATTGTTTGTTCAAATGGACAATAGGTGAACATGCTCTGTAATGCAAGAATAATTTCTCCAATTACCGGAAGTCCCCTCGCCGCTTCCGATCTGTCGTGAGCGCATTCGCGATAAACCGAAACGGAGCCCGGGCATTCACCGTGGTGCCTTGGCCGGGGCTGACCAAGCCGGTGCGCCACGAGCGAGCGTTAACCGATCGGACCGTTATTGAACGTCGCGAAGGACTTCACGCAGAGGTCGCGGAGCGGGGCGCGGAGCGCGGCAGAGAAGAGTTTTGCGCCGCCCCTTACGATTATCCGCGCGACAATCCTGATCCGGATGAAATCGGCATCTCTGTAACGAACGGATGGTCCAAAAATCTTCCCTGCGCGCTCTGCGCCCCGCTCCGCGGCCTCTGCGTGAAGTCGGTAGGTCGGTCAGAAGCCGGCCGGACACATGTCGCTGGTTCATACGGCTTCCCGGGACCACCGGCCATGACACAGATAAGAATGCCGGTTCGTCCCGGACTTATCCCAAACGCACCGACATCACCGGATTTGATCCGGTGATTGGTCTGGTTGCCGACGCCCACCCGGATCAGCGGATGAGTTAACGCCGCCCCACCATCGCACCGGTATTGCGGCGCTCCTCCTCCGCCCGGACAGTCTCCAGCAAGTATTGCGGCCCTAGCGCGGCCAAATTCACCGCCCCCAACTGCCCCATCACCAGATCGATTTCCCGTTGCAGGATGGAGACCGCCTTCTTCACCCCTTCCAGCCCCCCGGCCGTCGCCCCATACAACGTCGCCCGGCCTGTCATGACGAAATCCGCGCCCATGCACAATGCAGCAACGATATCGGAGCCACGCCGCACCCCACTGTCCAACAACAGCGGCACATCCGGCCCCACAGCCGCCCGAATCATCGGCAACATATCCAGCGGAGACGGCATCATATCCAACTGCCGCCCGCCGTGATTGGAAACGATCAACCCGTCGACACCCATTCCGGTAGCAATGCGAGCATCCTCCGGGTGCATGACACCCTTAAGTAACAGTTTGCCCGGAAAAGCATTACGGATCGCCTCGATGTCCCCCCACACCTGGCTCGGATCAGGCGTTTGTTTCGCGAACAGATCGGCGACCTGATCGGGCGTGGCATTTTTCTCCCCATACCGCTCCCAGTTTCCCAGCATCGGCAGCCCGCCGGAGCGGTAATAGTTGATGACCCAGGCCGGATGCAGCATCGCCTCCAGAATCGTCGGCAGCGTCATGCGCAGCGGACGCACGAACCCGTTGCGACGATTACGCTCACGGTTCGACGACACCGGCACGTCGCAGGTCACCGCGATCGTGGTCAGTCCCAGATCGATCGCCCGCTTGACCAGATCGAGCTGGAACGACCGGTTCTTCGCGCCATAAATCTGAAACCACAGGTTCTTGCCCGCCAGTTTCGCACCCTGTTCCATGGACGCGTTCGAGGCGCCGGACATCAGATACGGAACATCCGCCTCCTGCGCCGCCTGAGCCAGATACAGCTCGGCATCTTTCCGAAACGCCCCGGCCATGCCGGTGGGCGCGATGCCGAACGGGCTGGCATAGGTGCGGCCGAACAGCGTGGCCTTTTGCTCGCGTTTGGCGGTGTCGATGTAATAACGCGGCACCAGGCGCAGGTCGCGAAACGCGTTGGCATTGGTGCGCAGGCCGACTTCGTCCTCCGCGCCGCCCTCGATGAAGTCGAACATGATCTTCGGCAGGCGACGCTTCGCCATGCGCTTGAGGTCGTCGATGTTAATCGCGCTGTCGATGCGGCTCATGGTGCGTTTCGTCCCCTTGGGCGCGTTCGGCGCCGATGGGGACGAAACTATCAGGCGACCGGGCGGATTGCCAAATCTGGCCTCCGTTAGAGTCCGTCCGGAAAGTTCCACCTTGAAACGCGAAGCTTCCTTCGCTCAGGCGAATCGATGGGCCGGTGGGTGAAATTGGAACTCAGATCAGAACGGATAAGAACGGATTGCCATGAGATTATCGTGCCGAATGGGCGATACACGGAATCCGGGTCCAGCCTGTTCAGGGCAATAAACGATCTTCGCCAAAAATAGCTTTTCGATATCCGGTTCAGTGCGCCGGCATCCGGGGCCTCATCCGTCCTTATCCGTTCTGATCCGTTCTTATCGGAGTTCCATTTCAGACACGATACTTCCAATAAACTACGACCAGACTATTCGGACGCTCACTTAAACGGTCGCCATCCGAGGTGATCAGCCCAAGGGTGTCCTCATTTTGGAGTTGGTGACTCCACTCACACCTTGCTCGTCATGGCGCGCCTTCTCACGCCATGGCGACCAGGAAAACAATCCCCGCTCGGCCAAAACGAAAACCGATGGGCCAGCCCGTCGGCAGTCTGGCGTGATCACGCAGGCCTGCTACAACGCCCGTGGGGCACGCTGAAACGGCGCCCCCAGGTTCCGTTACCGATCAAACCGAGGATGTCGGATGAAGTGGCTGTTTTCCCGGACGCAGCGATCACCCATCGCGATTGAACCGGCACCAACCGCCATCCCGGTTGCCAGAGGCATCGATCATCTGCTGGCTCAGGCCGGCCGCGCCCCGTCAACGCCACCGGTCGAGACAATCTCCCTGGACGTGCTCCAGAAACAGTCCGACGAGGCCCGGGCGCGTTCGGATTGGGCAGAGGCGGAACGGCTTTTGACTTCCATGCGGGAATCGTTCCCCGACGTCAGCGACGGCTACACCGCCGGTGCCGTGGCGGCCTGCGGGCTGGGCCGGTATGAACAGGCGGGCACATTACTCGCCGAAGCAGCCGTTCGTTTCCCCCTCGATCGGGCCATACCGCTGGCCCGCGGCCGCCTCGCGGCGGGTCTGTCCGATTGGCGGGCCGCCGAAACCCACTGGCGCACCGCCCTGGCGTTCGATGTCCGGCCGTGGTGGGTTTACACCGAACTCGCCGGCGCGCTGGAACATGCGGGCCGGGTCCTTGAGGCGGAAGCCGTGCTGCTGGAAGGCCAGGCCCGATCCGATGAGCCTGACGAAATTACCCTCTTCACCTATCCGGCTCGGTTGGCCTGGCAACGCGAGGACTGGGCCCTGGCGGTCACCCGCTGGGCGGAGGCACGCCGGCGCTTCCCACAGGACGAGGACCTGCCCGCCCGCGAGTATGAAGCGCTGCTGCGTCTCGGCGAGCACGACCCGGAGGCCTACGCCGCCGCGTTACGCGCCCTCGGGCGCCTGTCACCCGATGAAGAGCGCCGGGAGATGGTACTGCGGTTCGAAAGCCTGGGCGGCAACGGACCCGATGGAGGCTGCGAATTCGGCTGCTTCCAACGCCGGCACGGGGCCGAACCGCTGGGATTGTTCCGTTGGGCCACCGTCACCCCGGCACAGCTCATCGCTTGCCTGAACGGCCGGTTCGCCGGTATCGGGGAGATGGACGCGATCACAATCGCGCCGCATGAAGGCCAATGGGAGATCACCGACACCGCCTACGGCACCAGGATGCACAGTTTCGTTTCTGTCCTGGATACACCGGCCGGCAGGATGATGGTCTCGGCCTCCCGACGGATGCGCTACCTGCGGGACAAGCTGATCGGCGACCTGCGTGATCCAGAGAAAATCTTCGTCCTGAAGGTCGCGTGGGAGCCTCTGACCGCTGGCGAGATCGAGGCCCTGAGCCGAGCGATCCGGTCCTATGGTCCGGCGTCGCTGCTGTGCGTCTGCGCGGCGGATGACGACCATCAGGAGGGCAGCATTCATGCGGCTGCGCCAGGTGTGTTCGTCGGATACCTCGATGTCTCGGGCCGCCTGGCCGTCGCGGATCGCCACGGCGCCTGGGAAGCGCTGTGCCGCGCGATGCTCGCGACCTGAGCGGAGTCCGTTACACGTACTGCACCACGTTATCGCTGCCGATGATGTGCCGCCCGACCATTTCGATTAGCGGCAGCATCGCCTGCATGTGCTGACTGGCACTCATGGCATCGCGGAAGCGGCGTTCGAACGGCGCGGAGTCCATGATCGCCGCCGTCCCTGCCCCGCGATAGCACGCGATGGAGACATCGGTCGCCTCGTTCATCCCGTATGTGGTGGCGAGGCGCAGGCGCATCCTTGTGTCGGTGTTCAGGTCGCCGTTCGTTGCCGCGTCGTAGGTTTGGTTGACCGCCTCGTGCAGGAAGGCGCGGGCGGCGGATAGTTTCGCCTCCAGTAATCCGATCTCCCGTTGCACCGCGTTGTTGTTGGCCATGCTGTTGAGCGAGGCTTTACTGTGCCGGCCACGAGCGAGCGCGGTGTAGGTTTCCAGCATTCGCCGCGCCAGGCCAAGCGTTACGCCGGTAAAACCGATGGCATACAGCGGGGTGGAGTGAATACTGTACAGCGGCCCGTGTTCCCGGCGTTCCTCGGGGGTCTCGCGGTCGGGTGCGTGTTCGTCCGGGATGAACAGGTCGGTGACCGTGTAGGTGTCGCTGCCGGTGCCGCGCAAACCGAGCACCTGCCAATCGTCGGTGATGGTGGCTTGGGATTTCAGAAACAGGAAGGTGCGGTCGTCGGGATGGCCGTAGCGCATGTGCGGCGTGCCGTCCGGGTTCTGCACGGCGCTGTGGGCGCCGATCCAGGTCGTATGGCGGCTGCCGCTGGCAAAACTCCAGGTGCCGGTCAGGCGGTAGCCGCCTTCGACGCGAATGGCTTTGCTGTTGTTGTGCCGCCCGCCCCAGGCGAGGCCCGCGTGCGGCCCGTTGAATAGTACGGCGGCAGACTCGTGCGGCATCGCGGCGGCGGAGGTTGCGGATGAGACATTGGACTGGTTGACGAACCATCCGGCGCTGGCGTCGGCCCAAGCGATGATTTCGGTGGTTTTGCAGAAGTCGAGCGGGTGGATTTCCTGGCCGCCCAAGGAACGCGGCAGTAGCAGACGCAGCAGATCCTGGCCGATGATGGCCTGAACAGCCTCCGGCGTCAGTTCGCGGCGGCGGTCGATCTCCGGGCCCTGTGCGTCCAGCACCGGTTGGATCGAGCGGGCGCGGTCTGGCGCGCTGGTGAGTGTCGGCTGGACGTTGGTGTCCATGGTGGTTTCCTTCGGCGGACTGGTCGGATCACCAATACGGGCGAGGCTGAAGGGGGTCAAATTGCGGGCGGGCTAAGAGGCGCGTATCCCGCGCAGGGAATAATGATAGGCTTAGCCCACGTTGAAGGGGAAACAACCAACATGTCACTCAGCCGGCAATTTTCGAAGTTCGTCGCCAAACTGCGCTACGAAGACCTCCCGCCAGCGGTCATCGACCGAGCCAAGGGCGTCATCCTGCAGGGCCTGACCTCGGCCCTCGTCGCACACGACATGCAACCGAGCCGCCAGGCATTGGCCCTGATGCGCGAGGAAGAAGCCGGAGGCGCCGGCGTTGCCTCCGCCTTCGGTTCGGGAGAAAAACTCACCAAAGCCGGCGCCGCGTTCGTCAATGCCGAGATGCTGCTGGCCGGCGGCAAGTGGGACACGTTCCGTATGCTGACGCACCCCGGCACGGCCATCCTGCCCGCCGCCTTCGTCGCGGCAGAAACGAGCGGCTGTTCGGGACAGCACCTTATCACTGGTGTCGCAGCAGCCTACGAGGTCATGGAACGCATGGCCTCGGAGTTCATCCCCACCGTCATGTCGCGCGGCTTTCACGCCGGCCCGGTGTTCGGTATTTTTGGCGCCGCCGTCGCCGCCGCCAAAATCGGCAACCTGAACGCCGACCAAATCAACAGCGCCATCGCGCAGTGCGTGAACCTCGCCTCCGGCAATCTGGAGGGCATCCGCAGCGGCGGCAAATCGTTACGCGAGGGCGCCGCTGTCAGAAACGCCCTGCTCGCGGTCGCCATGGCGCGGCACGGCACCCCCGGCGGAGAAACGACCCTGGAAGGCGAGGCCGGCTTCTACCACGCCTATACCGGCAACAACCGTGGCGAACTGCGCTACAGTTTTACAGGCGACAACCGCACCGATCTGGCCGCTATCACCAAAGACCTCGGCAAAAATTGGATATTTCTGGAGACGCTGTACCGCATCTACTCCACCGCCGGCTTCAACATCGCCCATGTCGATGTCACTGCCGCCTTGTGCGCCGAACACAACCTGACCTACGCCGACATCGACCGGATCGAGGCCGTGGTGAACTGGTTCGAAACCGAATACCCCAGTCCGGCTTTCCCGCTCCCCGGCAGCGACGGCAAAGCGCGCGTAGGCGCCACGCAATACTTCGCCGCCTACGGTGCCGTCACCCGAGGATATCCTCTACTGCGCGGCGCCGGTCCTGGTCCCGGCGAAAGCGACCCGCCCGAGGTGCTGGACCTGATGCACCGCGTCACCCTGATCCCCATGGTCCGCCGCACCCTGTTCGGCCCCCGCATCACGATCTTCACCATAGATGGCCGCAGCCTGACCCGCGAAGGCACCGGCCGCGAATTCATCTGGAATTTCGAGGAACACGCCCGCCGCATGAGCCCCGTCCGCGACGGCCTCGCCATTTCGGCCAGGCAATATGACGCCCTGGTCGATACCTGCCGCCATCTGGACACGACGGACAATGCGGCAGCCAAGCTGATCGCATTGACGGTGCCTGCATAGAGCCCGCCTTACCGCTCACACCGGCCGATGATAGCTGAATCGCACGCACAATCGAACAACAAACAGGACATCCAATGGCCGAGACATCCACCCTTCCGTTACTGAACCATGAACTGGCCGAAGACGAACTGGCGTGGATGCACGGCGTGTACGCCGATTTCGAAGCCAAACGGGCCGCGTTTACCGGGCCGCCCGGCGCCTTCAACCCCAAGGAAGCCCTGCGCGAGGTGCTCGGTCGCCCCGAATACGCCCTGCCGACCCCGATGGACCTGACCGGAGACGGCCCGTGGCGCGGCGGCAAAAATCGCCATAACCGCAACGTCTCCGGCGTATTCCTGAAAAAGGTCGAACTGCATCGGCATGAGCGAAGCAGAACCGACCAGTTCCCGATGTATATCGTTGGCGAAGCGGATGGTTTTTCCCTGAACGCCGACAACCAGCCCGTTCTGGAGCCGGTCAATGGCGGCGATCATTGCCATAACTCCCCCGACGCACCGCACGCCTTCGTGCCGAAGGTGGGAAAACCCGTCAACAGCGATTGGGAAATCGCCTTCATTGCAATCACCCCGCGCAACCTGAAAGAGGACACGCAGAAAGTGCGCGACGAGACCAGGGCGGCGTATCAGCAGGTCACCGGCTACGAGGCACCGGTTGGCGTGTAATATCGACGGCGGGGCGCTGACCCGGCCCCTACCCCCCAAACAACACCCGCAACTCATCCAACGACGTCGGGTCCTCGATCGTCGGCGGCACCGGCGCATTCTCGCCGTCCGCGATCTTCCGGATACTCGCCCGCAGGATCTTCCCGGACCGCGTCTTCGGCAACCGAGCCACCACGCGCGCGTCCTTGAACGCCGCCACCGGACCGATCCGTTCCCGCACCAACGCCACCAATTCCCGCGCAATATCCGCCTCGGGCCGCGAAACGCCAGCCTTCAGCACCACGAACCCCATCGGAGTCTGGCCTTTCAGCTCATCCTTCGCCCCGATCACGGCGCATTCCGCAACATCCTTGTGCGATGCCAGCACCTCCTCCATCGATCCGGTGGACAAACGATGTCCGGCAACGTTAATGATATCGTCCGTGCGCCCCATCACCCACACATCGCCATCCGTATCGACCACGCCGGCATCACCGGTCCGATACCAGCCAGGAAAATCCGACAGATATGACCGCCGATAATTCTCATCATCCTGCCACAACGTCGGCCCACATCCGGGAGGCAGCGGCAGCCGCAACGACAAATTCCCGGTCGTGCCGGATGGCAGCACGTTCCCCTCATCATCCAACGCATGCAGATCATACCCCGGGCACGGCCGCCCGCCGCTCCCCGGCTTGAACGGAAACAGCCCGAATTGCCGGAACCCGGCGGTGATCGGCCAGCCTGTCTCAGTCTGCCACCAGTGATCCACGACCGGCTTGCCCAGCAACTCGTGAGCCCACACACCGGTGGGAGGATCGCAACGCTCGCCGGCCAGATACAGCGCCTCCAGCGACGACAGATCATAATCGCGCGACAACGTGCCCTCAGGGTCCTGCTGCTTGATGGCCCGCATCGCCGTGGGCGCCGTGAACAGCACCTTCACCTTATGCTGCGCGATCACCCGCCAGAATGCTCCGGCATCCGGCGTCCCCACCGGCTTGCCCTCGTACATCACCGACGTGCAGCCCCGCATCAGCGGCGCATAAACGATGTAGCTGTGGCCAACGACCCAACCCACATCCGACGCCGTCCACCAGACGTCCCCGGCCTCCAGGCCATAGATCATCTTCATGGAGTTCCACAGCACCGCCGCATGGCCGCCATTGTCGCGCACCACGCCCTTCGGCTTGCCAGTCGTTCCTGACGTGTACAGCACATACAGCGGATCGGTCGCCAACACCGACACGCAACCATGCGGTTCGGCTTCCGCCACCGCCGTATCAAAATCGTAGTCGCGATTGGGCTTCAGATCAGCCAACGCCTGAGGCCGTTGCAAAATCAAACACGCTGAGGGCTGATGCGGCGACATCGCGATGGCGGCATCCAGCAGAGGCTTATACTTGACGACCCGGCCCGGCTCCAACCCGCACGACGCAGAAATGATCACCTTCGGCTTGGCGTCCGCGATGCGCGTGGACAACTCCGCCGCCGCGAAGCCGCCGAACACCACGGAATGCACCGCGCCAAGCCGAGCGGTTGCCAGCATGGCGATGGCGGCTTCGGGGACCATGGGCATGTAGATGACAACCCGGTCGCCCTTGGTCACGCCCAACGCCGCCAGCGCCCCGGCCAGCCGCTCGGTGCGGTCCAGTAACTCGGCATAAGAAAACGTGCGAATCGTGCCGGTCATCGGGCTGTCGTAGATCAGCGCCGCTTGCTCGCCCCGGCCGGCCTCAACGTGACGGTCGAGGCAGTTGTAGCAGGTGTTCAGTTCTCCACCGGCGAACCACTGACCGAACGCGCCCAGGTCGGGATCGAAGATCTTCTCCCACGGCTTCGTCCAGGTGATTCCGGCCGCTTCTCCGGCCCAATACGTGGCAGGATCGCGCATCCAATCGCCATAGGCGGCGGCATAGGACGGGGCATTGGTCATTGAATTGGCTCCCTGCTGTGTTGCGGCGCTTGTCGGGCCAGATCACGCGATGGTCAAGGCACTCTTGCGCACAACCGCGCTCGGTGGTTTCTGCGAACCAGACGCTCAGGGGGATATGATGCAGATCAATGGATTGGCGGCTTTGGTCACCGGCGGTGGCTCCGGCCTGGGCGCGGCAACCGCAACCCATCTCGCGGCGCTCGGCGCCAAGGTGGCGGTCGCCGACATCAATCAGGCCGCCGCCGAAGCCCACGCCGCCAAAATCGGCGGCATCGGCATCAGGTGCGATGTCGCCGACGCCGCGTCCGGTGAGGCCGCCTTTGCCGCCGCCCGCGCCGCCCATGGCCCGGTCCGCATCCTGGTCAACTGCGCCGGCATCGGCACCGCCGGGCGCATCGTCGGCCGCGACGGACCCATGAAGCTGGAAGCGTTCGAACGCGTCATCCGCGTCAACCTGATCGGCACCTTCAACATGCTGCGCCTCGCCGCGGCGGAGATGTCCGAGGCCGACGAAATCGACGAAGGTGAGCGCGGCGTGATCGTCAACACCGCCTCCATCGCCGCGTATGAAGGCCAGGTCGGCCAGCCCGCCTACGCCGCGAGCAAAGGCGGCGTGGTCGCCATGACCCTGCCGGCCGCCCGCGAACTCGCCCGCGCCGGCATCCGCGTCGTTACCATCGCCCCCGGGCTGTTCCACACCCCGATGGTCGATGGCCTGCCGCCTGACATCCAGGCCAGCCTGGGCGCCGGCATCCCGTTCCCGTCCCGCCTCGGCCGCCCGTCGGAATACGCCGATCTGGTCGAAACCATCATTCGGAACCGCTTCCTGAACGGTGAAACCATAAGACTTGACGGCGCCTTCCGGATGCCGCCCCGATGAGCACTTACCCCGTCATCATCATCGGCGGCGGCCCGGTCGGCCTGGGGCTGGCGGTCGAACTCGGCCAACGTGGCATCCGGTGCCTGCTGATCGAGCGGTTCCTGACCCCGCCGCCCATTCCCAAGGGTCAGAACCTGACCCAGCGCACGATGGAGCATTTCGCCCATTGGGGCGTGGAAGACAAACTGCGCGCATCCCGTACCATTCCCAAGGAATACGGCATCGGCGGCCTGACCGCGTATGGAACCTTATTGGGCGAATACCAAAATCACTGGATGCAACGCGAACTGGTACGTCCATACTATTTCACCGACAACGAACGCCTGCCGCAGTTCGTCACCGAGGCCGTGCTGCGCCAGCGCCTGACCGAACTGCCAACCGTCGAAACCCTGTATGGCTGGACTGTCGAAAACGTCACGCAGGACGACGACGGCGTGACCGTCCAGGCAGTCCAACGCGACAGCAACGAACGCCGCACGTTCCAGGCCCAATATACCGTAGGCTGCGACGGCGCCCGATCCATCGTGCGGGAAAAAGCCGGCATCACCCAAACCCGATCGGACCACGACCGGTTGATGGTGCTGCTGGTCTTCAAATCCACCCAGTTGCACGATCTGCTCGCCCGTTATCCCGGGAAATCCTACTACTGCGTCCTGAAACCGGAGATGAAAGGCTACTGGAATTTCTTCGGCCGGGTTGATCTTGGAACAACATGGTTCTTCCACGCCCCCGTCCCGCTCGGTACTACCAAGGACAACTTCGACTTCAAGGAGTTCGTCTATAAAGCCGCCGGTGCGACCTTCGAGATGGAGTTCGACCATATCGGGTTCTGGGAACTCCGCTTCGCCGTCGCCGACAATTATCGAAATGGAAGGCTGTTCATCGCCGGAGACGCCGCCCACAGCCACCCGCCCTACGGCGGCTACGGCATCAACACCGGTTTGGAAGACGCCCGGAATTTGGGCTGGAAACTGGCCGCGACGCTGCAAGGCTGGGGCGGAGACGCGTTACTGGACAGCTACTCCCCCGAACGCCAACCCGTCTTCAAATCCACCGCTAACGACTTTATCGAGAAATCCATCCATGTGGACCGGGATTTCCTCGCCGCGTTCGATCCGGCCGTCGATAAGGCGGCGTTCGAAGCGGAATGGGAACGACGCCGGACCGGCGCGCTAACGGAAGTCGGCGCGTTCGTACCGCACTACGAAGGCTCCCCGCTGATCGATGGGCCGCCCGGGGCGCGGTCCGGTGCGTTGGGCGTGCATTCGCTGGCCGCTCGGCCCGGGCACCATCTGGCGCCGCAAATGCTGTCTGACGGACGCAACGTGTTCGATGCGCTCAGCGACGGATACACCCTGCTGGCGTTCGATGCGGACACCGCCGCGTTCGAACAGGCGGCTTCGACGCTGGGGTTGCCTCTGACCATCGTGCGCGACACTCGCGCCGGCGGGCGGGAAAAGCTCCGGGCCGGTCTGGTTCTGGTGAGGCCGGATCAGTTCGTCGCGTGGGCTGGCGATGCAGCGCCGGACGATGTGGCGAGCTTGTTGCGGAAGGCCCGGGGCGAACCGTAACACAACGGTATCCGGTCGGCGGACATTCCATCCGGCCACCGAACGCGATTACAACCAATACGTGCAATTAGACCGTCATCGTGTTATACGTGCATATAACATGTTTGGGATCTCACCATGCACACCACCAACCTTCGCAAGGTGGGCGGTTCGGTCATGCTGGCCGTACCGCCTGCTATTCTCGATTTGCTTCAGTTGCAGGCCGGCGCAACCGTTGGCGTCACGGGTGAAGGCGGCCGTCTGGTCATGGAGTCAAAGCCAAAACCCCACTATACCCTCACCGAACTGCTGGCAGATTCGGACTATTCCGGCGAGATTTCGGACGAAGACCGCGAATGGGTCACCATGTCACCCGTGGGTCGCGAACGCCTGTGAAGCAAGGCGATATTTACGTCGTCGATTTAGATCCGACTTCAAGGCGAGAGCAGCGCGGACATCGACCAGTCTTGATTGTGTCAGCAACGGCCTTCAACGAAGCCACCAAGCTGCCGGTGACATTACCCATCACTAACGGCGGCCAGTTCGCCCGACGCATAGGGTTCGCGGTGACGCTCTCTGGCATTGGCACGACCGGCATCGTGCGGTGCGATCAACCCCGGGTAATCGACTTACAGGCCCGCAACGGACGCAAAGTTGATACGTTGCCGGCCGCAATCCTGGACGAGGTGCTGGCGAAAGTCCGAACGATTTTCGAATAAGCCTCTACCCGCCCGTCACACTCATATGCCGAGCCACCGCAGGCTTGTCATGACGGCGGTCGATAATGAAGTCGTGACCTTTGGGTTTGCGGGAAATCGCCTCGCGGATCGCGTCGTCCAACTGGTCGTCGGTCACGCCGGCCCGTAGCAACGACCGAAAATCCGCTGAATCTTCCTGCCCCAGGCACATATACAGCGTGCCCGTGCAGGTCAGCCGCACCCGGTTGCAGCTCTCGCAGAAATTGTGCGTCATCGGAGTAATGAACCCGACCCGCCGTCCGGTCTCCTTCACGGTATAATACCGCGCCGGCCCGCCGGTCTTGTAATCGGTATCCTCCAGCGTCCAGGTCCGCCGCAACCGCGCGCGCACCACCGACAGCGGCAAATACTGATCCGTGCGGTCACCGGAGATATCGCCCATCGGCATCGTCTCAATCAGGCACAGATCGAACCCGTGTTCGCCGCACCAGGCCAGCATGCCGTCGAAATCGCCCTCGTTCACGCCCTTCATCGCCACGGCGTTGATCTTGATCGCCAGCCCGGCAGCCTTGGCGGCGAAGATGCCGTCCAGCACCGGCTCGATCTTGCCCCAGCGAGTCAGATCGGTGAACCGCACCGGGTCCAGCGTATCCAGCGAGACGTTGATCCGCTTCACGCCCGCCGCCGCCAGCGTTCCCGCATGCTTGGTCAACTGCGAGCCGTTGGTGGTGACCGTCAGTTCGTCCAGCCCGTTCCCGAGCCGCTCACCCAACCGGCCGAACAGCGACATCACGTCGCGCCGGACCAGCGGTTCGCCGCCGGTGATGCGGATTTTCGTCGTCCCAAGCCGAATGAACGCGGCGCACAAGCGGTCGAGTTCCTCCAGCGTCAGCAGGTCGCGCTTGGGCAGGAAATGCATGTCTTCCGCCATGCAATAGACACAGCGAAAATCGCACCGATCGGTCACCGAGACCCGGAGGTAGGTGATCGCTCTGCCGAACGGATCGATCATGATAGCGTGGTGTCTCCTTCGTGGCCGGACGCCGGCCTTTTCTTATATGCGTTTCCGATGACTTGCGCCAACACGGGCACGGGTTCAAGGCCCCCGGCGCGGCGGACGCATGCAATCCGCGCAGATCGGCTCGCGGCGCGGCGGCGAACGGCGCACGCCATCGGCAATGTCCGCCAACGAACTTAATTCACCGCAACCGAAAAAAAACTTGCCGCGTTTACTATTTGTTAAAGTCCTCCTGTCAATGATGTGCCCCAGCCCGATCGACGGGCTTGCGAGGGGACACAGATGGACGACCTGCTTGCCGATTTCCTGACCGAGACGAACGAGAGTCTCGCCGAACTCGACGTCGCGCTTGTCACGCTGGAGCGCACGCCGGACGATGCCGACACATTGTCGTGCATCTTCCGCATGGTCCACACCATCAAGGGCACCTGTGGGTTCCTCGGTCTGCCGCGGCTGGAGCGCGTCGCCCACGCCGGCGAGAACATTCTGGGCAAATTGCGCGATCGCAGCCTGACGGTGACGCCGGTCATCGTCAGCCAGGTGCTGGCGGCGATCGACGCGATCAAGGCGATCGTCACCGCGCTCAGCACGACCGGCTCGGAACCGCCAGGCGACGAATCCGCGCTGATTGCCGAGCTCAATGCGACCGCCAACGGCGCGCCCCACTCAGAACCGGCACTTACACAAGCGATCAACGACGCGACAGACAAACAGATTCCTGAAGAAGCTACCGCGCCAACGCCGGACGCCGCGCGCCCCGTCGCCGACGACGCCGTCCCGAAGGCCGTCGGCACCAACCCCAGCGCGCCACAAGCCGGCATTCCCGCCGCCGCCCAGACGATCCGCGTCACCGTCGATGTGCTGGAAAACCTGATGACCCTGGTCAGCGAACTCGTGCTGACCCGCAACCAGCTTCTGCAACTCGCGCGCACACAGGAAAACAGCGCCTTCACCGTGCCGCTGCAGCGGCTGTCGCACATCACCTCGGACCTACAGGAAGGGGTGATGAAAACCCGCATGCAGCCGATCGGCAATGCCTGGAACAAGCTGCCGCGCCTGGTGCGCGACCTGTCGCACGACATGGGCAAGAAGATCGAGTTGACCATGATCGGCGCGGACACCGAACTGGACAGGCAGGTGCTGGAGCTGATCAAGGATCCGCTGACCCACATGATCCGCAACAGCGGCGATCACGGCCTGGAAACCCCGGCTGAACGCCGCGCCGCCGGCAAGCCGGAAACTGGCAGCATCGTGCTGAATGCCTACCACGAGGGTGGCTATATCATTCTGGAAATCTCCGACGACGGCCGCGGGCTTTCGGTGGAGCGCATCAGAGCCAAGGCGTTGTCCAGCGGCCTGGCGACCGAAGCAGAACTCGCTGCCATGACAGACAGTCAGATCCAGCGGTTCATCTTCCGCGCCGGTCTGTCCACCGCCGCGACTGTGTCCTCGGTTTCCGGCCGGGGAGTCGGGATGGACGTGGTGAAGACCAACATCGAAAAAATCGGCGGCACCATCGACCTGAAAAGCTCGGCCGGCGAGGGCACCGTCTTCACGGTCAGGATCCCACTGACCCTGGCGATCGTCTCGGCCCTGATCGTCGAGGCTGGCAAGGAGCGGTTCGCCATTCCGCAGCTCAGTGTCGTCGAACTGGTGCGGGCCTCGCGCGGTTCGGACAAGGCGGCCGGCGGCAACACCAGCGTTATCGAACGCATCAACGACACGCCGGTGCTGCGTCTGCGTAGCCGGCTGCTGCCACTGGTCAGCCTGACCGAATTGCTGGAACTGGGGACGGAGGACCAGGGCGAGACGACTGCGCATGTCGTGGTGGCGCAGGTCGGCCAGCAGATCATGGGCATTATCGTCGATCGCGTGTTCGACACCGAGGAGATCGTCGTCAAGCCGGTCGCGCCGATCCTGCGCCATGTCACGATGTTCAGCGGCAACACCATCCTCGGCGACGGGTCGGTGATCATGATCCTGGATCCTAACGGTATCGCCCGCGCCAGCAGTGTCAGCGCCGGCACCGAAAGCAAGCTGCTGCGCCACACGGTGATTGAGGCTCAGACCACCACCGACAAGACCGCCATGCTGCTGTTCCGCACCGGCGGCAGCCAGCGCATGGCCGTGCCGCTGGGGTTGGTTGCCCGCCTGGAAGACATCCCGCGCGCAAAGATCGAACTGTCGTGCGGCGCTCCGGTGACCCAATATCGCGGCCGTTTGATGCCGCTGATCGCCATCGACGGCAGCCTCGACACCGGCCGGCCAACGCAGCCGTTGCTGGTGTTCGCCGAGGGCGATCGCACTATGGGATTGATGGTCGATGAGATCGTCGATGTGGTGGAAGACACCTTGGAGATTGAACTGGGCGGCGTGCGTCCCGGCCTGCTGGGAACGGCGGTGATCGGCGGTGAGGCCACCGACGTGCTGGATACCGGCTACTGGCTGATGCAGGCGTGGGAGGACTGGTTCCGCGGCGCGCCGCGCAAGGGCAAAGCCGACGATCAGCGCCACGTCCTGCTGGTCGATGACAGCGACTTCTTCCGCCAGTTAATGATCCCGACGCTGGGCGCGGCCGGCTTCCGCGTCACCGCCGTCGGCAGTGCGGCCGAGGCCCTGCGCCTGCGCGAGTCCGGCGCGCTATTCGATGCCATCGTCTCGGACATCGAGATGCCGAACATGGATGGACTGGAGTTCGCCCGCACCCTGCGCGCCGGTGGTCCCTGGGCCAAACTGCCGCTGTTCGCCCTGACCGCGCACGCCGATCTGCAGCACTCCGCCATCGGGCGCGACGCCGGCTTCACCGACTTTGTCGGCAAGTTCGAACGCGAGGCGCTGCTGGCCTGCCTGCGCGCCTGCATGGCGGAGACGGTCGCCGCCTGAACCGTGGTGTGTCCGACTGCAAGAAAGGAACCCCTGCCATGACGACTGACACACTGCACCGGCCGGATGCGGCGGCATCCGCCACCGCCTCGGGTGACGACACGCAGGTCCTGGTCACATTGACCGTGGCCGACCAACTCTGCGGCATTCCGGTACTGGCGGTGCGGGATATCCTCGGAGAGCAGGTTATCACCCGTATCCCGCTCGCCCCGCCGGAGATCGCGGGTAGCCTGAACCTGCGCGGCCGTATCGTCACCGCGATCGACCTCCGGCGGCGGTTACAATTGCCGCCAGCGCCACAGGACCAGACCCGCATGTCGGTCGTCGCCGAACAAGGCGGCGAATTGTACGCGCTGCTGGTCGATAGCGTGTCCGAGGTCCTCAGCCTGGACGGGTCGCTCTTCGAACGAAATCCGCCCACCCTGGAAAAGACCTGGGCCCGATTCAGCACCGGCATCTTCCGCCTCGACGGCCGTTTGCTCGTCGTTCTCGACGTCGCTCGGTTGCTGGCCCTGGCGGGAGAGGACTAAGGCGCCATGACCCGAACCTGCCTGGTGGTGGATGACAGCCGTGTCGTCCGCAAAGTCGCCCGCCGCATCCTGGAATCTCGGGGCTTCGCGGTGTCCGAGGCCGCCAACGGGCAACTCGCCCTGGACTCGTGCCGCGCCGCCTTGCCGGATTGCGTTTTGCTGGACTGGAACATGCCGGTGATGGACGGCATCACTTTCCTGAAAGCCCTGCGCGCCGAATTCGGCCCCGACAACCCGCCGGTGGTGTTCTGCACGACCGAAAACGACTTCGATCACATCGAAATGGCGATCACCAGCGGGGCGCAGGAATACATCATGAAACCGTTCGACGAGGACATCCTCACCGGCAAGCTCGCACAGGCTGGTTTGTTGTGATCGCGCCCGCCCCGGCCTTGGCACGTTCCCCGGGTCCTGTTTCGGCCGCACCTGTTCGCGTGATGATCTGCGATGATTCGGCGGTGATCCGCGGCGCACTGGCGCGCATCCTGGACAGCGATCCGGACATAGCGGTCGTCGCCAAAGTCGAAAACGGCAAACTGGCGATCGAGCAAATCCGGACCGCTCGGGTCGATGTCGTGGTGCTGGATATTGAAATGCCGGTGATGGACGGCATGACCGCGCTGCCGCACCTGCTACGCGCCGATCCTGGCGTCCGGGTCATCATGGCCTCCACCCTGACGACGCGCGGCGCCGATATCGCGCTGCGGGCGTTGCGGCTGGGTGCCGCGGATTATGTGCCGAAACCGTCCAGCATCGGCACCGTCAGCGACGAGGGCTTCAAACGCGAGCTTATCGGCAAGGTCAAAAGCCTTGCCCACAGGCGCCGCGGACCTGGCACGCCGCCGCGGGTGCGGACGCCCATTGCCCTGCGCCCTGCCCCACCGTTGCCCGCCCGATTATTGGCCATCGGCAGCTCGACCGGGGGACCGCAGGCGTTGTTCACGCTGGTGCAGGGCCTTGGCCGGTCGGTCAGCGTCCCTGTGGTGTTGACGCAGCACATGCCGGCCACCTTCACGCCGATCCTGGCGGAGCATCTCAGCCGCCTCGGCCTGATGGCCTGCACCGAGGCCCGCGACGGCGAAGCTCTGGTCGCCGGCCGGATCTACCTCGCCCCCGGCGACCGGCATCTGTTGGTCGAGGGCGGCCGAACCGGGTTTCGCGCCCGCATCACCACCGACCCGGCGGAAAATTTCTGCCGCCCGGCGGTCGATCCGATGCTGCGCAGCGCGGTCCACGCAGCCGAGGGCCGCGTCTTGGTCGCGATACTGACCGGCATGGGGCACGATGGCCTCGCGGGAACCAGGGCCGTTATCGACGCCGGAGGAGCCGCGATCGCTCAGGATGAGGCGAGCAGCGTTGTCTGGGGGATGCCCGGCGCCATCGCCACGGCCGGCCTGTGCCATGCGGTGCTGCCGCTACCGCAAATCGCCCCGAAGCTGCTGGACATGCTGAAAGGAGCCCGCCCGTGACGGCGCCCTTATCCCCGATCGCGTTCGACACTTTGGCGACTCTGCTGAAGACCCAATCCGGTCTGATGATCGGCACTGACAAACTCTACCTTTTGGAAACCCGGCTCGGTAGCCTCCTCAAGCGCGAAAAGCTGCCGGATTTGAATGGGTTGGCGGAGCGTCTGCGGCGCCCTGGCAGCGATGCCCTGGCCCGCGATGTGGTCGAGGCGATGACCACGAACGAGAGCTTTTTCTTCCGCGACGACAAGCCGTTCACCCATTTCCGCAACCTCGCATTGCCGAGACTGGCGGCCGCGCGCCCGCCCGGCAGCACGCTGCGGGTCTGGTCGGCGGCATCGTCGTCGGGTCAGGAAGCCTATTCGCTGGCGATGATCGTGGCGGAATCCGCCGCCGTGCTGGGCGGCCGCAAGGTGGAGATCGTCGGCACCGACATCGCCCGCGAGCAACTCGCCCGCGCCCGAGAGGGTGTTTACACACAGTTTGAAGTGCAGCGCGGCCTGCCGGTGCAGATGCTGATGCGTTATTTCCGCAAGCAGGACGCACATTGGCGCATCGCCGAGACAATCCGCGCGATGGCGCAGTTCCGGGAATTCAACCTACTGTCGGATTTGCGGCTCCTGGGGCGGTTCGACATCGTGTTTTGCCGCAACGTGTTGATCTACTTCGATCAACCCACCAAGACCCGCGTGCTGGAGGCAATCGCCAGCCTGATGCCGCCGGATGGGTTGCTGTATCTGGGCGGTGCCGAGACGGTGCTGGGCATTACCAGCCGTTTCGCGCCGATGCCTGCCGAACGGGGCGTGTACGGGGTAACCGCTGCGTCGGCGGCGGCGTCCATGCGGATGGCGGTGGCAGGGTAATCTGGTGGAAACCCGGGAGATAAAAGGGTAGTGTCCTTCTCGTTGCGCGGGCAACCCGCAGGAATCATGGCGGGGCGTTCCGCTGGCATGATTGCAGCGATGAAGGATTACCGCACAGGTTCGGCCGCTGGTGATTGTACGTGTGTCATAGTCTGGATTGATGATGATGGCTTGTAACGGCGCCAGTTCCTGGTCAGCCATTCGACCCTTGAAGCTGCTAAATTTCAGTCAAACGTAGCGGTTCGCCGCCGCCCCGCCTGGACGTTTTGATGCTAATATGCCCGAGAAACTCACCGCGTAACCCCATCTAAAACGGAGGCAAGAATGAGCGACGACCCGAATCGCCACGTGATGGACGACCTCCGCGCGCAGTTCGACCGCGTGCATGGCCGCCTCGACCCGATCCAGGCCGATATCAGCGAGATCAAACAACGCCTCACCGCCGTCGAAATCCAGGTTGGCACTCTGTCCGGGACCGAGGCCAGCCACTATGGCACGACGATGCTGCGTCTCGATCGCGTGGACCAGAGGCTCGACCGCATCGAACGCCGCCTTGATCTTGCCGACGCGCCGACAGTTTAGCGACTATGCAGACGACCATTGCACCAGACAGCCGCCGACACGTTCTGAGTGCAGCACAAGGGCGGCCGGGAATGGATGGCGTCGCACCGAGTGACGTGGTTCACAGACGGCAACAGGAGCGAGGTTTATAAAAGGCCCATGTCAGTCGAGAGGTGGGCCATGTCACATGTCACAGACGCTGAACTCATTGAAATCGTGCCGGACCTCCGAGCGATGGCCAGTATTGAAACATCCGCCGAGGTCCGTGCCGCGTTGATCCGGCTGGCGGATCGGTATGCGGCTTTGGCCGCCGACACGCCTGATCCGACCCGTATGGTCTGCGCCTTTGCGGCGTAGATCCGCTTCAGACCGTCTTCAGAAAATCCGTCAGCTTGGCGATCGCCGTCACCTTGTCGGTCTGATCCAAAGCCCCGAGCTCAGCCCCCAGCCGGTCCATCGCCGACTCATAGATCTGGCGTTCGGAAAAGCTTTGTTCCGGCTGACCCGAATTGCGGTGCAGGTCGCGCACCACCTCGGCGATCGCCAGCGGATCGCCGGAGTTGATCTTCGCCTCATATTCCTGCGCCCGGCGCGACCACATGGTGCGCTTCACCCGGGCTCGGCCACGCAGGACGGTCATCGCCTCGTCGAACAGTTGCCGGCTGGCCACCTTTCGCAAACCGGCGGTGCGGGCCTTGGCGACCGGCACCCGCAGGGTCATGCGGTTTTCCTCAAACGTGATGTGAATCAGTTCCAGCTTGTGGCCGGCGATCTCCTCTACCGCGATGCGTTCGACCTTGCCGACTCCGTGCGTCGGATACACGACGTGATCCCCGGCGGCGAAAATCTCGGCTTTCGCGATGGCACGCGGGGTCAGATTGGGGCCGTTATGCAGCGGCCGAACCGGGTTGGGAATTGCGCCCCGTGCAGGTGATCCAACCGGCGCCGCAGCCGCGGGTGGAGGGCTTTCAGGCGCGTCGCTGTGCGGTGCGGCGTTTGGAGCCAAGGGAGGTTCGGCAACCTGATCCGAAAAATGTTCCACTGCCTGCTGCTCGCTCATCATAGTGCCTGCCGTCTCGCTCAGCCTTGCAGACTATGCCCGACGCGGCAATTCCCCGGTCGGGCGTATCCAGATCGTTCACGGCCTGCCTGTTGTTCCCCCGACACCGCCCATCACGGATGATGCCGCTATCCTGGCCCCTCGCGGCCACCGCACTCCGAACGGACCTGGTGGTCCGCCAGCATATCTATTCTGGTCTGGCCCGTCACAACGGGCGACATGTCTTAAATTTGAACCTCACCCAGCACGCGTCGCCAGACTGGCGACGCGCCGCGCGGTCCCTAGGCCTTGCCGGGTTCCGGCGAGAACAGCGCGGCCTTGCCGGGCTTGTCCTTCCACGCGTCGGCGTCGGCCGGGGCCTCTCCCTTGCGGGTAATGTTGGGCCACGCCAGGGAGAATGTGCGGTTCTTTTCCGCCCATTCCGTCGCGCGATTGTCACTGTCCGGCAGGATCGCTTCCGCCGGGCATTCTGGTTCGCACACACCGCAATCGATGCACTCGTCAGGATGAATGACGAGCATGTTCTCGCCGACGTAGAAGCAATCCACCGGACAGACTTCGACACAGTCCATAAATTTGCACTTGATGCAGTTTTCGGTGACCACATAGGTCATTGGGGAACCCCTGAATGATGAAAAGCACGGCGCGGGGCCGACCATTAAGGCGCGCGATATGCCGAGGATTCCGCCGCGATGCAAGCTGTTGCTGACACATCGCTGTCATCCTCATACAGCAATCGCGCCTCTGTGGCAGGGCCGCGCCGGGCAGCAAGGCTGACGACACGCAAAACCCGCACAGACCCGTGCACCGGAATGGTCAGCACGTCCCCCACCCGTAGCTTCGCATGTGCCTTGACCGTCGGCTGCCGGTTGATCCGAATCGAGCCCTCGGCGACCAGATCAGCGCAATCCGAACGGGCGCGCATCACCCTGGCGCACCACAGCCATTTATCCAGCCGCTGCCAATCGCGGTCTTCAATGTCCTTTATCGTGAACCTCCTTGGCGCAAGGCCGCCAACGCGGCGAACGGACCACTGGATACTGTCACCGGCGGCGGCGGTTCGGCAACCGTACGGCGGCGGCGTTGCGGCATCAGCATGGCGGGAGCCGGCGGTCCTTGATGATCGGGACCGGGTCCTGCCGCAGGCAGCACCCGGAAACCAAGCTGTCGCAGCACGGCCGGCAGCATGTCGGGTTTGATCGCGAAGCGGGACGCCAATCCGGAGGGCAGCGCCGCCGGCCCTCGTCGGGCATGGTAGTTCAACTCGCTGGCGATTTTCTCGGCGATGTCCAGCCGCACCAGGATCGGACCCGACTCGACCCATCCCGCCATGGCGGCGAACCTGGCGGGCCAACCGGGCTGATGCGCCGGCACCGAAACCAGCGCCGGGTTGGGCAGCGCGGGCATCGGAATGCCGCGATGCACCGCCCACAGCCGCACCCGCATCGCCGCGGCCCGAGGCTTCAGTAATGCCGGCATGAACAGCGCGTAACGGCCGGAGCGTATGCCCAGCACCTTCAATCGAGGCCGGAGGTCGGCGGACAAGGTTTCCTCATCCTCCCCCGGGATCAAACCGAGCGATTCCATCAGGCGGTGGATGGTGCCGCGCAGGGAGGGGTTGGTTTGGACCAGCGTTTCGGCGGCGAACAACGGCGCGAGGTCGGTCCTGATCTGACCGTCCAGCCAGAATTGCAGCCGGCCCCTGATTCGCTCCCGCTCCGCCCCGTCGAGAAATTCGCTGTCCAGCACCTGCACACGGGGACGCAGCGGCACCGCGCCCCGCATGAGCTTGGCGATGGGCGCGGTTTCCCAGGTCAGCAGGTGATCCGGTGTCAGCGCGAAGGCGTCGTCGTTGGCGACTTCCAACATGCCAACGCGGCGCGGCATTTCCTCGCGCAACGCACGCCTTGCGGCACGCAGGACCAGCTTCTTTTCGTCACCGACCGCCAGCGGATCGGGCACAAAACCGAAGCCTTCAATGTGGCCGACATCATGACCCTCGACCACGACCTCTCCCCGTCGGGTGACGGCGGACAGCAGGTTTTGCCCGTCAGCCTCCTCCAAGCGGCGGATCAGATGGGTGGCGCGCCGATCGACAAAGCGTGTGGTCAGACTTTCGTGCAGGGCATCGGACAACTTGTCCTCCACTTCCCGCGCCTTGGCCTGCCAGTGGGCAGTGTCCTTTACCCAGTCCGACCTTGCCGCGATGTAGGACCAGACCCGGACGCCGGACAGGCGCTGCATCAGCGTGTCGATATCGCCCTCAGTGCGGTCCAGCCCGGCGATCTGCGCCGCCAGCCAGTCGGTCGGCAGATGTGTGCCGGTGGCAACATGCCCGAATACTCGGGCACACAGTTTGGCGTGCGTGTCGTCGGCCAGCTTCCGGAAATCGGGGATTTGGCAGGAGTCCCACAGCAGCCGGATCTGCCGCTTGCCATTCGCCAGTTTGCGGATGTCGGGGTCACGCGAGAGGGTGGTCAGGGTTTCCAGATCGGACGCCTCGTTGCCGCGCACCAGTCCCTGCCTCGGCGGCGGCGCGTTCAGGCTGTCGATCAGGCGATCGATGTGGGAAAAATCCAGGTCGCTGTTGCGCCAGCACAGCATGTCCAGCGAGTCGAAATTGTGCGATTCGACCGCCGCCACGACCTCTTCCGGAATGGGCTTGCACTCCGTCGTCGTGCCGAACGTCCCGTCCCGCATGCCGCGTCCGGCTCGGCCGGCGATTTGCGCAACCTCGGCCGAGGTCAGCCGGCGGGGACGATGGCCGTCGAATTTGCCCAAACCGGCGAACGCGACGTGATCGACGTTCATGTTCAGGCCCATGCCGATCGCGTCGGTGGCGACCAGGAAATCGACCTCCCTGGCCTGGTAGAGGGCGACCTGGGCGTTGCGGGTGCGGGGAGAGAGGCGGCCCATGACGACCGCGCACCCGCCTTTGCGGCGGCGGATCATCTCGGCCAGCGCGTAAATTTCCTGCGCGCTGAACGCGACGACGGCGGTGCGGGGCGGCAGGCGTACCAGTTTCGCCGGGCCGGCATAGGTCAGTTGCGACAGGCGCGGGCGGGTCTCGATCTGCACGCCCGGCACGAGTTGGCGGATCAGCGGCGCGATGGTCTCGGCGCCGAGGAACATGGTTTCGACCATGCCGCGCGCGTGCAGCAGCCGGTCGGTGAAGACGTGGCCCCGATCCGGATCGGCGCAAAGCTGGATTTCGTCCACCGCGACGAATTCGGTGCGCCGGTCGAGCGGCATGGCCTCGACCGTGCAGGAGAACCAGCGCGCGTCGGGCGGGATGATCTTCTCCTCGCCGGTGATCAGCGCGACGTAACGGGCACCCTTGATGGCGACCATACGGTCGTAGTTTTCGCGCGCCAGCAGGCGGAGGGGGAAGCCGATGATGCCGGACGAATGGGCGAGCAATCGCTCGATGGCAAGGTGCGTCTTGCCCGTGTTCGTCGGGCCCAGGACGGCCTTCACGCGGGCAGCGAATCCAGAGTCGGAGCCAACCATGGGCGTGATGTTTGGGTGCGGCGGCGCGAAATGCAAGCGTGGATGTGTTACGGATGCACGGCATCGCAATTATCCCCTTATAGTGAACGGCGCGCCCCAATTCCGGGCCTGTCTTGCAGTGTGGCCCCACTTATTGCCACCCGCCGAAGGGCTGGAGAGGATAAGGCAATGAGCACCGCGAACCATCCCCTCAGGCTGCCCACATCCATTAAAGACACGCCGGTTCGACTGGCGAAGGAAGACGGCGTGTCCTTAAACCGGTGGATCGCTTCAGAGGTGGCACAGAAGGTTGGCGCGGCTGAAGCCGCAGTCTCGTTCTTCCCAGAAACGGGCGGAGGCGCTCAGGCGGAGAACTTGAATGCCATCTTGGCATTGGCACCAGACCTGTCGCCGATCCCGGCGACAAATTGCCCGGCAGCCCGTAACCCCGACCACTCACCGCATTCCCCATTTGGGCCATCATCCGCGGTGCCGACGTCAACGGCCGATCCGGTACGCACGCCATGTTCGCCGCCAGTACAGCTCAAAGTAACGCCTCAACGCGTCCGAATGACAATTCGAACTGTGGCACGCTGGCTAAAATCCTGAGCTTAGGACGCCAAATTTCACTCGCCCCAAAGAGAAAGCTTTCCTTGGCGTCCACGGTAACATACTGTATCACAACTTTGTGAAATGTGACGCGTGCGGTGTTCGGGTGCCTATGAGAACGAATTGGGAAACAGAAGATCGCTTCCTGCTGCGCCCATCAGCGTGGGGGGCGTGGTGGAGGCGAGTTGGTAAACTGGCCTATTTGCTGGGACATCCGCGGCAGCATGTGGCGCTACAGCGCACGCTTGATACCAGTTTCGTGCCTCTGAGCCCGGGTAGGTTGCACCATGCGCGCTTCAAATATCTGCGGGTTTCTTTCGCCCTTGGCCTCAGTGCCACGGAACGTCATGCGTGCATTGAGACACATTACAAATTCTGGCAAAGCCTTGGGGCATCGCAGGATGCGCGGTCATTGCTCCAGGGAGACGTGCCGTTTTGGTCGCGGCAACTGGGTGAGCATGTCATCGCGGTGGAGATGCGCCCTGCGCACCAGACGATTTTGGAGGGAGAATTCGTTCTGAATTTTTGCCTCGATGGCGCGCAGGTCGCAATGCTGACTTTCACCATAGTTCCGGGTGCGATTTTTGGCCTCGCGGCGAGACGCTTGCTGTTCATTGGCGGTTTGCAGTGCCGGCCCGGTGCGCGCGAGGCTATTCGTATCGCGGCCAAGCTGAATGGAGAAATCGGACCGCTGGCCACGTTGGTGCTGGCGGCACAGGGGCTGGCGATGGCGTGGGGGCTTGAAAGCATCGTAGGGATCGCGGCGGCCCATCAGATATCGGCCAGGGGACATCACGCCTCGGTCGTGGCGAGGGAGTGTCAGCTTTTCTGTGTGTGAGGCGTTTTCAGTCTCACCCACCATTGGGCAAGAAACAGTATCCGGCGCCTGGCCTACTCGGCAAGGGTCATCTTGCTGACTGAGCCATGTTCCTTGGTTCGACAAAGCACCCG
>CAIZFE010000036.1 GCA_903932145.1 uncultured Rhodopila sp. | reverse complement strand
TGGAAGCGTCGGTCGTCGCCAGGGTCGGAGCGTAACCGCCGAGACGGACCTTGGAAGCGTCGGTCGTCGCCAGGGTCGGAGCGTAACCGCCGAGACGGACCTTGGAGGAGTCGGTGGTGGCGAGGGTCGGAGCGTAACCGCCGAGACGAACCTTGGAGGCGTCGGTGGTGGCGAGGGTCGGAGCGTAACCGCCGAGACGGACTTTGCCAGCGTCAATGGTGGAAACCAGAGCGGCGGAGTTCGTGAAAGTGGACATTGGCGTGACCCTTCTGTGAATGCGTTCTTGCTTGGCAAACCGCTGAGGAAGTTGTTGGCGGTTCGTCGGTGGAGACACATTCCCAGAATGAGAATTTATTATCGTTTTTTTGACGTTAAGTTAACGTGAAATCGACGGCGTTTAGACTAATGAAGAAAGATAGTTTGAAAGCGTTAATTTCCCATTTTGGGCAATTATACTTCTATATTCATTTAAATATTGTGTATTTGTATCGTGAAGTGAAGCTGATCCCAATAATTGGGATGTCGGCCGACTAAGCGGCGCGAAAAAGAACGCAAAAAGAAACCCGGCCGCCCCGGGGCGGTCGAGTCTCAGAAATGCCAAACGTGAAAAGCGTTAATTCAGGCCGCGGTGCCGCCAATCGTTAATCCGGAAAGTTTCAGCGTTGGCTGCCCAACGCCCACCGGAACGCCTTGTCCGCTCTTGCCGCAGGTCCCGATTCCGGGGTCCAGCGCCATATCGTTCCCGATCATCTGCACTTTGGTCAGCGAATCAGGCCCGTTACCGATCAGGGTCGCGCCTTTAACGGGCGCGGTGACCTTACCGTCCTCAATCATGTACGCCTCGCTGGCGGAGAAGACGAATTTCCCGGACGTGATGTCCACCTGGCCGCCGCCAAAGTTAACGGCGTAGAGACCGCGCTTAACGGACCTGATCATTTCCTCCGGCGTGTGAGAGCCACCGAGCATGACCGTGTTGGTCATGCGGGGCATCGGGGCGTGGGCGTAGGACTCGCGCCGGCCGTTGCCGGTGGCGCGCATGCCCATCAACCGGGCGTTGAGGCGATCCTGGAGGTATCCGACCAGGATGCCGTCCTCGATCAGCACGGTGCGGCTGGTCGGCGTGCCCTCATCATCGACCGTCAGGCTGCCGCGGCGATCCGGCATCGTGCCGTCATCGACCACGGTAACGCCCGGGGAGGCGATGCGCTTGCCCATCAGATCGGAGAACGCCGACGTCTTCTTGCGGTTGAAATCACCCTCCAGCCCATGACCGATCGCCTCATGCAGCAGGATGCCCGGCCAACCGGACCCCAACACTACCGGCATTTCACCCGCCGGTGCCGGGATGCTGTCGAGATTGACCAGCGCCTGACGCAACGCCTCATCCACCGCGCCGCGCCAGGTGCTCTCTTGCGTGACAAAGTCATAGGAGAAGCGGCCGCCGGTGCCGTGGCTGCCGGTTTCACGCCTTCCGCCCTGCTCGACCACCAGCGACACGTTCAATCGGACCAGCGGCCGCAGGTCGGCGACCCGGGTGCCGTCCGGCCGCATGATCTGCACCGCCTGCCACTCACCGCTGATCGATGCCATCACCTGCTTGACGCGCGGGTCCTTGCCGCGGGCGTAGGCGTCGATTTCCCCCAGCAGCGAGGTGCGCGCCGAAAAATCCATCAACCGCAGCGGATTCGCGTCCGAATACAGCCGTGAATTCGTGGCGCGCGGCGGCTCCGCCGCAACGCCCGAATGTCCGGCGGTGATGGTGGACACGGTGGCTGCCGCCCGCTTCAGCGCCTCTTCGGAGATTTCGCCTGAATGGGCGTAACCCGTGGCCTCACCCGCGACCGCGCGCAGACCGAAGCCAAGACCGGAATCAAAGTTGGCGGAGCGGATGTGGCCGTCGTCGAGGCTGATCGACTCGCTCTCGCGGTACTCCAGGAACAATTCCCCGTCGTCGCTGTTTCGCAGGGCCTTGTCGATGATTTGGGCGGCGGCGGCCTGGTCCAGCGCGGCGTCCGCACGCTCAAAAAACAGTTTATCGGTCGCGGCAATGGCGCTCATGCGGGCGGTCCTTCAAGGTTTATGGTCGATGAGATGGTACGTCCGGGGGCGTTTAACCACCGGTCCGGGATTACAAACCAGCTTCTTTGACGATACGGCCGTTCGGCAGGACGATACGCGCGATCGTGCCTTTGCCGGGATGGCTGGTCAGAGAAAGGTGACCGCCATGCGCAGCCACGATCGCGCGGGCGGTGAACAAGCCCAGGCCGGTGCCGGCGTGTTGGCGTGACAGCGAATCGTCCAATTGGGTGAAGGGTTCAAACACCCGTTCCAGGTCCGCTTCCGAGATCCCGATACCGGTGTCGGAGATAGCGACAAACAGGCCGTTTTCCTCGGTGGATTCGGGCCGCGCCCTGGCAGCTTCAACCGTGACCGACCCACCGGGTGCGGTGAATTTCACCGCGTTTGACAGAAGCTGCGACAGCACCTCGGCAAGCCGGCGGCCATTGCCGCGCAGTCTCGGCAGGTCAGCTTGCAGCGAACGCTTGATCGTGACGCCGGCGGATCGCGCCGTCGCCTCGATCTGCCGCACGGCGGATTCAATCGTCCTGCCCATATCGACAATTTCGGCATCCGATTCGAACCGGCTGCTGTCAATGCGGGCCACATCCAGGATCAGGTTGATCAGCGATAGCAATTGCTTTCCGGAGTCATTGATCTGGCTGCTGAATTCCTTGACCAACGACGCTGGCACGGTGCCGCTCTCCCGGGCGAGTGCGTCCGAGAAGCCGATGATCGCGTTCAACGGCGTCCGTAATTCGTGGCTCATGGTCGCCAGAAAGCGTGATTTTGCCTGGTTGGCGGCCTCTGCCCGTTCCTTCGCCCGTCGCAGTTCGGTTTCTGCCTGCCGAATATGCGTGATGTCGGTAAATGTACTGATCCAACCGCCGCTGGGCGTTGGGTTCGATTGCCCGAACAGCAGCCGTCCCGACGGAGATGTAATTTCCTCTCCGAACGGTTTGGAGCGGTCCAATTTCATGAATTCTCGTGCCCCCTGCTCGGAATCCGCCGAGGAGCCGAAATGACCGAACCGCCGTAATGCATCGATCACTTGCGCGTGAGGTTGCCCGGGGGCCAGGGCACTCACTGGCAAATCGAGCAATTCAGCCGCCACCGGGTTGCTGGCGACCAGCCGCCGATCCGCATTAAACAGAATGATGCCATGCTGAATGTTGTCCAACATGGTAGTCATGGCGGTCGCGTGCCGCCGGGAGTCCGCTTCTGCGTGCACCAATGCGGAGACGTCGGTCACGACGCTCATATGGCCGCCATCCGGCAGCGGCGCGGTGCGGATATCGATCGTTATGCCGTTCGGCCGGGTCCGCCGGCGCATGTGCCCATGGTTGAACGCCAAGGCCGTTTGAATCGCCATGACGGCGGCGGAATCACCGTCACCATACTCACCGGCTTCGGCACGCCGGCGAATGATCGTGGTCAGGGACTCGCCGATTGACACCGGGGCGCCGTGCATCACTTTATTATATGTGTCGTTGACCATCGTGACGCAGTGGTCAGGTCCATACACGCATATGCCGTGCGGGATGTTCAACAGCACCATATCCAACAGCCGAGCCCGTCGTCGCGCCTCATCCTCGGCTCGGGCCTGAGGTGTGATGTCGGTGATGGCGATGGTGCAGCCGCCGTCGGGGAGTGGGTCGATCATCACATCGATCGAGCGGCCATCGGTTCGAACCCGCCGCATTGTCCAAGGCGGGCCGAAGGCGGCGGTGCGCAGGGACGCTATGAAGCTGGCGCTGTCCGGACTGGCATATTCCTCCCGCGATTCCATCAGTGTGAGCATGGCGTCGAAACCGCCCCCCGGCACCAGACGATCGGGCGGCAAGGCCAGTAGGGCCGCGAACCGGGGATTGGCGAGCAAGAGTTGGCGTTGCGGGTCGAACACCGCCAGACCGATCCGCACATTCGCCAAGGCGCTGGAGGTCTGGGTCAGCGCGGCTTCCGCTTCCGCCCTGGCTGCCAGCAATGGTGTGGTTTCGACCGCGCTAACCACATAGCTGCCGCCAGGGAGCGGCGTATTATAGAGATCGAAACTGCGGCCGGCGAACGTACGCCGCCGCAGCCGGCCGGGGCGCGTCCGATCCGCGGCCATGACGGCCGCGACCTGGGCATCGGGATCTCCCGGACCATAAACCCCACGCAGTGCCGAGGCACGCACGGCTTCCTCGACCGGCGTTCCCGCCGGGAAGGCATCATGCGGCAGACCTAACGAATCGCGGAAGGCGGCATTCATCAGGACGATGCGGCTCGACGCATCGACCACCCCGAGACCGACCGGGATCGAGTCGAACACGGCCTCCAGCGAGACCGTGAGCAGATCGGTCATTGCGAGGCTGCCTCGGTCTTGCGCGGAGACGACCCGCCGGACGCATGATGCATCACGATCAGCACGACGGTCAGCAAGATGACCGCACCGCCCTGGTGCAGGGTCGCCACGCTGACGGGCACCACCAGCAGCAAGGTGGCGATACCCAGAGCGTATTGGCAAGCGACCGCGGCCGCGAGGGCGATGGAGAGTGATTTGGGCAGGTTCGATCTCCAAACGAGAGCAACCAGCACGGATACCATGATCAGCGTCAAGGTCGCCAGAATGCGGTGGTCAAACTGTACCGCTGCGACATTTTCCGTCAGGTTGCGAACGAATGGCGTCAGGGATGCATAGCCGTCCGGAACCAAACGACCGTCCATCAGGGGGAATGTGTTGTAGGTCAGGCCGGCATGCAGGCCCGCGGTGAAGCCGCCGGCCAGGATCGTCAGGCTCACCATTCCAAGGCAGACGCCGGTGAGGCGGCGTAATGCCGGATAATCCAGTTTGCCGAATCGAACCGGATACAGCGCCGACAACCCGGTCCAGACGATTGCGG
Source organism: uncultured Rhodopila sp. (assembly GCA_903932145.1). GTDB lineage: Bacteria > Pseudomonadota > Alphaproteobacteria > Acetobacterales > Acetobacteraceae > Rhodopila. The sequence goes on along the minus strand of CAIZFE010000036.1, from coordinate 46,476 downwards.
CATACAGCATCAGGGCCAGCACGAGATGGATAACAAGACGGTAGGGCGACACGGCGGTCGCTTCGGGCAAAAAGCCGGAGGCCACCATGAACCAGCCGATCGCGCCTTGCAGACCGCCGAGCACGAACAACAACGCCAAACGCGGCAACAACCGGCGTTCAATCCGTCCGGTCGCCCCCAACCACAGCATAGGCAGAAGAAACACCACCCCGATCAGGCGCCCCCATAACCGGTGGGTCCATTCCAGCCAGAAAATATGCTTAAAGCCGTCCAGGCCGAACCCGTCGTTGACCAACGCGTACTGGGGAATTTTCTGATACAGCGCGAACAGGCGGTTCCATTCCGTATCACTGGACGGCGGTAACGCGCCCATCAGCGGCGCCCACTCCATAATCGACAGGCCCGAACCGGTTAGCCTTGTCGCCCCACCCAGGGCGATCATCACCAGGATCATCCCCGCAACGGTAAACAGCCAGATGGCGACAAGCCGGCGGCTTCGCCGGGTCGCTGCGCGATCCATACGGGAGATATCCGGGAACTCGTGCACGTCGAACGGCATCACGTTACTATATGACGCATGTCGAGATTAAAGAAGCGTTGCGAGGCCGGGCCCCTTATTTTCCGGATGCCGTCTCCGCTGAGGGTCACGGCCAGGCAGTGGCAAAGGACTCCGGACCGGCCCCTTCGACCGGCAGGCTTTTGCCGCGCGTGAGGGTCTTACCATCCCAGCGGAACACCTCGATTGTGCGGTCCTGCATGCTTTGGACAAGCACCGTTTTGCCATCGCGCGAGAACGCCGCCGCCTCCGCCCAGGGGCCGATCGGGGCCTGAGCGATTTTCCGCAAGGTTTGGCCCTCCACCGCATAGATGCCCAGCAATCCGTTGTCGTGATGGAACGGGTGCGACGCCGGCTTGGTGCTGCCGTACTGCGCGCCGACCGCCAGGAACCGTCCATCCGGCGAGAATTTCATCGGCTCCGGCCCACTCGGCACGCCGAAGGTCCCGACGACATGGAACGGCCTGGATTTCAGGTCGATCAGGCTGACCGAGTCCTCATCGCCGTCACCTTTGCCCATGTTGGACACGGCCGCCAGCGTGTGGGCCACGTTGATGTCCATGGTGTAGGGGGCGATTCCGGTGGTGATCTGCCGTGGATCGATTGTCACGTTGGTGCCGTCGATATGCACCACGTTCACCATGTTGTCGCCGCCGCGCGTCAGCAACGCGGTTTTGTCATCCACGAACGCCACCGCGCTGGGCAGCGATTTCGGGTTGCCGGTATCGACCTTACCCGCCGCGGTCAGGCGCTTATCCTTGACGGAAAAGACCGAGACTGTGCCTTCCGCCCGATTGGCGATCAGCGCCAGGGTGCCGTCGGGGGAAACACGGACCTGCGTGGCGCCAAGGCCGGACGTCAGTGATTGCACGATTGTCGGCGGGGTGCTGGTCAGGTCGAACACCGCGACCCGATCATCGGGGGAGATGCCACCCGCTTTGGATGCCGCGTCGGCCTTGGTGGCGGAGGTCACGATGCCCCAGGTTTCGTCCTTACTGATCCAGATCGCTCCGGGTGGGCCGACGACGCTGCCGGGAGCGTCAAACGTCGCCTTGATCTTCGGCGGGTAGGATTTGACGTCGATGACAGTGATCGTGTCGGGACCGGCCGGGGTGGGGGCGATCATGTTTTTGCCCGCGTCCATGATGGTGTGTCCGTCGTTGGACGACAGGACCACATCGGCGCGGGCGGCGATCGGCGCCAGGGCAGCGCTGGCAGCCAGCAGCAGTGTCGGCAGGCGAGGCATTTTGTTTCCCCTTGTTCTTGGACGCCAGGGAGTGTGTCAGTCCGTTGGCATTCCGGCAAACAGCGCGCGTGCCTTTAGCATGTCGTCCAGCGACCCGAAGGCGTTCATGTAGTGGCCGGTGTAGCCTTTGGCCTCCAGCGCTTTGAACAGCGCTGAAAAATCGAAGTCGCCCTGGCCGGGAATCAAATGTTCCTCGATGCCATTCCTGAAACAGTCGGCGAGGCGAACTTCGCGGACGCGGTTTATCGGCATCTCGTTGAGGAAACCAGCGACGCCTTCGGGCACCAGATGGGCATGGTTGGCGGTGAAGGATAGCTGCAGGGCAGGGGAGCCCAGCTTTTCGTAGAACCAGCGCCATTCCTCGATCGTGTGGGCGAGGTAGTGCACCTCCGCGTCGGCCGGTTCCTTATTGAGGTTTTCCAGCAGCAGCAGGACGGATTTGTGTTCGGCGTAGTCGGCGACACGGCGCAAACGGTCCAGGCCGGCCTGCATGCGGAGCGGAATATCGGCGGAAAAATGGAATCCGGCGTGGACGACGATCCATTCGGCACCGAGCAAGACTGCGGCGTCGATGTAGGCTTTCAGGTAGGCATCGACGGCCTCGGCGACCAGCGGCGCGTATTCGGCAACGTTGACGGCGGACAGGGTGTGGAGACCGAGCCGTATGTCGTGGTGGTCGCAGGAGCGGCGGATGGCGTGCGATCGGGTGGCGTCAAAGCTGGTGACGAGGTTGGCACCGGTGTCGAGCTGGATGTCGATGATGCCGACGTCGTTCTCGCCGGCCCAGGCGATGGCGTCCTCCAACGGGAGTTTGCGGCCGACGTCGATGCCGATGCGGGCGGGGCTGATAATGGGCATGGTTGTTTGTCTCCCCGAATTTGAAAATGGAATTTGGCGGGCTAACGCGTGGTTCGCAACCAGTCTCCGGAGTCTGATGCCCGATCCGTGAGACGTCTAATATCATTGAATCGCCATTGTTTTGTAAGCCAATTCATTTTATCAATCCTGGCATGTCAGTTCTCCTGCGTCCTGAACCTGTTGTCAGCATCAAGCGTTCGGAAGCCGGCCCGGAGTCCGGGGAGAACCATAGTCTGTCGGTCATCGTTCCGGCCAAGAATGAGGAACAGAATCTGCCGGTATTGCTGGCCAGACTGTTTCCCGTCCTGCACGATCTCGGCAGGCCATTCGAGGTGATCGTGGTCAATGATGGCAGCACGGATGGCTCGCTGCATGTGCTGCGGGACCTGACGCACCTGTATCCCGAACTCAGGGTCGTCGATCTGGCCCGTAACTATGGCCAGACCGCCGCGATGATGGCCGGGTTCGATCATGCGCGCGGTGAGATTATCGTGCCGATCGACGCGGATCTACAGAATGATCCCGCCGACATTCCGTTGCTGTTGGCGAAACTCGACGAGGGCTACGACGTCGTGTCGGGCTGGCGGCGCGACCGCAAGGATGCGGCGATCCGGCGCAATTTCGTCAGCCGGATCGCGAACCGGATGATATCCTTGATTTCCGGCGTCCACCTGCACGATTACGGATGCTCCCTGAAGGCCTATCGGCGCAGCGTGATCGGCCCGGTGCGGTTGTACGGGGAAATGCACCGGTTCGTGCCGATTTACGCGGCCTGGTATGGTGCGCGTATTGCCGAAATCCCGGTGAATCACAGCCCGCGGCTACACGGCACATCGAATTATGGTCTGGAGCGTATCCTGAAGGTCGTGCTCGATCTTCTCGTCGTGCGGTTCCTGGATCGCTGGATCGGCAAGCCCATCTATATCTTTGGCGGTTTCGGCGCACTGTGGTTTATCGTTGCGGGACTGAGCGCGATCTATATGTTTTACCTGAAATTCTTCGCCAATTTGTCGATGATCCAGACGCCACTGCCGTTGCTGGTGGTCATGTCCATCATGATGGGCGTGATGAGCATCTGCATCGGCCTTGTCGCCGAGATCGTCGTGCGGACTTACTTCGAATCGCAGGATAAAAGCATCTATCACACCCGTGAGCTGATCAACCTCGACAAGGCGCCGCCGCGCCAGCGTGGCTAGGCCGGCATGTGTGGGCTGACCGGGTTCATCGGCGCCGGCGCACGCGCTGATCTGGACGCCATGGCCGGCGCGATGGCGCATCGCGGCCCGGACCAAGCCGGGTTTTATATCGATGCCGACCATGCGGTGCATCTCGGGTTCCGGCGTCTGGCGATCGTCGATATCGCGGGTGGACACCAGCCGATGTGGAACGAGGATCACTCCGTTTGTGTCCTGTTCAACGGCGAAATCTACAATCAGGCCGCATTGCGGGCAGAGCTTGTCGCGGCGGGACACGTTTTTCGCAGCGATCATTCCGACACCGAAGTGCTGGTGCATGGCTATGAGGCCTGGGGGCAGGACCTGCCCGCCCGTTTGAACGGGATGTTCGCGTTCGTCGTCTGGGACCGGCCGCGCCGGCTTCTGTTCGCGGCCCGCGACCGATTCGGTGAAAAACCGTTTTTCTATGCGGCGCGGCCGGGGTTTTTCGGGTTTGCCTCGGAACTCTCCGCCTTGATCCGCCATCCGGGCGTCGATCGCACGATGGATCCCGTATCGTTACAAAAATTCTTTGCCTACGGCTACATCCCGGCGCCGAATGCGCTGTATCGAGGGTCGCGCAAACTGCCGGGCGGATGTTCGCTGACGCTGGATCTGGCCGATTTCACGGTGCGGGTCCGTCGCTACTGGCGTTTTTCGATCGATGCGGCGGAGAATGCGCCTGATGACCGGATCCCCGCACTGACCGAGGAACTGCGTGGCTTGCTGGATCAGGCGGTGGCGCGGCGGCTTGTCGGCGACGTGCCCTTGGGCGTGTTTCTGTCCGGCGGGATCGATTCCAGCGTTGTGCTGGCGTTGGCCGCGCGCCACCGTGACCCGGCCACGCTGGATACGTTTACGATCGGCGTCAACGAACCAAGCTTCGACGAAAGCCCGTATGCAAGCGCGGTCGCGGCGGCCATTGGCACCCGCCATCACGAGCGCATTCTGGATTTCGGCCTGGCCCGCGATCTGTCCGGTCAGGTCCTCGCCCGGCTTGATGAGCCATCCGCCGACCCATCGATTTTGCCCACCTATATGCTGTCGGCGTTTGCGCGAGAAACGGTGACCGTTGCGTTGTCCGGTGACGGCGGCGACGAATTGTTCGCTGGCTACGACCCGTTCGCCGCTTTGGCACCCGCAGCATGGTATGACCGGCTTGTTCCACAACCCGTGCATCTTCTGCTGCGGCGGATGACCGGCCTGTTGCCACATGGTAATGGCAACATGAGCCTGGATTTCAAGCTGCGGCGCACGTTGATGGGGCTGTCCTATCCGCCGAACGTTCGTCTGCCGGTGTGGATGTCTCCACTCGATCCGAACCGGATGGGGGCGTTGTTTGATGCGCCACTATCGGTGGAGGAACTTTATTCCGAGGCGATCGAGGTTTGGGATAACGCGCGGTCGCGCAATCCGGTTGACCGGGCGTTGGAGTTCTTTACCAATTTATACTTGCCCGACGACATCCTGGCGAAGACAGACCGGGCGTCCATGATGGCGTCGCTGGAAACCCGAGCAGTGTTTCTGGACAACGATGTGGTGGATTTCTGTGCTCGGTTGCCGCATGGCTACAAATACCGCCGTGGCGTTCGGAAGTTCCTGTTGCGCCGGGCCGCGGACGGATTGGTGCCGGACGCGGTGCTGCGGCGGCCGAAGAAGGGGTTTGGAATTCCGCTCGCACGCTGGCTGCGCCAGATGCCGCCGGTTTCGTCTGTGTCAGCTATTCCCGGTATGCGTTCGGACTGGATCGCCGACCGCTGGTCGGCTGCCCGCACCGGACAGGAAGACGAGCGGTTGCTGTTATGGAGTTGGTTGAGCCTGCAAGGTGTTGTCGGCCGGAACGAGAGGATGCCGTATGCGGCCTGAACCGGACAGCGTTGGGATGCTGATTCGCCTGGTTCGGTATGGGTGCGTCGGCGTGGCGATTTCGTTGTTATACAGTTGCGCGGTGATCGTCGGCGTGCGGGCGTGGCCGATCAGCCCGACCGTGGCGAGCATCGTGGCCTTCGCGATCACTCTGCCGGCAGGGTATCTGGCGCACGGCAAAGTCTCGTTCGCTGATCGTCCGTTCGACACGTTTCAACCGCTGCGGTTCGCGATCTCGACCATGACCTCCTTCGGTGTCGCGGTGGGCGGCATGTACTGGATTACTGAAATCGCCGGTTATAACTATCTGTTCGGAATCGCATGGAACTGGGTTATCATTCCCGCGATGAATCTGTGTTCGTACATGTTCTGGGTGTTTCGTCATGGCCGCGCACGAACGGAGGCCGCATGATCGCCAGATCCGCCAGTGACGCTGGCTATGTCTATGATTCAGCGTTTCAGGATATGGCGTCCACCGGGTCGGCTTATGCTGCGCGCCGGATCATCGGCGCGCAGCGGACGATCATCTCGATTCAAAGCGTTATCGATTTCGGTTCCGCCCGCGGCACCTGGTTGCGTGAATGGCAAGCGCAGGGGGCGGAAGATATTCTGGGCGTTGACGGCGATTATGTCGATCGCGCCAAGCTGGAAATCGACATCCACCGTTTCGTTGTCCGCGATCTGGCCGCCCCGTTCAACCTGGGGCGTTCGTTCGATCTGGCCCAAAGCCTGGAGGTCGCCGAGCATCTGCCGGTGGCGCGGGCGGCCGGTTTTGTCGCCGATATTGTCGCGCATGCGCCCATCGTGCTGTTTTCCGCCGCGCCCCCGGGGCAAGGCGGTGAGCATCACATGAACGAACAACCCGCCGACTATTGGCAACGGCTGTTTCTCGACCACGACTACGTGGCTGTGGATTGTCTCCGCCCGCTGTTGTCACACGAACCGGGGATCCCGGCATGGTATCGGTATAATCTGATAATGTATGTCCATCGGAATGACCTCGATCGGATCGCGCCGTTTGCGCGTCAGTTCGAACTGCGCGAGGGGGCGTGGCTGCGGGATTGCTCACCGCCACTGTATCGCCTGCGGAAAGCGATCATACGGTCGCTGCCGCAACCACTTTGCGACCGGCTGGCGCGCCGAAATGCGCGCCGGTTTCCAATCGGCTGACGGCGCAAGGGGCACTGCGTGAACCATAAATCCACGGCAATATCTGAACTGACAAAAGGATCTCCGGACCGCTTCGGCTATTCCTGGGACCACTATGCCGAACTGCTGCCGGACCATGAGGAACAGTTTCTGCGCTGGACCGGACTCGATAAGGACTTCTGGCGCGGTGTCAGGTTTGTCGATGGCGGTTGCGGCATCGGACGCAATTCGTACTGGCCGATGACGTACGGGGCGGCGGGCGGCGTTGCCGTGGATGTGGACGACCGCACGATCGGCCGCGCCCGGAGCAATCTGGCAGGGTTTCCCGGCGTGGACGTGCGCAAGCAGAGCATCTACGACATTGCGGAGTCCGATTCGTTCGATATCGCGTTCAGCATTGGCGTCGTGCATCATCTGTCCGATCCGGATGCCGCCGTGGCCAGTCTGGCACGCTCTGTAAAGCCGAATGGCGAAGTCCTGGTGTGGCTGTACGGACGGGAAAACAACGGCTGGATCGTTCACCTGTTCAATCCGCTCCGCCGCGCTTTGTTCAGCCGCTTGCCCCTGTCCCTGGTGCACACACTGTCCTGGCCATTGACGGCCCTGCTGTGGTGCGGCCTTCGTATCGGAGTCCCGCCGGGTCCTTATTACCGTTTGATCCGAGGGTTCTCCTTCGGCCACCTGAGAGCGATCGTGTTCGACCACATGATTCCACGCATAGCGCACTACTACCGCCGAGCCGAGGCCGAGGCTTTGCTGTCGCGGGCTGGACTGGTCGATATCCGATCGACATGGGTGAACCACAACTCCTGGTCCGTTATCGGCCGTAAGCCGATCGGATGTTGACGCGATCCGTGCCGGTTCGTCCAGCCGGGCAGGCGGCAACGGATCGCTGGATCGCACCGGCGGCGCAAATTGGCTTTCTTCTGGCCGTCGGCCTGCTGATATGGACGTGCTGCCTCTATCTCAGCCACGCGGCCTTCCTGGACCACATCGAAAGCGCGGTTTTGATCTCGGGTTGGCAGTATCTCAATGGGATGCCGCTATACGGGATTGAGGGCGGCGCCCCACACTTCGCGACCTACTACGGTCCGTTGACCTATCTCGCGCCGCTGCCGGCGATGCTTCTGTTCGGGCCGAGCGTGAGTGCGGGCAAGCTGCTGTTCGTCCTGGCGCCGTTGCTGACGACGGCGGTTATGGGATGGCATTTCTGGCGCCGGAAGGTGGTGTCCGCGCCTGCGGGATTGTTTTACCTGGTTTCAGGCCTTTTGATTTTCGGACGAATTATCTTCTGGCTGCGGCCGGACCCACTGGAAACATTACTGGTTGCCATCGCGGTGGCGCTCGCCGCGACACAAGCCGCGGCGCTGGGCGTTGGTATTTGCCTGGGTCTCATCGTCAACCTCAAAATCCATGCGTTTTTATATATATTGCCAATTTTATTTGATTTATGGCAGCGACGCGGCTGGCGCCCGCCCGTTGTGGCACTTGCGTCGTCCCTGATTGTGTTCCTGATACCGTTTTTGTTTCCTGGCATTTCTTTTGCTGACTATCACTTCGGACTTGCCCAACAGGTGGGGGCACGCGCCGCGGACCTGCGTCTTGCGAAACCTTGGCTGACTGTTTCGCTTGTGTTCGCTTGTCCCCTCCTTGCTGGCCTGGCAAATGCGCGACCAACGACGACCCGGGGTGACCGGCGATACGTGTTGGCCGCCATCGCCGTGCTGCTGCTGCTGGCCTATCCCGCGACCTTCCCGGGCGCCGGGGCCTATCATTTGCTTCCCCTGGTGCCCGTATTCGCCGACGGATTCAGTCGTATTCCAACGCGACTTCCGGCTTTGCTCTCGGTTTTTATCGTCATCACGATAGGGGCGGTTGTCGCTGCCACTGTGCGGGATGCGGCCACCGAACTGGGCTGGCAAACAATCGCAACGGAAGAAGCTGTTGCATTCGCGCAGGCAAAACCCGGAAAAACTGTCCAGGTTGGCTATGGCGAGACAACGACATACTATCAGGTCAGCCAACTCGCCCGAGCGGTGCTTGCTCTACAAGGCCGTCCCGCACAGATCGATGCGCAAGTCCTAATGGAGTTGCAATATGTGGGCTTTGACGGCTCCAGCCGCTGGACACCGCTGGTGAGTGGCTGTCGGGTGGACAATTGGATCATTCCCCACAATGAGACACCGTTCGCCCTGCACAGTTACTATGATCAAGAGCCTGTATTCGACGGGGCGTTTCGCGCTGCTTTCATGGCTTCATACCGGCTTGAACGGGCGGGTCAGCATTTCGACCTCTGGCGCTGCATCTCGCAGATGCCCGGCTAGCTCGGTCAACAGCCTCTGTTGGGGGCGGTTTCGCTCGGCTATCGACGCAACACTGCGCCACAGACATTTCCTCGGCCTATGGGCCGTTGGTCGCACGCTAATCTTGAGTGGCATGCGGAATATCAACAGTGCGACGCGGCTGGCTGCCACAACACTGTGGAAAATTTGGTGAGCCCGGTGGGAATCGAACCCACGACCCCAAGATTAAAAGTCTCGTGCTCTACCGACTGAGCTACAGGCTCGCCCAGGCGCTTTGAACGCCATGCAGCGGCGCGGGTCAAGCGCCACAAGCGGAAAATCGCATCAATCGTCGAAAGATCGATGCTCCGTGACACTCCCTCCGCCATGACAGGTGCCATGGCGGAGACAGGCAGACTACGCCGCGTCGGCCGCGACGGTGAACTTTTCGATTTTATCCGGGTTCGACACGGTGCCGCCGCCGCCGCTGCCGCGCTTCAGGCCATCGACGAACTCCATGCCCTCCACGACCTGGCCCCAGATGGTGTATTGGCCGTTCAGGTGCGAGGCCGGCTCAAACATAATGAAGAACTGGCTGTTGGCGCTGTGCTGGCTGGCCGAACGGGCCATGCCGCAGGTGCCGCGCAGGAACTTCGCCTTGTCGGAGAATTCCGCTCGGATGTTGTCCAGGTCGCTGCCGCCGGTGCCGGTGCCGGTCGGATCACCGCCCTGCGCCATGAAGCCCTCGATGACGCGGTGGAACACCGTGCCGTCGTAGAAGCCCTTGCGGACCAGGGTCTTGATCTGTGCCACATGCATAGGCGCGACATCCGGGAAAAGCTGGATCACCACGCGGCCCGCCTTGAGGTCCAGGTACAGGGTGTTCTCGGGATCGAGGGCCGGTTTCGAGTCGCTCATGTCAGTTGTCTCCTTCAAAAAAACTACTTCACGTCGGCGGCGACGCGCAGATGCACGATCTTATCCGGATCGGACACCGTTCCGCTGCCGGGGGCGCCGCGCTTGATTTGATCAACCAATTCCATGCCGGTCACCACCTGCCCCCAGATCGTGTATTTCCCGTCCAGCGAGGCGCCGGGAGCGAACATGATGAAGAACTGGCTGTTGCCGCTGTTGGGGTCGTTTGTGCGGGCCATGCCACAGGTGCCGCGCAGGAAGTGACGCTGACTGGTCTCAAGCGGCACGTTGGGCAGTTTGCTGCCGCCGCCACCCGTGCCGGTCGGATCGCCGCCCTGCGCCATGAAACCCTCGATCACGCGATGGAACGGCGTGTTGTCGTAGAATCCCTGGCGCGCCAGCGTCTTGATCTGCGCCACGGTCGCGGGTGCCACCTCAGGGAGCAAGCGAATGACCACGCGCCCTTGTTTCAGGTCGAGGTACAGCGTGTTCTCGAGATCCGGTGCGGGGGTTTGGGCGAACGCCGGCGCGGCGGCGAGCGCGATACCGGAAGCCATCAGGGTGCGGCGATACATAACGCCCTCCTTCTATCTGTCAGTGGGGAAAAAGGGCGGTTCAGCCCTGGATTCGTTTTAAAACACGGGCGTGCGTCAGAGGGGGCACGAACGAGGCGAAATTGCCGCCAAGTTTGGCGACTTCCTTGACCAGACGGGAGGCGATGAACTGGTGAGTTTCGCTGGCCATCAGAAACACCGTCTCGACATCCGGCGCCATCCGGTAATTCATGCCGGCCATCTGGAATTCGTAATCGAAGTCCGACACCGCGCGCAGTCCGCGCACGATCATTGATGCGCCGACCTCGCGGGCAAAGTCGATGAGCAGGGAATTGAAAGGTACCACCTCGATCACCATGCCATTGCGGGCGGCGATCGACGCGATCTCTTCCTTCACCATCTCGACACGCTCCTCCAGCGTGAACATCGGGCCCTTGCCGGTATTGATCGCGACGCCGACCACGAGCTTGTCCAAAAGCCGAGCGGCGCGGGCGATCACATCGAGATGGCCGTTGGTGATGGGGTCGAAGGTCCCCGGATAGAGCCCAATCCGCCGAGGATTGTGAGAGTCTTTGTTAGCCATCGCTTCCTTCCTCGGGGGCCGGCTTATCGTTGCCTTCGCCGTTCTCGTCACTATCGGCGATTGGCGTGGTCCCGTCGAGGTCGGGGCTTGCCGGCGAGTCGGAACCCTCCGCCGGAATGCCGTCGATGATGGGCGTATCCTCGGTTTCTTCTTCCATGACGGTGAAGACGCTGGTGACGTGCTCGCCTTTATCGACTCGGAACAGGGTCACGCCCATCGCGTTGCGGCCGGTGATGCGGGCCTGATCGACCGGCACGCGGATCAGGCGTCCGGCGTCGGTGACCATCATCATGTCGTCACCCTGGCGCACCGGGAACGTCGCGACCACCGTTTTGCCGTTGCGTGGCGCCAGCGTGATATTGCCGATGCCCTGACCGCCGCGTCCCGTCACCCGGTATACGTAAGCGGAGGTCCGCTTGCCGAAGCCCATATCAGTGACCGTCAGCAGCATTTCCTCGGCTTCTTCCATTTCGGCGAAGCGTTCCGGCGGCAGCGTGACCTCCTCAACATATTCTTCCGCTTCGACGGCGACGGGTGCTTCGGCTTCAGCATCGCCATTACCGCGACGCTTGGCGTTCGCCACTTTCAGATAGGCAATCCGCTCTTCCGGCGAGGCGCCCATATGGCGCAGCACCGACAGGCTGATAACCTCGTCCTTCGCCAGCAGTTTGATGCCGCGGACACCGGAGCTGTCACGTCCGGCGAACACCCGAACCTGATCGTCGGTCAACTGGAAGCGGATGCAGCGGCCTTTGCGAGATGCCAGCAGCACGTCGTCGCCCTCGCGGCAGGTGGCGACGCCGACCAGATGATCGCCCTCGTCCAGCTTCATCGCGATCAAACCGGCGGCGCGGACATTTTTGAAATCCGACAACCGGTTGCGCCGCACGTTGCCGGAAGCGGTCGCGAATACCAGGTGCAGGCTCTCCCACAATGTCTCGTCCTGCGGCAGCGGCAGCACCGTCGTGATGGTGTCCGTCCCGAGTTCGGGCAGCAGATTGATCAGGGCGCGTCCCTTGGCCGTCGGACCGGCCTCCGGCAGCTTCCAGACCCGGACCCGGAACGCTTTGCCACCGGACGAGAAGAACAGCACCCACTGATGCGTGTGTCCGTTGAAGCTGCGCGTGACAATGTCGTCGCCGCGCGTGCCCGCGCCGGAGCGTCCACGTCCGCCGCGATTCTGAGCGCGGAATGTCTCCAAAGTTGTGCGCTTGATGAAGCCGTCGCGGGTGATCGTGACCACCATTTGGCCGGGTTCGATCAGGGCCTCGTCGTCCTGGTCGCTGGCATAGTCGGCGATCTCGGTCATCCGCGGCGAGGCAACTTCCTTGCGCGCAGACGCCAGTTCTTCCGTCATCACTTCCATGCGGCGGATGCGCGATCCCAGGATTTCCAGCAACTCGCGAATCCGAGCGGCGACCTCGGTCATCTCGGCCTGGATCTTTTCGCGTTCCAGTCCGGTCAAGCGCTGCAACCGCAGTTCCAGAATGCCGCGAGCCTGTTCTTCGGTCAGCCGCACCGTGCCGTCGGGTGCGATCACGTTGCCCGGTTCATCGATCAAAGCCAGCAGGGCGCCGATATCCTCGGCGGGCCAATCGCGACCCATCAACGCCACGCGGGCGGAGGCAGCGTCCGGACTGGCGCGAATCAACCGAATTACGTCGTCGATGTTGGCAACCGCGATCGCCAATCCGACCAAATTATGCGCCCGGTCGCGCGCCTTGCCGAGTTCGAAGCGGGCGCGCCGGAGAATGACCTCCTCGCGGAAGCGGATGAAGCACATCAGGGCTTCGCGCGTGCCCATCTGCTTCGGCTGGCCGTCATCGAGTGCGAGGATGTTGATGCCGAACGAGGTCTGCAACTGGGTGAAGCGGAACAACTGGTTCAGCACCACTTCCGGTGTCGCGTCGCGCTTCAGCTCCATGACGATCCGCATGCCGGAGCGATCCGACTCGTCGCGCATCTCACCGATGCCTTCGATTTCCTTGGCACGGACCAGTTCGGCGATCTTCTCGATCAGTGTCTTCTTGTTCACCTGATAGGGAATTTCGGTGACGATGATCGCGGTGCGATCTTTGCGGATCTCCTCGAATTCGGTTTTGGCGCGGATAATGATGCTCTCGCGCCCGGTCTCGAAGGCCTTACGCACGCCGGTGCGGCCGATGATGATGCCGCCGGTGGGGAAATCCGGGCCGGGGACGATCTTCATCAGATCTTCGTTCGAGATGTCCGGATCGGCGATCAGCGCCAGGGTCGCGTCGATGATCTCGCCGGGATTGTGCGGCGGGATGTTGGTCGCCATGCCGACCGCGATCCCATTGGCGCCATTGATCAGCAGGTTGGGGAATTTGGCGGGCAGAACCAGCGGCTCATGCTCGGACTCGTCGTAGTTCGGCTGGAAGTTGACGGTGTCCTTGTCGATGTCTTCGAGCAGCAGCGCCGCCGCTTTCGCCAAACGGACTTCGGTATACCGCATCGCCGCCGGGTTATCGCCGTCAACCGACCCGAAATTACCCTGGCCGTCGATCAGCGGCAGCCGCATGGAGAAGCTTTGCGCCATGCGAACCATGGCGTCGTAGATCGAGCTATCGCCGTGCGGGTGATATTTACCCATGACGTCACCGACCACGCGGGCCGACTTGCGATACGCTTTATCCGGCGTGTAACCGGCCTCGTGCATGCCGTACAGGATGCGTCGATGCACCGGTTTCAGCCCATCTCGGGCGTCCGGAAGCGCGCGCGACACGATCACGCTCATGGCGTAATCGAGGTAGGAGCGGCGCATCTCGTCTTCTAAGGTGACCGGCTGCATGTCGCCATAGGGGCCGGTTGGCTCCAGAGGCTGGTCAGGTATGTCGCTCAAATCTCGCTCAATTCCTTGCGCGCCGACGCGCGTGTGCCTGTGTTCGCGTCCAGTTGGCGGATACCCGCCTCAGTGGCGCACTTGTCGCCGCTTGATAGGCTGATTCGGCCTCTGTGGCGAGAGGCAGTTTGCCGTTGGACCAAAGCCGCCGGTTTTCACGCGGCTCGGGTCAGCCGCTTCACGAACGCGGAGATCCGGTGGCGGCGCATTTCACTGCGCGCCTTGTCGTCGGTCGTCATGTAATTCAACTGCACGCTATAGCGCTGGCCGACGAACTGCCGGTGTCCGTGCCATGTCGTGGGGCCGTTCGGGAAGACCAGCAGCGTGCCGTTCACCGGGGGAACTTCGACAGCGAAATCCTCCAGGTCCCCGGGTCCACGCAGTAGCCGCAGGCAGCCTTCCTGGCGGTTCCAGGCGTCGGTTTCGCGGTTCAGATACAGCAGCACCGTCACGCGCTTGGCCAGCGAGTCGCAATGGATGCGGCCATCCCGGTCGCTGGTCCAGCCGCGCAGGGTCACCATCGTGGGGGAGTCGTTCAGATCGATGGCAAACAGCCGCTCGATCGCTGCCCGCAGAAGCGGACCTTCCATCGCCTCCATCAACGCCTTGGCGTTTGGACCGAGCCGCACGGAGTCGGGGGGGAAGGAGCCGCGTTTACCGAGGGGCGGCAGATCGGCCAGCACGGCGTCCAGGCTTGCGGGCGGGACGAAGCCTGGCACCACGACGTGCGGGAAGGGATCGGTTGCGACCGGTGTGGAGGTCAGTTTGGCGAAATCGAGTTCAATCATGACGGGCGCGCTTTAGCAGCAAAGCCTCGGTGAGGTCGAGCAGGTCATCCGGCCAGTATTCCGGCGGCCGGGGACGTCCGGGGCGAAGCCCGGCGTCGGGGCGGCAGGTCAGAACCTGCATGACCCAGTCCCTCGGCAGCGAGGCGCGACCATCCGCCGCACCCAGCAGTGCGCCGGCAATGGCGGCGTTGGTGTCCGTGTCGCCACCCTGGCCGACGGTGGCGATCAAGGCTGCTTCCACGGGCGTCCCGGCGGCGAGATGGAAAAAAGCGTTTTGGAGGGCGATCAGCACCCAACCCATTTGGTGCTGGAATTCGGCGGGCGCAACGCCCGCCGCGGCCTGCCGTAGCGCCGCACTGACCAGCGTCGCGTCCACGCCGGCCGCGTCAGCGATGCGCAACGCGGTGGCCAGCATTTCGGCGCGATCCGCACCCGTCAGCGCAGCTGAAATGGCGGCGGCGAAGGCGGCACAGGCGGCGCGGCAGACCGGATGTGGATGTGACAGCGCGGAGTCCTCGCTGGCGATCCTGGCCGCTTCGTTCGGATCGGTGGCCCAGACGCCGATGGGGGCAATGCGCATCAGCGACCCGTTGCTCTGACTGCCCGGGTCAGCGTGACGGCGAGCGGCGGCGGCCTTGTCCGTCAGGGCGCTGGCGGCGGCGCTGAAGGCTCGGCGTGTCGCAAAGCCACAGTCGAACGGCTCGCTGGCATACCAGCGGCCATAGGCGGCGGCGGCGTCCTCCGCATCGTAGTGGACCGTCCGCACCAGGCTGCGGGCCAGGGTCAGCGCGAGTTCGGTATCATCCGTTGGCTGACCGGCCAACGTGTTCCACACCGGACTGACCGCCAGAGTGCGGACCCCGTTCGGGTAGGCGGCGGTGATCGCGGCCCTGTCCTGGAACTCGACCAGCGATCCCAGGCTATCCCCGATCACCGTGCCCAGCATGCAGCCCAACGCCCGATCAAATCGCTGATCTTCGGCGGCGCGCGGCCAGTCGAGCCCGACCGTCGCGTGGCGCCTGGGTTCGGTGCTGCCACGCCAGGTTCGTCCGCGCAGGGTGGCGACCGCTAGCGGCGCCCCGCCGAAACAGGCCGACGGGCGGCTGTAGCCTTCCTCGCCATAGGTCACCGGCACACCGTCTTCCGCGACCAACACGCCGCCCGCCGCGGTCAGCAGCGCGTGGCCGGCGGCGATGTCGTGGGCATTCACCGGGCGTAGCGTGACCGTGGCAATCCCGTCGCCCACGGCGACCCGGGCCAGACGGTAAGCAATGGAGGGCAGGGGGGCGAACCGGGCCGGAGCACAGGCACTCGCGTGCCACACCGGCCGCTGACCGGCGCCGTGGTTCAGGAATACCACTTCGGTTGCGGTCAATGCTCGGCGGGTGAGGTCGATGTCCACCGTCACGCCGTTGCGGGTGATGGGTTCGCCCTCGGCCCAGGCGATCATGTCCGGGCCTCGGTCCGGGCTGGTCGGCGCATAGACGACGCCCAGGACAGGGACGCCGGCGCGCAACAACGCCACCGAAATCGCACTGCCGCGGCGACCTTCCAGGAATGCCCGGGTGCCGTCGTGCGGGTCCACGACCCAGCAGTATCCGTTCGCCTCCGCCGCCAGAACGCCTTCTTCCTCACCGACGAATCGGGCCGGCAGCAGGGCGGTCAGATGGTCCCGCAGGAACAACTCGATCTCGGTATCGATCGGCGAGGTGTCGGAGTCGCTGGATCGCGGGCCGTCGGGCCGGGAAAATTCGGTGGCGAGCCATGTGCCGGCGGTGTTTACCAGGGCAATGACGGCGGGAAGGATGGGAGGCAGGATTGCGTCGGTCATGT
The DNA here is from genome assembly GCA_903932145.1 of uncultured Rhodopila sp. GTDB lineage: Bacteria > Pseudomonadota > Alphaproteobacteria > Acetobacterales > Acetobacteraceae > Rhodopila. Next base: position 29,769 of record CAIZFE010000036.1, on the reverse strand, counting down.
GACTGTGAAGTCTAGGCGTTCGGATCGGGACACGCTATCTCCTCGGTCACCCGCCATGGATAAATCCCTCTCCCCCCCGAAGCCAGCCCCCGCCGATCCTGGTGGTCCGCTGCCGGCTTATCGCGCCATGATCGCCAACGCCTCGCTTGCGGCCGATCCGGCGCAAGCGAACGCAGTGGAGCGCCTGCAGGACTTGTGGGAGCGTTTGCGAGGCTACGATCCCGCCCCACCGCAGCCGACCGGGCTGTTCTCGTGGCTGACCCGCCGGCGGTATTCCTCCGAGGAATACGTCCCCACCGGGTTGTATCTTGTGGGAGAGGTCGGACGCGGCAAGTCCATGCTGATGGACCTGTTCTTCGAGACGGCCGACGTGCCGCGCAAGCAGCGCATCCATTTTCACCGCTTCATTCAAAGCGCCCATGCCCGCATCCATGCCTTGAAAAAAGCGCATCCGGATGTGTCCGACCCGATTCCGCCGCTGGCCGACCAGATCGCCGGTGAAGCGGCCTTGCTGTGCTTCGATGAGTTCCAGGTCAACGACATCGCCGACGCGATGATCCTGGGGCGGCTGTTCCAGGCGCTGTTCGACCGAGGGGTCGTGGTCGTGACGACGTCCAACACCACGCCCGACGATCTGTTCAAGGGAAAGCCCGGGCGCGACGCCTTCCTGCCGTTCATCGGACTGATCAAGCAGCGGCTGGAACTGTTGGTGATGGACGGTGCCCGCGATTACCGGCGCGAGCGGATTCGTGGCGTGCGTACCTGGCAGGTCCCGGCAGATGCGATGTCGCGTCAGGAACTGGACAAGGCGTTCCTGAGACTGACCGGCGGATCGGCGATCCGGCCGGTGACCTTGACGGTGATGGGGCGGCAACTGGTCGTGCCGCAGGCCTCCGACGGCGTGGCGAGATTCGCGTTCGACCAGCTCTGCAATACCGCTCTTGGCGCCGGCGACTACCTGGCCGTCGCGACCACTTTTCATACGGTGATAATCGACAATATTCCCCGTCTGTCGCCCGAGAACTACGACCAGGCGCGGCGGTTCATCGTGCTGGTGGATACGCTGTACGATCAACGGGTGAAGCTGATCGCCTCGGCCGACGCGCAACCGGACAAGCTCTACCAGCGCGGCGAGAACGCGAAAATGTTCGAACGCACCGCCTCTCGCCTCGACGAGATGCAAAGCGACGATTGGCTCGGTTTAGCACACCAGACGTGATAGGTAATCGGGACTTGATTTCACTGGGCCATTGGACCACTGTATGACGCTGTGGAGCACCCGAGACATCTCGTTTGACTTCGTTGACGACATGACCGACGACCCTATTGTGACGATGCGCATTCTCACTCCGGTGGGGCCGCTCACGTTCATGGCGCAGCCGGTGATGGTGGGCCGGACGATGGTATTGCGGGGGCTCCATGCTCAGGATTGGGCCGCGAACAAGGTGGGGCCGGGCAACCTGATGGTGATCGCGCATGCTATGATAGAAGGAATGGATCTCGATGGAATCGTCATTGAGGGAGCGATTCGCTCGACTGGGGCCAATCCGGGCCATCGACCGCGTGACGTCCGGTTCACCCGCCGTGTTCGTGCTGTGTCCGGTCCTCGATGGGGTCCATCCTCTTACCATTGACGCGGCGCACGCTCTGGTTCGGCGGGGCCTGCCCATGCTGCGGGCGAAGCGCGCGGTTGAAACGCTGCTGGCAAAAGGCCGGGTGTTCGTGGAACTGCCTATGGTGGAGGATCCGCACGTTCTGGCCGTCGAGCTTGCGAAGGCGGGGATTCGCGCGGTGTGGTTGCATCCTGAACCGGACGTCGATGTGCGGGCGTTGCGCGAGCGCCTGGGGATGACGCGCGAACAGTTCGCCCTGCATTACGGCCTGGAGGTCGAAACCCTGCGTAACTGGGAGACCGGCAAGCGGGAGCCTGACAGGACGGCTCGCAGCTACCTGCGTGCCATCGCGAACGCGCCGGAGACCGTTGAACTGGCTTACGCACCGATCCCGGAAGCGTAATCCGGCTGATTCCGTTGCGGAAAGCGTAAGCGCTGGACCCTCCGAAACTTGGCAGGCCGTTGTTGTCCGGTAATACTGGCACGCGTCGCCAGATCGGCGGTCAACCGGGGGGTAATCAATGATCGGACTGGTGCGCATGTCCTTGCGCCGGCCCTACACGTCTGCCATCGCCGCCTTGCTGGTCGTGCTGCTGGGTGTCTTGTCGGTTACGCGGATGATCGTCGATATTTTTCCGGTCATCGACATCCCCGTCGTGCTGGTCGCCTGGAGTTATCCGGGCCTCACCACCGAGGACATGGAACGGCGCGTCGTTTTCATCAGTGAGCGCGCCTATTCCACCACTGTGAACGGCATCTCCCGGATCGAATCGCAATCGATTCCCGGCATCGGCATTCTGAAAGTCTATTTTCAGCCGGGGACTGAGATCGGTGGCGCCATCGCACAGATCACCTCGGTGAATAATTCGATCTTGCGCAGTGCTCCCCCCGGGATGCAGCCGCCGGCGGTGATTCAGTTCAATGCGTCGAACGTACCGGTCGTGCAGTTGACGATGTCTTCGCAGACACTGACCGAGCAGCAGATTTATGACTACAGTTTGAATTTCATACGGGTGAAGCTGTTTACTATTCCCGGTCTTTCCACGCCGGGACCGTTCGGCGGCAAGCAACGGCAGATGAATGTCGATGTCGATCCGGGCCTGCTGGCGGCGAAGGGGTTTTCGCTGACCGACGTGGTGAATGCGTTGCAGGCTTCGAACGTGATCGTGCCGGCCGGCACCGCGCGGATTGGCGAGCGTGAATACAACGTGCAGCTCAACTCCAGCCCGGCGGCGGTGGAGCGTTTCAACGACCTGCCGATCGGAGTGTTTGACGGACGAGCCGTTACCATCGGCGACGTTGGCCATGTCAGCGACAGTTTTGCCAACCAGGCCAATATTGTCCACGTCAACGGCAAGCGAGCGGTCTATCTGGCGATCCTGAAGCACGCCGACGCCTCGACCCTCGCGGTGGTGGACGCGACCCGCGCGGCGTTGCCCGAGGTGCAGGCGGCGGCGCCTAATGGGTTGGATCTGAAACTGGATTTCGATCAGTCGGTGTTCGTGCGGGCGGCGGTGGAGAACGTCGTGCGCGAGGCGATTATCTCGTCGGTCCTGGTGTCGGTGCTGATCCTGGTGTTCCTGGGGAGTTGGCGGAATACGGTGATCGTGTCGGCATCCATTCCGCTGTCGGTGTTCGCCGGTATCATCGGACTGTTCCTGACCGGCAACAGCGTCAATCTGATGACGCTCGGCGGTTTGGCACTCGCGATCGGGTTGCTAGTCGATAACGCCACCGTCGTTATCGAAAATATCCACCGCAACCTGATGCTGGGTAAGAAACTGACCGTTGCCATTTTGGACGGATCGGCCGAGGTCATCCAGCCGCTGACGGTGGCGACGCTGGCCATTTGCATCGTGTTCTTTCCGGTGGTGATGCTGTTCGGTGTCGCGCGCTACCTGTTCATTCCGCTCGCCGCGACGGTCGTGTTCTGCATGCTGGCATCCTATGCCCTGAGCTTCACCGTTGTGCCCAGTTTCGCCCGAATGTTGTTGGGTTCTGACACATCGCACCACGTGCCTCCAACCGGATTTTTCGGTCTGTTTGATCGCGGGTTCGAGAAATTCCGGCGCGGTTATTGGTGGATGCTGGACGGCACGTTGCGTAACCGCGCTGTGGTGCTTGGTGGTTTCGTCCTTCTGCTGGTGGTGACCGGCGGTGTTGCGACCACCATCGGGCTGGACTTCTTCCCCAGCGCCGATGTCGGTCTGATCAAGATGCATTATCGCGCGCCGCCGGGGACCCGGATCGAGGAGACGGAGAAGCAGGTTTTGCAGGTCGAGGAAGCGGTCCGGGCGATTATTCCGGCGGCCGAACTCGATACGGTCAACGATACCGTCGGGGTGCCGTCGTCCTTTAACCTGGCGTTTGTACCGAGCGATAATGTCGGGGCGATGGATGCGGAGATTTTGATCTCGTTGAAGCCGGGACATCATCCGACCAACGACTACATTCGCAATATTCGGGCGCATGTGCCGGACAGGTTTCCTGGTAGTACGATCTACTTCCAGACCGCCGATATCGTCAGTCAGGTGCTGAACTTCGGTCTGCCGGCACCGATCGACGTGCAGATCCAGGATGTGAATTTTGAGCGTTCGTACGGGCTGGCGCAACAGTTGGTCGCCCGGATGAAAATGATCCCCGGCGTCGCCGATCCGCACATCGTACAGGTGCTGAACTATCCGGGATTGCAGATCGACGTGGATCGGATGCGGGCCGCCAAGCTGCGGGTGTCGCAGCGCGACGTGGCCAATAACATGTTGACGTCGCTGTCCTCGTCCGTGCTGGTTTCGCCGAATTTTTTTCTCAACCCCCAGAATAACGTGAACTATTCGGTCGCGGTGCAGACACCTTTGTCCGAGATCAAGACTTTGGACGACCTGCTGGCAACAGCGGTCAGTACGCCGGTCGCTCCGACGATCATCGATCCGGCCGCTGTGCCCTCGGCCTCGGTGGTGCGGCTTGGCGATATCGCAACGATCTACCCGCGCTCCAGCCTGGAATCGGTAAACCACTATACGGTGCAGCGCGAGCTTGATATCGCGGCGAATGTCGATGGCCGGGATTTGGGTGCCACCGCGGCGGATATTCAGAAAGCGATCAACGAGATCAGCAAGGGGCTGCCGATCACCACCCATATCGACATTCGCGGCCAGAATGAGGTGATGCTGGCATCGTTCCGCAGCCTGGGGCTGGGGATGATCCTGGCGGTCATTCTGGTCTATGCGTTGCTGGTCATTCTGTTCCAGTCATGGGTCGATCCGTTTATCATCATGATGGCGGTGCCGGGCGGTCTGATGGGGATCATCTGGATGCTGGCGCTGAGCGGCACCACGATCAACGTGGAATCACTGATGGGCTCGATCATGACGATCGGTATTTCGGTGTCGAACTCGATCCTGGTTGTCAGTTTCGCGAACGATCTGCGGTCGCGCGATGGCAGCAGTGCCACCGAGGGCGCGATCGGTGCCTGCACGATCCGTCTGCGCCCGGTGCTGATGACCGCCCTGGCGATGATCATCGGTATGTTACCGATGGCGCTGGGCCTTGGCGATGCCGGTGAGCAAAACGCTCCGCTGGGACGGGCGGTGATCGGCGGCCTGATCATGGCGACTGTTGCCACCCTGTTCATTGTGCCGATCTTCTACACATTACTCCGGCGCGCGCCGCCGACGCTTCACACCCTCGATGCCCGCTTCGCCGAAGAAGCGGCTGACACCGGAGTCACCCCGCATGGCTGAAAATGGTCGTTTCGGATCGTTCTTCTTGTTTGTGATCGGCGTGGCGGTCATCGGCGGGGCCGGGATGGGCGCCTGGCGGATGTCGCATGAAAAGGACAGCGCGTTGGCGGCATCACGCGATGCGCTGGCGGCGGGTGTCGCGCGTGGTCCGGTGGTGCAGACCGTGCAGGTGACGGAGGGACCGAAGGAGCGGCTGATCCGGTTGCTTGGCGATACGCGATCGTATCAAACGGCGACTCTCTACAGCAAGGTCAGCGGCTATGTTTCGTCGATCGCGGTTGATCGTGGCGACCAGGTAAAGCCGGGCGACCTGCTGGCCGTGGTGTCGTCGGTGGAGACCGACCAGCAATACGAATCGGCGCTGCGTGATCTGGAAAACAAGAAGCGTAACTGGGATCGGGCGAAGGATCTGGTAACCCATGGCTGGACGTCCAAACAGGCCGCCGATGCCGCCGAAACAGCTTACACCATGGCGACCGCGGCGGTGGCGCAGAACGCGACGCTGAAATCATATGAGCAGATCAGAGCACCGTTCGCGGGGGTCGTGACGGCCCGGTTTGTCGATGTCGGAGCGTTGGCGCAAAACTCCACGACCAATAAGACCAGCAACCAGCCGGTTTTGACGATCGCCGACGATACGAAGCTGCGCGTCGATGTGTACGTGGAACAGCGTGACGTGCCGTTCGTGCATGTTGGCGATTTGGCGGACGTTACGGATGGTGCGAATTCAGACCGCAAAGTAAAGGCGAAGATCGCCCGGACATCGAACGAACTGGACCCGCGCACGCGGACGCTGTTTGTGGAACTGGACGTGGATAACGCCGACCACTTTCTGGTGCCAGGGAGCTTTGCTTATGTCACGCTGCATATACCGGTTCGCAGCTACCCGGAGGTCCCGATGGCCGGGCTGATCGTGCGGGGCACGCGGACGCTGATCGCCGATCTTGGCAGCGACCAGACGGTGCATCTGCGGCCGGTGACGGTGGCGAATACCGACGGGATCCGGGCCTCGCTATCCGACGGGGCGACGGTCGGACAGCGCGTGGCGATTAATCTGCCGGATGAAGTCGGTGATGGTGGGCGTGTCCAGGCGGTGACCGGCGGGCGATAGAGCTTCTCTATCCAGGTTCATCGGGTGCCCCGTAACCGCAGGCGATACGCTGACGAAGCAAATCAGAGTAAGGGTATCTGCAAGCCCGTACAGGGCGGGAGGAGCCACACCATGTCCACACGACGCCAATTCCTGGGCGCAGCCGCCGTCACCCTCGCGCTACCATCCCTGGCGCGGGCCGCCTCCAGCCGCGTCCTGAAATTCATCCCGCAATCCGACCTGACGGTGATCGATCCGGTCTGGACCACCGCCTATGTTGCCCGCAACCATGGCTACATGGTGTTCGACACCCTGTTCGGCATGGACGCCCAATACCGTATCCAGCCACAAATGGTCGGTTCGGTGAAGATCGATGACGACGGCAAGCGCTGGGACCTGACCCTGCGCGATGGCCTGCGGTTTCACGACGGCGAGACAGTCCTCGCCCGGGACTGCGTCGCCTCCATCCGCCGTTGGGCTGCCCGTGATGCGCTGGGGGGCGTGCTGATGAAAACCACGGACGAACTGTCGGCCCCGGACGACCGCACTATCCGGTTCCGGCTGAAGAAACCATTTCCGCGGCTGCCCTACGCGCTGGGCAAAACCTCCACGCCGATGTGTGCCATGATGCCGGAGCGGTTCGCGGCTCTCGATCCGTTCAAACAGATCGGCGAACTGGTGGGCAGCGGCCCGTTTCGCTTCAAGGCGGACGAACGAGTCTCGGGATCGCGCGCGGTCTATGAAAAATTCGATCGCTATGTGCCTCGGCCGGACGGCACGCCCGGGTGGACGGCCGGTCCGAAAATCGTCAACTTCGACCGGGTCGAGTGGATCACCATCCCCGACGAAGGCACCGCCGCCGGTGCGTTGCAGGCGGGCGAGATGGACTGGTGGGAAATCCCCACCGACGATCTGAAGCCGGTCCTGCTGAAAGCCGGCCACATCAAAGTCGAGGTCAAAGACCCCTCCGGCGTCATTGGCTTCCTGAAGATGAACTGTCTGCAACCGCCGTTCGACAACCCCGGCGTCAGGCGAGCTTTGCTGGGCGCGTTCAACCAGGAGGACTTCGTCACCGCCATCGCCGGCACGGATACGAAAATGTGGCGCACCAACGTCGGTGTGTTCTGCCCCGGAACGGACCTCGAGACGGACGTTGGGATGGAGGTTCTCAACGCCCCGCGCGATATGGCAAAGGTCAAGGCCGCCCTGGCAGCGGCGGGCTACGCCGGCCAGACCGTGGCGCTGATGGTCGCCACCGACACGCCGTACCGTAAGGCGATGGGCGACGTCGGCGCCGATGCCATGAAACAGGCTGGCATGGAAGTGGACTACCTCGCGATGGATTGGGGTTCGGCTGTCGCTCGGCGCGAGAAGAAAGCCCCGATCGACCAGGGCGGTTGGAGTGGGCTGTTCACCACGCTGTCCGGTCTGGACCTGCAAGGACCGTCGGGGCACGCGTTCCGCACCAGCGGAGAAACCGGCTGGTTCGGCTGGGTCAGCAGCAAGCGGATCGAGGAGCTGCGCGGCCAGTGGCTGGATGCCAACGATCTGCCCGAGCAGCAGAGGATCGCGCGGGATATCCAGCGTCAGTGGTGGATCGACGTGCCGCACATCCCGATTGGGCAGTGGTTCCAACCGACGGCGTCGCGGGATACGCTGGAGGGGATGCTGGATGGGTTCCCGGTGTTCTGGGGTGTGAAGCGGACGTAGTAAGGTTGGATTTTACTGCGGTGCGTGGCAAAAATTGGCCCAGTCTCAATTAAAACAATTGTTGGCGCAATAGGTTTAATTTTGCAACGTGTGTAAAATTTTACTTCAATTTAACATAAACGGGCGCACTCCACGCCGATATTGAAATAAAATGAAATAAATTGATCCAAAGTTCAGCGTCGCGACATATATCGTTATGGCGCCTTGACAACCCGGTTGTGGTGCTTCACGATGCGGAGGCTTGAATAAGACCGAAGGGGAATTCAATGAACTCGGCTGACCAGACTACTATCGATAATGCACACTCGTTATTCGACAGACGTATTTCGCCTGTCAGTGCTGTCAGTCATCTCGGTCGAATCGTTGCTTTAGGTGTAATGCTACAGGGATGCGCCGGCCAGGTTTCGCGCCAGGACGCGGCTAATTTTGATGGGCTGCTGGCGCACGGTGACTATCCCCAAGCGGCCCAAATGGCCATGGCGTCGGGTAAGATTGCGCCTGACGGTACTTCGAACAACCTTGCGTGGTCGCTGAATGCCGGAGCCGCGTTAATTTACGCTGGTGATTCAAGGACGGCAATCCCGGTTCTGGATGGCGCTGAGAACCTGATGAAGGCGCGCGACCTCGATGGCTTTTCAAATACGCAATATAATTATGCCACCTACGACGGCATCATGGCGAACACGTACAAGGCGCTTGGGTACCTCACAGTGGGTGATCGCGCCAATGCACGAGTGGAATTCAATCGAGTGGGCGGCCGACAGGCTATGGCCGAGGAGCAATTTTCGAAGCAGAAAGAAAAGCTCGACGCCGACGTGAAGAAAAAATCAGCCGGTCAGTTCGACCTTACAACCGCCATGACCAACGCCCAGAACAGCAAAGAATTTCAGGCAGAGCAGTTGACATTCGGAGCCTACGCCAACTACCGCCCGTTCATCAACCCCGCGGCCAGCTATCTGACAGCGGTCTTCCTATTGAACAATGCCGAGACAGGCAGTGATTTTGAGCGCGCGCGGGTCGAACTCCAACGGGTTCGCGATATGGTTGGACCCAGCCCGGTAATCGATGCAGATCTCAAGCTGGTGAAATCCGGCAAGAAGTCGCCGCCGGCGATCTGGATCGTGTTCGAGAGCGGTCAGGCGCCCACCTTCTCCCAATACAACATCACCTTCCCAGTGCCGATTGTCGGCAAGGCTAGCTACATCAGCACTGTTACGGTTGCGATGCCGAGGATGATGTTCCACGCCATGGCGTCCGGTGGCATCACGGCTTCGGCCACCGGCGATCAAGCGAAAACGGTCTCGGTCGGTAGCTTCGATCGAGTAATGGCAACTGAGTTCAGCCGCCGTTATCAGGGCATTCTCGCGCGTGCTGTCGCCGAAGCAGCGTTAAAGGTTGGCGTTCAGTACGCCGCCGCACAAACAAACAACAGTCTGTTGATGCTGACTGCCGCCATCGCGTCGAACATCTCTACCGCGGACACGCGTTCCTGGACGGCGCTGCCCAAGGAATTTCAGGCCGCTCGGCTCAAGATGCCGGCCGACGGCACCGTACGGTTGCAGGGTGACGACGGAATGGACTTCGGCACAGTCAAGGTGCCGGTGGATCGGTCCTCGATCATCTATATCAAAGAGACAATGCATGGCGGCCGACCGTCCACGCAAGTCTTCCCGCTTTGAGGGCGACAATCTTTCTCCTCGCTTGTGGACTCGGTCTGGTGGGCTGCGTTCCGCCACCCGATGCCCCTCGCGACCCTCGGATTGCCATCCTTCCGAGCGTGCCGGTGCTGGCTGATGTGCCGATTGTGTCACGAGACAACGGACTTTTAAGCTTGTCGTTGCGATTGGAAAATCCAACGGCGAAAGACATCAAGGTCGTCACCATCACCGACTGGATGGATGGTGCTGGCCGGCCCGTTGCTACGGTCATGTCGACCCCGAGGCATGTAACAGTCCCACGTTATGGCGACACGTTCCTCAGTGGCGTGGCCCCTCGCGGCGACATTGTCAGTTTTCACGTGCGCGTCGAGCCCGATCCGACAGTTGATGCACTTTAGTAAGGTTGTTCGCCCATGACGCTTAATAGTCCAAGGTCCTCATACGCATCGAAGATCGCCATTGCGGCGACGCTGCTTCTGGTTGCCGGTTGCGCTACAGGCACGCAAACCACAGTGATCGACTCTCGCGCGGATCGTAGCGCCGTCGGCGCCGGCCTGGACATGCGTGATTTTGAGCATGCCGCCGGCGATGCCGTGACCTCCATGTTGGCATCTCCCGCAATCGTAAAGCCAACCGGTGACCGATACGTGCTGGCGATATCCCGGATGACAAACGATACGATGCAGCGCATCGACACCGATATGCTGGTCAAGAAAATCCGCATCGATCTGCTGAATTCCGGCAGATTCCTGGTCTCGACTACCATTGGTTTCAACGGTGTCGAAGACCCGATGGCGCTGCAGATGCGCGATCTCCGGGGTTCGCGCGAGTTCAACCAGGCGCATGTGAACAAGGTTGCTGGAGCCGGACAGATGATCGCACCTGAATTAAGCCTTTCAGGCAAGATCATCCAACTCAACCAGCGGCTTGGCGATGGAAGCCAAAGGATCGACTACGCCTTCCAGTTGACCCTGACCGACATCCGCACGGGTCTGGGTATTTGGGAGGGTGAAACCCCGATTTCGAAGTTGACCAGCGGCAAGACGGTGGCTTGGTGATGTTGACCCGTCGTACGGCGCTCTCGGCCATCCCGATACTCGGATTGACCCGTTTGGTCCGTGCGCAATCTTCCGATCAAGTGAGAGACGTTGCGAATTCGTCTGTATCGCAAGCACCTGTTGATCCTGCCGCACTCATCGACGATCAGATGCAGCAATTTATCGATGAGCAACATTTCGGCGAAAGAGAACGCCGCGGCGAGTTGTTTATCCTTCGCGGCAAGGCCCCGGTTCAGGTTCCGGTAACCAATCCCGACTGGGTGCGATATCGCACCATCACCTACAACAATGCGCTCATTGAAGCGCAAGCGGATTTTGTCGCGGAGCAGAACACCCGCAACATGACCCGAACGGTGCTGGATTTTTATAAATCGGCAGACGAGCAGCCGCCCCCGTTCGAAGATCGCAAGATGCCCGGAAAGGCGGCGGACCTGTTGCGTAAGTTGGTCGGGGTCGCCGGTGGCAAACTCGATAAAGAACTGAAGGACATGGGCGTCGATCCGCGCGAGTATGAGAGCGCGCCGGAAGCACAGAAGACCGCCCTTCTGACGAATCACCTCAAGACTACATCGATGCAACACTCGCTCGGCGATACCTTGGGTCTGTGTTCTGTAAAGACCTTCGAAGGTCATGACGGAACCGGCAATTACACGATTGGCGTTGTGGCGATTGCTTCGTCGATGATGCGGGATTTTGTCCAGCAAATATTGACGGCGAGGGGAGAATTTCCCGCCGATCCGGCACGGGCGCAGGATCTCTCCAGGCTGTATGCCGATAAGACCGGGTTGATCAATGATTTCGGGGTCCGACGCCTGTTCGATGAGAACGGACTGCCGGTCATCGTTTCCTTCGGTCAATGGGCATCGTCCTATCGCGGCACGGATGCCGGAATTGCCGCGACCTACCGCGAAGCGGCGCGGCGGCAGGCTGAATTGATAGCGGACGGACAGATTTCCGACTTTCTGAAGGGAAGCCTCACCTACGATCGTAGCGGGACGGTCGGGCAGGAGGTGGACAGGATTGCCTCAAGCCTACCGGATTCCAGTTCGATCGATGACACCAAACGCGCTCTGGACGAAATGAAACGAACGATGATCCGCACGTCCACGATCAACATCACCGGGCTCCGGACTTTGACGAGTTGGAGCGGCCAACACCCGGCGACCCAGACGCCCATCATCGGCGTCATCCGGATCTGGTCGGCTGCCGGGGAAAGCCAGATGCGGGCCATGATGAGCACGAAGCCGAAGGGAGCAAGCGCTGTGGCCACGCACACACCGCCCGGTATGCCCGGCGTAACGGAAAGCCGGCAGTTAATGGACGCAAAAGATTTTTGAAAGCAGACAGTTCATGTGGCGTTGGCTCCTAATACTCCTGCCGCTGGCCGCCTCGCCGGCTTGGTCTGAGTCGGTTCAGGTAGAGGTTGATGGTACTGGTGCAACGCGGGAAGCTGCTATCGCACAAGGGCTGGTGGAGGCGATTCAACAGGTCACTGGAGTCGCGGTTGCGGCGAACCAGGAGTTCCGTTCCGCCGTTGTCGCGCTGGCGGACAAGGATACCCAGAGCGTTGGGATCGCAGAATCAGCCCAAAGTGCCATTGCCCAAGCGGCCAATGGAGTGATCCACGGCTACCGCGTCATTCAGGTCGAAACCGATGAACCTGGTCATGTCGTGGTGCAACTTGCCGTAGAGGTCGAGAAGTTCCAACCCAAGGGCCTCGGCAATGAAAACCGCAGACGTATCGCTGTCGCTCCGTTCGTCGGCTCGCCCGGACAAAGCGGACTGTCGGCGATGCTACAGGATCGCGTCACCAGCTATTTGACACAGGCTCGGCGGTTCGCGGTCGTCGATCGCATGCACGACGCCGCCTATGCTCAAGAGATGACGACGCTCCTCAACCAGGCGCCCGTTGTCGAGCGTGTGCGGATTGGTCAGGTCATAGGGGCCGATTACCTGGTTGTCGGCACAGTCCGCCAAGCCGGGGTCAGCCAGAGCGAGCGGACGATTGGCTTGACGGGCGAACGGATTACCAGCGCCTCGTCTTCGCTGGAGGTAGATTACTCCGTTTTAGAAATAGCGACCCGACAGCTAAAATGGACGGGTACGGTTCGGCTCGGAGGGGGCGGTGATGCGCTTGCCGCCTTGGTGGATGGTGTCAGCGCGCGCATTGCTAATGATATCACCCAAAGTATCTTTCCACTTCGCCTGATCCGGTTCGATAACCCGGCGGAACTGATTGTCAATCAGGGGGCCGGGACGCTTACCCAGGGTCAGCGCTTTCGAGCCTTGCTGTTGGGCGAAAAACTGGTGGATCCATACACCAACGAATCGCTCGGGCAAACCGAGCGAGAGATAGGCGTGGTCGAGATCCAGCGGGTTGATCCCAAAGTTTCCTACGGACGTTTGGTTTCCGGCACGCTTCCTTCTCCCGGGAGTGAGGTGGTGTTGCGGCCCGCTGTGCCGGTTCGCTCACGGTCCGTAGCGTTACAACCGGTGGCGGCCCCGCTCATAAAGCTGCCAGGGGATCGTTAATGCTGGTCGCGGTGGGACAAGTGCCGTTCCCCGCGCGTGCTGCACCGCACCACCTTGCCGGGCCACACGCGATACGCTAGCAAGCGCCCGACCTTCCGGGCAGCCATCTTCCGGCTACTGTCTCGGCAGGCCCCGTTTCATAACAACGGCGCCCCTGGAGGCGCCCCGCGAAGGATTCTACCTATGGCCCGCAACAAGATCGCCCTGATCGGCGCCGGTAACATCGGCGGCACGCTCGCCCACCTGATCGGCCTGAAGGAACTCGGAGACGTCGTCATGTTCGACGTGTTCGGCGGCGTCGCGGCCGGTAAGGCCTTGGATATCATGCAATCCGGCCCGGTCGATGGCTTCGATTGCGCCATGTCCGGCGGCTCTGACTACGCCGCGATCAAGGACGCCGACGTGGTGATCGTCACCGCCGGCTTCCCGCGTATGCCCGGCATGTCCCGCGACGACCTGATCGGCAAGAATGCCGGCGTCATCGCCCAGGTTGCCGAAGGCATCCGCAACAACTGCCCGAACGCGTTCGTTATCTGCATCACCAACCCGCTCGACGCGATGGTTTGGGTGATGAAGGAAAAGTCCGGCCTGCCCGCCAACAAGGTCGTCGGCATGGCCGGGGTTCTGGACAGCAGCCGCTTCCAGTTGTTCCTGGCGCAGGAATTCGGCGTATCCGTGCAGGACGTCCGCGCGTTCGTGCTGGGCGGCCACGGCGACACCATGGTGCCGCTGACCCGTTACTCCACCGTCGCCGGCATCCCGGTCCCCGACCTGATCAAGATGGGCTGGACCACGCAAGAAAAGATCGACGCGATCGTCGAGCGCACCGCCAACGGCGGCGGCGAGATCGTCAAGCTGCTGGAACGCGGCAGCGCCTTCTACGCCCCGGCCGCCTCCGCGATCGCGATGGCGGAGGCCTATCTGAAGGACAAGAAGCGCGTTCTGCCCTGCGCCGCCTACCTTACCGGCCAATACGGCATCAACGACATGTATGTCGGCGTGCCCGTGGTGATCGGCGCCGGTGGCGTTGAGAAGATCGTCGAAATCGAACTGAACGCCACCGAAAAGGCCGCTTTCGACAAGTCCTGCGCCGCTGTGCAGGAACTGATCGACGCCTCCCGCAAACTGATCGGCTAAGGAGCTTCCATGAACATCCACGAATACCAGGGCAAGGAACTGCTGAAGCGCTACGGCGTCACGGTTCTTGACGGCTATGTCGCATGGACACCGGAAGAAGCCGAGGCGGCCGCCGCCAGGCTTCCTGGCCCGGTATACGTGGTGAAGTCGCAGATCCACGCGGGTGGCCGGGGTGCCGGCCATTTCGCTGACGATCCGGCGGGCAAGGGCGGCGTGCGGTTGGCGAAGTCCGCCGCCGAGGTTCGCGCCGCCGCCGAAGCGATGATCGGCCACACGCTGATCACCAAGCAGACCGGTGAGGCCGGGCGTCCGGTGCGCCGCGTCTACATCGAAGCCGGCTGCGACATTAAGCGGGAGCTGTATGTCTCGCTACTGGTCGATCGGCTCAGCGGCCGCGTCACCATCATCGCCTCGACCGAAGGCGGCATGGAGATCGAGCACGTCGCCGAACACCAGCCGGAGAAAATCCTGAAAGTTTCGATCGATCCAGCATCGGGACTGTCCGGATTCCACAGCCGCCGTCTGGCAGCCGGTCTCGGCCTGAAAGGCAAGCAGGTCGCGTCGTTCGGAAAATTCATCACCGGCATGTATGCGGCCTACATGGCGCTGGATTGCGCGATCGTGGAGATCAACCCGCTGGTCGTGACCGGCGCCGACGAACTGATCGCCCTGGATGCGAAGGTCAGCTTCGACGACAGCGCGCTGTTCCGTCATTCCGACCTGGAAAAGCTGCGGGACGAGGGTGAAGAGGACCCGAAGGAACTCGAAGCCGCCAAGTTCGAGCTGAACTACGTGGCGTTGGATGGCAACATCGGCTGCATGGTCAACGGCGCCGGGCTGGCGATGGCGACCATGGACATCATCAAGCTGTACGGCATGTCGCCCGCCAACTTCCTGGATGTCGGCGGCAGCGCCACGGCGGAGCGCGTCACCGCGGCCTTCCGCATCATCCTGTCCGACCCCAACGTCGAAGGCATCCTGGTCAACATTTTCGGCGGCATCATGCGCTGCGACATCATCGCCGAGGGCGTCGTTCTGGCGGCCCGCGAGGTCAAGTTGTCGGTGCCGCTGGTGGTGCGTCTGGCTGGCACCAACGTCGAACTGGGCAAGGAAATCCTGGCCAAATCCGGCCTGCCGATCGTGTCCGCGGACAATCTGGGCGACGCCGCCGCGAAAATCGTCAAAGCCGTCAAGGAGGCCGCATAGATGTCTGTTCTTGTTAACGCTTCGACGAAAGTCATCTGCCAGGGCTTTACCGGCAAGCAGGGCACGTATCACTCGGAACAGGCGATTGCCTACGGGACCAAAATGGTCGGCGGCGTGGCGCCAGGTAAGGGCGGCTCCATTCATCTGGGCCTGCCGGTGTTCGACACGGTGTGGGACTGCCGCGAGCAGACCGGCGCCGATGCGACCGTCATCTACGTGCCGCCCCCGTTCGCGGCCGATGCGATCCTGGAGGCAATCGACGCCGAATTCCCGCTGATCGTGTGCATCACCGAGGGTATTCCGGTGTTGGACATGGTGCGGGTGAAGCGCGCGCTGATCGGATCGAAGTCCCGTCTGATCGGGCCGAACTGCCCGGGCGTAATCACGCCTGACGAGTGCAAGATCGGCATCATGCCGGGCCACATCCACAAGCGCGGCACGGTCGGAATCGTTTCTCGCTCGGGCACACTGACGTACGAGGCGGTTGCTCAGACCACGGCGACCGGCATGGGTCAGACGAGCTGCGTCGGCATTGGTGGCGATCCGGTGAAGGGAACCGATTTCATTGAAGTGTTGGAAATGTTCCTGGCCGATCCCGAGACCAAGCAGATCATCATGATCGGCGAAATCGGCGGCAGCAGCGAAACCGACGCCGCGGAATTCCTGGCGCATAACAAGGTCAAGAAGCCGATCGTCGGGTTTATCGCGGGTGCGGCGGCACCTCCGGGCCGGCGCATGGGTCATGCCGGCGCCGTCATCAGCGGCGGCAAGGATACCGCCGACGCGAAGATGGACGCGATGCGCAGCGCGGGCATTCACGTTGCCGCCAGCCCGGCGGAGCTGGGCAGCACGATGGTTGACGTTCTGAAGGGGTAATTCGACACTGACGGCCGGGGCCTCTGCCCCGGTCGTTTCTGTGAGGATTTCCAGATGCAACTGTACTACGCCGCTCGTTCGCCTTTCGCCCGTATTGTGCGTGTGGCGTTGATTGAGACGGGGTTGGACGCCATCGTCCAGAAACAGGAAGTTGCCCTGTATTCGCTGGAGTCGACGCTGCTGCCAGTTAATCCGGTTGGGCGGGTGCCGACCTTGATCCTTGATGACGGCACGCGGCTGACCGAGAGCCAGTTGATTCTTAATTACATCGATACGCGGCATTCCGGTCCGAAATTGCTGCCGCGCGATGGGTCCGACAATTGGCGCACCCTGTCGGAGTTGGGGATAGCAGCCGGTTTGCTGGATGGGATCGTTGCCTGGTCGCGATTGACGCGTCCTCCCGAAAACGAACGCTCCCCGCGTGTTATCGCCTGGGAAACTGCTCGGGTGAACCGGGTGGCGGATGAGTTGGAAACGGCCGTGGCGGACGGCGGCTATAGCGGCCCGATCAACGCAGCGCGGATCACGCTGGGATGCGCCCTGGGCTGGATCGAGCCGTGCATGAAACTGTGGAAGTTTCGGGAAAGCCGGCCGGCTTTGTCGGCCTGGTCGGACGCGATCACCGCGACGCCCTCGTTTCAGGCCACCTTGCCGCCGCCGTTGTAAAATGACGCGTGGCGTTTCTGAGCTGTATCAGTGTTCTCTTGCGGGTATGGGCCAGCCATTGGCATGACCACTATCCCGTTAGACCTTCCCGCACCGGATGGCCCTGCGACCCGCGCGGACGTCGAGACGGCTCTGTTCGCCAGGGACGTCCCGGTCCGCTTCGTTGGTTGGAATCTGACCGGGGTCGATTTTTCACGACTCGATTTCTGGGGCTGCGCATTCGTGCGGTGCCGAGCGGGAGGGGCGGATTTCTCGTTCTGCGATTTGACGGAGGGGCGGTTTGAGTCCTGCGATCTGAACAATACCAATTGGCACGGCGCGAGCTTGTCGTCCGGCATTTTCCAGGACTGCAAACTGACCGGCGCCCAGTTCGCCGATGCCCGCACACTCGGTTTGGTCTTCGCGCGGTGCCTGCTGATCAATGCCCACCTGCATAAGTTTTCGTTTCGAAAAATGTCGTTGGACACGATCGATTTCCAGGGCGCCGACCTCACAGAGGCGGATTTTCGAAATGCCACTTGCATTGGCTGCAACCTGCGGGACGCGAACGTGATTCATGCGCGGTTTGAGGGCGCCGACCTACGCGGTGCCGATTTGGGGAACCTTCGGTTGGCCGACGCGTCCCGGTTCAAGGGGGCGGTGATCTCCAAGCAGCAGGCGGCGGTGCTGCTGAGCGGGTTGGGTTTGAAGGTGATTTGAACATCTCCAGGGAGACTGCGCCATGGTAAGATGTTCGGCGTGCGCTTTCCTCGCGCCTCGCACCGTCACCTCGGTATCAACGTCACCTTGTGCGCTCTGTGCCATGCCAGGAATGCAGGCTGAACATCCTTGAAAAATCGTGGCGGTAAATATCCGAAATCGTATCGACCGGTTCCTCGTACTCTCCGCAAATCATACCCGGGCCAAACGAACTGATCGCCCTCGCTCACGACTATCCAAGAACGATCGGCATCCAGGCCGAGTTGTTGTTTGACGGCACGCGGAATTTCGACAGCTTCCGCTGGATCCGCGGGGCGGCGATGCGTCACCGGCAACACCGTCACCAGCGTTTCACCGTCCTTCTGACGCTCGATCGCAAGCGCGATGACACAGGGGCGATCCTTGCGCCCCTCTTCCTGTCCTTCACGCGCTTCATGGTCCCAAACATAGGCCTAAGAGATGACAAGGCCCGGCTCGGCCGTCGGAATGGGCATACGGCCCGTTACATCGGATCAAGCTGCTTATTGAGATGATCATGTCGCGGGTCCATGCGTGACGATGCAATCTGTTCGGCTTCTGCGTCCGACAACTCTGCCGTCAGGAACCGCCGGCGCATGCTTTTAAGCTTGAGCAATTCCTCGTACTCATGCGGAGCTACAAAATATCCGGCGAGCCTGCCATTGCTTGAAACCGGAACGGCTTCGCGCTGGGCCTGTATTTTGTAACGGCCGAAGTTCCGGGCGAACTCCGCCGCTGGGACGATATGCGCCTTGTCCATGGAATCCTCTCTCATCGAGCCGAATATGCGCGCTTTGCGGGCTTTGCGCAATAGCCTTGTTCATGCGGGGTCAGCCCAAGGTTGTCCCAAAGTCTCGAAGCCCTCCCGCACGTCCCTCCGTTGGAACGGTGATCTCCAAACATCCGGCGGCGGTGACGTTGAGCCGCTTGGGTTTGAAGGTGATTTGAACGTCCGCCTTGCTTTCCGGCTCAACCTTACCCATGATATGTCAATCTTTGATATGAGGCGCTAACGTGTCAACCAACGTGCATCTCACACCCGAACTCGAACGCTTCACCCGAGAATGCGTCGAAGGCGGGCGCTACAATAACGTCAGCGAAGTCGTGCGTGCTTCCCTGCGCATGTTGCAGGACGCGGAAGATCGGCGCCGCGACTTTCGCCACATGTTAGACGAGGTTATGGACGAAGCAGACCGAGACGGCACTTTTTCTCTGGAAAGCGTCATGGTCGAAGTCGATGAGATCATTGCAGCCAGGGAGCAATGACGGCTGCGCGGCTTTCGCCAGCGGCGCGGCGGGACCTTCTCGCGGCGATGAAATGGATTACGAAGGATAATCCTGCTGCCGCCAGGGCGTTGCAGCAGGTTGTGGCCAAGACGGCGATTACGATCGGGGAACATCCTTATGCGGGTAGCCTTCGTCCCGATATCGTCGCGGCACCCTTTCGGTGTATCTCGTTGATCGGCTTTCCCTACGTCATCGTGTATCATGCTGATCGCCGGCCACCCTTGATTGCGCGCATTCTGCATGGGGCGAGGGATTTGCCGGTAATATTGCGCGACTTGTGAAGTGCCCGACGCCGGGATGCACGATGCTCTATGCTCCCGGGCTTTCGGATGTCAGACATCGCCGCTCGCGGAACGCATGGCGCGAAGCCGCGCCTCAAGGCGTGCAACCTTTTTTTCGCGTCTTTGTCTCGCGACCGCAGATGCTTCCTCGAAGAGCTGAACGAATTTCTCCGCACATTCATCCAGTAAGGATAGAGGTGCCATGGTATCAAGAAGGGAATGATCAAGATCGGAAGCGATGGTCCCAGTTTTGAAAGCGGAAAATCCACTTGTGTTGGTTTCCTGAAGCAAGGCGGCGCCCAAAACACGAAGGTGAGTCGCCTTTTCGTCTGCTTCCCATTCTTGAAAATAAGAATCGTGACTGAGCCAATCTTGAAGAATGATTCCAGTGACCGGAAGAAACTGACAATATTTGGATTCGCGGAGAAGATCGCTAACTTTACAATATTTACTTATGGGAAGAGGTAGACTCTTAGGATCTCGGCTCACCAGGACCGATATGCTTCGACTGCTCGGGTAAACGAGGGCCTGCTGACTATGGAGAAAAAATCGCTCGGGGTCATCCGATTTGATCTGCGGGCCGACGTGACAGACATCAGGAAATTGGAGGATCTCCCACTCATCCGAATCATCGTCCGGCGTTGGCATTCCTGCGCGAAGGGATGCAACCGACGCACCTGCCCAAATGCGCAGGGCGGCTCTCGGGCGCATTTCTGCTCCCTCCGGGACGATACACAAACGTAGCTCCATCCAATCCCTGCCCGAGGTAATACCTTCAAAAGGGCCGCGCTCACCCTCGATTGGGCGGGCTTCACTCTCTATTTTTACAGTAAATCTTGGACCCACCGACCATCGCCCTAGAACTACGGCGGGATAGGGAGCCAAATAGCGGCCATGATCAAAGTCATGATGTTCGGTGGTCGCCTCAAAGAATGTGATCGGCCAATCCAACGAAGAGAACCAACGGGGTTCCTCAAAACCTAATTCAATTTCATCAGGTTCGAGGTCGGGAGGCTGGCCGTCGGCGACCCTCTCCGCGATATCGTCGGCGTCCAGGTCATTCTGGACGGCCAGAACATGGCCTTCGCGTGCGACCTTTTGGAAATAGTCCTGTAATCGTTGCTTGGTGGCGACCACGTCGACGATGTCGCGCAGTTTTTTTGCTAAATCCTCGTATTCTGGCGCCGCCGGCACCTGGCCGGAAATCTGTAGGGATGCGGAGCCGAACACTTTAATAAGCGTTGCGTCGGGATCCAAGCCGGCCAACCTCACGGCCGCATCCATAATGTTACAAAGAGTTATCGCCTTCGTGGTGGGCCGGGCCCTGCTTTTTCGGTCTTCTTCCCAGTGCGGATTGATGACGTATTGGCTTAAATGCTTGGTCGAATCTTCCCGGTGGCCCTTCCTCGCCTCGTCAAGGATCTGTCTCTTTTTGATTCCCCGTTTTTGGGCTTCTTCGAACACATGCCACAGGGCCTCCTTGACCGGTCGCTGATCAGCGGCAAGCAGCCTTCCGGTTTCCACCTTTGGCCGTAAAATTGCCGCGCGTTCGCGGTTCAGGTTTGCCTTATCGTCGTCGCCGGTTCGATCTGTACGACCGGTGCCGGGAAACTTGTGCACGTTGCTCATGTTCCAGTCCGTCAATTTTGGCCGCGGCGATAGCGCCGAACCGTTGCGTGAAGCACGGTAACCATTTCGCCTGTGGAAGACACCACCATTGTTAGGCCGCTCAAACGTTCGAGAACCGCTGCTGCCGGGTGACCATCCTCCCGCAGCCACTGCACACCGCGCCGGCTTAAACTGACGGCCCACCGGCCACCGCCGACGGAGACGGATCGATCTGCCACGTTCTCCAACGCTGAAAGGATTTCCCGGGAAACGCCGCGTTGCTGGCAGCGCATCCGAGCATGCTGTGAAATTATGTACTCTTTTTTCGCGCTGGCCATGGCCATCACCTCTGTTGACCTCTGCACTGTGACGACACAGTTCATCGTTGTCCTACCGCACGAAGCCAAAAAACAGTTTTATTTTGAGGCGTATTTGCCGGAAATTTTGCGGCGTATTATGAGGTGTTCAAGCGAACTATCTGCGGTATGTCGTCCGGGCACATCGCGAAAATCGGCAA
Organism: uncultured Rhodopila sp.; assembly: GCA_903932145.1. Classification (GTDB taxonomy): domain Bacteria; phylum Pseudomonadota; class Alphaproteobacteria; order Acetobacterales; family Acetobacteraceae; genus Rhodopila. The sequence continues at coordinate 8,073 of CAIZFE010000036.1, read as the reverse complement.
TACCCCAATTGTGGGGCAGTCGCGGAATTGCCCCACCCTCCTGAACCCGCTACCCATATCCCTCCGCGACGAACCGGAGATCAAATGGACAAGACCCTGCACGACAGGCTGACCGGATGGAGGCGTCACCTGCACGCCAATGCCGAACTGACGTTGCATGAAACTCAAACCGCCGCCTTCGTCCAAGCCCGCCTGACCGAACTCGGCGTCCCCTTCGTCGCCAACATCGGCGGCAACGGCGTCGTCGGCACCCTGACTCGCGGACAATCGAACCGCTCGGTCGGCCTGCGCGCCGACATGGACGCGCTACCGATCCTGGAGACCAGCGGTGTCCCGCACGCCTCCACCAACCAAGGCGTCATGCACGCCTGCGGCCACGACGGCCACACCACCTCCCTGCTCGGTGCCGCCGCCCTGCTGCAAGCCGACCCGTCCTGGTCCGGCACCGTCCAACTCGTCTTCCAACCGGCCGAGGAAGGGGGCGGCGGCGCCAAGAGCATGATCGCCGACGGCCTGTTCGACCGTTTCCCGATGGAGCGCATTTTTGCCTACCACAACTGGCCGGGCCTGGAGGCAGGCACCGTTGCCGTCCACGACGGCCCGGTCATGGCGGCAGGCAATCGCGTGTACTTCACTATCGACGGCCATGGTGGCCACGCAGCGCAGCCACACCTCACCCGCGACCCGATGATCGCCGCCGCCCACCTGCTGCTGGCGCTGCAAACCATCGTCTCCCGTTCGGTCGATCCGCTGGACAGCGCCGTCATCACCATCGGCTCGATCCAGGCCGGATCGGCGGCGAACCAGATCCCCGGCCAGGCGGTGATGCGCGGCACCATGCGGATCCTCAGCAATGAGGTGCGAGACCACATCGAGCAAACCATCCACCGCATCGCCGACGGCGTCGCGCGGACCTTCGACGTGTCGATCGACGTGCAGATTCCACGCGGCAATCCGGTGACCGGGAACGCGCCGGCCGAACGCGATCTGGCTGCCGAAGCGACGCTCGCCGCCGGCCTGAAACTCCGCCGGGACATGCTTCCCGCGATGACCAGCGAGGATTTTTCCTGGTATCTTCTGCAGCGTCCCGGTGCTTTCGTGTGGATCGGCAATGGCCCGACTGATGGCGGCCGAGCGCTGCACAATGCCAAGTACGACTTCAACGATGAAATATTGCCGGCTGCCTCGGGCTTTCTGGCCAGCGTCGCGAAGCGCGCCCTGCAATAACGCGGGTTGCCGAACCGCCGGGGCGTCCCAACCTAATCCATATCAACAGGAGGCTTATCATGACCGACATTCCCGCTGGCTATCTCGACCTGCTCACCGAGAAAAAGGCCATCGCCAACATCGCGACCCTGCAACCGGATGGATCGCCGCAGGTGACGCCGGTTTGGTTTGACTACACCAATGGCGTGATCCGTGTGAACACCGCCAAGGGCCGGGTGAAGGCGCGCAACATGTCGGTCGGTTCCAAGGTCGCGCTGGCAATCATGGATCCGGACAACGCCTATCGCTACATCCAGATCCGCGGGACCGTGACGAAGGAAAGCACCGATGGCGCGGTTGCGCACATCGACAGCCTGGCGAAGAAGTATATGGGGAAAGACGTTTATCCCTGGCACAACGCCAAAGACGTGCGCGTGATCTACGAGATCACCCCGTCCGCCGCTCAGGCGATGGGATAACCGCACCGCTTTTCTGTAGCAGTTCTCTTCAAGGCTGGCGGGGCGGCAAACGCCTCGCCAGCCATCGGTGTTTCAGCAACGCTCATTCGCTGAATCGTGAGCCACACTTAAATTTGCATAGATCATTGCCCGCTTCCCCTGACGCAAAGACTAAATTTCGGGTTAGAAAAGCTGGAATTGCGTTGGAGTGGGGAGGATAAACCGGCTGACGCCTTAAAGGCATCAACGCCACCGATCCGTTCCCTTCCAGAGACATTCTGGCCGTGCAGTAGGCAGGCCAGAAAACCGCGCGCGGAAGCAACGCGTGCGATCGTTCCCTGTTATGCAGGAAAGGGGCGTCTGGATCATGATTAAATTGACAGTCAACGGACAAGAACAAATCTGGGATGGCGATCCGTCACTGCCGCTGCTTTGGTATCTGCGCGATGAAATTGGCCTGACCGGCACCAAGTTCGGGTGTGGCCATGCTTTGTGCGGATCATGCACGGTCCATATTGGCGGACAGGCGGCCCGATCCTGCATCACCGCCATGTCCGACGTGGGGGGGCAGACGGTTACCACGATCGAGGGTCTCGACCCGAACGGCGATCATCCGGTGCAAAAGGCATGGCGCCAGGAAAACGTGCCGCAATGCGGCTTCTGTCAGGCCGGCCAGATCATGCAGGCGGCTGCGTTGTTGAAGGAAAATCCGCATCCGTCGCATGAAGACATCAGGGACACGATGTCCGGCAACATTTGCCGATGCGGCTGTTACCAGCGAATCGAAGCAGCGATACGTCTCGCAGCGACGGGGGCCTGAGTCATGTATAAAACCTTCGCTATTGAGAAGATCTCCCGCCGAGCGGTTTTGCGCGGGCTGGGGATAACGGGCGGTCTGGTGGTTGCGGCGCCGGTTATGTCGCGCCGCGGCATGGCGGCCTACGTGACGGGTGCCGGCAAGATGCCGCACGGGACCGTCAATAATCCACGCGTGTTCGTCGCCATCACGCCCGACGGCATGGTAACGATCATCGCGCATCGGTCGGAGATGGGCACCGGTGTGCGCACCAGCCTGCCGATGATCGTCGCGGACGAAATGGAGGCCGACTGGACCCGCGTTCAGGTCCGTCAGGCCCCCGGCGACGAAGTCAAATACGGCAACCAGGACACTGACGGCTCGCGCAGCACGCGGCATTATCTGATTCCGATGCGCCAGGTTGGCGCCGCGGCCCGTATGATGCTGGAAGCCGCCGCCGCCAAGCGTTGGAATGTCCCGGTGACCGAAGTTAAGGCGGTTGGTCACGAGGTCGTTCACAGTGGAACCGGCCGCAAGCTGGGCTACGGTGAACTGGCGGCCGATGCCGCTGCTCAGCCGGTGGTCGCGGTGGCGGACTTGCGGCTGAAGGATCCCAAGGATTTCCGCTATATCGGTAAAGGCCGTGTCAGCATCGTGGACCTGCACGATATCACGACCGGCAAGGCCATGTATGGCAGCGATACCCGCCTGCCAGGGCTCAAATACGCGGTCATCGCCCGTCCGCCGGTGGTCGGCGGGAAACTCGTTTCATTCGACGCAACCGACGCGATGAAAGTGCCGGGCGTGGAAAAGGTCATAGAGGTCCGGGGCTGGCCCTGGCCCTCCAAATTCCAGCCACTTGGCGGCGTCGCGGTGATCGCACGCAACACAGGGGCGGCGATCATGGGGCGCGATGCGCTGAAGGTGGTGTGGGACGACGGCGCGAACGCCAGATATGATTCCATCGCCTATCGCGCGGAACTCGAAGACGCCGCGCGCAAACCGGGACTGGTGGTGAGAAATAACGGCGACCCGGAAGGTGCCTTGAAGTCCGCGGACAAGGTCATCGTGGGCGAATACTACCTGCCGCATCTGGCGCATGCCAGTATGGAGCCGCCCGTCGCCACCGCGCGGGTGACGGGCGATAAGGCGGAAATTTGGGCGCCGGTGCAGAGTCCTGGCGGAACGCGTGAAGATGTCGCCAAGACGTTGGGTATTTCGCCCGAGAACGTCACCGTCAACGTTACGCTGCTGGGCGGCGGGTTCGGGCGAAAGTCGAAATGCGATTTCGCTCTGGAAGCTGCGTTGTTGTCGAAAGCCGTCGGCGCTCCCGTCAAAGTGCAGTGGACCCGGGAAGACGATGTTCGTCACGACTTCTACCACACGGTTTCGGCCGAACGAATCGAGGCCGGATTGGACAAGAGCGGCAAGGTCATCGCGTGGCGGCACCGCAGCGTGGCACCGACGATCGCCTCCACTTTCGCCGCTGGTGCCAAACACGCGGCACCGTTTGAACTGGGCATGGGGCTGGTCGATCTGCCGTTCGACATCCCCAATATCCGCTGTGAAAACCCCGAAGCGTCTGCCTACACCCGCATTGGCTGGTTCCGGTCGGTTTCCAACATCCCGCGGGCGTTCGCGGTGCAATCGATGGTCGCCGAAATCGCACAACAAACCGGGCGCGACCCCAAGGACATGCTGCTGGACCTGATCGGACCGGCCCGCATTGTTGATACGGGCGTGAAAGATATGTGGGATTACGGTGAGCCGCTCGACAGTTATCCGATCGATGCAGGACGCCTGCGGAAGGTGGTGGAACTGGTGGCCGATAAAGGCAACTGGGGCCGATCCGTCCCCAAAGGCCACGGGCTCGGTATCGCGGTACATCGCAGCTTCGTCAGCTACATTGCAACGATCGTGGAAGTGGCGGTGGACGGGAAGGGCAAGTTAACTATCCCGCGCGTCGATACCGCCATCGACTGCGGCACTTTCGTTAATCCGGAGCGCATCCAGTCGCAGATCGAAGGCGCCGCGATCATGGGGCTGAGCCTGGCCAAATACGGCGAAGTCACCTTCAAGAATGGCCGCACCGTCCAAGGCAATTTCGACGATTTCCCGGTTGTCCGGATCGATGAGGCTCCGATTGTCACGAATGTTCACATCATGCCGGCCGGGCCTGATGTGCCACCGAGTGGAGTGGGTGAACCGGGGTTGCCGCCGTTCGCCCCGGCGCTCTGCAATGCGATCTTCGCTGCGACTGGTAAACGAATACGCAGTCTGCCGATCGGAAAGCAGCTCGAAAGCACTTAAGCGACGCATGATGGAGTGTGGACCTATGAAAAAGTCTTCATTGGCTATCGCCGCCGCGTCAGTCTTTTGGTGTAGCGCCGGCTTCGCCGCGGACGACGGAACGCCGAAGCCGCCAACGGTTGGTAGCACGCAACCACATCTCGGCAACGGACCGGCGGTCGAGAAGTCGTTGCCGTCCTCGGCGCCGTCCGCGACGACGACGGCGCAGACCGGTGCAAACGACCAAAGCAAGGCTGTGAAGAGCATGAACAGCGAGGCAAAGGCGAAGATCGACGTGGAGGGAAAATAGTAGGCACGTCTGCTCAGCCGGATGGGAACGAAAGCATGCAAGACCAAGACTTGCGATCTTTGTCGCGGCGTGGTGCGCTGATCGGTACGGGTTTGGCCGCTTGGATAAGCCGGCCGGCGCGGGCGGAGGACCCTGAGTCAGCGCCCCCACAGGCCGGGGATCATCTTGTGTTTCTGACCGGTTCCAAAAAGGGCCAGACTATTCGCAGTGACGATTTGCCCGCTGGCGGTCCACAAATGCAGGCTTACCCCGCTGACCCGAATGGCACCGTACGCAATGGGTCGCGGCTAAATCTGGTGATCGTGGCCCACATCGGCGACGATGGCGTCAGTGACGAAACCCGAGCCCACATGGCCGATGGTGTCGTGGCGTATTCTGGAATCTGCTCGCACCAGGCCTGTCCGGTGAGCATGTGGTCGAACGACCGCCACGCTTTCGTCTGTTCCTGCCACGGTTCGGTTTATGACCCGCGGAATGGCGCCGAGGTGCTGGCGGGGCCAGCGCCCCGACACCTCGCGGCACTGCCGCTGAAGTCTGAAAACGGCCTTTTGACAATTGCAGCCGGGTTCGTCGGGCGCGTTGGCATGCAAACCAGTTAAGGCCGGGGCTGACGGGCTCGCGCTGCCCGCCGGCACGATTGTTACCATTGCGCGGAAGTACCGATCTGGACGACAGGAAAGGGAGAAAAACAATGAAGAAGTACCTTGTTGGTGCAAGCATGGCGGTCCTGCTGATGGCGGGAACGGCCTATAGCGCCGATTATGCGCCGGTTACCGATGCCCGTCTGAAGAGCCCGGAGCCACAGAATTGGCTCATGACGCGGGGCAACTACCAGGGCTGGAGCTATAGCTCCCTCGACCAGATCAATACGACGAACGTTAAAAACCTGGTGCCGGTGTGGGCGGTTTCGACCGGGGTTGACTCCGGTCATGAAGCGCCACCGATTGTTAATAACGGGATGATGTTCGTCAGCACTCCATACAGTCAGGTGATGGCGCTGGATGCTACCAACGGTAATTTCCTGTGGCGCTACAAGCGCAAGCTGCCGGAAGGCTTCGCGGCGTTGCACAACACCAGCCGGGGTGTCGCGCTCTACGGCAACAAGGTGTTCCTGCCGGCGCTGGACGCGGTGCTGGTGGCGCTGGATGCCAAGACCGGCAAGGTCGCCTGGGAGGCCAAGGTCGAGGACTGGAAAGATGGCTACTACATGACGATGGCGCCCTTGATCGTGAAGGGCAAAGTGCTGGTTGGCGTTGCCGGGGGCGAGTTCGGCGTGCGCGGTTTTGTCGAAGCGTTTGATGCCGAGACCGGAAAGTCAGCGTGGAAGACGTACACCATACCGGCACCGGGAGAGCCCGGCAGCGACACATGGCAGAAACCCGACACCTGGAAGACCGGTGGCGCGTCCACCTGGATGACCGGCACCTACGATCCTGATGCCAACGTGATCTATTGGGGAACGGGTAACGGCTCGCCCTGGTTCGGCGATCAGCGACCCGGCGATAATCTGTACACATCATCAACGGTGGCACTTGACGGCGATACCGGCAAGATCGTTGGGCATTTCCAATACCATCAGAACGAGTCGTGGGATTGGGACGCGATGAACGCGCCGATGGTGGTTGATTTCCAGAACGGCGGCGGCCTTAAGAAGGGCCTGCTGACGCCGCAGCGAAACGGATATCTGTATTGGCTGGGGCGGGAGGCCGGGGGCAATATCTCCTACCTGAAATCGGAACCGTACGTTCCGCAGAACGTCTTCAAGGGCATTGACTCCGAAACCGGCCGGCCGGAGGTCGATCCCGCCCACAAGCCGGGAACCGGCAAGGCGGCTCAATTCTGTCCGGGTCTGTGGGGCGGTAAGGACTGGCCGTATGAGGCCTATAATCCGAAGACCAACACTGTCTATATTCCGTCGAACGAAAATCACTGCAACAATCTGGAAGGAAAGGTCGAGGAGCGCGTTCCCGGCCAGTGGTGGACCGGCGTTGCCATTCCCGACTTTCACTTCACGGTGGATACCAAGGCGGGGTTTTATGGTGAACTACAGGCCTATGACGTCAACACCGGCCAGCGTTCCTGGGTGAAGCGGTATCCGGATTCCATGAACTGGGGTTCGGTGCTGACCACGGCGGGCGACCTGGTGTTGGCCGGGGGCACAAATGACCGGCAGTTCCGCGCCTATGATGCGAAGACGGGCGATGAACTGTGGCACTTCAAGACCAACTCTGGTGTGATCGCGCCGCCTTCGACCTATGAGGTCAACGGTGTGCAGTACATCGCGGTGGCGTCTGGTTACGGTGTCGATCCGGCGTTCCAGCAACTGCTGATGAGCGATTTAGTCGGCTGGAACCCTGATGTGCCACAGGGCGGCGTAATTTGGGTATTCGCCGTTTCCAAGTAAAGACCGGCAAGATCAGCCGTCCGATCGGGCGGCTGATCTTGGTTTGGAGGGGGATTTTTATGGCAGTAGATCTTCAGGAAATGACCTGCACGCGTCGCTGGATTTTGGTTTTGACCGGGGCGGTGGGCGTTGTGGGTTTTCGCGGATCGGCGTTTGCTGAGGACTCGCCCGCGTATTTCGTTGACGTCAGCGATGTAACCGCCAAGGTTGGCGAACGTGCCGTCATGCTGGCGACATTGCGGGTGCGTGACGGCTATCGCATTCTCAAAGCCTACAACAACCGGGTGATCAGGTTGTCTTCGTGGGATGACGGCGTTGCTTTCGAACGTGACATGGTACCGGCCGAACTGAAAGACGACGCCCTGGTTTTCCCCGTGGGCCTGAGAGCGACCAAGCCGGGGAAACACCCCATCAACGGGTTGTTTCGAGTCGGCTACATTCAGGGCGCCGACGAGATGGCGATGGTGTCAGTGCGCATGATCGCGAACGTGACCGGGACCGAGTAATTCCAGTCCGCTTTGAGAGCGACGTGCGTCTATTCCACTTCCGTCATGGCCCGGCTTGTCCGGGCCACCTGTGCCCTGACGGTGCCGCGCCAGGTGGCCCGGAC
>CAIZFE010000035.1 GCA_903932145.1 uncultured Rhodopila sp. | reverse complement strand
GGAGGCCGACCGGGTCTGGGGAGCAGAAAAGCCATGACCGAAACGCCGATACGGCAGGCCGTTATTCTGGTCGGTGGCCGGGGAACCCGCCTGGGGGAGATCACCCGCGACATTCCCAAGCCGATGCTACCCATCGCCGGTGACCGGCCGTTCCTCGACCACTTGCTGGAGATGGTGGAGCGGCATGGCTATCAGGACATCATTCTGCTCGCGGGACACCTCGGCGAGCGTGTGACCGAAGCCTACGACGGTAGGCAGATTGGTGGTGCGCGGGTGCGTGTACTGCGCGAGCCGGAGCCGCTTGGCACCGGCGGCGCACTGACCATTGCGCGCGACCTGCTGGACGAACGGTTTCTGCTGATGAACGGCGACGCCATGTTCGATATTAACCTGCGCGCTCTGGAGCAAGCCGCTCGGTTGAGTGGCGCCCTGGCGACCCTGGCGCTGCGAACGGTGCCGGATGTCTCGCGGTATGGGCGCGTGGTCGAGGTTGATGGGCAGGTCACACAGTTTCTGGAGAAAGACCCGAACCACCGCGGGCCGGGCACCATCAACGGCGGCATTTATGTTCTGCGGCGGGAGGCGCTGGACTTGATTGAGCGGCTACCGTGCTCGATCGAGCAGGATGTGTTTCCGCTGCTGGTGCAACGGGGCCAGATCGCCGGGGCCTGTTTCGACGGGTATTTCCTGGACGTCGGCATTCCTGAATCACTGGACCAGGGACACCGTGAATTGCCCGGTGTCAGGGTCCGGCCGGCGGCTTTTCTGGACCGGGACGGCGTGATCAACGTCGATGACGGTTATACCCATCGCGTTGAGGACCTGCGGTTCATGCCGGGTGCGATGGAAGCGATCCGGTTGCTGAACGATCGCGGGTATTACGTGTTCGTTGTGACCAATCAGGGTGGCATCGCGCGCGGCTACTATGGGTTGGATGATGCCCATCGTTTCAATCAGGCCATTCAGGATCGGCTGGCAGTGTCGGGTGCGCATGTGGACCGGTTCTATCTTTCGCCGCATCATCCGGATGGCATTGTCGCGGAATTCGCGATGGATCATGTCGACCGCAAGCCAAACCCCGGCATGTTGCTGCGGGCCATGACAGAATGGCCGGTGGTGAAAGAGCGGTCCTTTCTGGTCGGCGATAAGGATACCGATGTTGAGGCCGCGCTCCGCGCCGGGGTCGCCGGACATCTTTACGAAGGCGGCGACCTGCGGATCTTTGTCAATTCGATATTGGCAAGCGGACGACAGGATTAGGGCGCGACCCTTTCTGAGATCACCATCATGGCGGCATACCCGGAACACAAATTCGGGTGGATTTTCGTCCTTTCTCCATGATGAATGGTGCCCGGCCTGTGCGTTGACGGTGCCGCGAGGAGGGCCCTGGACCAACTGGGCGACGACGGACGCGGAAGGGCAACGGGGAGTGCGTCGCTGCGGGTCAAGGCCAAGAACACAGCGCCGTCGTAGAGAATGTCCCGACGCGCCGACCTTGCGGAATGCATGCATAATAATGCATGTAAATCAGAAATACCTGCACGCGTCTCGCGTCATATGGCTTGACACCCTGATTGTATGGCAATATAATGCATACGATCAAACGGTCTATGGAGAGGAAACCGATGAGCCAGGATGACACCCTTACCGAGGCACCCGAATCCGTGCACGGCGATACCTTCGTCGAAGTCAATTACGCCGACTCGATCCCCAACAATGTCGATCTCTCGTCGGATCGCCAGTTGCTGCGGGCGCTGGAAGGGTGGCATCCGAACTACCGGAACTGGTGGAACGAGATGGGACCGGACGGCTTCCAGGCCTCGGATGTCTATTTGCGCACCGCGGTCGGTGTCGATCCCGAAGGCTGGGCCAAGTTCGGCTACGTGAAGATGCCCGACTATCGATGGGGCATTCTGCTCGCACCGCCTGTGGCCGGCCGCACGATCCCGGCGGGCCGGCACAAGGGCGAGCCCGCCTGGCAGGACGTTCCGGGCGAATACCGGTCGTTGTTGCGCCGCCTGATCGTTGTCCAGGGCGACACCGAACCGGCATCGGTCGAACAGCAACGGTTCCTGGGTGCCACCGCGCCATCGCTGTATGACATGCGCAACCTGTTCCAGGTGAATGTCGAGGAGGGCCGGCATCTTTGGGCCATGGTCTATCTGCTGGTGAAATATTTCGGGCGCGATGGACGCGAGGAAGCCCAGGCCCTGCTGGAGCGTCGCAGCGGCGAGCAGGACAACCCGCGTATCCTCGGCGCGTTCAATGAAGAAACGCCGGATTGGCTCTCGTTCTTCATGTTTACCTACTTCACCGACCGCGACGGCAAGATGCAGCTCGCCGCCCTGGCCGAAAGCGGGTTCGATCCGCTGTCGCGGACGTGCCGCTTCATGCTGACCGAGGAAGCGCATCACCTGTTTGTGGGTGAAACCGGCGTCGGCCGCACCGTGGAAGCAACCTGCGCCGCGATGAAAAAGGCCGGCATCAGCAACCCTTACGATGTCGAAGCGGTTCGCGCACTCGGCGTGGTGGATTTGCCGCTGCTGCAGCGCAAGGCGAACTTCCATATCTCGCTGTCGCGCGACCTGTTCGGTTCGGAAATATCCAGCAACGCCGCCGAGGCGTTCAGCAGCGGGCTGAAGGGCCGATTCAACGAGGCGCAGTTGAAGGACGACCACGAACTCCAGGATGCCACCTACACGGTGACCCGCGTCATAAACAATGAACTGGTGGACGAAGAGATCCCCGCGCTGCGGTCGATCAACTGCCGTTTGCTGGACGATTACATCGCCGACTGCCAGGGCGGTATGGATCGGTGGAACAAGGTGATCGAGCGGGCCGGCATCGACTTCCGCTTTACTCAGCCGCACAAGGGATTCAACCGCCGCATTGGTGAATTCGCCGGTCATGCGATCAGCCCGGCCGGTACGATCATCTCGGCTGACGCGTGGGCCGAGCAGTCGAAGGACTGGCTTCAGAACGACAGCGATCTGGTGTTCATCCGTTCGTTGATGAAGCCCTGCCATGTGCAAGGGCAATACGCGACCTGGATCGCGCCGCCCCGCCTGGGCATCAACCGGCAGCCGGTCGATTATGAATACGTGAAAATCGCCTGATTTTCGGTCAGGGAGCGCGGGGGGAAACCTCCGCGCTTTTTCACGATCGATCCTGCCTGGCGATGACCGCTTCGGATAGGATGAGTTGGCGCACCCAAGCCGGTCCGAGTCGGTCATCAATTTTTCTGTTCCGGGTCTGGCAAGACATGCTCATGCAGCCGGATCAACTGCGCCAGCATTCGCATCATCGCGATGCGGTCGCCCGGGTCCAACGGCTCCAGAAGCCGCTGTTGCACGCGGCGCACTTCGGGTTGCGCGCCGTCCAGAACCGCGGAACCCGCCGGCGAGAGGCGTAACAGCTTGATGCGTTTGTCCTGCGGGCTGGGGCTGCGCATGATCCAGCCCTTCGCCTCCAGGCGTTCCAGCACATCGCCTAGGGTCGATCGGTCGAACGCGATCAGCGACGACAACCGGGTGGCGTCCACATCCTGGTTCTCCCGAATGGCGGTCAGCGCCGCGAACTGAACCGAGGTCAACCCGGACGCCGCACATTCCTCCGCGAAGATGGCCATCGAAATCTGGTGAACACGCCGGATGAGGTGCCCGGGCATTGAGGTGAGGTCGCTCATGGGATCCTGATGGTGCAAGTTGGTTCGTTCTATCCCCCACCGTCTCGATCGGCCAATGCCACACATAACCGCCACGGCCCCGATAAACACATTGACAGTATACTGATTGACAGTATACGTTCTTTTACGGCAGGACAAGCCGGCTGCCTCAAAGCCCGCCCCGGCAGCGCAAGCGCACGCTTCAAGGTAACGTTCGTGTCCGCTTGAATCGCGATGCAGACAGAAACTGGGAGGATGAGACAATGCAATTCTACCTCAACGGCTACAATCCGGGTAATCCCGACATCCAGGCGGCCGCCCCCGGCGTCGAGGCGGGTTCGGCCACCCTGCCCGACACCACGGACGTTCTGATCGTCGGCACCGGTCCGGCCGGGATGCTGCTGGCCGCCCAACTCGCGGCCTTCCCCGGCATCGCGACACGCATCGTCGATCGCCGCGACGGCCCCCTTCAGGTCGGCCAGGCGGACGGGGTTGCCTGCCGCACGGTCGAAATGTTCGACGCCTTCGGCCTGAGCGAGAAACTCATGCGCGAAGCCTACTGGGTGAACGAGACGGTGTTCTGGCGTCCGTCGCCCGACGACCGATCGACCATCGTCCGCACCGGCCGCGTACAGGATGTAGCCGACGACCTGTCCGAATGTCCGCATCTGATCGTCAATCAGGCGCGCCTGCTGAGCTACCTCGAAGAGCACATGCACCAATCGCCGTCGCGTCTTGTCCCCGATTACGGCTGGGATTTCGAAACCCTGACGGTCGAGCCCGAGGGCGATTACCCCGTGATCGTCACGCTGCGAAACGGGACGACCCCAAAGACAGTCCGCGCAAAGTATGTCGTCGGATGCGACGGCGCGCGCAGCCGCGTGCGGGACGCCATCGGCGCGGTGCCGAGCGGCGACTTCGCCAATCACGCCTGGGGCGTCGTTGACATGCTCGCCACCACCGACTTCCCGGACATCAGGCTGAAGGCGGCGATCCAATCGGCGGATGAGGGCAATATCCTGCTCATTCCGCGTGAGGGTGGCTACATGGTGCGGCTGTATGTGGATCTCGGCGAGATCGACCCGGCGAACCGCGAATCGTTCCGCCTGATTACGCAAGACCAGGTCATCCAAACCGCGCAACGCGTGCTCCGCCCGTACACGCTCGACGTGCGGGATGTCGCCTGGTTCGCCGTCTATCAGGTGGGCCAACGGGTCACTGACCGTTTCGATGATGTCACGGCGGACGCGGCGGGGTCTCGCCTGCCGCGCGTGTTTATTGCCGGCGATGCCTGCCACACGCACAGCGCCAAGGCCGGCCAGGGCATGAACGTCTCCATGCAGGACACCTACAACCTCGGCTGGAAACTCGCCGCCGTGCTGGAAGGGCGCGCCAGGCCGGAGTTGCTGCGGACCTACACGGTCGAGCGGCACGCCATCGCGCAGGGCCTGATCGACTTCGACAAGGAATGGTCGAAGATCATGGCCTCGGCGCCAAGAGATCCGGACCACCCGGACCGCGGCGGCGTCGATCCCGCCGAATTGCAGGCGTATTTCGTAAAGTCGGGCAGCTACACCGCCGGCGTTGGGACGCAGTACCCGCCGGCGACCTACCTGACCGCCGAAGCGACGCACCAGGCACTGGCCGCGGGTTTTCCCATCGGCATGCGCTTTCACTCCGCGCCCGTCGTGCGGCTTGCCGACGCCAGGCCGATGCAACTTGGCCACGCCGCTCGGGCTGACGGCGCGTGGCGTATCTACGCGTTTGCCGACGCCAGCGGAGACCGGCTGCGCGCACTGATGGACCACCTCGCGCACGCCGACCGGTCGCCGATCCGGCGGTTCACCCCCGCCGGGGCGGATATCGACAGCGTCATCGATGTGCGCGGGATCTTCCAGCAAGGGCATCGTGACCTGGACGTCGAAAAGCTGCCGCCGATGCTGCTGCCGCGCAAAGGTCGGTTCGGGTTGGTCGATTACGAGAAAGCCTTCACGCCCGACCTCAAAAACGGCCCCGATATCTTCGACCGACGCGGCATCGACCGCACGAACGGGGCGATGGTTCTGGTCCGCCCGGACCAGCACGTCGCCAATGTGCTGCCGCTCGGCGCCTATGACGCACTCGCCGCCTTCTTCGGGCAGTTTATGCTCGACCAGCACAAGGCATGATACGGCGCGGGAAACCGCGCCGCGCCAAGCCCCATAGGCATCTACTTAGGCGGTGGAGTGGGGGAATTTGTCCATTCGTCATGACCGAGCTTGGCCCCGGGCTTCGCCCGGCCATGACTAGTATGAAATGGCAACAACGGCGCCCTTACGCCGCCCTCGCGAGACTGTCCCGGCCGGTCGCTGACAAGTCCAGCCCCCCGGCTCCGAGGCGGCGCGCTCATCCGCGTCTCAAAAGCCACACCATGAGAATTCGTCCCATTTTCCAAGACGGTCTCCTCCACACCAGCCGCCGGCACCGCCACCGGAGCCGCTTCGGCCCGCGCCGCCTCCGGCCGTGCGGCATGCGGTTCGGCCACCGCCAGCATCGATTGTTCAACGATATGCAGTGCCCGGGCGTCCCGGGTCGCCGCGCCTGCGATGGCCTCGCGCTTCTGCCGCACCGCCTGCACCCGCATCAGGCGCCCTTGCACCGCCAGCGACGTCTGCACCATTGATCCGTACCGCGCATTCAGCCGAATCACCAACCCGACGTCATCCGCGTTCTCGCTGACCAGCCGCAACATCTCCTCGGCCTGCGCCCGAGCGGCGACGCAGTGGGCGGCGAGATCGATCTCACTCGATCCAACCGGCAGCAGCGCCGCGACTGTGGCAATGGCGGCCGCATTGCGCGCTCGGAGTGCCTCGGGCGATGCCGGCTCTCGCCCTTATCGTCACGGCTCGGCCTGGACCTTGGCGGCGGCAAGCACGACGTCAGGGTCGAACAAGGCATGACTTTTGTCATGCCGCCATTCTTGACCACTCTACCAGCCCCGTACCAATGCGGTGTTGTTCAGACATCCGCGTGAAGTGTTACCTACGTGGCCAGTCTGCACCCGCGCCGGGCCATGACGGACGTGAAATAGCCGTATGTCAGTCTCAACATGGGTCGGTATAACACGCTGGAGGCAGGCGCTCACGCCATGGCCATAGGCCCGGAACATTCAGTCGCCAATCCGGGGACCGGCTGCACGGGCCTGCCCATGTCACCCAGCACTTTGATCATCGCGTCTCGCCACATCGTTTTGGTTCGCTCCTCCGCTTCCGTTGAGACCTTCACCTTGGGCCACGGAAAATCCTCGATCGGCGCCTCGTCCATGGCCGAACCGGGCAACGCGAACCCCCGGACCAGCGGAGCGGACACCATTGCGGCCGGCCGTATTATGACCGGATCAGCATGCACCCCGGTCGGTTGCGGCGAGCGCTCTGCCAGGCGGTTGCGATAGCCGTCGATGCCGGCGCGCGCCGCTTCAACCGCGTCATGCGCGTCGGCATCAGAGACGTCGTCGATGGGTTCCGCGGCCTCCGGAAGCGCGCAGTCGAGCCGCGCCACCAGGGCTTTCTCGTTCTGCTGGCTGGAGCGGTCGAGGCCATTGGCGCAGCTTCGGTAACGCAGGCGCATGGAGGGCGACAAGTCAGGGGCCGTCCCGTTTTTCAACGTTTCCAGCGAAGCCATGCTGAACGCGATGATCTTCGCCGCCTGGATGATCTCCGCTCGGGATCGGGTGCCGTAAGAACTGAGCGTCTCGACGATTTCTGTCTGTGCCGCGGCGAGGTCGATCCCGGCGCCGAGGAACCAGGGTTCCAGGAAGGCGATGATGGTGATCAGGAAGGGGGGCGGCGAGATTGACATCGCGGCTGACATGGCGGGGCGTCCGGCATAAATGTTTATGATATGTTCCATAGCGTGAATTAGGAAACAAATCAAGAATAATTTTGCACCAGCAAGACCACAGCCTCACCAGCTCCGGTTACCACCCGCCGGACGGGGAGCCCGAACGCTGGCTTCCGAGGCTGTCGGCATCCGCGATCCACCGCATATATCGACACGGACGCTTCGCCGGTCTGCCGAAGCTGCCAGCGAGGTTACCGTAAGGAGGGGACGGCCGTTATTCCGGCCTGGCAGGCAGGAAGTGCAACATCGGCGCCGGTTCAAAACTGGCGGCGGTATTTCCGGAATAAACGCGGCCACCGGCCATCGTGAGTTTTTTCACGGCCGCGCCTTCCTTCAGATCCAGGTCGGAAAGCCTGACCCAGAACGTGTTCGGGCTCGTCGCGGAATCGAAGAAGTAAACTTTGTTGGTCTGGTCAGCGACGCTGCGCCAGATTGTGGCGGAAATGTTGGGCTTGTTCGGCGTGATGATGACCAGGGGAACACTAACTGCGGATCACGCTCAGTACACCGGCCACGGCCTGGTTACCGAAAGTGCCGCCCGGCACTGCCTCGATATAGGCTGGAGCAATGGTTTTCGGAATCGCGTTCATCAGGAACGAAGCGCGCGTGAAGCGGTCGGGCGCCTGGTTTGTTCCTGGAAGGAATGTGAAGCCGATACCTTCCCAATAGGCATTCAGTGCCAATTGGTCGTCGTAGCGCGGTGAGTTGGTCATCACGCGGTACTGCTTGCCATGATGAATGATCAGCTTGCCGCCAATATACTCAAACATCGCGGAATCCCCGGTCGGGTCCGAGATTGCCAGATGCAACTGCGCCGGCGATCCGTTTGGCATGGAGGGCGCCAGTAGTGCGAACGGCTCCTGGCGCAAGGCATCGACGGCCTCGGCTACGGTGGCGAAATTATCGAGCACGTATTGTGCCCACAGGCTGCTTGTGGATCGCGCCGTTTTTTCAGCACACCGGGCGTACAGGGGTAAAGGCTTCCTGCCAGTATCGGTGTGGTGGCAAACGACGCCGCTGCGCCGAACAGGCCTGGCGTGTCTCGACGTTCAGGCGGCGGGTGAGGATGGTCAACCGCAGGTCGCGGCGTTGGCAGATCGGGCCGGCGTTCGCGGTTTCGGACACGCGTGCCCCCCCCTTCTGTTCTGCGGTCGTGGCGTCGATCTGGCGTTTAACCTATACATTCCTCAAGCAAGTCCGCGCGGAAGAAGGCGATCGCGGGGTGTCGCGCAATTTATTGGGATAGCCACGTTGCCCGGCGCCCCTTTGAGAGGCATCAACTATCCACTCGACGACCGGCGCAACGCGTCGGTGAAGGCGTCCAGGACCTCGGTGCCGAAACACGCGAAGATGACCTGTTCGATCGTTCGGTCGGTGCTTAGGACCTGCCTCACCGTGTCGATCGCGATCCGCGCGGCATCCTGGATCGGGTAGCCGTAAATGCCGCAACTGATCGCCGAAAATGCGATCGTCTTAAGATGGTGGGCGATGGCGAGGTCCAGGCTGTTCCGGTAGCAGCCGGCCAGCAAGTCCGGCTCGCCATGTTTTCCATCGCGGTACCGAGGGCCAACGGCGTGGATCACATAGCGGGCAGGCAGGCGGTACCCTTGGGTCAACCGCGCCTCGCCGGTGGGGCAGCCGTTGAGGGTTCGGCATTCTTTTAGCAAGTCCCGCCCGGCGGCGCGGTGGATAGCGCCGTCCACGCCGCCTCCACCCAACAGGGATTGATTGGCGGCGTTGACGATGGCGTCCACCGCCAGAGTGGTGATGTCGGCTTGCTGGATCAGGATGCGCTGCATTGCAGGGGACTCTCCACTGGACGTGAAATAGCGGTGCCAAACAGGGGCGCATGTTTCGCCCGGGTGTTTGACGGCGCAAGAGGCAACAGTCTGTTCTCGCGATCCCCCGGCTCAACATCGATCACGATGCCTCATCATCGGCATCATGATGGGTGCACGCCTCGCGCCTGCGTGGCGTGGTCTGTCTTGTGGCGCATCGTCGCGCGGGATGCCGATGGGGCCAGACGAGAGCAGACGCAGGCACTGTTCGACCGTCTTTCCACGTCTCCCCGGATTGACATCATTGTCGTAACAGGACGATATTCAAGGATCAAATCGAACGAGGGAATTTAGGCCGATGGGACGTAATCTGGGAGGCTTCATGCCAGGCCTGATCTACACCGTACCCACCGTGTTCGATCCGGCAGAGTATGAAAGCTCCACGGACGGAACAAACACCACTTATGTCTCTCGGCAAACCGGTGTGTCGGTATCAATCGACACGGCCACCGGAGCGACCGAAAGTGTGCTGGTGCCCATTCCGCCCGAGTACTGCATGGTGCCCGGCGACTATATTGCCTCTGACAACGGCGCCTACGTGGCGATCGTACAGGACGATGGGCTGTTTGCGATCTTTCACGGAAGCAACCCTGACAACACGTCGGGCCAGCCGCTTTGGGTCAGTCAGGCCGGATCGTTCTCGAATGTTCTGCTTGGTACCAACACCTACTCATGGCCGGCGCCTGTGGCGCCTTGCTATTTCGCACTGGTGGGATACCAGTTCAACGGTTATTCCCCGCTTGATTTCGGCTGCTTCTATCAAAACCCGACGAATCTGAAGAATGCCGTGCATATCATTTACCCGGCGCCCCCACCGCATTGGCCCGAGTCCGTCGTCACGTATAGCGACACTTCGACGACCACGACATGGTCCGTCCAACTGCAATTCTACACCGGTTACACGGACCCCAATCTTCCATATTATGCCGACGTCGCATCGGTCTGGTGGAAGATATCCGACAGCGGACAGTTTGAAATATACGCCGGGACCGGTCCAACCGACCCGTCCGCGAAACTGCTGCGACAGTACGGTCCGACCGATCCGGTGACAAGCTGCGTCATTACCAGCATTTACTATAACACCTCCAACGCCACGTTCGTGCCGGCCGGAAGCGGTTACAAAAATATCGCGATGAGCAGCCTGGAGGTCAACGACTCCGCATCACCGTCAAACTCTGTCCAATGGACCGGGACGGCCACGGTCGAGTATAGTTCCGGCTGGTCGAATTCATTGTCCGAGACCTATGGAACATCGACTACCGTCAGTGCCGGCGTTTCAACAAATGAACTGCCGTTCGTGGACATATCGGGCGAGATCTCGGTCACCAACTACTCCGAGTTCACCAACACCACGGAGATCAGCGGCGAGCAGAGCTGGTCGATGAGTTTCGGATACGACATCGGCTTCACAGTGCCGCCCTATACTGTCATGCAGGGTGTGGCGCAAATCGCCAATGGCATCCTGACTGTTCCATTCACGGTGACCGGCCTGCTCACCTACGCCTCGGGGGCGACACTGCCGGCAATTGGCCACGGCACGTACACCGGCAACAATTGTTTGACCGATGCGGTCTTTACCGTGGATATCGGTTACTCGGTGATGACATTGAAACTCGATCCCGCCGCGGACTACACGGGAAGTTTCCGCCTGGTGATCGTCTCGCCGCTTAATAATTCGGTGTTGTTCACGTCCGAAAGCAGTCCGCTCATCGAACCCGGCGGCAGTCAGTCGATCGATCTCGCCAGCATGCGCAATCTGCCCGCCAACTGCTTTTTCGTCGGTGGTGTGCAAACACGGATGTATCCACTCCTCACGCTCAGCGATGGAACCTCTGTCAAGGGCGACAACATTCCGGTCTACCAGCCGAGCCGAGGCAACAGTCATGTTGCTGTTTACGATTGCTTCGGGCATCCGGAGACACCCACCTGTGTGTTCAATAAAAACCAATCCGGCTGAACCCGCGTCTTACGGCGGCCGGCGCGACCGGGACGGCACGGATCCGTGCCTTCGGGGCGCCGGCACATCGTCCCGCTGATCAGCCTTTATCTTGATCAGCGCCATGCTGTAATACCAGAACAAAGCATGGATAAGCAGGAACGCCTCGACGAGATTGCTCGGCTCTATCGGCAAGCTTTCGCCGAGTTTGGGCCGATCGCGCTTTGGAGCATGCGTCAGGTCGAACATCCGTAGCCTGCGTGTCGAAGGCAATATGGATGCGCGGCGGTTGGCGGCAAAGATCGAATGCCTGTGCCGTGCTGCTGAGTAAGCTGCAATTGGACATTCTGCGTCTGCTCGCGTCACATCGCGATCCCGAGAGTTCTGTGGCGGGAAGTGCTTATTTGACGCGCGGCGGGCCTCGGTCGTCGGCGGATATCGATATATTCCGTGACCGGGAAGACAGGGTGGCGCGGGCTGCTGAAGAAGATGCAGGCGTTCTCAGGGCTGCCGGGCTTAACGCGGCATGGCAACGGCGTGAACCTACCTTCTATCAGGCGATCGTTTCGCGCGACGGCGAGAGCACTCGGCTGGAATGGGTGGTGGACAGCGATTTTCGTTTCTTTCCCACGCAGCGGGATGATGTCTTCGGCTACGTTCTGCATCCGGTCGATCTCGCGACGAATAAGGCCATGGCGGCGGCGGGGAGGCGGGAGCCGCGCGATATCGTCGATCTGATCATGATTCATCGCGACATTCTGCCCGTTGGGACGGTTGTCTGCGCGGCGGTCGAGAAGGCACTGGGATTTACGCCCGAAGGTCTGATCAACGAAATCCGCCGTCTTCGGCGCTATACGGCGAGCGATTTTGAGCGTGTGGCGAGCGATCCCCCGGTTGATCCGGTTGCGGTGATGATCGCACTTCAGAGCGCACTGGATGAGGCGGAGGAATTCATTTCGAAAATGCCGTCTGATAAGATCGGGCTGCTGTTTTTGAAGGACGGAAAGGTCGTTCAGCCTGATCCCGGGCGGCTGGACGATTACGCAACCCATGCTGGGGTTCGGCGGGGGCACTGGCCGTCTTCGTCGCAGATTGGATCGGCGATGTTGGACCGATATGTACGACCGTCCTGATAGCCCTCCCACGATTGCCCCAAGATCGATCGTGGGTCCCTAAGTATGTTTATCAAGTTACGAATCTAGTATTTCGATAAATCCGCGCAGATAAACGACCAAAACCACTTACGTGACAAAGAGTCGGTTCTATCACCGAATTTTACATTCAAGGGGTCAATCTCGAGGGTTTTACAAAGCGTTTCAATGGATTTTTCGAAAGGTCTTCCGCTGATATCACAAACTAACGCCCCGACGTGGCCAGGAAGATTCGGCAAGTTCCTTGTGATCAAAGTCTGCTGGAGAAGCGTGATCTTGCGCCAGTCCTGCACAACGCCATCGGGCTTGCGAGCCTCGTCAATGATCTTGATCTCGATGAGTGCGGATGGCTTTCCCGCTTCGTAGATCGCTATGTCGGCTCGTTGGCCCCAAATTTTGGAACGATGTCGCTTCCATGGGCGCCAAGCTCGCTGAGCATTCTTGTGTAGGGAACCTCGACCCGAGCGTCCCATTGGCATTCAGTGATCATATGGGACGCAATATGTAAGCTCAGGCAGGGTTCAGGAATGGAGGTTTCATCCCTGATGGCCGCCCATTTACGGAACTCGACAACCGCCGATGTTCCGAAGGCCGTCACAGCTTCCTTGATATGCATCGTAACGGCCGCGCCCTACCGCGCCGCCGGCGTCATCCCCTCAGCCACATACTGCCGCAATTTCGCATGCAGATGCGGGTTCCCCGCCACGATATTCCCGGTCTCCAGAGAATCCCCATCGCCAACGTCGGTCGAGTAACCACCCGCTTCCCGCACCAGCAACAATCCCGCCGCGACATCCCACGGCTTGATCCCGAGTTCCCAGTATCCGTCGAATCGCCCGTGCGCCACCCATGCCAGATCCAGCGCAGCCGCCCCGAACCGGCGGATCCCGGCCACCTGAGGCATCAACGCCCCCAATGTCCGGCTGAACGCCTGCCGCTTCGACGGCGCCACCGCCCCGAACGGAATGCCTGTCGCGAACACCGCCTCGGACATTTCCCGACGCGCCGACACCCGCAGGCGGCGCTCATTCATGAACGCGCCGGTGCCTTTTTCGGCCCAGAACATCTCGTCCACCGCGGGCGCGTAGATCACGCCCGCCGACATCTCGGTCGTCCCGTCCTGCAGGCGCCGCTCCAGACCGATGCTGATGCACCAGTGCGGCATGCCGTGCAGAAAGTTCGTCGTCCCATCCAACGGGTCCACGATCCAGCGCCACGTCCAGTTGTCGGACCCGGACGCGCCGGACTCCTCCATCAGGAACGAATAGCCGGGACGCGCCTTGGTCAGTTCCTCTTTGATCGTCTGTTCCGCGCGCAGATCGGCGGCGGACACGAAGTCGGACGGACCTTTGATGCTGACCTGTAATTGCTCGACTTCGGAGAAATCGCGCAGCAGCCGCTTTGACGCCTTTTGGGCGGCGTTGGCCATGACAGTCAGATGGGGGGAGAGACGGAACGCCATTAGCCTTTCGCGCGCTCCACATAGGTCGAATCATCGGTGCGCACGACGATACGTTCGCCGGCCTCGATGAACGGCGGTACGTTGACCTTCACGCCGTTCGACAGCTTCGCCGGCTTATACGACGACGATGCGGTCTGGCCTTTAACAACCGGATCGGCCTCGACGACTTCCAGAACGACCGAGCTCGGCAGGTGGATCATCACCGGGTCGCCTTCGACCAGATCGACCGTCAGGGTCATGTCGTCCTGCAGGAACGGCGCCGCGGCGCCCATCAGGTCGGCCGGAACGTGCACTTCCTCGTAGGTTTCCTGATCCATCAGCACCAGATTCGAACCGTCGGTGTAGGAGTACTTGTATTCCTTTTCCTCGGTCGTCAGGCGTTCGACGGTGTCCGCGGTGCGCCAGCGTTCGTTGGTTTTGTTGCCGGTTTTCAGATTCCGCATCTCGACCTGGATAAAGGCGCCGCCTTTGCCTGGGGAGATGATCTGCTGCTTCAGCACCGTCCACCGGTTGCCGTCATGCTCGATCACCTGGCCGGCGCGAATGAGGTTCGCCTGTTGCTTCATTAGGTTGGTCCGTTCGGGTAGAATTTTAAATGGTGCGGGCTTCTAGACCCTGGAACCGCCGGGGGCAAGGCTGACAACCGGCGGGGCCGAACGGCGGGGCTGGGCGTCGTGCACCGCTTGGGGCAGAAGCAACGCGATTTCAGAAACGAGGCCAGCATGACCAGCTTCACCATCGCCCGCATCGAGACGTTCGTCCTGTGCGCCCCCATCGATCACCCGGTGGTAACCTCATTTGGTTCCATACCAGAACGGGTGTGCGTAATCGTGCGTGTCGAGGACAGCGACGGGGCGCATGGCTGGGGCGACGTGTGGTGCAATTTCCCCAGCTATGGGGCGGGCTATCGCGGTCTGGTGATGCATCGGACGATCGCACCCATGGCGCTGGGCCGAACCGTGGACGATCCGGCGGTGCTCTGGCGCGAATTGTCGGCGAGGGTCCATGTGTGGGCGGTGCAGAGCGGCGATGCAGGCGCTTTCGCGGCGGCTTTGGCCGGACTCGACACGGCCTTGTGGGATTTGAAGGCCCGTCGCGCCGGACTGCCGTTGGCTCGGATGCTGGGTGGTGCGGTGCGCGACGTACCAGTCTATGCCAGCGGGTTGAACCCAAACGATGGACCGGAAACCGTCGAACGCGTCCGCGAGGAGGGTTATCGCCGTTTCAAGCAAAAGATCGGCTTCGGCGAGGCGACCGATCTGGCGGTGCTGCGGCGGATCAAGGACCGGTTGCGGGACGGCGAGCGCCTGCTGGTGGACGTGAACCAGGGCTGGACAACCGAGGAAGCGCTGCGGATGGCGCCACGGTTGACCGAATTCGATCTGGATTGGGTGGAAGAACCGGTTGTCGCCGACCGGCCCGAGGCAGAATGGGCGGCGTTGGCGGCGTCGTTTGCGGCCCCTCTGGCGGGTGGCGAAAACCTGCGCGGACTCGACCTGCTGCGGGCGGCATCGAACGCATGGTTCGGCGTGATTCAGCCGGATGTCGGCAAATGGGGTGGCGTGTCGGGGTGCCTGGCGGTGGGGCAAGCGGCGGTCGAGGCGGGTAAGCGGTACTGCCCGCACTGGCTGAGTGGCGGGGTCGGACTGATGGCCTCCGCCCATCTTCTGTCGGCGGTCGGCGGCGAGGGGATGCTGGAGGTGGACACCAATCCCAACCCCTTGCGCACGCTGCTCGCCCAGCCGTTTCCGGCGCTGAAAGATGGGGCGTTCGTGCTGACGGAGGCGCCCGGCCTGGGGATCGAGCCGGACCTGGCGGCGGCGCAGGCGTTCCTGGTTCACCATTATGAGGCGCGGTGACAGTGGGCGCGGAATGACGTTGAGGGAGCCGGCTTTGGCGTGGGCGATCAAGGAGCCGCTGACACCTCGGTGCGAAATATTTAACGAAACACGATCCGTGCCTCGCGTCATCGCACCCCTTTCTCGATCTGCTGAAACTTGATCGCTCCCACATAGGCGCGCAGCATGGGATCTCCAATTCCTTTGCTGCCCTCCACCTTCAGCAAAGTCTTGCCGGCGATCATGGTTTGATAGGAGTTCTCGCTCTTCGTATAGGTCATTTTGCGGCCATCGATGATGACCAGCTTCATGTCGCTGCTGCTCATGATACCGCCGTTCAGGAGGCCGCCGATTTGCTGTAAAATGGGTGAACCCGTAATCAGCGTTATTTCGATAGTATTGTCATCCTTGTGATACTTGCGGCTCACGCTTGTTCCTCCGCCTAACATCGCTGCACCTATCGAGGTGGTTTCGACGTCGTCAGCATCCCAACCAGCCAGCGGTTCCGGAAGCATCGTCTTCCAAATGTCGGCGCTCATTTGGCGTATCAAGGTTGCTGCCAGATCCAGTGCGGCGGATGCGCTGGAGTAATCCTTGTTCTCGTATGCCTTGATGGCGCCATTCAGTTGGTCTGTAACATCGTCTGCCATGACCATCGGAATCACTCCGACGGTCAGCAATAATCCGGCAACGCTCGTTCTGATACCTCGCCCCCGGGGCACTGTCCTTGGGCTCATTCTGAGCTGAGTATCACGAGAACACGACGATCGGTCGGTGAAAGTGGCCGGTGGCGATAAGGACAAACCAAAGAGCCAGGCTAACGAACCGCCAAAATCCATTCTCATGTCGGTGTCCTGTTGACTGTCAACGCTATCATCGCGCCTTTCCGTACAATGGCAAATGACTATGACGAATGTCGAATGGGTCCTATTCTCTGGAACGGCCTTTCTGAATAACGCACGGTCAACGGCGAACACTGTTCATCATCGATCGACAGGACAAGGCTTGGCCTCAGCCGTCCAGCAGGCGCGTGGCGGCCTCGCGCACACGCAGCACGACGGCTTCGGGTCCGATCTCGCGGGTCAACGCTTCCATCGGCACTTCCAACGCGACCGGAATTCCGGGCGGCATGTGCTTCAACACACCCAAGATGTCGATGCCGCCTTTGCCGGGCGGCAAACGTTCGGCGCGGGCGTGGTGCAGCAGGCCCTCCAGCGTGGTTGGGCGTTCGGCCGGAACGTCGCACACATGCACGAACGGCAGGCGGGAGGCTGGGACTCGGTCGATCTGCTCCAGCGTGCCACTGCAGCGGTCGAAGTGTAGCGTGTCCACCAGGATGCCGGCGTTGGCGCGGCCCGTGGCCTCGATGATCTCCGCCGCGTGCGGAAGGCTGGCGACGTTGGTCCAGGGGAAGAATTCCAGCACCGTGCCGATCCCATAGCGTGCGCCAAGATCGCACATCTCGGCCAAGCGGTCGGTCAGCCGGCTGAGGTCGGGATCATAAGGCGAGGCAACGACGTATCGCGCCCCAAGTTCGGCACCGACCGCGAAGAACGGCTCCAGCGCGGCGATATCGGTCGTCGGCTCGATCTTGACGAACTCGATGTCGAACACGCCAACGCCGGTGTCGGCCATGGCCGCGCGCGTTTCCCGCAGCATCGGTTTGTCGGTCATCAGCGGATAACCGGGGGTTTGCGGAGTCACCTGGATCAGCCGCAACCCGACGGTGCGGTAGCCGGTTCGCGCCGCGACCCGGATCAGTTCCGGCGGCGGCAGCGACAGGGCGGTCAGGTGGGCAAGGGAGAAATCGGTCACGGCACTTCCGTTCATATTGGGGCGAAGTGGTTACCCAATGGTTTCCGGCACGCAAGGGGACACCGCAATTCTCATCTCGGATTTTCAGCAACCGCCGGGTGGTGGTCAGCACGCAATCGCCCGAACATGACCGATCTCGGCGTAGGCAAGGATTTTGCGGTCACCGGTGACAATAGGGATGCCCAGATGGCGGGCGGTTGCGACGATCAGCCGGTCCATCGGGTCGGAATGAAAATCGCCCGGAAGATACGAGGCGTCGATGGCAATGGCAGAGGTGATTGTCGCTTCCTCCATTCCGGGCATCCCCATCAACCTGGCGAACTACGATTTTGGATCGGGCAGGAATTGGGGGCCGGACCTTCTGACCGACTTCGGCCGAGACAGCATTCCGATTTCCCATGCCGATGCGGTGGAAACATAGACGCGACCGGTTTGACCGGCTTGCCGGATCGTCTCGATGACCCCAACTGGCAGCGGTTCGGCGTTTGCCATCAATATCGCCGCGCAGGTATCCAGCAGGATGGCTGGCGGCGAAACGCCTAGGGTCACCGGTGCAGTACGCCCTCCGCGGCGTCGAATGGTTCGTCAAACACCGGTGCTGTCAGGTCGCAATCGTCCGCGATAATGACGGAACCGCGCATGCAGCCATAGAGATCGGTCACGGCTTTTGCGTTTGGTTGCAGCGGTAACAGAACCGCCACGGTGCGACCTTGCTTGGTGATAGTGACCTGTTCGAACTCTCCGTTGTCCAGCCGGTCGAGAATATCCAGGCACTGGGCCTTGAACTCAGTGGCACTGATGGTCCGGGTGGCGCCCATGGATGAACCCTGCGGATGCGGTCATATCAGATGACTAATCATCTTTTGGCGTCATGTGCGTTTCACAAGCGTGACTGCTATACGCCCCGGATGAACCAATTCGACGTGATTATCCTGGGCGCCGGCGCCGCGGGCCTGATGTGTGCGATCTCCGCCGGGCGGCGAGGACGGCGGGTGCTGCTGCTGGACCATGGGCCGCAGGTTGGGGCCAAAATCCTGATCTCCGGCGGTGGACGCTGCAATTTCACCAATACCGGCACCATCCCGGAGCGCTTCCTGTCCGACAATCCGCATTTCGCCCGATCGGCGCTCAGCCGCTACAAGCCGGCCGACTTCATCGCGCTGGTGCAAAAGCACGGCATCGCCTTTCATGAAAAGACCCTCGGCCAGTTGTTCTGTGACGGTTCGGCCAAGGAAATCGTCGCCATGCTGCTGGCCGAATGTGCCGCCGCCGGCGTGGACGTGCGCGTTGACCACCGCATCACCGAGGTTTCGCGCGCGGACTCCTACCGCGTCGAAACCGATCACGGCGCGTTCTCGGCGGACAGTCTGGTGCTGGCCACCGGCGGCATGTCGATCCCCAAGATGGGCGCCACCGGTTTCGCCTACGAACTCGCCCGCCAGTTCGGCCTGCGCCTGACCGAGGTCCGGCCCGGTCTCGTGCCGCTGATGTTCGCCGACGATATACTCGAACTGATGCGCCCGCTCAGCGGCGTGGCACTGGACACCATCGCCTCGATCGACCGGCGCAAATTCCAGGAGGCCACGCTGTTCACCCATCGCGGCCTGTCCGGCCCGGCGATCCTGCAAATCTCCTCCTATTGGCGGCAAGGCCCCATTACGCTGGATCTGCTGCCCGGACGCGACGTCGCCGCATTCCTGCTGGAGCGCAAAAAATCCCGCCCGAAAGCTGGTTTGGCCAGCGTGCTGTCGGAAGTGCTGCCCGCCCGCCTCGCCGCCGCCCTGGCCGCCGAAACCGACGGTGCGCGGCTCGCCGATCTGCCTGATCGTATTTTGACGACGATCGCGGCGGCGGTATCGGGCTGGCACATCACCCCCTCCGGCACCGAAGGCTTTGTGAAGGCCGAGGTCACCTGTGGCGGCGTTGACACGCGCGACCTGTCCTCCCGCACGATGGCCGTGAACGCCGTCCCCGGCCTGTTCGTCATCGGCGAGGCCGTCGATGTCACCGGCTGGCTCGGTGGCTATAATTTCCAATGGGCCTGGGCGAGCGGCTGGTGCGCCGGCGAGGCGGTATAGCGCGTCCGATTTTCTTCAAATGAACCGGTTCCATTAACCAAATATTAGGGAATTGCCCTGTATGTCTGTCTCACCGGACGTCCGGTGCCGCGACCATAACCCTAAATTGGGTCTTATTTATTGTGCGACGACTTGTCTGTTTTTGTCTTTGCATCAATGTTCTGGCCTGCGCCCCCGGGCGCGGGCTGCCGGACCTGCCGTCAACCGCCCCGACCGCCTATCGGCTGGGTTCCGGCGACGTCATCCGCCTGATCACCTTCGGCGAGGACTCACTGACCGGCGAGTTCCGGGTCAGCGACAGCGGCACCATTGCCCTGCCTCTGATCGGTTCAGTATCGGCCGCCGGCCTGTCGCCGGACGACCTGGCAACCAATGTCGGGGAGGCTCTGGTCAAAGCCAACCTGCTGCGCACGCCCTCGGTGTCCGCCGAAGTGATCGCCTACCGCCCGATCTTCGTCCTGGGTGAGGTCAGCAAACCAGGCCAGTATCCGTATCAGCCGGGAATGACGGTCGTCACGGCGGCGGCCGTTGCGGGTGGCTTCACATACCGGGCCTTCAACGACTATGCTTCCGTGGTGCGGACCCGCGATGGCGAGGCCATCGAGGGAAAAGCGACCCGGCAAAGTTTCGTCCAGCCGGGGGACGTGGTCACCATTTTCGAGCGCAAATTTTGATTTTTCGCCATGTCGTCGTCTTCCTGTTGCTGGGTAGCGTCGCGGCAGCCGCGGCTGCGACGTCTCCGGCGCCGGGTCCGCTGCACATTATCGGCGGTCCCAACACGGGCGGCTGTATTGCCGGGGCCGTCAGCCTGCCGCTGGAGGGGCCGGGGTTCCAGACCATCCACCTGGATCGCAGCGCCTTCTGGGGTGCGCCGCAGACCATCGACCATTTGGAATTGTTCGGCCGTGAAGCCGCCGCCGCTGGCCTGCCGACGCTGTTGATGGAGGATATCTCCCGAGCGCGGGGCGGTCCGATGCCGGGTGGACATGTCAGTCATCAAATTGGTTTGGACGCGGATGTCGGGTTGGACATGCGGCCGCGTCCCCCGCTGTCGGCTCAAGAGCGGGACACGGTCGAATTGCGCGGCATGGTGCGCGCGGATGGACGCGAAATCGATCCGTCCGCGTGGTCGCCTCGGGTGACGGCCTTGCTGCATATGGCGGCGGACCTGCCGGGGGTGGACCGCATCCTGATCAACCCGGCGATCAAGCAGCAACTTTGCCGGGAGGTGACCGGCGACCGGTCCTGGCTGCATCTGATCCGGCCCTGGTACGGGCATGCCGCCCACATGCATATCCGGTTCCGCTGCCCGGCCGATCAGGCGGATTGCGTTCAGGCCGCGCCGCCGCCTGCCGGCGACGGATGCGATGCAACGTTACAATGGTGGTTCGATCAGTTGGATGCTCCGGCCAAACCCTCGGCGCCATACAAGCCGCCGCCATTGCCCGTGGCGTGCAAGGCAATCCTGGGAGGGTGATGGCAAAAATTGGGGCGCGTTAACCTATCGGTAATGTTTTCGTAGTACGGAACAGTCCCCGGTAGGTCGTGAAAAGTGAAAAACAACCGCGTTCCACTCTTTACTGTCTTAACACCCTGGTTAGGCGCGCCCAAGGCGACGTTATACCGGCATGTGTGGACAGATCACATCTTGGTCAATCACCCGGATCTGGCGGGAAGACAGGCGTGGATCATCAATACTCTGTCCGCACCCACCGTGATCTGTGCCGGGACATCTGATCCGTCTCATGTTGCTTTTATCAATCAGGCGCTTGTAAGTCCGCAAGGTCGATCTCCATTGACCGTATTGGTACACCCCGTTCACCAAATGGTTGTGTCCGCCAGCTACAGGCGAGATTTTCGAGACTTATCCCCCCACACTGTGTTATGGAAAAGGCTGAAGGGAAGCGTGTGATGTATTCGGTTCTGCAAGCCTCATACGACAGTATGTCGGACGTTCTGTATTTCTCGCTCGGTGACCCCGTTCCGAACGAAACCGAAGGTGTGGCGAACGGTCTGGAATTAGGGTTCGACCAGGAAACCGGGGCGCCGTGCGGTGGCACGGTGGTTGGATATCGGCAATACGAATGGCCGCATCATCTCGATAAACTGGCTGCGATCATTGGCAACCATCTCGGGATGGCACCCGATGCCGTCGAAACGATCGTCAGTGAAACGCTGCGGCCAAGAGCGCCGATTGTCCGTGCTGCCGGCAGCCAACCCTTCTACCAATAAGACAGGGCAAATGCGGCGCCTGGTTGTTCAGGCGCCCATTGCCTACGCTGGTTTCAGGCGAAACGCATTCAGCGGCTCCTCGGCGTAAGATCGCGGCCCGCGCAGCATGGACGCGGCGCGATCCAGTTCCCGCACCATCGCCTCCAGCATCGCAAGATCGTCGGGTTTCGGTCGCAGACCGGTCGCTTTCACGCGGGCCTCGAACTTGATTTCGCTCATCTTGTTCATCCGGTTAAAGCCGTGGACATGGCCGGGCGTTTGCCGCGCCATTCGGTCGCCATCTCGTAAGTATGGCCCGCGCGGAACACGGTTGCCTCGGCGAACGGTTTGCCGACGATCTGCATGCTGACCGGCAATCCACCGGCGCCGTAACCGGTGCAGACGCTCAGTGCCGGCAGTCCCGTCAGATTGAACGGCATGGTGAAATTCGGTTTCTCCAGCATCGCCCATTTCGGCACCTCGTGGATTTTGGGCGCCTCGGCCGGAGCAGATGCGGTGATCAGGATGTCGAGGTCCGCCATCGCGTCCCGCATCTCCAGGCACAACACCCGCCGCCGCCGCAACGCCTGCACGTAGTCCGTGGCCGACAATAATGCACCCAGCGCGAGGCGGTCGCGCAGCAACTCGCCATAGTCGTTGAACCGCTCTTTCAGCCAGGGTTCGTGGACGGCATAGGCCTCGGCCGTCAGGATCAACCAACCGGGCGCATTGTAGTCCATCATCGGCGACAGGGTAACGTCGCTTATGACCGCCCCCTGAGCGCGGAAAATGTCCAGCGCGTCCTCGATCCCCTTCAGGGTCGCCGGACTGACGGGGTTATCGACCTCGTGGAAATACCGGATGACGCCGATCCGCAGACCCTTGGCGTCCTTGCCCAGATCGGCACTGAAATTCGGCACCGGCCGATTGGCGCTGGCGGGATCGAGCGGATCGTGCCCGGCCATTGCCTGCAACAGCAGCGCGCAATCCTGGACCGTCCAGGCCATAGGCCCGGTGTGATCCAGAGTCTGCGACAGCGGCAAAACGCCGCGCCGGCTGGACAGCCCGTAGGTCGGCTTGATCCCGGCGATGCCGCATAACGCCGACGGCCCCCGAATCGATCCGCCGGTGTCAGATCCGGTACCGCCAAGCACAAGTCCCGCCGCGACCGAGGCGCCAGTGCCCGACGACGATCCGGCGGTGAAATGGTCGGTGTTCCACGGATTGCGGGCCGGCGGCCATGGCAGATCGAACGAAGGTCCGCCTATCGCGAACTCATGTGTCGCCAACTTGCCCATCAGGACCGTGCCGGCGGCAGCCCATTTCCGCCCGACAATGGAATCCTCCGCGGGAACGTTATGTTCCAACAGGCGGGAATGTCCGGTCGTCCGGATTCCGGCGGTGTTGTAAATGTCCTTGTGCCCGATCGGGATGCCGTCGAGCGGCCCCTTCAGCGCCGCCGACATCATCCGCGCCTCCGACGCCTTCGCATCGGCCAGGGCTCGGTCTTCCGTGACCATCAGGAAGCTATGCAGTTGGCCATCGAGTTTCTCGATGCGATCCAGGCACAACCGGGTCAATTCGACCGGCGACAGCTTCTTCGCCGCGATCAGGGCACCGGCCTCGGCGATGGTGAGGAACGACTGCATCACATCACCTCTGGCAAGAAGATCAGCGACGGTTCCGCCTCACGCGGCATCGGCGGCGTGGCGCGTTTGATCATCGCCTCGAACATCGGCCAGGCGGCGAACAGGACCGCTTTCTGGTCGTCGGTCAGAGTCAGGCCGGTGCGATCCACCAACATGCTGAATGCATCTTTGCTCATAGCCGTGCCTTCCAGTTTGGCGCGACTGACGCCGCGACCCGTTCTCCTGCCCGTATGCAACGGGCCATAACCCCGGTTTCAGGTGTAACCACCGGGATATCGTCTTGCCGGCACCGCCGTTCGAGCAGACATTTAGGAGCCGGTTCCGCCAGAGTCAGCCGACGGCCGGGAACGGGTTCGAACCCGGGTCCGCACATGCCACCATGCACTGTTGAAGACAGCAAGCCCTGAGTGAAGGTCAGAAGAAGAAATGAAACCGGTGTGATCAGAAAGCCGGTCTCCGCGTTCGTGTCCCCAACGCTTTTTCCAAAGCATCACCGACCTGCAAGACCAAAGCATCCTCGAACGGCCGCCCGCCGATCTGCAACGATAACGGCAGGCCCTTCAGGCTAAACCCATTGCAGATCGACAGGGCCGGGCTACCCAGCACGTTAAATGCCCGATTAAAGAACGGCTGAAATCCAGACGCCATGGAATCCTCGCCGAGTGGGCGGGCCGGGCATCGGGCGGTGGGGAAAATCACGACATCGAAGTTTCTCATGGTCGCGGCGAACTGCGCAACCAACCGGGTCCGTTCCCTCTGCGCGTTGATATAGTCTGCCGCCGAAATAAACGCCCCCGCCATCAGCCGATGCCGCGCGAACGAGCCGTAAAGCTCGGGGGACGTCCGCAACCAGTGTTGGTGAATCGAGTAAGCCTCACTGCGCGCGATCAGGCTGCCGCAGTCGGTGTAAGCCCCAAATGGCGACAAATGTGCTTCGGAGACGACCGCACCAAGGTCACGCAACGCAGCCACACTGGTCTCAACCGCCGCGATCGTTTCGGGATCGGTGCGCAAATCACGTTCAAAAAAGTGCCGCACCACACCGACCCGCAGACCGGCCAGGCTCTTTCCCAGATTAGCCGTGTAATCAAAGGCCGGAATGGTCGCGCTGCCAGGGTCAAGCGGATCGTGGCAGGCCAGGACTTGCATCATCAATGCGCAGTCCTCGCTGGTCCAGCACATCGGGCCGGCATGATCCAGGGAGAACGACAGCGGCAGGATACCCCGTCGGCTGAGCAGCCCATAGGTCGGCTTCAGCCCAGCGATGCCGCACCAGGCGGCGGGACCGCGGATCGATCCGCCGGTATCGCTGCCCATCGCGCCCATACATAACCCCGCCGCCACCGCCACGCCGGAGCCGGACGACGATCCCGACGGATCAAGCGATACGTCCCATGGGTTGCGGGCGGGCGGCCAAGGCAGGTCGAACGAGGCCCCGCCGATCGCGAATTCCCAGGTCGCCAATTTGCCCGTTATGACGGCACCGGCCCGCCGCAATAAGCCCACGGTAAAGGCATCCTCGGTGGGGATGTGGTCCTTGAACAAAGCGGAATGGCCGGTCGTCCGGATGTCCGCGGTGTTGTAAATATCCTTCAGGCCAACCGGGATCCCATGCAGTGGCCCCTTCCATCCGCCGCGAGCGATTTCGGCTTCTGCCCTGACGGCGTCAGCCATGGCCTGTTCTTCCAGCACCAGCAAATGGCTGTTCAGCTTGCCATCCAGCCGTTGGATCCGAGAGAGAAAAGCCCTGGTCAGCTCAACCGGGGATAGTTTTCGTGCTTTGATTTGCGCGGATGCCTGCGAAATGGTCAAAAAATGCAGGTCGGTCATTCTGGATGCCTTTAACATGCGGACGCTTGCCGCACGCTACGCAAGACCGGTACCACAATCGCAGGCACGCCGAGATTTCTTTTACTCCATGGTCCAACCACGGTCGCGTAATAAAACCGGCGTCGGGTGATGGCCGTTCCGCTCCGCGTCGGGCAGGGCGAGCCATGCGGTCAAACGTTCCAGCACAAGCCGCGTCGGCAGGGCGAGTTCCAGGGCCAGGGCTTCGCTCATGCCGTAAAAGCGCAATCCGTCGAGTTCGCCGTCGCCGCCGATCTCGCCGCTGACGAAACGTTCCTCGACGACGAAAAACCGGGCATTGAAGCGGATCGGCAGTCCGGGTGGCGTGACCGCCCTGGCGAGATAAGACAGCACGTCCAGCCGGGGCGGATCGCCGAGGGACAGACCGGTTTCTTCCAGCAATTCTCGAGCCGCGGCGGAGGCCAGTCCGGCGGCCAGTTTCGCGCTGCTGTTCTTGCGCAATCCGTGTTCGGTTGATGACGATAACGGTGTGGCGAACGGCGCGGTCAGATCAGCCGGATCGACTCGGCCACCGGGAAAAACCAGGCGGTTCGGCATAAAGCGATGCTTCGCGCCCCGCATGCCCATTAGCATGTGCGGTTCGTTATTCTCATGTCGCAACACGATCAGGCTGGCGGCGTGCTTGGCCCGGATGGCCGTCGGACGCATGACCAAAGGCGAATCATCAGGCAAGATCGAAACCCTTCGTCTTCAGGTACGTCGAAAACCCGAACCGCTCGGGCACCGAAAGCTGACGCGCGGCATTCTCGCTCCACCCGACGCCGTCCCTGGGCGGATAGACGTCGTTGTTCTTCAAGCCGCCGGCGGCCACGGGATCGCGCGCGTTACGGCGTTGGTCGTAGGCGGCGATATCGGCCGCTAATGCGCTGTCATCATAGCGTTCCCGATGCACCACGACGGATGGCGGCAATCGCATCGACACCGGACGGCGGAATAGCGGCCACCCGACGCTCAGTCCGGCCACCGGGTAAACGCCTTTCGGTAAGCCCAGCAAGGGCGATACGCGCTCGATATGACTGCGGACATAGCTGATCGGGCAAGTGCCCAACCCGACCGCGTCCGCCGCCGCCATGAACTGTCCCATCGCCAGCGAGCAATCGACAGCGGTGTTCAGGAACGTGTCCATGTTGTTGTTAGCGTGCGGCATATCATGCATCTCGCACATGCGTTGTCCGCGCCGCATGTCGCCGCACCACACCAGGAAAACCGGCGCGGTCGCGATCCAATCCATCGTGCCGATCCAGTCGGCGATCTGTTTTATGCGCGGGCGGTCCCGCATCACGACAACAGAATACTGTTGCAGGTCCGATTTCGCCGGAGCCGATTGGGCTGCCGCCAGCAAGGCATCCAGCAAGGAGTCGGGGATATCTTGTTCGGTATAGCGACGGGTGACGCGCCGGTCGATCAGGCCGGCGATGGCGTCGGGCACCTCGGTTCCCGGCAGACCGATCCCGAATCTTGCCTGCAACAACGCCTGGCTGTCGGCCATGGTGCTTTCTCCCCCTGCCAAATCGGATGCCACCCTTGCCGGAACGCCGTGAACGCGCAAGGTTCGCGTCAAAGCAAACCTGAAGGACTCGTCCATGCCCGCGACCTATGCCAACCACCGCGCCCAACTAAAGGCCATTCTCCTCGGATGGGGGATGCCGGAGGACAACGCCGAGACGACCTCGGAAATCCTGTCCTGGGCCGATTTGCACGGCGTGGACAGCCACGGCATGTCGATGATCCCCGGCTACGACGGATTGCGGCGGTCGGGCCGAGCGAAGATGGATGCGCGGCCGCGGATTGTAAGGCAGACGCCGGTGTCGGCCGTGGTCGATGGTGGCGGCGGACTTGGGCATGTGCCGGCGCATTTTGCGATGTCCACGGCGATCGAGAAGGCGAAGACAGTGGGCATGGCGGCGGCCGTGGTGCACAGTTCGGCGCATTTCGGCGCGGCCGGCTTCTACTCGTTGATGGCGGCGAAGCAGGGGTTGATCGGCATGTCCTGTACGTCGGCCTCTGGCATTCAGGTGGCGCCGACGTTTGGCAAGCAGGCGCGTCTGGGGACCGATCCGTGGTCGTTCGCCGCGCCCGGGGCCGATGGTGTGCCGTTTCTGTTGGATATGGCGACAACGACGGTCGCCGCTGGTCGTATTCGCAACAAGGCGAACGAACACCTGCCCACACCGGACGGATGGGTTTTGGATGCCGAGGGCAATCCGTCCAACGATCCCCTCGTTGCCAAGGAAAAAGGCGGCTTCCTCACCTCGCTCGGTGGGTCGCCGGAGAATTCCAGCTACAAGGGCTACGGTTTGGCGGTGATGGTGAACATTCTGTCGTCGTGCCTGTCGGGGGCAACGCTGATCACTGATCCGATGCACACGAAGAAGCCGGTCGGGATGGATATCGGGCATTTCTTCATGGCGATCGACCCGTCGATCTTCCGCGAGTCCGATGACTTCGAAACTGACGTCACCACCTTCCTGGGCGCGCTGCGCGCCACCACGCCCGTCGATCCGGCGCGTCCGGTCATGGTTGCGGGCGATCCGCAATGGAAATATGCCGAGACACGCATGGCCAATGGCATACCGGTCGGGGTCGGTTTGATGAATCAGGTGCGGCAGATTGCCCAGGCAGCCGCCGCTCCCTGGTTGCTCGACTAACCTACGGGGACCCATCCAGTGTCGAAACACACCGTCACCAGGCGCATCAGCGTCCCTGATATTCGGGCCATGAAGGGCCGCGACAAAATCGTATGCCTGACGGCGTACACCGCGCCGGTCGCGGCGTTGCTCGATCCGCATGTTGATGTCCTGCTGGTCGGTGACTCGGTCGGGATGGTCGTGCACGGCTTGCCCACCCCGACCGGCGTGACGCTGGACATGATGATCCTGCATGGTCAGGCGGTCATGCGGGGATCGTCGCATGCGCTGGTCGTCGTGGATCTGCCGTTCGGCACATTCGAGGGCTCGCCGGAGCAGGCGTTCGCCTCGTCGGTTCGTGTGATGCAGGAAACCGGCTGCCAGGCGGTGAAGATCGAGGCCGGGGTGGCACTGGCCCGCACGATCGCCTTCCTGGTGCAGCGCGGCGTGCCGGTGATGGGGCATGTCGGGCTGCGGCCGCAGGCGGTGCATATCGACGGCGGCTTCAAGGCGAAGGGCCGTAGTGACGACGAACGCGCGCGGGTGATCGCCGAAGCTCGGGCGGTCGAGGAGGCCGGGTGTTTCGCGATCGTGCTGGAGGGGGTGGCGGAAAGTCTCGCGGCCGAGATTTCGGGGATTGTCAGCGTGCCGACGATCGGTATCGGGGCCTCGTCTGTGTGTGATGGTCAAATCCTGGTCACCGACGATATGCTCGGAACATTTGAGCGGGTGCCAAAATTCGTTCGCCGTTATGCCGATCTGCGGACGACGATCGACGACGCCGTTGCCCGGTATGCCGCCGATGTGCGTGCGGCGACGTTCCCCGGGGAGGCCGAGGTTTACCGGTTCAAGCCCAAAAGTCCGTAATGGCGAGCGAAGCGATCTCCGTGATCGAAGTGGACCAGTTCGAGGTTGGGTATCTCGAGATCTGGGGCAATCCATCGACCGGCCGGTTCACCACAATCCCGAACCATCCCGGAGACATGCCCGAGGGCACGCTCCGTGCGATTCTCCGTCAGGCTGGCATCGATCCCGAGGATTTCCTCAATGCGTAGTCCGACGTTGTGCGCCCGCTCACGACGTCCAATGCGGCGGCTGCCAGTTCCAACCGGCCTCGGACCGCGACCACCAGCCGGGCATCCACATGTTGCCGTGACCCGCGGCCGGCACGTACTGTCCCTTGGCCCAGACATAACCGCTGCCGTTCCAGTCCCAGTGGCCGGGCTGCCACATCAAAGCCTCCGCCGTGATCGGTGGCTTCGGGGCCACCTCAGAGATCACAGGAGGCACCGGTGGGAACGGATTAACATCGGCTTTTTGTTTCTCACCGCAGCCGGCGAGCAGACCAACCGCCAACAGTGCGGCCAACGTAGTGGATGTCCTCATGGTCTCGCGGTCTCCGGTGAGAAGGGATTAGTCTGGGACGAGGATCGAAACCACCGCCTGCGCCGCGATGCCCTCACCGCGGCCGGTGAAGCCAAGTCGTTCCGTAGTGGTGGCCTTTACCGATATGCGGCCGATATCCACGCCAAGCAAGTCCGCCAGCCGAACAATCATCGCTGGTGCATGCGGTGTGATCTTCGGCCGCTCGCAAATCAGCGTCACGTCGGCATTGATCAGCCGGCCGCCGCGGGCGGCGATGCGTTCGGCCGCGTGGCTCAGAAACCGAGCGCTGTCGGCGTCTTTCCAGGTTGCCTCGCTGGGAGGGAAATGCCGGCCGATATCGCCTTCGGCGAGTGCACCGTAGATCGCATCGCACAGGGCATGAATACCGACATCGGCGTCAGAATGCCCGGCCAGACCCAGTTCATGCGGCACATTGACGCCGCACAGGAACAGCGGACGCCCTGCCTGCAGGACATGCACATCGAAACCGGTGCCGACCCGCGGCACCATCGGGACTGTCATGATACGCTCCAACCGGATCAGATCGTCCGGGTAGGTTAATTTGATATTGTCGTCCGAACCGGGCACGACCTGCACGCTCAATCCGGCGGCCTCCAGCAGAGATGCGTCGTCGGTCGCGCCGGTCAGGCCGGAGCGATGAGCGGTCAACAGCGTTTGAAACCGAAACGCCTGCGGTGTCTGGGCTCGGAACAGACCCGCGCGCGGCACTGTCTCGGTGATAACGCCACGCTCTACCCGCTTCAGGGTGTCCGCAACGGGCGCGGCGGGGATCGCGCCCGGGAACTCTTTCAATGCGGCCAACAGGGCCGGAATTGTGCCAGCCGGAATGACAGGCCGAGCCGCGTCGTGGACCAGGACGATGTCAGGGGCGAACGGCGCGAGCGCTTCCAGGCCGGCGCGGACGCTATCCTGACGGCTCGCGCCGCCGGGGATGACCGGCAGACAGTTCGGGAGGCCGGCCAGTGCCGCCTCGATCGGTTCCGCGTCTCCGACCGCCTGAAGCAGCGAAACATGGCGACTCAACGCCAGCGCCGCATGCCGGATAACCGGCTTGCCCGCGACGATCAGAAACTGCTTCGGCACGTCTGCACCAAAGCGTGTGCCGGAGCCGGCGGCAACCAGGAGGGCGGCGATACGCATCGGCAAAGAGATGCCGTTACGCGCCGGTTCCGTCAATGACGATACGTCCCGGCACGGCTGCCCGGGGAACATTCCTCAGGACGGCCGCGACGCCATGATCTGAAGTCCGCGGTTTGGCGTCGCCGCGACCTCCCCTAACGCACCCTTGGGCCGGAGCGCCGGCCGCAGACTTTCCAATAGGCGCGGCATCACCAGGCGGGGACTTCTGGCGTAGTCGGCAAAGCCCGACATCGCCACCACGAAGGGAACTTCCATGAACAGATCGGATGTCTTCACCCCGAGGGAATTCGAGCCGGAGTCGATGATCAACGCCGCACCGACCAGCAACCAGCCGTTAGCGTTGCGAGAGATGCGGCCAAGGTGGTGCAGGAAACTCAAAAACACGATCGTAAATAATGTGAAACCAATCACACCAAGGTTCAACACCATGATGAGCCAGAAATTTTCGATATCGGTATTTTTACTGTCGAGGCCGATCTGAAGTTTCAGCACCTCAAGATGTGAACGCGAAATGCCGAACAGCCAGTCCGGCAGCGTCAGGTGCGAGAAAATCATAAACTGGGTGGTGCGCACTTCCGCGCTGTCATCGAAATACAACCGATCCATAATGCGTTCGGCAAGTGTCGTCTGGGTGACGACCACATAGGCCAGGATCGGGACGATGACGAGGCCCAACACGACCGCGACGACAAAATCGAGCCTGAGATTACGCCGGATGATACCTCGCAGCAGTACAAAGGCAGCGGCCGTTACGGTGAAAATCGAGACGACAACCAGCGCGGTACGACCGCCATAGGCGACCATGCCGACCAGCAGGATTCCGAAGATCACGGCAGCGGATATGAAACGCATGCGCATCGCATAGACCAGGAAAACCGCCATGGTCGTGATCAGGGATCCGGTCAGCGGATGGTTGAAGAACGCGTTCGCCCGGAAATCGACGCCAGGATCAACGATTTTATCGTAGGCGTCAGGATCGGCAATCGCCGGAAACAACTCGGTTGCGGTCATGTGCTCGTATAAAGCAATGAACACGTTGAACACACAATATGCTATCAATATCCTGGCCAGAAACCGCTTCTGCTTTGGACTTGCGGGCTCCAACATCAATGCCAACAGTCCCGCCGACCAATAGGATTCAGGGTAGATTGCGACGCCGCTGATGCCGGTGGAAATGGATGCATAAATAGCGAGTACCGGGATCATCACGACGAACAGCATCAGGCCGGGTGTCTCCCGGCACCGCTGATGGAAGGAGGGGCCCGTGGCCAACGCGCAAATCCCCCCAACGATCACCAGGATCGTCGCTGGATGCAGTTTGACCGCGGGCGAATCGATGCCGATCGCGACCAGGACAACGTAAGGCAGGAAGCATTGCAGGAGGATCGCGACCATTGCGAGCCAAAATATCGCGGTCATTGGGCGCCGCTGACCGGTGGAAGGTTGCAATATTTTTGGTTCGAGTAAACGCAGATTTCGCATCAGACATTATCCCGGCAAGCGTGCGCCGCGGGCGCAGGGCACACTACATATTAACGCAGGTCGTTGGTTTCTCTGTTCAAGATAAGGTGCGAAGGGTTGCCGCATGTCATGCCCGGCCGTCTGACGTCCAGCATGGTTTCACTGTCATGGCGGCAATGTTGACGTCGGAACGGACGGTGACGCTATCCCACCTCGGCCTCGCGCCGGCCGATGCGCAGGTGCCGCATCTCAACGTATTGCCAGATCAACAAGATCGGTACGCCGGCCACGATGTCGCGCGCCCGGCGTACCAGCGACACGCCCAGCGACAGTTCGGGGGGCACGCCGAAGATGGCGCCTAACGCGGCGTATCCCGCCTCCTGCACGCCGGCATTGACGGGAACCAGGAACGCCAGCGCCGCCGCCGCGCTCAACAGGGCCTCGATCGCCAGCGCGTCGTCGAAATCGATCGGCACGCCCAGTGCGTGGTAGGTGATCCAGCCCGCCACGCCGGTGCCAATCCAGCCGATCAGATGCATCATGAAGCCCAACGCCAGTTTCCCGGCATGGCCATAGATCAGGCCCAGTTCCGCTTGCAGGACCGAGACGCGCTCCTCGGCATCGGCAAACCAGTTGCCGGCGATCCGGCGCCCGAGGCGGGCAAACAACGGTGCCGCGCCCTTTTGCAGCCAGACGAACGCGAAACAGGCCAGCACCGCGACGCCGATCCCGATTTCGACCGGGACCGCGACGCCCGAACCCGGCGCACGCGCCAGCAGCACACCCAATCCAATGCCGGCGAACGCGATCTGCGCCAGGAATTCCGCGGTGACATCGACGATGGTGGAGGCTGTGGCGGTATGCCACTCCACCCCATGCAATGTGACGGCGCGGGCGCCGAACACAAAGCCGCCAACCTGCGAAAACGGCAGGCAGTTGGACGCGGCGTCCCGTACCATGCGGCCCCAGATCAGGACCCATGGCCGGCGCATCGTTCGCGCCGGGGTGATCAGGTCCCAGGCCAATCCCAGGATCACGAACAGCACCAGTTGCCAGCCAACGATCAGTCCGAACTCCGGCCAGCCGATCCGGCTGACGGCCGAGACGACGTTACCGAAGCCAAACCAGGACACCAGCAGGACGGCGATCAGCACGCCCAGCAGAGCCAATAGATAAGACAGGCGTTTCATGATGGACAGTTTCTGCCCTTGCGGGGGACTGTCGGCAAGCGAAGTCTGTTCCATGTGACGACCTGCTCGTTTATGGAGGCGCGGTTTCGGAATGGAGTCTCGATGACGACCCTCGTCACAGGTGCTACCGGCTTTGTCGGGTCCGCTGTCGCTCGGACATTGGCGGCACGCGGCCATACATTGCGTCTGTTGACCCGCCCGACCAGCGATCGCCGCAATCTGGCGGGGCTGGATGCTGAAATTGTGACCGGCGACCTGACCGACCCTGATTCGTTGGCGCGCGCCGCCGCCGGGTGCCGCTACGTGCTGCATGTCGCGGCCGACTACCGTTTCTGGGTGCCTGATCCCGACGCCATGCTGCGGGCCAACGTCGATGGCGCGCTGGCCATGGTTCGGGCTGCTGCTCGCGCCGGTGCGGAACGGATCGTCCATTGCAGTTCCGTCGCCACGCTCGGTCAAATCGGCGACGGCACCCCGGCAGATGAGACAACCCCGACGCATGAGGCCGATTTCGTCGGCATCTATAAACGATCGAAGTATCTGGCGGAAAAGGCGGTGCTCGAGCTGGCGCGGCGGGATGGATTGCCTGTGGTCGTGGTCAATCCCGCCGCCCCGGTCGGACCGCGCGACATCAAGCCGACACCCACAGGCAAGATGATTCGCGACGCCGCTGCCGGCCGTGTGCCCGCATTCATCGATACCGGCCTCAATATCGTGCATGTCGATGACGTGGCCGAGGGTCATGTCCTTGCACTGGAAAAGGGCAGGGTCGGCGAACGCTATATTCTGGGCGGCGAGGACATGCTGCTGAAGGACATTCTGACGTTGGTGGCCGAGGTGGTGCACCGCAAGCCGCCAACCCTCTGCCTGCCGGAAGCTCTTGTCTGGCCGGCGGCATTTGTGATGGAGAAGTTGGCCAAGGTCACGGGCATTGAGCCGATGATGACACGCGACCATCTGAAAATGGCGCGTAAGAAGATGTTTTATTCCTCTGCCAAAGCGAAAGCGGAACTTGGGTACAATCCACGGCCGGTGCGTCTGGCGGTCGAGGATGCCGTCGCCTGGTTCCGGGCGAACGGAATGCTGAAGGCATGATACCAATCGGCGTTGACACCGACTCTCCGCCGGCCATACCCGTCATGCCGACGAAGGTCGGCGCCTTCGCGCACCATGACGATGTGAGCACGATCTGCCTGTGTCAGTGTCAGTGCGGCTTGCCATGACAACCCTGGCGGTACTCGCGCTGGTGATCTGGATGTATCTGCTGTTTGGCCACGGCCGGTTCTGGCAGGCTGGGCCGGTGCTGTCCGTGTCGTATCCGCTCACGACGCCGTCGGTCGCGATCATCGTGCCGGCGCGTGATGAGGCACCGTCGATCGAGGCCGCTCTGCGGTCGCTGTTGGCCCAGGATTATGCCGGCCCGTTTCGTGTTATCCTGGTGGATGACAACAGCAGCGACGGCACCGGCGATATCGCGCGCGCGATCGACGACCGCCGGCTGACCGTCATTAATGGCGCACCCCGGCCAGCGGGATGGAGCGGTAAGCTTTGGGCCGTGTCGCAGGGCGTGACCGAATCAGGTCCTTCGGATCTGCTGTTGCTCACCGACGCCGATATCATTCATGACGCCGCGCATGTCTCCGCTCTCGTTGCTAAACTCGAGCGCTATAGCCTTGATCTTGTTTCCGAAATGGTAAGGTTACGGTGCCAGAGCCTGGCGGAGCGGGCTTTGGTGCCTGCCTTCGTCTTCTTCTTTCAGTTGCTTTATCCGTTTGCCCGGGTCAACGACGGGTTGAAATCCACCGCCGCGGCGGCGGGCGGCACGATCTTGATTCGGCGCCAGGCCTTGCGGCGGATCGGGGGGATCGAAAGCATACGAGGGGCGTTGATCGACGATGTCGCACTGGCGGCGGCCGTGAAGAAAGGTGGACCCATCTGGCTCGGTCACTCGGACCTCGCCCGGTCGGAGCGTCAGTATCCGGCGGTCGCCGATATCTGGGCGATGATCGCGCGCACCGCCTTCGTGCAGTTGCGGTATTCCTGGTGGCTGCTCGTCGCGACAAGCCTCGGTATGGCGGTGACCTGGTTGCTGCCTCCGGCCCTGGCGTTGGTCGGACAGGGGGCCGCACGCTGGTTTGGTCTGGTCGCGTGGCTGATGCTGGCGGCATCCTATGTGCCGACGTTGCGCCGGTTCGGACAGTCCCCGCTTTGGGCGCCCGCGCTTCCGTTGATCGCCGCTTTCTATATGGCCGCGACGATTGGATCGGCGGCCAATCACTACCTCGGACGTGGCGTCGCCTGGAAAGGGCGTGCGTATCAGGGAAGCGCCGGATGAGCCAGTTGGACGAAAATGTGGAGGTCTGGTCGGGCAAGAGCCGGACAGACGAAAATTTCCCCGTCGGCTCCCGCCTGATCGCGCGCAAGAATCGCGAGCCGATCCATCGTTTCTACACCTTCGCCCGCAACGCTGACGACATCGCCGATTCGTCCGAACTGTCTCCGGACGAAAAACTGGCGCGCCTTGGCGTGATGGAGGACGTTCTGCTGGGGCGCCGCACGGCCGGCTCACCCAGCGCCTCGGCCTTACGGGACAGTCTGGCGCAGACCGGCATCACGGCGAAGCACGCGACCGATTTGCTGCTGGCGTTCCGCCAGGACGCGGTAAAATCGCGCTACGCAACGTTCGATGAGCTTTACAACTACTG
This sequence comes from uncultured Rhodopila sp., assembly GCA_903932145.1. Lineage (GTDB taxonomy): Bacteria > Pseudomonadota > Alphaproteobacteria > Acetobacterales > Acetobacteraceae > Rhodopila. The sequence continues at coordinate 274,043 of CAIZFE010000035.1, read as the reverse complement.
CCACTACTCGGCGGTGCCGGTCGGGCGCTATATGTTGGACCTGCATGGAGAGCATCACGAATGCCACTCCCCGTCGGATGCGCTTTGCATGTCGTTGCAGATTATGAATCATATCCAGGACTGTGCGAAGGACCTGAAGCAACTGGACCGTTGCTACCTGCCTCAGGCGTTGCTCGAGCATTTTGGCGCCAAGGTCGATGATTTGCTGTTGCCGGCCGAGACGCCGGCGATGCGGCGCGTGTTCAGCACGTTATTGGACCGGATTGACCGGATGAACCTGGCGGCTTCGGAATTGCCTGAGGTGGTGCGCGATCGGCGGTTTCGTCTCGAAACAGGTGTCATTTACGGCCTGGCGACGCGTCTGGCCGTGCGCCTGGCCAATAAAGATCCGATTGCACATCGTGTTAAGCTCAGCAAGAGCGACGCGATCTTCAGTGGTCTCAGAGCTGTGTTTTACCTGGTATGAACAGGTCGGGCAGAGCTAACCCGGGTTCCACGCCGCTGGGGGTGGAACAAGCCGATCTGGATGCGGTCGAAGCCATCGTACGGGCGGCCGGGACATCGTTCTATCATGGCATGCGCGTGCTGCCGCCGGATCGCCGGCATGCGATGTATGGCATCTACGCGTTCTGCCGCATCGTCGACGATATCGCCGACGAGGCCGGGACGTTGCAGGAGAAGCGGCTGGGTCTCGCGGCCTGGCGAGATCGGATCGCTGGATTGTATTCGGGCCATACGGACGGGCCGGTGACCCGTGTGCTGGCCGCGGCGGTACCGCGGTTCCAGTTGCGGCAAGAGGATTTCATCGCCGTCATCGACGGAATGGAAACGGATGCGGAGACGGTCGTTCTTGCTCCGGCTATGGCCGCGCTCGATCTTTATTGCGATCGCGTAGCGTCGGCGGTGGGGCGTTTGTCCGTGCGGGCGTTCGGCGATGCCTCACCGGCGGCCGATCGGGTGGCGTATGCGTTAGGCCGAGCATTACAGTTGACAAATATTTTACGGGATATCCGCGAGGATACGGAACGAGGGCGTATCTATCTGCCGCTCGAATACCTGCGGGAGGCCGGGGTGCCGGCCGATCCGGTCGCGATTTTGACCGCGCCGGGGTTGCCGGCGGTGTGCGGCCGGCTCGCGATCCTGGCCCACACGTATTTCCGTCAGGCCAGAGAGGCGATGGACGAATGCGACCGCACGGCGATGAAGCCGGCGCGGTTGATGGCGGCGACCTACGATTCGATCCTGTCGGCGTTGGAAGCCCGCGGCTGGCAACGTCTCGATGAGCGAGTCAGTTTGCCGACATGGAAAAAATTGTGGTTGGCGTGTCGCTTCGGACTGTTTTAACGCGACGATCACATCTGTGCGCCGGAATTAACTTGCTTTCAGATGACCTGACGTTGCATAATGAATGCAGTCGATTAGGGTAACTTCTTCACCCCGGCTGTTAACCCGCTTCACGCCCCTCTCATCCTCCGGAGCACACGCTCGTGATTACCTCGTTCAAGCGCCTGATCGCCGCGCTGGCAATTGTTCTGCCGGCCGCTGCCCTGGTTACCTCGCCGGTCATGGCCGCGAGCCACCACAAAACCCACCACACCGCTGTCCACAAGGTCAGCACCCACAAGACCAGCCACAAGAAGATGGCGACGCCCGCGGCCTAACGGCTCCGGGATCGCCGGCAACGCCCTCTCCCGTCCGCGGGGGAGGGCGTTTCTATTTTGAGTTCGCCTCCAGCAAAGTCCGCAGCCCCGCCAGGATCATCGCCGGCGCCGGCGGACACCCCCTGATCGTCAGATCGACAGGCACGGCCACGCCAGCGCCACCCAGGACCGCATAGCTGCCCCTGAAGACGCCGCCATCGACGGCGCAATCCCCCATCGCGACGACCCATCTCGGCTCCGGTGTCGCGCCCCGGGCTTGCTCCAGCGCGGCTTTCAGGTTGCGGGTCAGCGGCCCGGTCACCAGCAGGACGTCGGCATGCAGCGGACTGTCCACGAAGCGCAGGCCGAACCGTTCGAGATTGTACAAGGCCGTGTGCAGCGCCCGCAGTTCCAGTTCGCACCCGTTGCAGCTTCCGGTGTTGATGTGGCGGATCGCCAGGCTGCGTCCCAGCCGGGTTTGTGCCGCTTCGTCCAGTCGGGCGCGCAGCGAGTCCAGGGCGGCCGGATCGACCGGCTCCGGTGGCGAGGTTGGTGACATTACAAATCCATTCCGGACGCAGGCAAAGCAAGTGAGGCTCGGATCAGGTCGATATCGTCCGCCACCGCGTGTTCGAGGACGCGTTCGGCCAGCTTCCACAGCCCCCAACCGGGATCGGCCGGAAAGACGGCGGCGATCTGTCCATGATCCAGTCGCAACCAATGCCAAACGGTGCCTCGAACGGATTCGGCACACCCGATACCCTCGCCGCTGACCGGTGCCAGCGCCACGGTAACCGGACCGTCCGGCAAGTCACCCAGTGCCGCGCCGATCAGCCGCAGGCTTTCTTCGATTTCGAAAATCCGTAGATGTTGTCTTGCAGCGGCGTCACCGTCGTGACGGACGGCGACGCGCGGGGCGAAGCGGCTGTACTCCGGCATGAATCCGTTTCTGGAGTCAAACGCAACCCCGGATGCCCGACCGGCGACCCCGCCGACACCGAGTGACGCCGCCAACGCTCCGCCGGCGCGTCCGACACCGACCAGGCGGGACGACAGGGAAGGCGCGTCATGCAATCGGCGGATGCCAGGCAGTTGCGACGCGATATCGCCTAAGGCCCGCAAAATCGCATGGGGTCCGGGGGTGGCGATGTCGGCGGCGACACCGCCCCGGACCACGCAATCCATCATCAGCCGGTGACCAAACGCGGTGTCCGAAGCGCGCAAAAGGGTTTCCCGCAACAGGCCGCATTGCGACCGCGCCACCGGCGCCTCCGCCAGTCGGGCGACCTCGCCGAGTGTGTCGAGATGGCCCGCGACTCGTTCAATCTCCATCATGGCGATTCGCAGGGCGACCGCTCGGGGCGGCGCCTGTATCTCCATCGCGGCCTCGGTGGCCCGGGCGAACGCCACGGAATGGGCGACGGTGGCGTCCCCCGACAGCCTCGCGGCGAACCGGGCGGCGATGCGGGGGGATTTGCCCTGCATCAGCGCCAGGGTCCCCTTGTGGGTAAAGCCAAGCCGAACCTCGGCCTGCAGAATCCAGGGGCCGTCGAGAGCGAGGCGAAGATGCGCGGCCTCATCCAGAGGTCCCCAGATCGGACCGAGCGGCAGGATCATGGCGTCGTCGGGGTCGATGTGGTGTGGTTCGTCCGGTTGGACGGGCGGACCCGGCCTTGTGGCCATCGGGTGCGACAACAGCCAGGCGCCGTGATCCAACCAGCCCCGCATGTCGGTTGCGCCGGCGGCCCGGTGTCCCCACAGGTCGTGGATCATCCGCTCGAACAAGCTGGCGGCTGGCAGCACGGGTGACAGGGCGGGATACCATCCGTCCGCGGCCGAGGTTGAAACCGCCACGATCGTCAGGTCCGCGTGGTCGAGAAACAAGGCGTGGACCTTCATGGTGTCCGCCCACAGGGCGAGCAACACCTGTCCCTCGGTTGCCGCGGCCCGCGCCAGAGAGGTCCATGCGTCGTGGCGCAGATCGTAGCGCAGCCAGGGCCGGCACACCTCCACAGGGGCGTCACGGATGATGGTCTTGACCGTGGTCATGGCTGGCCCGCCGTTGTGATGTGCAGCCACTGCGAAAAGCCCGTCGGCATGCCGTAACCGGCCACGAGGGCCAGCACCAGCGGGATCCAGAACAGGGACCGGAACGCCGATGCGGATCTCAGGTCCGGCATACGGTTCGGCAATCCGGCGAGCATCATCGGGATCGCCAGCAGCCCCAGTGGCGGCAGCAACCAGGGATCATGCCCCGCGATGGCTAACACCACGAGGACAAGCCCCGGAAAGACGCCCAAGGGTGGAATCCCCGCCAGCCCCGCGAAAGCCAGCGTGGCGATCGGACCGCGGGTCAGCCGTGCCGCGGATCGGCTCAGGATCAGCAGTATCAGCAGGACCAAGGCGGCGAAGCGGCCATCGGGCGAACCGATGCAAATGGCCAATGTGGCGATGCTGGCCAGACTCAGCAGAAAAAGCGTCGCTCGATCACCGGTCAGCGTCACCATACTGTCGGGTTCCGCGGCGCTGCGTGGCACGCGGGCCATCGACCCGAGTGCCAACTGGTTGGGGATGAGCGAGCTGATCCGCAGGTTGCCGTTTGGTATTGCCGACACATGCGAAGGCGGATCGGTGAAAATCGTCAGTGGCCCGGACGTCCACAACGACGTTCCGGGCGCCTCTCCCGCGATGGCCGGCGTGGCCCACTCTCCAATGTTGGCGACGGCGGGACGGCGGCCTCTGATCAGCAGGGCGGCGCAACCGAACAAGGCGAGCAAGGCAAGGACGACCCCCAGTGTCCCGGCGGTTGACGGAAAATCCTGTTGGATCGCGAGGCGTAGCAACACGGCCACCGCAACGGCGGCCAGATCGGGAACCACCGCCACGATCATGGCGAACCCGGCGAACAGGCATAAATAGGCGACGGTCGATGGCGCCGCTGCTTGCAGCAGCAGCCCCGCCAAAAGGATCCCGGCGCCGACGTTGGCCAGCAACGCCTGATCGCCGCGACGCCGGAGAGTCGGCAGCAGGGCTGTCGCGATCGCGGCCAGGATCGCGAACCAGGCGATCAACGGGGCAGGCGCGCAAACGGCCGCTATGACAAAAATGCTGTTCAGCAACGCCAACCCACGCCCGGCCATCGTAAACCGTGCCGCATGCGGCGTGAGGCCCTGTGTACCAGCGTGCCGCTTGCGTCTGGTTTCCGCGCGCAGCACCCCGTCCAAACCCAGCAATGGGGCGAGGACCGAGGCGATGGGGTCCAGCGGAATGAGACATGTCGCGCCGAACACCGCCACCGACAGCACCAGATCGGTCCAACCAAGCCACACCCGGTTGCGAAAAGCCTGCGCCGCGACGGCCGGGATCAGCAGACCGGCCGATAGCGGCAGTGGCAGCACGACGCATGCCAGCGGCAACAGCAGCGGCAGATCCACGTTATTCGGCAAGCCGATGCAGACCGCCATGATCACGCTGTTCTGCAGCGCGACGAGAGCGATCGTGCGCATGAACGGTGCGGTGCGGGTCGCCGCGAGGAGTACCGCCAGCAGGGCCGCCGCCAACGGCAATCCCAAATTGCCCTGCGATTGGCACAGGATCGCCAGCACCGCTCCGGCGCAAACGCCCAGCTTCGGTCCGCCGGCCGGTTCGGTGCTGTCCTGATGGGCCCACTCACGGATAAACCAAAGCCAGGCGGCCAGAACCAGGGGCGGCAGCGCCAGCAGCGGCCGATGCATCGCCATCGCGCCCACCGCGACCGCGATGGACTGGACGGTGATCAGGATGAACGCCACGCTGATTTGCCGGACGCACAGCAGAGCGAACCCGGCGACGAGCGCGATCCCGGCCCCCCCTTGCGCGAAAGCGGTCGCAATCGCGCTCATGCCATCCCTCCGCTGGCCAGGACCAGGACAATGGCCAGCAACGCGAGCAGCGCCGCGACCCCGATCAGGTCAGGCAGCGAGCGGCGCGGTATCCGGCCAGCCAGGGTCTGGATCGCCGACAGGCCAACGCCGAAAACCACCAGTTTGCACAGAAATGCGAAAATGCCGGCGGCCCAGCCGGCCGAACCGGTCTCATCCGCGGCCATGCCGATCGGCAGGAACAAGCCGCCGATCAGGTTCAGCAGAACCAGCCGCCGACACCACCCGGTCATTCGCACCATCGCGAGGCTGGTGCCGCTGTAGATCGCATCGGCCGTCTGATCCACGGCGCCGGTATCGGCGAACACCAAAGCCACCAGCACGGTGAAAACGAGGGCGGACGCGGTGGCGGGCAGCAAGATGCCCTCCCGTTGTTGGACGATCATCATGTCGAGATTGAAACTACCGGCCATGAGGGAAAGGCCGGTCACGGATAACAAAAGCGTTGGTTCGGCCAGGACCGCAATGGCGCTGGATCGCTGCGCGCTCAGACCCGGTTTCGCGGCGCCGGCATCCAACGCGGCCAGTGTGCCGGCGACCCGCGCCACTGCCAGCAGGGAGGCGACCGTCAGCACATCGGCCAGGGGAGACAGGGCCATACCCAGGGTGAACGACGGCACCAGGGCGGCGGCGGACAAAGTCGCACCCAGCGCCACGGCCGGACCGAACTGCATGATCGGCGAGACATTGTCCGCCGCCATTGGTGTCTTACGGCACAGGCGCAGCAAATCATGCCATGGCAGCAGAACCGGCGGTCCCGCTCGGCTCGCGAACCGCGCATCCAACCAATCCATGGCGCCGGCCAGCGTTGGCGCGGCGACCACGAACAGCGCGATGTGCAGAAGCTGCGTCAGAATGGACAGGACGATGGTCATCCGGTCACCGCCAGGACAAGCAGCAAGCCGGCGAACGCGGTGAGCACCAGCCATATTCCGGCGATGGCGGACGGCGGCCTGATCGGAGCGATCCGGGATTTCGTCGTGCCGGTGCCGTCTGCCCGAAGCGACCGGAACCATGCGGCTGGAGACACACGCATCGGTTTGGGCACCAGCGACAGCAGTCCAGCGACCGGGATGGTGGGAAGCACAGGCAAAAATCCGGCGCCCGTGGATTGGGCCGCTGGCTCACCGAACGGCAGACCGAACGGTGGCGGCATGCCGTCGGCCCAAATGCCGGCGAACTTTCCCTCCGGTCCCGGCCGGCGCGCCAGCAGTATCGCGGCGATTGTCGCCAGCGCCACCAGGGCGAGCACCGGCAGAGCAAGGTAGCCGGGTGACGCGCCGGATAGCGAGAGAACCGCGAACGGGCTGGTCGGAACTCCGGCCAGCATACGGATCGCCGGATCGGCCAATCCGCTGAGCACCAGGCCGGGCAGCACCCCCGCGACGACCGAAAACCCGGCGAACGCCAGCAGAATGGTGCTTGCCGGAGCGGCGCTTTCCTGCGCGCCCGACCCGCGCGGACTGCGCGGGCGTCCAAGAATCGCAACGCCGATCAGGCGAACCGACGCCGCGGTGGCAAGCGCCGCCGAAACCGCCAGCGCCGCGGCGATCAGGGCCAACGGCACAAGTACCAGCAATCCGCCGGTGCGCGGGGCGGACAGCACCGCCTGAAACAGCAGCCACAGACTGGCAAATCCGACTCCAGGGGGCAGCGCCGACAAAGCCAGTATCGCCGCCGACAACGCGACGGAGGTCCGGGGCATCAAATGCACCAGCCCGCCCAGCCGCGACAGCCGAAAGGTCCCGGCACTGGCGCCGATCGCATGCGTTGCCAGCGATGCCAGCGTTCCGGCGACGCCGCCGCCGATGCAGATCAGCAACACCGCCCGCAAACCAAACGCCGCCGCTCCCGGCAGATCGGCCGCTCGGGCGATCGATGTCAGGCCGATTCCGATCAGGGCGAGTCCGGCCTGGCGGCGGATCAGGGCCGTGACAATGGCGTCGATGTCGGCTGCCTCGGCCGACCGCCAGCCTTGCCGGACCGTGACCACTCCACCGGTCAGCATCACGATCGACCCCCACCAGCCCTGACTGGCCGCAGCGGACAGATCGGTGATCACGCGCAACAGCAGGTAAGCGGCGCCGGGGAGAACGACGCCGGCGGTCAGAGCGTCATGGCACCAACAGCGCGCGCCGGCGCGCGGCCATGCCAGGCTGGCCACGGCCGCGCATGTCAGCACAGCCGCGGCAGTGGTTCGGCCTAACCCCGGCGGAGCCGCTCGGATGGTGTCGAACTGGGGTGCGTCACCGGCCGGTGTCAGCAGGCAGACCGCGATCAGCACCAGCAGCGGCGCGATTAGCCAAATCGGCCCTTTGCGGATCGTGGCACAGCTCAATGCAAGGCCGAACGCCAGGGAAACACCATCTCCGGCCAGGAACGTGAAGGCCGTTCCGGCGATGCAGAAGATCGTGACCTGAAGCGACGGCTGGTCCGTCGCGGGCGCGGTCGTCGCCTGAAACGCCGCGATGCCCGTGCCGGCCAGGAAAATGGTGAGGAGAAAGACCGCTGCCAGAGGGTCCAGCACCATGTGCAACGCCATGCCCGGTGGCCCGACCGGCAAGGCCAGCACGGTGTCCGGCAGTCGAAACAGCAATGCCGGCAAGCACACCAGCGCCCCCACGCCACAAACTGCGGCGGTCAGAACTCCGCTGGCCGTGGTCGGCACACGGGTCACGCAAGCCCCCAGCGTCGCCAGGGCAACGACGTCGATGATCAGGAACAGAAGGATGGGGTCGCTCACTGGCGGGAAGCTATCACCACACGGCGGATTCGGGGGCAATGACCCGCGACAATTACGTGCCCCCCATCGTCATGGTCCGGCTTGTCCGCATAGGCGTCAACATGAGCCGTCGGCAGAGAATATTTTTCGCGCGACGTGACTTTCCACTCTCCGTCATGGCCCGGACAAGCCCACGGCTGTCCGGTTTAATTTTCGTTGCGGCGCATCCTGAGAATATTTACCGCACTCAACGACAGCCGAGCGGTCAATTCATGCGGCGGCCGCCAGGGCGGAGCCTCCTGGTTGAGGGACTTCGGCATCGCGTCCGGAGCGGGCCGGAGTTGCGGCCGACGCAGCTTGGTGATGTCGCACCGGTTCATCAGGTGTGCCCGCGCCAACTGCACAAAGTCGAGCGGACTGCCCACCGCCGTCTGATTGATATGCGCCATGCGCAGCGATAGAAGTGTGGGTGCGGACGGCGTATTCCGCCGTGCCGATAAATTTGCGGATCGCCAGCGTCTGCTTGATCCAACGGAAATACAGTTCGGGTGCCCAACGCCGCTTATACAGCAGGTGATCTCCTCCGCCGGGGCGGCCCGGGTCCGCCAGAAGCTATGGCGCCATCAAGGACTGCGTCGATCATCGCGGCCAAGCTTTCCCTGGCGCGAACCGACGACGCATCTTCGTTCTGGTGGGCGCTATAATCCGTACCACACGCCTGTGCATGGGCAAGCACCGGCAACCGGCGGGACGGCAACGCCCCGTCGCCACCTACCCGCCAGCCTAAAAAGACGCCCTCTCAGGCCGCCATGGCCGCTTCCCGCGCGGCCAGCTTCTCTTCCTCGGTCCAGATTTTCCGCTCGCGCTTGATCACCGGCTTGATCGCCTTGACCGGCCCGCCGCCCAATACGGGCGCACGCTTGGTCGAGTGCCGCGCCGCTTCCGAATGCCATTCGTGATCGTCATGCACGGTCAGCGAACGGCCGATTTCCCGCTCCACATCATGCAGCCAGGCCCGCTGTTCGGCGTCGCACTGCGTGATGGCGAAGCCGCTACGCCCGGCGCGGCCGGTGCGGCCGATACGGTGCACATAGCTTTCAGGCAGGCTCGGCAAATCGTGGTTGAACACATGCGTCACGGTCTCGACGTCGATGCCGCGCGCCGCGATATCCGTCGCGACCAGCACTTGCACAGTGCCGGCGCGGAAGGCGTCCAGCGCGCGCTCCCGCTGGCCCTGCGACTTGTTGCCGTGCAGCGCCTCGGCCGAGATACCCGCCTCGGAGATGAAGGCGCAGACTTCGTTGGCAATGTTCTTCTGCAGCGTGAAGACCACGGCCTGGCCGATCCCCGGCGCCTGCAACTGCGCCAGCAGCGCCGCCTTCTTGTCGGCCGCATCGATGAACATGACCGACTGCTCGATCCGGTCAACGGTGGTGGAGGGCGGCGCGATTTCAACCTTCGCCGGATCCCGCAGCAGGGTCTCGGCCAGCAAGGCGATGGATTTCGGCATCGTGGCGGAAAACAGCAATGTATGCCGATCCCGCGGCAGCGTCGCGACGATGCGCTCGATCGGCTTGGCAAAGCCCATATCCAGCATCTGGTCGGCCTCATCCAGCACCAGCGCCTCCAGCCGCGACAGGTCGCACAGGCCCTGGCCAATCAGATCCAGCAACCGCCCCGGCGCCGCGACGATGACGTCCACGCCGGCCTTCAGCGCATTGACCTGGTGGAATTGACTGACGCCGCCGAAGATCGTCGTCACGCGCAGCGGCAGATGCCGGCCGAAGCTCTCAAACCCGTCGGCGATCTGGGACACCAGTTCGCGTGTGGGTGCCAGCACCAGGACGCGGGCACCGCGCTTGGGCGCCGGGCGGGGCGCCGCGGACAGGCGATGCAGCAGCGGCAGCACGAAGGCGGCGGTCTTGCCGGTGCCCGTCTGCGCCATGCCGAGCACGTCGCGGCCGGTCAGCAGAATCGGGATCGATCGGGCCTGAATGGGGGTCGGGGTGGCATACCCGTCCTCGGCCAGTGCGCGCAGCAGTTGCGGCGCCAGGGCGAGGTCGGAGAAAGTCATAGACATGGACAAGCGGCGCCTCCGGCGCTGAGTAAGGGTGCGCCAGATCGGGCTTTGATGGTTCGGGACGCGGCCTTCTACGGGTTATGCTGCACTGCGTCAACGCGGCTGGAAGCGGCGGCTGATCGATCCGTTGCGGATTACGCCTCGCGCTCCCGCAGCTTGAAACGCTGGATCTTGCCGGTGGCCGTCTTCGGCAAATCGTCCACGAATTCGATCATCCGCGGATACTTGTACGGCGCCAGCCGATCCTTCACGAACGCTTTCAGATCGGCCTCGCTCACCGCCGCATCCTGCTTCAGCACAACGAAAGCCTTGCTCTTCGGCAGCCCGTCCGCATCGAGCACGCCGATTACCGCGGCCTCCAGCACCGCCGGGTGCAGCGCCAGCGTTCCCTCAACCTCAAACGGGGACACGTAGATGCCGCTGACCTTCAGCATGTCGTCGCTGCGACCCGCATAGGTAAAGCTGCCGTCGGCATTGTGCAGATATTTGTCGCCGCTCTTGGTCCAGGGGCCGAGGAAGGTTTGCCGCGACTTCTCCCGGTCATTCCAGTACATCAGCGCCGCGCTCGGTCCCTGGATATACAGGTCGCCGGGTTCGCCTTCGGGGACCGGGCCGCCGGTCTCGCCCCGCAATTCGACCTCATAGCCCGGCACCGGCCAGCCGGTGGTTCCGTAGCGAATTGTCCCCGGACGGTTGGACAGAAAGATGTGCAGCATCTCGGTCGAGCCAATGCCATCGATGATGTCGCAGCCGAAATGGGCCAGAAAACGTTCCCCCAAATCCGCCGGCAACGCCTCGCCCGCCGAGGAACACAGCCGCAGCGACACCTCGTCCCGCGACAGCAGGCGTGGTGAGGCCAGCATCCCGGCGTATCCCGTCGGTGCCCCGAAGAACACCGTCGGCCGCGTCGCCCCGATGTCGCCGCGCCAGCGCCGGAAGGTGGCGTCGGGCGTCGCCCGTTCGGCCATCAGGATCGTGGTGGCGCCGACGCTCAACGGAAAGCTCAGTGCGTTGCCCAGGCCATAGGCGAAGAACAGTTTCGCGGCGGAGAAACAAACGTCGGCCTCAGTCAGACCGAGCACGGCGGTGCCGTATAGTTCGGCCGTCCAGTAGGGGTTGGCGTGACTGTGCAGCGTGCCCTTCGGCCGCCCGGTGGAGCCTGACGAATACAGCCAGAAGCCCGGATCGTCCGGACCGGTGTCGGCGGGGGCGGACGCAGGGGCATGCTCGTCCAGCAATTGACTGAACCCGACCGCATCCTCGGGCAGTGCGGTGTCGGATCGTGAGACGATGATGGTCTTAACCTCGTGGCCGCCCATCGCGGTTGCCACGTCCATAGCCTCCCGCAACACCGGTACCAGCGCGGCGGAAACCAGCACCGCCTGTGACCGGCTGTGCCGCAACATGTAAGCATAGTCGTCGGCGGTCAGCAGCGTATTGACGGCAACCGGCACGATCCCGGCATGCATCGCGCCAAGAAAACCAACCGGCCAGTCGATGCAATCGTGCATCAGCAGCAGCACGCGCTCTTCCCGGCGCAGGCCGGTGGCGAGCAGCGCCGCGGACATGCGCTGGATCTGCTCCGCCAGCGCGGCGAACGTGAGGCTGCCCTGGTCGTCGATATAGGCCGTCCTGGCCGGCCGGCCCGCGTTGCGCTCAATCAGGTGCCGCGCGAAGTTAAAGCGGGCGCCCGGCGCCTGGACATGGTTTGTCATGCGTTGACGGCCGATCGGCTGATCTCTTGATGGAACGCTGCTGGTGACATCGCCTTGACCCCCTTTTGTTTCGTCCGGCTTGCAGGCCGGATCAATATGAATTATTATGCATGAATGCGCGATAAGGCGGCCTGAATACGATGTCAAGCACTATAATGCATGGTTCCGCGAAGCCCTCGACGGATGTGCGTTCCACTGTCACCCGCGGCCACGAAGACCCGAAGAACCCATTTCTCCTGGCGCTGGGGGACCGTGTGCGGGCGCTGCGGTCGCGGCGCGGCCTGTCCCGCAAGGCGATGGCAGCCGCCGCTGACATGTCCGAACGGCATCTGGCCAATCTGGAGTATGGCACGGGGAATGCGTCCATCCTGGTGCTGACGCAAGTGGCCGACGCGCTCGGCTGCCCGCTGGCGGAACTGATTGGCGACGTGACGGCGTCGTCGCCCGAATGGCTGTTGATCCGCGAGTTACTGGAACACCGCGACGAGGCCACGCTGCGCCGCATCCGGGAATCCATCGGCGAAATGCTGGGCACCGGCGGCGGCAACACGGCGCGCAGTCCACGTGTGGCGCTGGTCGGGCTGCGCGGCGCCGGCAAGTCCACGCTCGGCCAGAAACTGGCGGACGACCTGGGATTTCCGTTCGTCGAACTCAGCCGTGAGATCGAGAAATGCGCCGGCATCAGTGTCGGCGAAATCCAGGATTTGTACGGCATGAATGCCTATCGGCGTTACGAACGCCGCGCGTTGGAAGAGATGATCCAGATCTATCCCGAAGCCGTTATCGGCACGCCGGGCGGATTGGTGTCTGAAGCCGCGACCTTCAACCTGCTGCTGGCCCACTGCACCACGGTCTGGCTGCAAGCCACCCCCGAAGACCACATGAACCGGGTCACCGCACAGAATGACCTGCGCCCGATGGCGGCCAGCACCGAGGCGATGGAAGATCTCAAGCGCATTCTCGCCGGGCGGGCGCCATTTTATTCCATGGCGGAGCTCAGCCTTGACACCAGCGCGCAGCCGTTTGAGCCGACGTTCCAGGCACTGCGGCACATGGTGCGCGGGGCGATTCAACGGCCGGGCTGACAGGTGCTTGCTCACCCGATAAATATGCATTATATTGCTTGCTACGATCATCCAGACAATGCATGATGCTGCATACTCAAGAGGAAACCAACCGGTGAACACCACCCAGCGCGTCAGCTACCAGACCAATCCCGAACAGTACCGGCACTGGAAACTCAGTTTCGACGGTCCGATCGCCACCCTGGCCGCCGATTTCGACGAAAACGCCGGCTTGCGGCCGGGCTATAAGCTGAAGCTCAACAGCTACGACCTCGGGGTCGATATCGAACTCAACGACGCGATCAGCCGCATCCGGTTCGAACACCCCGAAGTGCGTACGGTCGTGCTGACCAGCGCGCGGGAGAAAGTCTTCTGCTCCGGCGCCAACATTTACATGCTGGGCGTCTCCACGCACGCCTGGAAGGTGAATTTCTGCAAATTCACCAACGAAACCCGCAATGGGTTCGAGGATTCATCTCAGTACAGCGGCCTGAAATTCCTGGCCGCCGTGAACGGCGCCTGCGCCGGCGGCGGCTACGAACTGGCGCTGGCATGCGACGAGATCATCCTGGTCGATGATCGCTCCAGCGCGGTCAGCCTACCGGAGGTGCCCCTGCTCGGTGTGTTGCCGGGCACCGGCGGCCTGACCCGGGTGACCGACAAACGCCATGTGCGTCACGATCTGGCCGACATCTTCTGCACCACATCGGAAGGTGTACGCGGCCAAAAGGCGAAGGATTGGCGGCTGGTGGACGACATCGTCCGGCCGGCTTTGTTCGCCGGGGCCGTCAAGGCACGCGCGCTGGCACTGGCCGCCAAGAGCGATCGTCCCGCCGATGCGAAGGGGGTCACGCTGACGCCGTTGGGCGGCACGATCGAGTCCGATGCGCTGCACTACTCCACCGTCAACGTCACGATCGACCGGGCGCAGCGTTCGGCGGTGTTCACCGTTGACGGCCCGGCCGGGGCTCAGCCGTCGGACATCGCCGGCATCGAGGCAGCGGGCGCGTCCTGGTATCCGCTGCGGCTGGCCCGCGAACTGGAAGACGCCATCCTGTCGATGCGCACCAACGAACTCGAAATCGGCACCTGGCTGCTGAAGACGCAGGGCGATCCGGCCGCCGTCCTGGCGATGGATGCCACGTTGCTGGCGCACAAGGATCACTGGCTGGTTCGCGAAACCATCGGACTGCTGCGCCGCACGTTCAGCCGCTTCGATGTGTCGTCACGCAGCCTGTTCGCATTGATCGAGCAAGGATCGTGCTTCGCCGGCACGCTGCTGGAACTGGCACTGGCGTGCGACCGCAGCTACCACCTCGCGCTGCCGAACGAGCCTGCTGTCGCACCGTGGATCGCGGTGACCGAAACCAATTTCGGCCTGTATCCGATGGCGACCGGTCAAAGCCGTCTGGGACGGCGCTTCTATGACGAGACACCCGCGCTGGAAGCGGTGCGTGCAAAATTGGGCCAGCCGCTCGATGCCGACGCGTCGCTGGCCCTGGGACTGGTGACCGAAAGCCCGGACGATATCGACTGGTCGGACGAAATCCGCATCGTGTTGGAGGAGCGCGCCTCCATGTCGCCCGACGCGCTCACAGGATTGGAAGCCAATTTGCGCTTCAACGGCACGGAAACCATGTTCACCCGCGTGTTCGGACGCCTGACCGCCTGGCAAAACTGGATCTTCCAGCGCCCCAACGCGGTGGGCGAGAAGGGTGCGCTCAAGGTTTACGGCAAGGGAGAGAAGGCCCAGTTCGATTGGAACCGGGTCTGACACCAGCGGCCGTTGACCGGGTACTATTTCACGTGCGTCATGGCCCGGCTTGTCCGGGCCACCCGTGACTCGACGGTGACGCGACAGGTGGCCCGGACAAGCCGGGCCATGACGATGAGGGCCGAGAGTCGACCTCAACGGCCGTTGGTATGAGTTTTATCCTGTGTGGATCGCCGCTGCCGGCGTTTCACACAGGCCGGACTTAAGAAGCCGGGACGAGGTCAATCGCTTCGCCGAACCGTAAAGTTTCGGCCCGTTCGCATTCGGAGACACGACAGTGGACATGCAAGACAGCCAGGTCATCAAGCAGCATCTGATCGATCCGGAGATCTGCATTCGGTGCAACACCTGCGAAGCGACCTGTCCGGTCGGGGCGGTGACGCATGATTCGCGCAACTATGTGGTTGACGTCGAAAAATGCAATTTCTGCATGGCTTGCGTGGCCCCCTGCCCCACGGGTTCGATCGACATCTGGCATACCGTTCCCCGCAGCCTCGCCTACAGCCTTGAGGCGCAGCTCGGCTGGGACAACCTGCCGGACGAACTGACGCCGGAACAACTGGCCGCTGAAGGCGTCGCGTCCGATGCCGAACCCGATATCGAACCGGTGGCGCCGCAGCTTCCCGCCGCGGTCACCGGCGAAACCAGTTTCAACGCCGCACAGTACGGCGCCACGTTGCCTCCCTGGTCCGCGGCGCATGCCTACACCAACCTGTACGGGCCGAAGGCTGCCGAGGCGTCGATCACCGCCACTGTCGCCGGCAATGTCCGGGTCACCGAAGTGGGCCGTGAAAACGACACCCACCACATCGTGCTCGACTTTGGCGCCCTGCCCTTCCCGGTGCTGGAAGGCCAGTCCATCGGCATTGTGCCGCCCGGCACCGATGCCAGCGGCAGGGCGCATCATCCGCGGCAATATTCCATCGCCAGCCCGCGTAACGGCGAGCGTCCGGGCTACAACAACATTTCGCTGACAGTGAAGCGCGTGCTGGTTGACCATCAGGGCAACCCTGTGCGCGGCGTCGCATCGAACTACCTGTGCGACCTTACACCGGGCGACACGGTTCGGGTGACCGGGCCGTTCGGCACCAGTTTCCTGATGCCCAACCACCCGCGTTCCCACATCGTGATGATCTGCACCGGCACCGGCAGCGCCCCGATGCGTGCGATGACCGAGTGGCGGCGCCGGCTGCGGTCCTCGGGCAAGTTCGAGGGCGGCAAACTGATGCTGTTCTTCGGCGCCCGCACCAAGGAAGAACTGCCGTATTTTGGTCCGTTGCGGAACCTGCCAAAGGATTTCATCGACGTGAACCTGGCCTTCTCGCGCACCCCCGGAGAACCCCGGCGCTATGTGCAGGACGTGATGCGCGAACGGGCGGCTGACCTGGGGATCCTGTTAGCCTCGCCGCACGCCTATTTTTACGTATGCGGATTGAAAGCGATGGAGGAAGGCGTGCTGCTGACGTTGCGCGATGTGGCCCAGCAGGCCGGGCTATCGTGGGACACGATCGGCGCCGCCATGAAGCGCGAGGGGCGACTGCATCTGGAAACCTACTGAGGGGGGGCGATCTAAAATATCGTGCCTACAAACAGATAAAGCGTCACTATCTGGATCGCCGCAACGCGGAGGCCGCGTCGATAAGTCAGACCGCGAAACAGCGACTGATCTGGCGCCTTTGCTCCGCCAATGGCACTCGTTTCCAGGCGGCCAAGATGGACACGGTTCACGATCCGCTGGCACGCTGGGGCCGGGGACAACGAGGACCGAACAATGGCCAACCAGACCGGTAACGACCGCATCCATCTGACCGTCGATGAAGCCCGCGCTCTGGGGGAAGCCGCCATGCGCGGCGCCGGATTCGACACCGAAGACGCGCGCATCCTGACGGATCATGTGCTGGATGCGGCGTTGTGCGGTTATGAATATTCCGGCCTGCCGAAACTGCTGAACGTTATCGACTACCCGGCTTTCCGCAAGCCGCGCCATCCGGTCAAAACAGTGCGCGAAACCGGAGCCACCGCCCTGCTCGATGGCGGCAACACAACGGGCATGATCGCGGCTTTTCACGCGTCCGAAGCGGCGATCCAGCGCGCGCGGACGCATGGACTTGCTGTTGTGTGCCTCGCCAATACCTGGATGACCGGACGCAGCGCTTACTATTGCGAGATGATCGCCCGCGCCGGCCTGGTCGTGATCCACACGGTAGCGTCTCCGCCCGCCGTGGCCCCATTCGGCGGCACACGCCCGGTGCTCGGCACCAATCCGATTGCCTTCGGTTTCCCGACGGATGGCGATCCGCTCGTCATCGATATGGGAACGTCCGCCTTCATGGGCACCGACCTGCAATTCCGAGCGCGTATCGGTACCTCGATCCCGCCGGGTGTCGCGCTCGGACCGGACGGACAGCCAACGACGGACGCCCTCACCGCCCACCACGGCGCTTTGCTTCCGTTCGGTGGCTCAGAGGGTGGCTACAAAGGCTTCGGACTGGCATTGGCCATGGATGCGCTCGCTGCCCTGACGGTCGGGATTCGGCCGGCTGACGAGGTCAGCGGCTATATGTTCTTCGCATTCAAGCCAGACTTGTTTGGGTCCCTCGATGCGTATCGGCACGAAGTCAGCCAGCGGATCGCCACGATCAAGGCGTCGCCCCGGCAGACCGGGATTGCCGAGATTCGCATTCCGGGAGAGCGCAGCTACGCAACGCGCGCGCGCCTTCTGCGCGAGGGGATCGAGATCGAGCGGAAAATCCACGACGCGCTGGGACGTCTGGCCGAGGGCAACCTCAATCACGGCGGTTGAACCGCCCGCCCCCGCGCCGAGAAACCCCACCGTAAAACGAGAGCCAGCCGCCATGATGATCGCCGATGCACAAATCCATCTCTGGGCCAAAGGCACGCCGTCCGCCCATCACCGCCAGACACCGTTTCTGAAGGACGAAGCTCTGGCGGCCATGGATGCCGCCGGTGTCGATCGCGCGGTGATCCACCCGGTCATGTGGGACCCTGATTCGAATGAACTGGCCGTCGAAGCGGTTCGCGCCCATCCCGATCGCTTCGCCATCATGGGTTGGTTCTATCTGGATCAGGCCGACCAGCGCGCCGCGATCCAGACCTGGAAAACCCGGCCCGGCATGAAAGGGCTGCGATTCTATTTCTCCGATCCGCGATCGCAGTCGTGGCCGGATGACGGCACGCTGGACTGGCTGTGGCCGGTGGCCGAGCGGCTGGGTATTCCGGTGTCCTTGCAGGCGTGGGCGTTTCTGCCGCGGGTAGGCGAGATCGCGGAGCGCCATCCCGGCCTGAGAATCAGTATCGATCATATGGCGGTGCCGCGCGGGACAGCGGGGGCGAACGCTGCCTACAGCACTCTACCGGAGTTGCTGACATTGGCTCGGCATCCGAACGTGGCGGTCAAGGCGACGGGCCAGGCCGGTTATGCGCTGGACTCATATCCATTCCGCAGCATGCATGACGCGTTGCATCGCGTTTTTGACGCGTTCGGCCCGCGCCGCATGTTCTGGGGCACTGACATCACCCGCATGCGGTGTACCTGGCGGCAGTGCGTGACCATGTTCACCGAGGAAATGCCCTGGTTGCAGGGAGGTGACCTGGATCTTGTGATGGGTCAGGCATTCTGCGACTGGATCGGCTGGGAAACGTCAGGGACGTCATAGTCCGCGTTTCAAGTCATAAGACCGCCTGCAACGCCCGAACGTACTGATCCCGGCCGTTCTCAGCCCGAATCCGGGCGGCGGCATTGGCACGAATACGCTGCCACAACTCCGCATCGCGATACAATTTGACGATATGTGCGGCGAACCGCGCGGGATCGGACACGCCGGAGCACAGCATATCGCTCCCGCTTGTCCATTCCATTTGGTTACAAAGAAGATCAGTCGCAACGACTGGAAGGCCGAAGGACGCCGCCTCATACACCTTGTACGGTGCCCCGGCGGCAAATCGTGTCGGGGCGATGAACACGCGATGCGCATTATAGAGCGACCCGATATCAGCCAACTCGCCTTTCAATGTGACACGAGGATGATGTTCAAACCGCTCGAAGGTCACCCCCTTGGCGGTCGTGCCAACGATCGTAAGCCGTGTTTCATACCCGAGTTCCTGCTCAACCGCCGGCAGAACCTCATCAACAAACCAGCACAGACCGTCATAATTGGGACTGCCGACGTCATGGGTGGCGCCAACAAACAGCAAGCCGTGCCGTTCGGCGAAATCCTTCGGTGTCAGCGCCAACTCGCGGATATGCCCCAGCAACGACACATCGGAGAAGCCAAGCGACCGCAAGTATCGCGCCTCGGATGGTGAGACAGCAATAATATCCTGACAAAACGACGCGTTTTGGAGTTCGGTGGCGGCGGCGGCTTCAAGGTCGAACGTCTGCCCAAGCAGGTCAGCCCGCGCCGCAAGGCGCAACGAAGCGACGGCCTCGGTGTCGAGAATAATTCGCGGTGGCCGCCCTTTGCCGACGACATGGCGCTCTACGATGGGCCTGATCCGGTCCAGATTATGCGTTCTCGCCACCCAGATCGTCTCGTAGTATCCGTCCCGGCTATCCAGAAACTCCGACAGATCCTCCAGCGACCGATCATACATGACCTCCACCGTTTCGGGTATGTCGGCGTAGATGGCAGCCACGTCCGAACTGCTGCTGAACATCGGGAAAACCGTGACCCGGAACCCCAACGACGCCATCACCGTCAGCACGTCGTTGGACCGGACGAAGCCGGACCCCCAGGTCCGCAGCGGCACCTGATCCTCGATGAACAAAATATGGCGTTCGACCAATGCGGACCGAGCGAAGATCGTCGTCCGCTGATCGGCGATATAGCGTGACCGCAGGTAATGTCTGTTTTCGCGGACGAAAACGCTTCTGGACCGATCCGATTGCGCCTGCGCCGCGCCCACCGCCGCGGCATTGGCATACCCGTAATGATGCACCACCACTGACGGATCGTACACGACCCGGAACCCTGCCCGGGATATGCGGGCACAGAGGTCCGCATCCTCGTACCAGGCAGGCGCATACTCATCGAGGAAGCCATTCAGTTGCTTCAGCAGATCGGCCCGCACCAGCAAAAAAGCACCGGAACAGAAATCGACATCGCGCACGAAATTGGCCTCCGGCGCGCTGGGCGACGCGTCCCGCATGTAGCCAAGCGTGGCGCCATCACGCCAAATGATGCCGCCGGCCTCGTGCAGGCGGCCGTGGGTCCGCATGATTTTCCCACCCACCGCGCCAATCCGCGGATCAGACAGCAGCCGTTTGACGGCGAGAACGACCGCGTCCGGTCCCAGTTCCAGGTCGTTGTTGAGGAACAGCACCACCGGTGCCGTGGAGCAGGCAACACCGGCATTGGCCGCGCGAACGAAGCCGATATTGCTGTCGAAGCGCACCAATTGCGCGCCATGCACCGTGCGGCCGATGAACCGGGTCTGGTCGCCGGACCCTGAATCGATCAGGATGAGTTCGATGGCGCCGGGAAAGCTGTGCCGCAACGAATTCAAGGCCTGCATGGTCAGGTCAAAGTTGTTGTGCAGCACGACTATTACCGAAACATCAGGGCTGCCGGTGAACGTGAAATCGAGCGGATGCCGCGCGAACAATGGCAGCAGGTTCCGCGCCTTGCGGCGGAACAGCGCCTTGGCCACGCGTTCCTCTTGCTGGCTGTCCGCGATCGCGGTTGGCTCCAGGTCGTCGGTCTGGCCGAACGCCAACACATGCGCGAACGCATCGCGCGCGCGGCCGGCGTCCAGATCGGCACTGACCGAGGCATGCGCCGAGACATAGTGGCGCAGATCGATGGTGTCGTTGGGTGAGCGCAGTTCAAACACGCCGTTGCTGAGAAAATGCTGGTAGCCGTTGCGCACGCGGCCGGCTTCGACGCCGGCGCCGATATCGGCATAGCGGCTGAGGTAGAAGGCCTCGCTGAAGTCCGGCAACGGATCGAACCGGGCCGGGGTCGGGTTGGTCAGGTAGTGATGCAGCGCGCAGACCACGGTGGTGCCGATTTGCCGGGCAACCGCGGGGTAGTGGCGCGCATACCACACCGGATCGAAATACCAGGACGTGCGCGGCGCGGGTGTTCCCGCGGCGATGCGGTGCAGGAAATGCTGAAACGCCCCTTGTTCGTCCGCCAGAAGTGCCTCGGCCGGGTCGAGCCGGGTACGGTAATAGGCCGGATCGAACAGCAGGTGCGCGAGCCGGCCCTGACGGCTGCCCTGGCGCAGATAGTGGTCGTAGCGGTTCGCGAACCCCTGTGCGCGCAGGGTTTCGTGGATCAGTTCGTCTCCCGATATGCGGTAGAGATAGTCGTTGTACAGCCAATGCGGCGACCGCCCGCCATAGCCCGCTCGGCAATATTCATCGAAGCCGGAGGCGTATTGGCCCTGACTGACGGCGGCGGCGGCTTCGGGATACTCGCTGAGATACCACGTTTCGTCGAAATACGGGTTGGGCGAGTGGCCGATCTGCTGGCCGGTGATCAGGTAGAACCGCAGAACCGCGTCGGGATCGTTCGCGGACACGATCATCCGCACCTCGGGATAGGTCCGCAGGTACCAGTCCGGGTCGAATACCGCCCAGCCGATCGTTTCCTGCCCTGTCAGGCGGATAATGTCGCCAGCCGCGCCAAACATGAATACGCTCCGAGCTTGTGGGTGGACAGGCGCCGGCCAACCGGTTGGTCCGGGTGCCGAGTCCCCAGATATTCAGCGGAATGCGGTTAACGGATAGTCGTTGACATGCCCAAAGGAAATGCCCTGCTGATCGACGATCTTCCGCCCATCGACATCACGGTAGGCCCAGCCCGCGGTTTCCGAATACGCCATGTTGGGGCGGAAGAACGCGTCCTGATGATAGACCGGCACACCCTCTGGCGTTGTGTGCATGACCAGGCTGAAGCGGGTCTTGCTTTTGTCCCTGATCGGGCTGCCCCCGTGCGGCAATTGCGGGTGCCAGATCAGCGTGTCACCGGGCTGGACATGCAGCCGGGTGGTCTTCAGGCCCCTGTTGTCGCAGCGTTGCACGACGCCGGCCTGATAGGTGACCCACATCGCGTCATCCTGCGCCGTGACCTTCTCAAGCGCCCCGTAATGTTCCGTCGCAAGCAACTCGCGGTCGAGTTCGCCGGTCAGATGGCCGCCTTCGATGACCTCCAGGCAGCCATTTTCGTCGTTCGCGGCTTCCAGATACACCGTATTGCCGAAATAAAGGTATTCCGGCCGGGTGCAGAACACCGGGGTGTCGCGGTGAATTGGCTGTTGCGAACCAGTTTCATAAAACAAGGAGGTGTAGAGTGAGGTCCGGCCACCGAACAACGCGTCGGACACCGCGAGATGCAGCGTATTTTTGGTGAACAGGTCGATCAGTTGCGGGAACGCCATGTGCAGGTTGACGATGCGCGGATAGTGCCCGTCCTTGTTGCGATTGGCGGCGAAAATCTCTTCGTTCCGCTGCTCGAACGCGCGGAAGTCGCGGATGAGGCTGGCGCACTGTTCCGCCGGGATCGCACCGGGGATGACGGTGTAGCCCTTCCAGATGACCTCGACGCAATGGCGTTTCACCGTGTCGGGCAGGTCCAGCGCGGTGATAGCGGCGACTGCGTCCTTTTGAAGGAACCGGCCCAGCATGGTGTGTCCTTGTTAGAAACTCGCCGGTTGTAGGGTGGTTGGGTTGGCTTTCGCAAGGTTCTCGTGATCCGAAGCAGACGCGCGTGTTGCGGACACTGCGGTTGGACACTAAGTATCCTATTACAATGAATTGGGAAACTTCGCGCATGGACGGCGATCACACTGGCTGGGTGAACCTCGGCATCCATATGCAGGAAAATGCGGCTGAACAGATCCTACGTTCAAACCTGTCCGAACCGGCGATGCGCCATGCTATTGATATTGTTACATTGGGCTACGCGGTGATACCGAACGTATTTCCCCGTGAACATTGTAAGGAGGTGATTGCCCAGTTTGAGCGGTTCTATCGCCAAAATGCCGCAACCTTCGACAAATACCGCTCCAACCGCGGTATCCTGCCGCGCTTCACGAATTTACATGTTGCGCTGCCGATCATGACGCAGTTGTTTACGCGCAATAAACTGCTACTGGAGGTCCAGGATTTCTTTTTCGGCCGGCCAGCGTCTCTATACACGTCCTTATATTACGAACGCGGCTCGGAACAGCCGTTCCATCGCGACACGCCCGTGTTTTGCACCCGGCCAGAATACAACTACTTTGGCAATACATTGTATCTGGAAGACACGGGGGACGACAATGGCTGCCTGGAGGTGATTCCGGGCGGCCATCTGGCCGGCGAACTGGATCGTGAGGCGATGGCGACAAGGCTTTACGGTTCGCTTGACGCGATCCCGCAGCTCGACGAGGAAGGTTGGAACGAATATCAGAAGCGGGTGGTCGATCGATGTTGGGAGCGTGGTTACCAGGCGAAGCGCGTACATGCGTCAGCAGGTGACTGTCTGATCTGGCACCCACAGTTGCCGCACAGCGGCACGTCGATCAAGGACCCATCACGGACTCGTCATAGTTTCGTATTTCACACGGCTCCGGTGGGCGTGCGGGTCTATCATCAGCACGTATTCTTCCACCCGTCGAAACCGTTTCCTGAGATGGCGACTTGGGAGCAGGACATGACAGAGGGGCGCGCCGTGGTGCATCATCCTCAGGGAATTGCCTTTGGCCATCCGGCGCACCAGGCGTTTCCTCTCGATCAGTTGGATCTGGCAGGCCTGACCAAGGTTCCGACGACACGAATATCGACCGCCGCAGCCCTGGCGCGGATCACAGCATAGCGGAAGCGGCACAATATCCATATTGTGTTGTGCATCTGTTGGTGGAGGTTGTGTTAATCGCGGAAGATATTTCCTTCCTCGTGCCCGGAGAATGGGCCATGATATATCTTTCCGGCTTTGTAAGATGATCCAATTACAACATTATCCGTAACGGCCGAGTGAGCAGACTCCATTCTTATTACGCCAACTTCCGGCGGTCGCGATTGAGGATTTACGATCACATTTCGTGAGAACTCAATCGCTTCCCCAGCGCCGCCCCAGTGAGGATAAGTCGCGAACACCGACCAAGGACCAGCGATGTCAGAAAAAATATTGTCATGAATCTTCGCGTCGGCGACGTCGCCTCGCATTGCCAAAAAGGCATTATGAAACCGATTTCCTGTTATTGTGACATCGCGAACCGACGTTTTCGGCCCCAAGGGCTCGATCATGCTGGAAACCGCCTGTGCGCCTGTCACAACCAGGGTGTTGTCGGCCACTACCAGGCCTCTTGCCACCGCGCCTGAATTATCCCAGTTATCCCGCTCTGGATTGAAATTGACCATTTGCGCGGACTTTTCGGTCTCAGCGTAATTGCCAATGACCTGGACGTTCGTTGGGGCTGCCCAAAAATCATAAGCGCAATTGCCAAACTCGTAGGCTGAGTTACCCTGCACGCGCATGTTGTCGACGCCAAGGCCAGCTACGGCATCCTCCGCCCCTCGAAGTAGGAACACATTGGATTCGACCACGGTGTTTCGTGCCTTTATGAAACGGACAGCGTGTTTTCCCCCAGCCGGGGCGATGAAAGGAGCGAAAGTTCCATAATCGAAGGTCATTCCTTTGACAGAAATGTCTTTGTCCATGATTGTGATCGCATTGTAATGGGCATTCTCCATGAAGGCGTAGCCATATAGGTAGTCCGCCTTCCAGGGAGCAGCGGCAAGCAGGGTCGTTCGATCGCCCAGGACATGAGTGTGCGACTTCAGGTAAATCGTGCCGTGCATTACGCAGACGCCGCTCGGAAATTGCAGAACAGCCCCTGAAAGCGGAATTGCGCTCGCGGCGTTCCGCATCGCTACCGTATCGTCTGCGGTGCCGTCACATTTTGCGCCGAACTCGGCGACGTGGACGGTTTGGGAGATGGGCAGCTTGACGGTGGCCACCGGTAATTCGTCCGCCAAGCCCCACCCGACGGCGATCAGCGGCGCGACTGCGACGAAAAGCAACTCGTTCAGGCGCATACCATCGAAACTCCGAACGAAATCATGACTTTTTGCACGCCAGTCAACGATCACGGTCTTTCAAAATCAGCCCGGGCACGTCGAATAGCGCAGCCAACGATAGCATCGCTATAGGCCGTCGCAAGGGTTCCGCGGCGGATAATCGCGATGCGGTGTCTCTTCGGCCACCAGCGTTACATGCCAAACAGCCAACGGTCGTTCGTCGTCGCAAATGAAGGAAAGGACGCTCGGTCAAAAGGCATTCAGCCCTATAACTAGCGGTTCCAAGGATCGAACGGTTGGGGTATCATGTTAGCGTTACCACCTGGAGAGCGAACGTGCCAGCCGGAAATATCACAGACCGTATCCCATTCACGATCGTGGC
Organism: uncultured Rhodopila sp.; assembly: GCA_903932145.1. Taxonomy (GTDB): domain Bacteria; phylum Pseudomonadota; class Alphaproteobacteria; order Acetobacterales; family Acetobacteraceae; genus Rhodopila. The sequence goes on along the minus strand of CAIZFE010000035.1, from coordinate 248,719 downwards.
GGAGACGGCCTACGGGCCGATGATCTTGCACCGGCTGGATGCTGGACAAGGATGGCCGGCGATCCAAACCGGCAGGCCGCTGGGATTTGACGAAATCCGAATATTGTCCGACTTGGCACGGCGCCTCGGTGACCGCTGCGTGTTCCTAGATGTCGGGGCAAATGTTGGCTTTTTCGCAGTCGCACTAGGTCACGCAATAGGCGAACGCGGTCGGGTATATTGCTTCGAAGGTCAGCGAATCATCTTCAACATGTTGGCCGGTAGCGTTGCGCTAAACGGGTTGCTCAATGTGGTCTGCGTTAACGCTTGTGTCGGGCGAGAGTCTGGCAAACTTGAGCTGCCCGCGTTTGACTACACTCGCCCTCTGTCATTCGGTAGTGTGGAGTTTGGCACCGAGCAGCGTGAGCGCTTGTCCCAGGACCGCAGGATGGGACAGGACCCGGAATTTGTGCCTTTGATAACGATCGACTCCATGTCGTTGCCTAAGGTATCGATCATCAAGATCGATGTAGAAGGAATGGAGATTGATGTCCTTGATGGCGCGCGTGACACTATCCGCCTCAATAAACCGATCATTTTCGCCGAATATCTGAAGTGCGGGCTCAATCCGTTAAGCGAATGGCTTGAGGGGCAGGGATACACCGTTGCCGATATTGGCGGATATAACCTGCTCGCTTTGCCAAATGAAGGGGCCAATCGGCTTGATGACCCTCGTCAGGTGATAGAACAATTGACAAAGCCACCGCAGCAACTACCGGAGGCCTTTAACGCAGATGTTTATCTGGCGCTGCATCGAGACGTGAGATTGAGCGGCATAGATCCGGGTACGCACTATCTCGGCTGGGGCTGGCGCGAAGGGCGACGGTATCGGTAAACGCAACTTCCTGTCGGGGGGATCCTAACAAAAGGAGGCGGCATTCAGCAGTAATCGTGACGACTGACACTCCCGAATTGGTCTGAAGGAATGAATCGGGTCCCCTTTGTCGTGCGCAGTTAACGAGGCGAATCTTTCCCCAGACGGCCCCAAGCGGGCTTCCGAACACTCGATATGTGTTCGGGCGGCCCCATATAGACTGCGTTTCAAAACCGCAGATAATAACGCCTATATATAAAATAGATTGGCACGATCAAAAACACAGTTTAGCTCTTCTCTGTCTTTACGGATTTCGCGCACGCAGGTTTTTTTGAATCCTTCGGCGATAGCGCCGATCATATTCTCATTGCCTACCCACAGATCGCAATCGCGCACCGCCGCGGCAATGGTGGCGATATCGGACGGCGGCAGAAGTGGCATTTCGATGGCGAATTCGGACTGGAATGCAGCATGCTCAGCTGGTAAGCCGATAAATATGCCCTGGGCTGACAGGCCTCGGGAGATCAACCGATCATAGAACTGATTGTGCAACGGCGTATTGATCAGATAGCGCTCGGTACGACTAATGATGATCTTCCGTTGGGTTGGGGATGCAGCATCGGTCAGCAGCCAGGGATCGTAGGCGATCCGGTCTGGCGGTGTTTGACCAAAAGCATAAAAATAGTTGTCGACGAGGTTGAAAGTAAGGTGACCACGGTTTGTACGAAACTGATCGAGATCATAATCCACCGCCTCGCCGGAAAATTTTTCCACGGCAATCAGATAAGATTGCTGCAAAAGAAATGGTTGAATGCTGGCAAAATCGTTCATCGTTAAACCGGGCGCCGGTTTACCGTGTTCGTCAAGATTTCTCCCGTGGTCGTCAATGGCGACAAACAAAATCCCGCCCCCGAGGCTTCTTACGAAGGGCAAGCTCCAGATAATATCGCCGAGCTTCCCGGAGTGTTTGAATCGGAGCATACGCGTCCCTTTTAACAAAGCGGATGTCACTCAGCCTTCCATCGGCGTTTTTCATGCCACCCGTGGTGGAGATAGTGGACCCGCGGATCCATGCCAAACTCGCGTACATCCGCATTCATCCGCAGGTATGCCTCGTCGTCGAAATCTGTCGGCACATCGGTTGGCGGCCTTGGCGGTGGTCTAGAGCTTTCTGTTGGCCAGTAGAAAGATGCCGTTTCGACCATCGGCCATCGAGCCGGTTGAAGGCCAGCCAACGGGGGCTGTTCGCCGAAGTGAGCGGCCATGATTTCGCGGAATTCGGTAGCATCGACGGAGAAGCGCTGGCTTAACTGACCGGAAACTCGAAGATAGGCCATATCGTGGCCGCAGAGTGCGGCAATGTAAGATTGCGTTATATTACCAATTCCGATCGAAAGTATCCGGGTGCCCTGCTGGCTGTACATGGCAGCGTGCAGGGCGGAGCCGAACTCGCCAACAATGGCCGTGGCGCTGGCGAAAAGGGAGACCTGCTCGGGCCAAGCAAGTTGTTCAGGACTCACGATGGTAAATCCAAATTCGTCCGCGGCTATTCGAGAGATTAGATGTTCTCCGATAAACTCTCGGGCACGTGTATGGCTGCCACGAAACAGGCTTCGGGAAAGGTAAAGCCGTGTAGGTAGGTGCCTGCCACTAACGCGCTTGCAGGCGGTGATCCCCGCAAGGATGCTGTCCTGCGTCGCTGGAAGGAACCCATCCGGCCGTGAGAGCAGCGTAGGCACGATGGCTTGGTGGAGCAATATGCGCTCAGCCTGGGGCTCAAAAAATATGAAATCTTCGCGTGTGAGGCCAAATTGGACACTCAGCATGGCCAGATGCCATTCAGGGATGTCATCTTGTACCAGCAAACGAGGTCGAGTCTCCCCCAGTACGTTAGCCGACAGCAGTATATGCAGCTTCGGAATGAACTCGATCAGCACATGGCCATAGATCGAAACACCCCAGCCAGCGTAGACGATGCAAGGTTCCTCGATAGTGCGTAGCGGTAGCTTGGCAAAGCTAGAAAGATCGTAACTTCCATTCTTAATACCAGATTTTACATATGCTGGCATAACATCCGGACAGGTCACGAGGACACCGCGCACGGCAACGTAACCATGGCCAAAAACCAATGCATCGCGGAGAAAATAAGCACTAATCTGGACAGGGATGGTCGGGCTGCCCTTACGGTGCATAGAAATGACCCACTCGTCGGTCCAGACGGTGTTCTCCACCGCTAGCGGGCGAAGCGGTGTCGGTGACTCGGTGGAGCGAAGCGAGCGCCAGACCGGTCGCTCGCCGAACACCGGGAAGGGAACCTCGGTCCGACAGCCGATCGACTTAAGGTCCGACGCGAGCAGTTCATCATCGAACACAGGTAGGCTGCTACCGGCATTGTCATTATCGGCGGGCGGATCGTCATGCTCACGCATGCTCAAAGATGATAGACAAATGGAAAGAACCCTCGCATCCCTGCGCCCATGATCCAGGGGGCGTATGCCATCGGGGTGCTTAAACTTCACTTCAACATTGCTAGAGACGCCAATGCTGTCATTATCAATAACGCATTGAAGCTCGGCGGGTCCACCAATTCGCGCATCAAGAGCAAGGCGGTCATTTACAATAATTTGCAAACGCTGCGTTTCGACAATTCCCGGAACCAATTCAGGTATTACACTGAATGAGATGTCAAATCGGCGCTTTTCGTCTGAGCGAGGGCCGGAATCTGAAGTCGGCAAAGGTAGAGAGAGGGTACTTGTATCTCCAATCATCCACGTCCCGATTTTTTCTGGCTCGGCGAACCCACTCATCCCGAAGCTTGCGCTGTTGCCGTCGAGCCGAAAGTCAACATGAATGTTCGTCGTCATATGCTAGGCTAACTCGCGGCTTTGGACCGCTGCAAGAGAGTTTGAAGCGCAAATATCGGCTCCCATCGGATTCTCCTCAGTGCCTACGGCGCTAGTATCAGGTTAGCCAGCGCAACACCAAGCCGTCGCTTGTCACCCGTCAGCGGGTCCAAGGTCGAAGCCGGGAAAAACACCGACGCTTCGATAGCCAAATGATTCAGCCCATCGCGCGTCTCGAAATGGTCCGTCTCCAACCAGCCCCATTTTGCTTCCACAGACGAAAAGTGAGTTTTCACCGGCTGGCCGTTCACCCGGAGAATGATGCGGTCCGTTGGATAGTCCGCCACCACACAGAACAACAGCAGCCGAAAGTGCAGCAGATCCGCTTTGCCGGCAAAATGGATGTCCGCGACCTCATCCGCCCGCAGCCATGCGACTTTGATGCCCTCAAACTCGTGAAACCCACGCCGTCCGGGTACGTTGGCGATACTCTGTTCCACGCCCAATGGCGGTATGAACACCGTCAGCGGATTCCACGGACGATCCGGCAAGGCTTTCGGCAACGCCGCAACCCGCTTATGAAATTCCGCCACCGCCCAATAGTACAACGTCAGATCGAGCGTGTTCATGGCGATGATGCGACTGATGTCGTCGATATCCTCCGCGCTCGTGTCCCGCCGGGTCGTGTTCTCCCGATACTGCTGCAGTTCATAAGGCACCGACCACACACAGCGTGCCAGCGCAAGCGTAGCGCCCATATCCTCGGTCAGACCGAAATCGATCCGCTCCAGCGTCGCGATCGCCGCGTGCAGGGCGTCGGTCCATCCGGTTTTGTCCCAGAACCTGGCGCGTTCAGGATCTTCCCGCTTGGGATCGCCACACAGCATGCGCACCATGCCGTTGTTGACCTGCCCGTACAGTTCGGGATGTGCCGATCCAAGAAAGTCGCTCAGCGTAAAATCGGGCGGCAAATCCAACCGCTTCCAATCGGCCGGATCGCCCGCCTTCAGGAATCGAAATAATGATAAAACCCGAGCAACCGGTTCCCGCAGGACGGTAAACGGTCGGAATTTGTCCAGGCTGTCCCCGAACAGATGGACCGGCAAATGTCCTGTCAGGCAGGATATGTCGCCAAGCTTCGCGACGGCAGCCTCAAGCGTTTCTTTGATCGTTTCATCCACCGTGTGGATGCGCCGCACGCGGCTATCCCCAAAGGTGTTCTGCAACATCAGCAGAAACGACGTTCCGGCCGTTTTGGGGATGTGCAAAAACAACAGCGGCCTGGTGCCGGCCGGATCTGTTCCAGGTTCGGGCATATCGGCGTTAATCGGCGGCACCGGAAGACGACTCCTTGATCCGGTTAGCTATAATCAACGACGAACCGATTTGCTCCTGTTTTTTTCGCAATCGAGCGGACGGCGCTTTGCGACCGCGCTTGGAAGCGGTGACGTCCGGATCATGCGTTTGCACCGCGTCGGCGACCGACACCGCGGCGTCTTCCAGGACGGCCCAACCCTCCGCGGTCTCATCGGCCGGAGAAGCCACCTCAGCCAAAGCATCCTGCACAACGAAGACCACCTCGGCCGGCGCTTCGGCATGGGACAAGAACGCGACGATCTCCGAGACCCGATCCATCACCCGCACGCCAACCGCTCGGTAACCATGGTCCATCCGGATGGTGCGCCGCCCGTTCGCGGCCATAACCCGCCGGCCCTCCACATCGCCGATTGCCGCATCCAGCAACTCCACGGCATGGCTGACCCTGGCGTTGGCCCATTGCTGACCCGCGCCGAAAGGATACTCGTCCGCGCCGACCGGTATCAGATCGTAATCCACCAGCAGGGAATTGTCCCTGGTCATGTAATCCAGATTGCCCGACCAGCCGGTCGCCATCGCCAGGCGTCCCAGGAACATGGCCTCCCCCGTGCCGCGCCCGAATCCTTCGGCACGATGCAACGACACGAAGCAGTCGCAGCAATTGATCAGGCTGCGTGTTTCCAGTGAGCTCATGGGTTTGGCCAGGAAGCAGGCTTCCGGCACCCGCTCCCGCAGCGGAGCGATCCATTCCTCTCCGTCTTCGTCGCCCTTCTTGACCTTAAGAACGAGTTGAATGTCTTCATATTCCCGCTTCGCCTTGATCGCCTCGTACATATCCAGCACCGCGCCGGGATTCTTGCGCGACGCATAGGATGACAGATCGAAAAAATGCAAGATCGTAAAGGCAGACTCTTTGATACCAAAATATTTCCGCGGCAGAAAATGCCCCAACGGAACCTCGACCGCCTGCCCGATCAGAACACTGTGCAAGCCGGCCGCCGCCAGGCTGTCTTTGACGAACCCGGAAATCGCCCAAATTTCGTTGAACTTCCGAAGCTGATCGGCCCATACCAACGGATACGCCGGCAATTCCCAGGCCGGCACGATGATGTTGTAGCCGTCCGCGAAATTGCCGCCGCGCGCTTCAAACGCCCGTATCACCGGTTCGACCTCGTCACCATTGACATGAAAAATCCGAATCCCGCCGCCCGGCACGTCGATTTCGGACTGTCCAACCAGCGTGCGATGGTCAGGATCGCTCCGGCTGGCGTATCGATAAATGTCCAGCACGGTGTGGGGCAAATGGACCGCCTGGCAGGCGGCGATATGGGACCGCAGTTGCTCACCCATGCCCACCGTCGCGAACGGATGGCCGATCAGCGTGACCGGAAAAGATGCAGCCGTCATTTATGGCAATCTTTCGGAAGCGAGATCATGCGAGCGACCTGGCCATCATCGCGTTGCGGATAGCCTCTAACCAGCGGTGACCGTATCGTCGATCAGGCTCCAGGTGCGTCCCTTCTGCCCATTCGTTCCACGCATTGATGAACAGCAGGCGTTCATCGCCGACGAATTGCCGAGCTGATTCGGCGAGCTTTTCCTCCACATAGACCTGGAACGCCTCGGGCGAGGCGTTGATGAAACTGTCCCCGCGCAACGGCTGCCGCGGTGTGTTGTCCCAACTCGGGAAAGCGGATGGATAGCGTTTGTATGGAACCGTGGTTCGGCTGATGCTTTCAATGATAGTGGGTTCGTAATCATACCGCACGCCCGCGAAATTTTCCCGAATGATATTCTGCGTCTGGTCCGCCACGCGAACCGCCAGCCCCTGCGGCGGGAATTCGATGCAGGCGTCAAAGCCGATATCGGCGGGCGGCGGCAGCGAGGACGCGGACTCCATGCTCTCGACATAGACCAAATGGACCTCTTCGAAGCCGGCGTCGCGAAAACCCTGCCGGCACATCCGGGCGAAACCCCGGACATCGGGGATCAGCAGCGGCCGGTAAACGATGAACAGCGGCTTGCCGTTGACGCGGATATAGCGCGGGTCCGCCGCATAGCGCGCCGCATCGGCGATGACCTTCAGCAATGTTTCGTGGTCGTATTTCTGCTCGAAGATCATCCCCTTGCTGCCGCCGTCCCAATGGCGGGTCCAATTTTCGTTGGCCCAGCAAACGCAATAGGGGAAATCGATCGTCGGATCGGCGACCATGGCCTCAAACGGTTGATCCAGGGCGCGCCGGCGCCCGAAATTGTAGTAATATACGCAGAATCCGGCGATGCCATAGCGCCGGGCCAATGCCGCCTGGCGTTCCATGGTCTGCTTGACGCGAAGATCGTAAAATCCCAGATCGGCTGGCAGATGCGGCTGATAATGGCCGCCATACGCCGGAGTCGCCTTGGTGACGTTGGTCCACTCGGTGAAGCCCTGGCCCCAGTAGTAATCATTTTCCGGCGTGGGGTGATATTGCGGCAGATAGAACGCGATCGGACGAACCTTGTTCATCTGCTCCAGAAACGGCGCCCATTTTCGAACCAGCTTTTGCTGATTCCGCGACACAAGCTGCAACCGCTTGGTAACGGACTGCTTGTTGGTGGACACGCTCAAATGGTGGACGATTTCTGCCTTATGGCAATAAACAACCCGATGCCCTTCGGACAGCAAGCGCAAGCAAAGGTCGGTGTCCTCGCAATAGGCCGGCATGAACGTTTCGTCGAACAGGGTAGCCCCAATCGCGCTGCGACGCACCAGGAGCGCGGCTCCCGAACAATAGTGGACGTCCCGATCATAGTTAAAACAGGGCTTGGCCGGATCGGCGAACAGGCCAACCATGTCAGTTACGCCGTCGCGATTGATGGTGCAGCCGGCTTCCTGCAAGCGACCGTTCGGATAGAGCATCTTCGGTCCGACCGCCGCCACATCCGGCTGACGGTCGAGAATCTCGACCAGGTGATCAAGCGCCCCCGGCATCAACTGCGCATCGTTGTTGAGCAGCAGAAGATACTCCGCCCCGCAGCTTTCGAAGGCCGCGTTACAGTTCCGCAGGAACCCCATGTTTTTGGGGTGCTGAATGAACTTTAGATTTTCGATCTGACCGATCGCCGCGGCGGACGGATCGGGTGATGCGTCGTCGGCGACAATGACCTCGTAACTGACCTGTGGGTTCGATGACAAAATCGACCCGATGCACTCGGCCGTATAATTCGTCTCATTGTACACCGGAATGAGAATCGACACCCTGGGTGTATCGAACAGAGGCAACGCCAATTCCGCCAGGTGAGCCAGCGGATCGTCGAAATGCAAGATATCAACAGGGAGAACGGAAACGTTATTTTTCTCATCCTGCCGCCGGCTGGCGACGCGTTGCAGCATGGCGCTATAAGCCGCCACCGAACCGGCTTCCTCGATTGTGGCCGCGGTTCCTTCGGATCGATACGGAGCGAGATGGGCGAACGACGCGGATTGATCAAGCGTGGGAAAGCTGCTGCGGCCCTCGCTGAGTCCCTGCCCCAGAAAGTGGATCAGAGGCGAAATGCCGGCGGCTGCGACATCAGGATACCGCTCCAGGTAGCGCGCTCCGTCAAAGGCTGGGCTCGACGCGCGGCCCTGGCTGTCTCCAACCGAAACAAAATGCCGCAGACCCGAACATACGTCGTGAACCCCATCAAGCTGACGATAGTACCAAAGTGGATCAAGAAAAGGGTTTGGCCGCAGCCCCTCCCTCAAGCCACGACTCAAAAAATGCTCAATGAACCCCAAATCCAAAGACCTCGGCGCTTGGGTGTGGTAGTATTCGTTCGAAAAATAAGGGCTTGGATCGACAATATTGTAACGTAATATTTCATACAAATCAGAAGACGAAGCGCCAACAGGCAGAGCGTGTGGATCTATATTGTGTATATGTTCAAAATTAATCAGGGGGTGTGGGATTCTGCATTCGTAACACCCATGTTCGATAAAATGAATCAGAGGATCCACTCCAGACGCATCGATATCTGGATTGATAGCAAGATAGTACGTCTTGTCGAATAAGTGCGATATTTGCGGCCGAAACCGAGCGGGTAGCTGAAGATATAGATGGGCTGCCGCGACATCCGACTTACCGCCACCCAGATTTTCGCGACAAAGCGCGTCATCCACAAACGGCGACGAAAAAATCAGCTCAACGAGCTCAGTGGGATCCAACGTTCGACTCCTGGTGGTTCACCGATGCCCGCTTCGCGGATTTTGGCCCCGGGCAAGCATGCTTAGGGCACGATAGCCGGGCTGCTCCGGCACGACCGCGGAGCGCCACTGTCTCGGCTACTTGCGGCCGAGCAGGCCATTCCAACGCTTGACGGTATCCATATCGTCTGCGTTCGCAAAGCGTCCTTCGAATGCGCCTGCCCGCATGTAATGGTCAAGCCCCGACAAAACGTCGCCTTTTGCGACGGCTGCCGCCACGTCAGGATAGGTGTCCCGATAAAACTGCTCGTCAACTTCAGGCTTCGATCCAAACCGCCCCTCGAAATAGCCTTCTTCGATAAAATGAGTTCTGAGGTCGGTGACATCGCCGGCATCATAGGCCGCTCGCAGATCGGGATAAGTCAAACGATAAAATTCCTCATCGAATGGCATGCCAGACGTGGCCACGATCAAGATCGCCTTGAGTACCGGCAATGAAATCGCAGCCTTCGAACCTGTACGCAGCCGGTCTTGATTCAGCATCAAGCCATCCAAAAGAAACTGACCGTTGGGAAGACCGGTTGATTTGATCACCAAAAGTTACCCTTGTGCCGCAGTAAATCGTTAGAAATCATGCTGATATTAGCCACAAACGTTAGATCCCTCGACGGAAAAACATATGCAAGCCGGAAAGCCATACGCAACATAAAATCGCGCCCGCGTTCACCATTACAACGAGGCCGGCATTGACGGACTGGCCGACCGCCCCCCGCAGCGGACGCCCTACCTGCCTGACCAAGCCGAACGGGCGGAGGTCGCGACCCGGGTGGAAAAATGCCGATTTTGTAACGAATGTCGTATTAGGTTTTCGGCGCGTGGATATGCGCGATCATATCGCCGGACAGTTCCGCGTCTATCTCTATGAGCACAATGTTGGCAAGCAGCGGCGCAGCCTGACCATCGCTGCCTGTCCGTGCGACCGTTCCCCCCGAAAACCGATCTTGCGGCAAGTCGTGGGTGGCCGGTCTGTGCCAAGCAGGGCCATGACGGCCAGGGGACGAACGCTCCACTCCCCGATCGCAGTGCTGATTGCATTATGGTCAGAGCACGGACACAGGCGGAGACAAGCGAGCGCTGGCAGATTTGAAAAATAGATTTTTGAAACCCTGGCGGCGATGACCGACCGGAAGATCCTGGCCACGTCCCGCCTCAAAGCTCGGTCAAGGTGTTTGCGGGCCGTGTGCTGTTCGATGATATCGCTCGACAGGTCAACAAAGCGGTGCCGTTTAGATAATCAACTCATCGCGGACAGCGTGCTCAAGCAGCGTCCGGACTGGCTTGCCGTTGTTGTTCGCCGACGGCTTCACGAGCCGTTCTGTAGCACCGCGGTACAGCAGCTCAGCCACGCGTTAACGCGCGTGGGCGATGGCAGGTAATCGATCGGGCCGCCCGGATGGGCGGCCCGTGTCACGATTCAGGCAGCCGGCATACGATGCAGCGCGCACAGTTTGTTGCCGTCCGGATCGCGAAGGTAAGCCAGATACAGGGCTCCGGCGCCGCCCTGGCGAACGCCCGGAGGGTCCTCGATAGCCGTGCCGCCGTTCGCGACTCCAGCCGCGTGCCAGGCATCAGCCTGCGCCGGGCCTGTCATCGCGAAACCGATCGTGCCGCCGTTGGCGTGCGTGGCGGGCTCACCATCGATCGGCGGGGTCACCAGCAACAGCGCGCCATTATGCGCGTATATCAGGCGCCCCTTGGCATCCTGCATGCCCGGCTTGCCGCCGACCGCGCCCAACAGGGCATCGTAGAATATCTTCGATCGGGCGATATCGTTGCTCCCGACCACAACATGACTGAACATTTCGTTCTCTCCAAACAAAGTCACGCGAGACCGCTGTCTCCGCGCCGGAACCAGACCATGGTTGGCGGGCCGGGAAAAGAGCAACCGGCCGATTGTTGCCTCTGACGAGGCTCAATCGTAAGCGAACCAGGCGCCAGTCGATACCTTGACGGTCCAGAAGCGGCAGTCCTGGTCAGATGTTCAGCAAACGCGACGCCCAGTCGGCAACCGCGTCCCCACTGCCGATGTCGGGCTGCACCAATCCGTCGATCATGAACGTCGGCGACACGTGGATGCCATTCTGGCGGGCATATTTACAGTGCCACTTGATCTCGCGGTCGAGATCGGAAATCGCGAACGCCTCAGCGAGTTTCACGCCACTGTAGCCTTCGATCCGCGCGATGATGTCGCTGGGTGTGGCGTCGAGATTGGGGCCGCGGCAATGACGCTCGAATTCGAACTCCTCACGATGCTCGGCCACCGCCGCCATGACGGCCCTGGCGGCCTGCTTGCCTCCCGGAAGCGTAGAGGCAGCCAGGATGCAGCGAACGATCACGCCTGAATACATGTGCCACGGCTGCGACTGCAAACGGATCTTGATGGTGATCCGGTCTTCGCCTGCCTGACGAAGCAGGTCATCGAGTTTGCCGAACGCCCGCACGGAGTACGGACAGGTCGGTTCGAGGAACACCTCGAACAAACGAGGCCCATGGCCCCAGACGAGAGGATCGGCGCGCCATTGGATGTGTGTCATTGGGATAGTCCTGTTCGTCCGGTTTGGTACCGCAGGATGGGACTCCATCACGGAACCGGACGCAACGTTACGTCAAGCCGTCCGATCATGACCAACGCGAGCGGATTTTCGAACGAGGGATAACAAAGGCCGATTGAGTGTCGATCTGAAATTCTGACCCACAACCCATACATCATTGCCAGATAACAGAAAAGACTGGCGCACCCGGAAAGACTCGAACTTCCAACCCCCAGATTCGTAGTCTGGTGCTCTATCCAATTGAGCTACGGGTGCAGGCAGAGGCGGCGATGTAACCGAACCGCCGCATGGTGACAACCCCTAAGCCGCGCCTAATCGTATTTTCTGCCATGCGTGCCGGAAAATCCGGTTTCGGCGTCCACAAACCTCGTGTCCGCCGAGAAACCCGAGCCCCCGGCGCCGCATGGAGAGCCGCCTAGGCCGCCAGCTTATCCAACTCCCGCAGGATCGACTCGCCCATGACGCCGGTGCCGACGCGCGCGGAGCCAGGGGCCATGATGTCGGCGGTGCGGAGACCATTCTTCAGCACGTTGGTGACCGCCTTTTCGATCAGCCCGGCATCTTCCTCCATGCCGAACGAATAGCGCAGCAGCATAGCGAAGCTGAGAAGCTGCCCCAGCGGGTTGGCAACGCCCTTGCCGGCGATGTCCGGGGCGCTGCCGTGGATCGGCTCATACAGCGCGTGACGCTTGCCGGACGGCTGCACGGCACCCAGCGTGGCCGAGGGCAGCATGCCCAGGCTGCCGGTCAGCATCGACGCCAGATCGGACAGCAGGTCGCCGAACAGGTTGGAGGTGACGATGACGTCGAACTGCTTTGGCTGGCGAACCAACTGCATGGCGCAGTTATCGGCATACATGTGCGACAGCTCGACATCCGGGAACTCGCGCTGCTGCAACGCCGTCACGGTCTGGCGCCAGAACAGGCCGGACTGCATGACATTCGCTTTCTCCACGCTGCACACGCGGTTCTGCCGCTTGCGGGCGAGTTCGAAGGCCACGCGGGAGACGCGTTCGATCTCATTCGTCGTGTAGGTTTCGGTGTCGAAGCCGCGCTTCTGGCCGTCGGGCATCGTCTCGACGCCACGCGGTTCGCCGAAATAGATGCCACCGGTGCTTTCGCGCACGATCATCAGGTCAAGACCACGGACGACGTCGGCCTTCAGGGTCGAGGCGTCGGCCAACGGGTCGAGCACGATGGCGGGACGCAGGTTGGCGAACAGGTCGAGTTCCTTGCGCAGCCGCAGAATGGCGATCTCCGGGCGCATCTGAAAACCGAGCTTGTCCCATTTTGGACCGCCGACGGAGCCGAACAGGATGGCGTCGGTGTCCTTGGCCTTCTGCATGGTCTCGTCGGTGATCGGCGCGCCGTAGGCGTCGATGGCGGCGCCGCCGACATAGTCCTCGGAGACATCGAACGTGACCATGCGACGGCGATCCATCCAGTCGATCACGCGACGGACTTCGCGCATGACCTCGGGGCCGATGCCGTCGCCGGGGAGGATCAGAAGCTTCTTGTTGGCAGCCATCGGGGAAAAGTCCTTGGATAAAGTTCAGGCGGCGGTCGAGGGCAGCCAGGGTTGGTTTGCCGCCCGATCCGCCTCGAAGCTGTCGATTTTCTTGTCGTGCTGCAGGGTCTGGCCGATATCGTCCAGCCCGTTCAGCATCGAGTGCTTCCGGAATGCGTCGATCTCGAAGCCGATTTCTTCGCCGTTGGGACGGATGACGACCTGGCGTGCAAGATCAATGGTGACACGGGCGTTGCCGCCCATCTTGGTATCCTCGATCAACTGATCGCACACCGCGCGCGGCAGGCGGATCGGCAGGATGCCGTTCTTAAAACTGTTGTTGTAGAAAATATCGGCGAAGTCCGGCGCGATGATGGTGCGAATGCCGAAATCCAGCAGCGCCCAGGGGGCGTGCTCACGCGACGAGCCGCAGCCGAAGTTTTCGTGCGCGATGATGACCTGCGCTTTGCGGTATGGTTCCTGATTCAGGATGAAGTCCGGCTTCTCGTTGCCATCCTTGTCGAACCGCAGCGGGTCGAACAGGTGGATGCCGAGACCGGAGCGCTTGATGGTTTTCAGAAAGCGCGCCGGGATGATCTTGTCGGTGTCGATGTTCTGCATCGGCATCGGCGCGGCGATCGCGGTCAGTGTGGTGAAGGCGTCCATGGCTGAGTTCCCTTCCCTGCTTTTCTAAACCAACTGCCGCACGTCGGTCAGACGTCCGGTGACCGCCGCGGCGGCCGCCATCGCGGGGGACAGCAGATGCGTGCGGCCGTTCGGACCCTGGCGACCCTCGAAATTGCGGTTCGACGTGCTGGCCGAACGTTGGCCCGGCGTCAGCTTGTCCGGGTTCATGCCGAGACACATAGAGCAGCACGGGTCGCGCCACTCGAAACCGGCTTCCAACAGGATGCGGTCGAGACCTTCTTCCTCAGCCTGACGTTTCACCAGGCCGGAGCCGGGGACCACCAAAGCCTGAACACCGGCGGCAACCTTGCGGCCCTTGGCGACAGCGGCGGCGGCGCGAATGTCTTCGATCCGGCCGTTGGTGCAGGAACCGATGAACACCACGTCGATACCCAGGTCGGTCATGTGCTGGCCGGGGGTCAGCGCCATGTACTCGACCATGCGCTGCAACTGCGCGCGCTTGCCCTCGTCCGGTTCGTCCATCGGATTCGGCACAACGCCGGTCACCGGCACGACGGCACCGGGGGTGGTGCCCCAGGTGACCATGGGCGCGATATCGGCCGCGCTGAGGCGCACGATGGTATCGTAATGCGCGCCGGCATCGGTCGGCAGGGTTTTCCAGTAAGCGACAGCCCGCTCAAAATCCTCACCTTTCGGGGCGAATTCGCGGCCGCGCAGGTAGTCGAACGTGGTCTGGTCGGGGGCGATCAGACCGGCCTTGGCGCCCGCCTCGATCGACATATTGCTGACCGTACAGCGACCTGCGATGTCCAGCGCTCGGATGGTATCGCCGGTGTATTCGATGACGTGCCCGTTGCCGCCGGCCGTGGTGATCTTGCCGATGATCGCCAGCACGATGTCTTTCGCGGAACAGCCAAAACCGAGCGTGCCGGACACGTCGATCTGCATGTTCTTGGCGGGATTTTGTAGCAGCGTCTGGGTGGCCATCACATGCTCCACCTCCGACGTGCCGATGCCGAACGCCAGCGCCCCCAATGCGCCATGGGTCGATGTATGGCTATCGCCGCATACGATGGTCGTTCCGGGCAGCGACAGACCGAGTTCCGGCCCGATGATGTGGACGATGCCCTGGCGGACGTCGAGAATGGGGATGTAGGGAACGCCGAACTCTTTGACGTTCTTCTCCAGCGTCTCGACCTGAATCCGGGAGTCTTCTTCCTTGATGTCGGCGGGAATGCGCGAACCGACGGTCGGGATATTGTGGTCGGCGACCGCGATCGTCATGTCCGGGCGGCGCAGTTTGCGGCCGGCCATACGCAGACCCTCGAACGCCTGCGGGCTGGTGACTTCATGCACCAGGTGCCGGTCGATATAGAGAATACAGGTGCCGTCAGGGAGTCTCTCGACGACGTGGCTGGCCCATATCTTGTCGAAAAGGGTGCGTGGCCCGCTGGTTGACATGTTTGCTCCCGATGGTCGTGCGTTTCAGGGCGCTGATTTGAACGAACATGCCGACGTGTGCAACCCGTTCGGCGCTCAGGTTTGGCGTTCCAGCCATGCAAGGGCGCCGTTGGCCGCCGCGACGCCGGTGCTAAAGCAGGCTTGCAGCAGATAACCCCCGGTCGGCGCCTCCCAGTCCAGCATCTCCCCGGCCGCGAAAACGCCGGGGCGATGCCGCAGCATCAGATGGTCGTCGAGAAATTCGAACCGCATCCCCCCGGCCGAGGAAATCGCCCGGGCGATCGGGGCGGCGGCGGTCAGGCGGATCGGTAGGGCTTTGATCAGCGCGGGTAGATTGTCCGTGCTGGAGCCGTTGTGCAGGGCTTCTTGCACCAGACCGATTGCCTCTGGCGTCAGCCCCGCCTGTTTGCGCAAGGTGTTCGCCAGCGACTGGCTGCGGCGGGGGCCTCCGAGGCGTTTGTCCAGTTCGGCGTGGCTGAGATCGGGGCGCAGATCGAGATGCGGCGTCGCGGCCCCCTCGGTCTGGATCGCGTCGCGCAGGCGGCCGGACAAAGCGTAGATGATTCCGCCTTCGATGCCGGTTTCGGTGATAACAGCCTCACCGCGCACGGTCTCGCCGCGGAATGTCATGGCCAGACGTTTCAGCGGGTGTCCGGCGAAGCGGGCGCGCAGATGCGGCGACCAGTCAACCAGGAAGCCGCAATTGGCGGGTTGGAACGGTGTCACCAGATCGGACAACGTCGGCACCCATCCGGCATCGGACCCGAGACGTGGCCAGGAGGCGCCACCCATCGCCAGAATGGTTACATCCGGCCTGTCTCGAACGGTGTCAAACGGCGTGGCGAAGCACAGGCTGCCGTCATAGTCCCAGCCGGTCCAACGGTGCCGGACACGCGATTGCACGCCTAGATCCCCTAATCGCCGCATCCAGGCGCGCAGCAACGGCGATGATTTCATCGCGGTCGGGAATACCCGGGCGCTGGAGCCGGTGAAGGTGGGCTGGCCGAGGCCGTTACACCAGGCGATCAGGGCCTCAGGCGGAAAGGCGGCGATGAATGGCTCGATCCAGGCGACGGCGGAGCCGTAGCGCGACAAGAATACCGGCATCGGTTCGGCGTGAGTCAGGTTCAGGCCGCCGCGTCCCGCCATCAGCAATTTGCGGCCGATGGACGGCATCTGGTCGTAGATGGTGACGGCAAGTCCGGCCTGCGCGAGGATCTCGGCCGCCATCAGGCCCGCCGGGCCGCCGCCGATTACCGAGGCTGTTTGGGTCAATGAGGAGATACTTTATGAGCCGGCGTGCGCTAATGAACGCTGGCGATTTCCGGGGTCGCGAGAATAGCCGCGACTGCGACCACCTGTCCCCCGAGCAATGTCACGATCATAGCCGAGGTCGATGGAAGATGGTTCATCCCGCCTTTCATTTCGGCCAATCCAATTTCGACCTTCGCAACCAACGATCGAGGCTGTTCGTCAGTACCTCGATTCGGACAAGTGTGTCTTCCAGTCGCTGCATTCCGATTTCCACACCTGGATCATGGCGCCCGACGCCGGCCCCTGCAAGAGAGGTTACGCGGTCACCCGGGGCGATCGCATTTTGCGGCCGAAAGCACCATCAGTGGCCCATCAAGCCCCGTCGAAAGTTATTTCGAACCACAGATGCACACGGATAAGGCAAAAATCCTTAATTATCTGTGTGCATCCGTGTGCATCTGTGGTTCGATTCTTCTGCTTTATTCAGGCTACTCCCTGGCCCAGGGTGCCCGGTATTATTGCAAAACTCCAAATGCAATCACCCTGCGTCGTTACCCTGGTCGGCGCGGCTTTGCTTACCGGCCGGTGCCTTTTCAGGGGATGGCGCGGTTCAACCCGCTCCGATGATCGTCGCGATCCCAACCGGCGCGGTCGTAATCGCAGTCATCAGTTCTGGCACCGGCGGTAGCAGGTCGGCAAGCCGGTTGGTTCGCGCATTCAGTACGATGACGGAGAAGGGCTGCGAGCGAAGGTTCTGCTGATACGACAGGTTGCGATCCACGGTCACAAAAACGTCGAAGCCCTGCGCGACCAAAGCCAGGAGGCGCCCGTTTGAAACGCCGGTCCACCCCTGATCGCGAGCCGTCCACACATCATGGCCGATGATGAAGCGAGCCAGGCGGCGGTCCACACACTCATCGACGAAGACCCTCACCCGACGGAGTCGACCAGGCGATCCTTCGCCTGCTCCAGAAATTCCACGACCTGAACGCGGCTGACCGAGGGAAACCCTTCCAGGAAGTCGTCGATTGTTTCGCCGGCCTCCAAATAATCAAGCAAGGTTTGCACCGGGACCCGTGTTCCGCGGAGCACCGGCGTGCCGCCCATGATCTCCGGGTCGCGGGTGATGGCTGATATTTGCATGTAAGGTAGGATACGCGGTTTGTAGTTCGGATTCAACGATTGGACCGCGCGGCGGCCCGGTGGCTTTGCCGCGCAAGTCCACGGCCCACTGCAATATCGGCATCGGCCGGCCGCCAGATGCGCCTTGGCAGTCGCATCGTCCGTTGCTCGCGCGGCTCCCCCGCGCCGGTTGCTCGCGCGGCTCCCCCGCGCCGGTTGCTCGCGCGGCTCCCCCGCGCCGGTTGCTCGCGCGGCTCCCCCGCGACGTTACCCGTTAAGCACCCGGAGTTGCACCCGGCAAATCGAAGATCAGGCACGTCGTGCTGGCGGTTGCACAGAGCCTACCCTTGGCGTCAACGACTTTTGCCTCGGCCACAGCAGACCGGCGGCCGGCATGAACGACCTTACCCTCAGCCGACAGTTCACCGGAATCGCTTGTCACGGCGCGGACGTAGTTCACCTTGATCTCCAGCGACGTGTACCCCCTGCCCCGCGGCAGCGTCGAATGCACCGCGCAGCCCATCACCGAATCCAGCAGCGTCGCCAGGATACCACCGTGCATCGAGCCGATCGGGTTGTAGTGATACTCCGCCGGGGTCAGGCACATAACGATCCGGCCGGCCTCGACCTCCGCGATCGACAGACCGACCAGCGCGGCGATCGGAGCCCCGGGTATAGTGCCGTCGCGCATACCGGCCAAGAGGTCGAGGCCTGCCATGGTGCGACTGGCGTCGGCGGTTAGTTTCGGGTCGGTCCAGGCGAACGTGCGTTCGCGGATCACGCGGCTGCCTGTTGCAGCATCGTCGAAACCACGTGGTAGTCGAGGCTATCCACCGGTTGTCCGGTGGCGGGATCGACCAGCACCGGGATCACGTCCTCGCCGGTTTTGGCGTTGACGATCCGCACGATGCGATCATCGGGCGGGAAATGTTTGTTGCCAAATGCCAGCAGTGCGAACAGCACCGGCCGGAAGTCCCGGCCCCGTTCGGTCAGGACATACTCGTCACGGGGCGGGTGTTCGTTGTAGCGTTGCCGTTCCAGCATGCCGGCTTCCACCAGAGACGTTAGCCGCCGGGTCAGCATGTTCGGCGCGATTCCAAGGTTCTCGGAGAACTCGTCGAAGCGGCTCAGGCCGCGAAAGGCATCCCGCAGGATCAGGATGCTCCACCACTCGCCCACATGCTCCAATCCGCGCGCGATCGGGCACTGCATGTCACTGAAACTCTTGCGCTGCATTTTACAAGTTCTCGCCTTAAAACTACGATGTTGATAGTTGGTGGGCCAGACGGAGGACGTCAATGCAAAATAAGAAGCAACCAGCGGCGTCGGTGGCGATCGTTGGAGCCGGTGACTACATCGGCGGCGCCATCGCCCGCCGCTTCGCTTTAGAGGGTTACCACGTTTTCGCCGGCCGGCGAAATGGTGAGAAACTGGCCCCGCTGGTTGCCGATATCGAGGCCAACGGGGGCACCTGCACCGGCCTGTCGCTGGACGCAAGGCAAGAAGACGCCGTCGCCGATTTCATGCGCCAGGCCGACGAGGCCGCCCCTTTGGAGGTCGTGGTCTTCAACGTCGGCGCCAACGTCAATTTTCCGGTGTTGGACACCACCGAACGGGTGTTCCGAAAAGTCTGGGAACTGGCCTGCCATGCCGGATTCCTGACGGGCCGCGAGGGCGCCCGCCGCTTGCTGGCACACGGACGCGGATCGATCTTCTTCACCGGCGCCACCGCCAGCGTGCGCGGCGGCAATGGCTACACGGCCTTCGCCAGCGCCAAATTCGGCCTGCGCGCCGTTGCCCAAAGCATGGCTCGGGAACTCGGACCGCAAAACATCCATGTGGCGCATCTGGTGATCGATTCCGGTGTCGATACCGCGTGGGTGCGTCAGCGCATCGCGGCAAGCGGCGGGTCGCCGGAGGACCGGGTGCTGATGAACCCTGCATCCATCGCCGAAACGTATTGGCGATTGCATCAACAGCCGCGCGATGCATGGACGCATGAACTCGATCTGCGTCCCAACAGCGAAACCTGGTGAGGAAACAACATGCAAGTGGAATTCCATTTCGATTTCGGCAGCCCGAACGCCTATCTGGCGCACCGGGTGATCCCTGGCATCGAGGCGCGCACCAGGGCAAAATTCCGGTATGTGCCGGTGCTGCTGGGCGGCGTGTTCAAAGCCACCGGAAACCGTTCTCCAATGGAAGCATTCGGAGGCATCCGCAACAAGCTGGAATACGAACGGCTGGAAACAGAACGTTTCCTCCGCCATCACAAAATCACCGATTACGTACGGAATCCGTTCTTCCCGGTGAACACGTTGCAGATGATGCGCGGCGCGGTGGCGGCCGAGATTGACGGCGGCCTCGACCGGTATGTGAACGCGATGTTCCACCACATGTGGGAAGCGCCGAAGAAGATGGACGAACCGGATGTGCTGCGTGACGCGCTGACCGCCTCCGGTTTCGATGCGGCGAAGGTGATGGCGCGGTCGCAGGACCCGGAGGTGAAAGCGAAGCTGATCGCGAACACCGAGATGTCGGTGGCGCGCGGTGCGTTCGGGTCACCCACATTTTTTGTTGGCGATGCCATCTATTTCGGCAAGGACCGGCTGCGGGATGTGGAGGAGGCGATTCTTGGGATAGCCTGATCGCCACGACCGGGCTTAGGCTGCGCCACTCCGGATCAGGCGTCAAAGCAGCGCCCGGCCAGACAAACAGGAAACGCCTCGATGGACGAAACAACACGTGTTCCCGTGCAAAGCTCGGATCGCACCGGGCAAGTAGGTTTCTGGCCGCACGGCTGGTGGCGAATCGTCGAGACACGCATCGGGATCATACCCGTCCCGGTCTTTATCCTGCTGGTGCTCATCATCGCCGGCTTCAACGCGACCGGCAAAGTTCCTTCCGATCTGTTGATGGGGATCGCGATCCTGGCGGTCGGCGGTTTCGCCTGCGCCGAACTCGGCAAGCATATACCGGTGGTTCGCAGGATCGGCGCCTCGGCCATCCTGGCGACGTTCATCCCGTCCGCGCTGACCTACTACCATCTGCTGCCCGCCCCCGTGATCGGGGCGGTTGTGGATTTCACCAAGACCAGCAATTTTCTCTATTTGTTTATTGCCGCGATTATCGTCGGGAGCATTCTGGGGATGGACCGCCAGGTGTTGGTGGCGGGCTTCATGAAGATTTTCGTGCCGCTTATCCTTGGATCGGTTGTTGCCGGCATCGTCGGAACCGCCGTCGGTACCGCGCTGGGTCTGGGCACCTATCACACGTTTTTCTTTGTCGTCGTGCCGATTATGGCCGGCGGGGTTGGCGAGGGCGCCATTCCCCTGTCGATCGGTTACGCGGCCCTGATGCATCAGCCGCAAGGCGACATTTTCGCGCAGGTGCTGCCTCCGGTGATGCTGGGCAGTCTGACGGCCATTCTGGCGGCCGGCACCCTGAACTTTCTGGGAAAGCAATATCCGCATCTGACCGGCGAGGGCCGTTTGCAACCGGGTGAGCATGATGAACTGCCGCAAGAAACCGAACAGACGAGCGTCCAGGTTGACGTTTCCACCATCGCGGCGGCGGGCGTTACAGCCGTTACGCTATATCTGATCGGCGTGATCGGTCAGCGCCTGTTCGATTTCCCGGCGCCTGTCACCATGCTGTTCCTGGCGGTCATCCTGAAGCTGACCCGAGCGATCCCGCCCGGGCTGCAAGCCGGCGCGTTCACGGTTTACAAGTTCTTTCAGACGGCCGTGACCTATCCGTTGCTGTTCGCGATCGGCGTGTCTCTGACGCCCTGGGACAAGCTGATGGCGGCCTTCACGCCGACCTACATCGCCACAGTGGTCGCCACGGTTTTCACCCTGATGGGCTCCGGGTTCGTGATCGGACGCCTGCTGAAATTGTATCCAATCGAGGCGGCCATCGTAAACGCCTGTCACAGCGGACAGGGCGGGACCGGCGACGTCGCTATCCTGACCGCCGCCAACCGTATGCAGTTGATGCCGTTCGCCTCGATCGCCACACGGATCGGCGGTGCGATCACCGTGACTTCGACACTGATCGTGCTGTCCTGGATCATGTGAGCAGCCACCGGTGGCAGCGACGGCCCGGCGACCGGCAGATCGCTTGGTGTAATTGCCGCCCTGATCGCCTATCTGTTCATAATTGAACGGAAAAGGATTCCATGAGGATGCGTCGCGCTCTCCCGCTGGTGGCCCTGCTGCTGCCTTTGAGTGGCTGTTATGTGCCACCGCCCAACGCGGGCTATGGATATGCCCAGCCTGAATATCCGCCCCCGGCTGGTTACGGGTACGCGCAACCGGCGTATCCGCAAGCGGGCTACCCACCGCCAACCGACGCCTATGGGAATGTCTATCCCGGCTACAGCTACAACGATGGCGCCCCCACCTTGTTCGTGGAAGGGGCAGCCATGCCGCTGGTCTTCTTCGGCGGCGGTTGGGGCTACTACGACAGGCGTCATGAATTTCATCACGCCCCGGATCAGGTTGGCCGTCACCTCGAGCAGCAACGGGCGTCGGGTGCGACTTTCCGCTCTGGTGGTGGCGGCTATCCGCAAGCGCGCCCGTCCAGCGCGGAGCCCTATCGCGGCCAGCAACAATATCGTCCCGCCGAACAGGCTCGGCCGGCCGCGACTCCGGCCGCGGCTCGCCCAACACAACCCGCACGCGAAGAACGACGGCACTGCGAACCCAACCAGAAGTGCTGAGATAATCCATCTGATCCAACATGCGCCCGGGTCCCATTCCCGGTTGATGTCCGTCATCGGGCGAATTGACAGAGGAACGGCCCCGGTGTCGTGTTTCGGGTCGGTGGACCCGCCCACCCGGCCGGCGTGGCAGAGTGATCCGCGCCGCGCCCTGCCGAACGGGAACGCGAGCATAACCACTCATGTCCTGCCCCCGAAGGTCGCCATTTCTCACGGCGACCCCGGAGGTAGGCAGCCGAAACGACCTTTGCGCCCGATCAGTTTGGCTTAAGGTCCACCTTGCGGTCGCATTGTCTTGGACGCGGGCCGCACCGCCGGTCAGTCAATACTCAAATCGATGAGAGCACCTTGGTGGGCGGCATCTGAACATCACCTGACGCACTCTCAGAATGGCATATTGGCTGATGTTCGGGTTCCATCGGAGCCCAACAATCAGGAACCCCAGAGCGAGGAGGCTCACATGGAGGGTGGCTGCACGTGCCGGCACGTCCGATACCGTCTCACCGGCGCACCTTTGATCGTCCATGCCTGTCACTGCACCTGGTGCCAGCGTGAGACCGGGACGGCAAACGCCCTTAACGCGCTGTATGAAGCCGATCGGGTCCAGCACCTTGGCGGGGAGCCGGAGTTGATCGACACGCCGTCTGCCAGCGGCAGGGGACAGCGGATCGCGCGTTGTCCCGGATGCAAGGTAGCCGTCTGGAGTAACTACCCACAGGCCGGTTCGGCGGTTCGCTTCGTCCGCGTCGGAACGATGGATGAGCCGTATCTCTGGCCGCCCGACATCCATATCTACACATCCTCAAAGCTGCCCTGGATGGTGTTACCGCCAAATACGATCGCATTCCCTGAGTTGTACGATATCGAACAATTCTGGCCGCGTGAGAGTCTCGAACGCCGCCGAATCATGCGAGCCGGTGCAACATCTGTTGCGTAAAGTGTCTGCTTGCCGAGCGGCGTTCGATAGCCAACGCACAGCCGGGCTCGATGGCGGATCCCTGATTGTTCGCTGAATTGCAGCCGGAACTGATGGGCCTGACCGACTGTCGATCCAGGAGTTGATCAAACCGACCTTGTCGCGCGGGTCCGTGTGCGTCGTGCACGCCCTGTTGCCGCCTTCGTAATACGGGGCGTTGACCCGGACGATGCGGTTGGCCACCATGATCCGATAGTAACGTTTCACAGGCAGGATTCGTCATGCAGGGTTTCACACGGCGCGGGTTCTCCGCGGGGCTTTTTGCCGCGGGCATGGCACCCGGCCTCGCGCACGCCGAGGCATCGATTCCGCCGGAAGGGATCGGACACAAGATCAAACATCTGTCGTATTCGGACCAGGGTGGGCGCCCCGACGGCGTGCAGGTCATGGTCAACCGCAAGCACGTCTACGTCGGGCATATGTTCAGCAACGGTATCACGGTGCTGGACGCATCGGACCCGCGGCACTTGAAACCGGTCGGGTTCTGGACGGCGGGCGACTTTACGCGGACGCACCATCTTCAGGTGTCCGGCGACATGATGCTGGTGGCAAACGGCGCCAACATCGTTGCGATGCAGTCTTATAACAGCATGCGTGATTACTATGAAAACAACCCGTCAGACACGCTGACCAACCGCAAGAAATTTCGATCCGGACTGTCGATTCACGATATCTCGAAGCCGGCGGAGATTCGCGAAGTCGCGTTCCTGGAGATGCCGGGCCTGGGCATCAACCGGCTTTGGTGGGTTGGCGGGCGATATGCGTATGTCTCGGCGCATTTCGACGGGTTCACCGATCATATTCTGTGCATCGTCGATCTGAAGGATATTACGAAGCCGGAGATTGTATCGAAATGGTGGCTGCCGGGCATGAACCGGGCGGCGGGCGAAACCCCGATGTCACCCAAGGGCAAGCGCTGGGCGCTGCATCATATGATTACCGCTGGAAATCTCGGTTATGCCGCCTGGCGGGATGGCGGGTTTACCATTCACGACATCAGCGATCCGGCGGCGCCGAAGCTGCTGTCGCATATCAACTGGTCGCCACCGTTTCCGGGCGGGACTCACACACCGCTGCCGCTGCCGGGTCGTGGGTTGGCCGTCGTGGCCGATGAGTCGAATGCCGACAACTGCGCCAAGGGGATCTTCCACACGTTCGTCCTTGATGTGCGGGCGCCGGAGAACCCGGTGACGATCTCGACTTTGCCGACGCCGACGGATCGGGATTACTGCAAGCTGGGCAATTTCGGGCCGCATAATTTGCACGAGAACCGGCCGGGGGCGTTCCAGTCGGAGGATGTGATTTTCGCGACCTATCACAATGCCGGGCTTCGGGTGTTCGATATCAAGGATCAGTTTGCGCCTAAGGAGATCGCATATTGGGTGCCGCCGGTGCCGAAGAAGCTGATGGATCCGCGGCCGAATGTGGCTCTGGCGGCGCAGACCTGCGATGCGTATGTGTCAAAGGATGGGATTATCTATCTCAGCGACTGGAATGCCGGGCTGCATGTTCTGGAGTATAAGGGGTAGTGACTTGTGCATGACTGCTTCGGGCCGAAGCGGTCATGCACTATCGTTGTTTTATCGTTTTAGCGCGTATTCGTAATCCTCGCGCTCGCCTGTTCCGAGACGCAACCCGGCCGGCATCGGCGGGCGGGTGGTGTTGACCTTGGCGTGGACATCGAGGGCGGCCTGATCCACCCAGCGTTCGAGCAGCGCCAGCCGGTCCGGGTTAACGACACTCTGGAAGACCTCGAATTGCTCGCAACCGGGTTCTTGCATGACGTCCAGACAGCGTTGACGGAAGGCGTCCGCGAGGTCCGCGCCCTTGCCGGGTGCGGCGGTGATCGAGACGATGAGGCGGACTGACATGGTGGTTTCCTCTTTGTTTTCTTCAGTTCGGACAGGGTGGCCTCGCAACTCGGAGTGTCAAGCCCCTTGCCCCGGGTTTAGGACACGCGGGCGGGGGAAACTAAGGAACCGCGATTGAAGCCGACTCTCGCCTCCCATCGTCATGGCCCGGCTTGTCCGGGCCACCTATCGCGGCACCGCCAGGGCATTGGTGGCCCGGACAAGCCGGGCCATGACGAACGTAAAATGGAAGTAAGGCAAAGCCAACAGCGGCTGGTATGACATGATCATTTGTCGTACGGCTTTAACCCAACAACAAAGGCAGTTGCCGGGTCAGTATTCCCTCGGCGTCCCGCAGTTCATGGACAATTGTGAAATGATTGGCGCGCGGCACGGGGATCAACGCGCCCGGCAGATGCGCGGCCGATCGCAGCGCGTGCAGATCGCGGCTGTCTGACATCAACGGGGGCAGTTCGGCGGTTCCGTAAGCGAATGCCAGCGGTTTATTCACCGGCGGCAGCCGCATCGGGGAAAACGCAACGATCTCGTGCTCGGTCAGCCGCAGTTTTTCATTCAGGTAGGTGTCGCGCACCGGGCCGAGTTCGAACACGCCGGAGATCGCCAGCCCGGCTTTCACCAACGGATGACCGAGGCACTGCGCGGTCAGGTGCCCGCCCGCCGACCAGCCGGACAGCACGATCGGGCCGTTGATCCCGTGCGCCGGGCCGTGCACACCCAGCCAGTCGAGAGCGGCATTTATTTCGGCGACAATCTCGGTCAGCGAGGCATCGGGGGCAAGGGTATAGCCGGGCAACGCCGCCGACCAGCCGCGCGCGTAGGGGCCGGCGATGAGGTTGGCAAATTGTTCTTTGGCGTTACGTTGCCAATAGCCTCCGTGGATGAACACCACGCAGGGTGCGTCGGGATCGGGCTGCGGGAACAGGTCCCATGTGTTGCGCTCGCGCGGGCCGTACCTCAGGTCCAGCCGGGCCGGATGCGACATCCGGAATATCGACGAGCCCATCTCGCGGGCCGCGTTCAATATCGGGCTGTCGGGTACGGCGGCGGAGTTGTTGTAGGCGGCGTCTCGTTCGGCCTGGCTGAGCGTGCCCCATCGCGCCATGAAGCTCATGCGGTTACCTGCTGATACCAGTCCATGATTTGTCGTCCTTGCCAGAACAGCGTGCCAGGGCGGCTGGCCATATGGGTCAATGCGCGTTCGAACCAGCCGATCCGGTGCGGCACGCCGCTGATATAAGGATGCACCGCAAGGCCCATGACTTTGGCGCCTTGCTCTCCGGCCTCCTCATACAGACGTTCGAATTGCGCGATGGTGCGGTCGTACAGTTCTTCGGCGCGATGATGTTGGATCATCATCATCGGAATGTCGTTGAGTTCCACGCTGTACGGCATCGTCAGCATCGGGCCGTGTTTGGTGCGCAACGTCGCCGGCAGGTCATCGACCACCCAATCGGCGCAATATTTGATGCCGGCCTCGGCCAGCAGGTCCGGGGTGTCCAGCGTCTCGGTCAGGCCGGGCGCCAGCCAGCCGACGGGATCGTGGCCGCCGGCCTCCCGCAACGTGGCGATCGCCTCCTGGATCATCGCGCGCTGGTCCTCGACGAGGTGCGTCGCCATTTGGTGGTGGCCGTGGACCATGAACTCCCACCCCGCATCGCGGCAGGCTTTGGTCACCTGAGGATAAGCGGAGGGGACGATACCGTTGATCGCCAGGGTCGGCGCGATGCCATGCAAATCCAGCGCCGCTTTCAACCGCCAGAAGCCAACCCGCATGCCGTATTCGTGCCAGGCCCAGTTGGGCACGTCGGGGATCACGGTCGCGCCTTGCGGCGGGGACAGCACCTGGCGCGGCATGGTGCGATCGATGTCCCATCGCTCGATATTCACCACCAGGAACACGGCGACGCGCTTGCCGCCCGGCAACTGGAGTTTCGGTCGGTCGATGGAGGCCTGATAGTCCAGGCGCTGGAATGGCTTCTGCGGGTCTGTCATTCGATGATGATGACCGGGGAATTGCGTTCGTTCAAGCGGGGCCACGGGCGCAAAGGTCTGACACAGCTCGGACACGGGGCGCCGTGCGCAAACCCGCCTTCAGCCGACGACATGCACCGATTGTGACCGTGACATCGGTGCGCTACGTCAATCGGACCGCCGCCCCTGGAGTCCCGCCATGTCCCATGATCCGTTCGCGTCGTTCCGCCTGACCGGCCGCACCGCCCTGGTGACCGGCGCACGCCGCGAAATCGGCCGGGCGATCGCGCTGGGCCTGGCGGGCGCGGGGGCCAGGGTAGCGATCCATCACGCCGGTTCGGACGAGGAAGCCAGCGACGCCGCCGGCGTGGTGCGCGAGATCGAGGCGATGGGCGGCGAAGCCACCGCGTTCGCCCAGGATTTTGTCCGGGACGACGCCGGCCTCCATTTGGCCGCCGCGGTGTCGGCCTGGGCGCCGGTCGATATCCTGGTGCTGAATGCCTCCATCGAATTGCCGGAGGATTTCGCCGCCATTACCCGCGAACGGTTCGACCGCCAGATCGCGGTCAACCTGCGCACGACCATGGAGTTGCTGCAAACCCTGGTGCCGCCGATGGCCGCGCGCGGTTGGGGCCGGGTGGTGACGATCGGCAGCGTGCAGCAAGAGCGGCCGCACCCGGCGATGTTCGTCTATGCCGGCACCAAAGCCGCCCAACGCAACTGGGGCTTGAGCCTCGCTCGGCAGTTCGGGGCACAGGGTGTGACGGTGAACAATCTCGCCCCCGGCGCGATCCTGACGGCACGCAACCGCGAACAGATGGCGGTGGAAGGCGAGGCGCTGGCGCAACGCATTCCGGCCGGGCGGCTGGGCACGCCGGACGACCTGGTCGGGGCGGCGCTACTGCTGTGCTCCGACGCCGGCCGGTACATCAACGGCGTCAACCTGTTCGTCGATGGCGGCCGGGCCGCGGTTTAGCGTTCGTGCCGATCTATTGCGTCAAATGGCTGACCGGGCTCTGCGCCATGGTCAGGAACGTCTGCATCGCGGCCTGAAGCGATGCGCCATCCGTTGCAATGACGAAATCGGAGGCCGCGGACGCGCATTGCTGTAAATTATACGGAATGGAGTTCGTCGCGGCCGGATCTGCTTGCACGATGCTCTCCAGGGTCGGATAGGTTCCATCCAGGAACCAGGTGTTCATCAGCGATTGATATGGTGTATAAACGACATAAATTGTGTAACCCATCGATTTGAACTTGCTACAGGCGCTTGGTGGAAACGCCATCATGTTCCGGTTGGCCGGGTCCTGGAGTCCGTCCGTCACCAGGAACAGCACCTTGCGCGGCGACGCGGAGGTGGTGCCGTTACCGGATGCGGTCAGCGCGCCGGCCAGATCGTTCATGATCGTCGGGAAGTCGGTGTCGCCGCCATTCACCCCGACATAGGGCTGCAACCCGGTGTCCGGCTGATTCGGCTGCGTTGGCGGCGCGCCGACGACGCTGCTGGCCGTCGCCCAGTCATGGCCGGCCTCGCCGCTGGATGGATAGACCTGCGTCAGAATGTCGGAGAAGGTGAAAATGCCGATATTCAGCGTCCCGGTCGTTCCGCCGTCCGTCTGCATGGTGGCGATCAACTGGTTGACGGCCTGTTTCACCAGATCGAACCGCAGCGTAATCTGATACGAGGTGCCGATCGTGCTGCGGGCGACGGCATAATAATCGACTCCGGTGCCGGCTGGTTTGCTGGTGTCGAAATGACAGGCGAACGCACACGGGGCCTGGGCGCCTTGCCGGTTCGGGCAGGCCGGCGCGTTGTTGACAGGATAGGCCGGATACGAAACGCCGCCGATTTTGGTGGCCGGAATCGGGCATGCGAGTGTCCCGCTGTAACTGTAACCGCCGGCGCTACAGCCATAGGCGCCGTAACCCTGGCCCGCCGTTTGCGATGCGGTCGAGCAGGCTGTCAGAATCTGTAACGTCTTGATGTCGGCGTCGGTGGCGGCGATCTCCATCGAGCCTGAATTGTCCAGCAGCACTTCCACATTCAAATATGGTGCGCTCATCGGCCCGCTGGCCGCGGATGATCCGGACATCCTCCAGGTCGGCACCCCGAACAGTTTGCCGAATGTGGTGGTATAGGTCGCCGACCAGGTGACCACGCCCTGAATGGCGGTGCCGGTCGCGGTCAGCGCGATGCTGGAGACAGGCGCGCTGATGGCCGCGATCTGCTGGCCGGCCTGGGCGTTGAACCGCTGCGTGCCGGCGGTCTGGCCCAGCGCGATATAATTGGCCGAATTGGCGGCGAGCGCGTTGACCGCGGTTCTGACTCCGGCCAGCACGGCCAGATCCGCTGCGGTGTCGAGCCGCGCTTTCGCCGAAAACGCCATGCCGGCGTCGAGGCCGAGCGCGATGATGGCCATGAGCGGGAACAGGCTGAGGGCAAACACGATCGCCGTCACCGCCCGGCGGTCGCGCCAGGTCCGCTTCGGCTTGCGTGTGTCCTGGGCAGGATGGCCGGTGGGCATTGCCTGACAGACCCCGGGCTGTGATGTTCGGTCGGGTACGGTGCCGCTCCGTGCTCGGGCGCAGGGCCGGCGAAACAGGCGGCCGCCGCCGTTCCGGCACGGTGGTGACAGAAACACGGCGCCCGATCAAACATTTTCGGTCGTTGCATAATGCGATGAAGCACGACCGGGATGCGGCCGCCCGTGTCGCCGTTCGACGCCCGAGCGGGCGGAGAACGCCGGGTCGCGACGAATGGATTTGGCAACACTGCCCGGCCGCGCTAGATATCCGTGGCGCGCGTTCCGGTCACGGGTTGATCGCCGGGGCGCCGTTTGCAGCGTCAGGATCAGCCAACTGGCGGGCACCCTTAGCTCAGATGGATAGAGCAACAGCCTTCTAAGCTGTGGGTCGGTGGTTCGAATCCACCAGGGTGCGCCAACCTCACCGTCAGCCACGCGGCGGTGCCCCGTCCGCGCCGGCCAGTCGCCCGCGAGCCACGCGGACTCCCGAGCGGCATTTTCGGATCATCAGCAACTTTGCCAGCTCAAGCGATTCTGCCGGATATCGGTATTGTACCGTTCCAGGATTCATACAGATATCAGCATCACTTTTGTTTGAACATTCCGCGCCCGATTCTGTTTGAATCGCGCCACCCCCAATGGCAATGCTTATGACACGTTCGTGAGGCCCGCGTTCCGACCAACAACCAAGGATATATCTTCATGTTAGAGGGATTGGGTAGTTGGCTTCCAAAGGTGCTCACCTCCAACGCGGCCGCGCGGCATGCCCCGGCAGGGGACACATTGCGCCTGAGCGAAGCGCGCTATCGCGCGACGTTTGAACATGCGCCGGTGCCCATGCTCACCCTCGATACCGCCGGCCGCATCACCGGCGCGTCGCAAAGCTGCCTCGCCTTTCTGGGCTTCCAGAAAAACGACATGCTCGGTCATAATTTGGCTGACTTCTGCCCGCCCTGCTCCGACGCCTGGGCCGAGATCGACTTTGCGAACCTGATGGCTACGGGTGAAATGAACGGCATCGAACGGCGCTTTCAGCGGTGCGATGGCGCAATGGTTGATGTGCTCATTTCGGGTCGCCTGGAGCGGCAGGACGACACCCGGTGGATTGTCTGCGTGCTGACCGACGTGACCGGCCGGCATCAGGCCGAACAGGCGCTGCGAGCAAGCGAGGAACGCCTGCATCAGGCCCAGAAAATGGAGGCCGTGGGCCAATTGACCGGCGGCGTTGCGCATGACTTCAACAACATGTTGCAAGGCGTCTCGGGGTGTCTCGACCTGATGGAACGGCGGATCGCGCAGGGTCGTCCCGAGGAGGTGGGCCGCTATATTCAGTCCGCACGGGAAGCGTTGGCCAGTGCCACCGGCTTGACCGACCGGATGCTGAGCTTCGCGCGACGGCAGGCGTTGCAACCGACGCCGGTCAAACCGGATCTGCTGCTGCGCAGTATGGAAAACCTCATTCGGCGCGGCGTCGGCCCCGAAGTGCAGGTGGAACTGATGCTGCATAACAGCTTCTGGTCCACATTGTGCGACGCCAACCAACTGGAAAGTGCGGTGCTGAACCTGGTCCTGAACGCGCACGACGCCATGCCGGAAGGCGGCCGGCTGATCATCACCACCGAAGACAAAATTTTGTCGCACGCCGACCTTGCGGACCAGAATGGCGTCGAGCCTGGCGGCTATGCGGAAATCGCTGTCTTCGACACCGGCCTAGGTATGACTGCGGACATCATTGCCCGAGCGTTCGAGCCGTTTTTCACGACGAAACCCAAGGGGTTAGGCACCGGCCTCGGGCTGTCGCAGGTCTATGGTTTCGTCCATCAATCCGGCGGGTTTGTCAGGATCGAAAGCCTCCCCGAAGTTGGAACGACCGTGCGGCTCTATCTGCCTCGGCACGAATCGAACGCTGTTGTGACGCCGGACGCACCGCGGGAAATCCACGAAGCGGCAGGAACCGACGGAGCGGGCAAAACAGTGTTGGTGGTCGAAGATGAAGAGCGCGTGAGAAGCATGATTGTGGAAATACTGCGTGACATTGGTTTTTCTGTCGTTGAGGCCGAAGACGGCCCATCCGGTCTTGAACTCGCACAATCACTCGATCACTTCGACTTACTCGTGACTGATGTCGGGCTCCCGGGATTTAACGGGCGAAGGCTGGCCGACGCGGCGCGGAAAACAATCCCGGAACTGCCGGTCCTTCTGATCACCGGTTATGCCGGATCGCCATTGAATGACGCGGAACTCGCACCAGGCATGGAATTGTTGCGCAAGCCGTTTGCTTTCGACGCACTGGCGACCCGTGTTCGGACAATGATCGAGGCATCAACGGACCGAAGATCATAGGACCATGTGATTTTCACCATCACATGTGACTGACGACAGTCTCGCCACCCGGGCGACGCAGCAGGTTTATCCCGACCAGCACCGCCGGAATGGCGCACGCGGCCCAACCTGCCGCGTAGCCACCGGTCAACCTCAGCAGCAACGAAAACACCGACGGCAAGAGAAATGCCCCCATCTGCCCGAACGACAGCACACCTCCCGTCACCGCCCCCGCTCGGCCAAAGGGCGCATGGCGTGCGGACTCCGACAGCACGACGCCATGCCATGACATCGCTGTCGCACTCAGTATGCCAGTCACCATACCGATCGCGAGCATCGTCCAGGCCGGAGTGAATGCCCCCATCAGCACGCTGCTGACTGCCATGCCGAACGCCAGTCCGGCCATCACCAGGCGTGGTGCCACATGAAAGCCGGCGACCCAACCCCACAAGATGCGGCACGGAATGGCGATGGCGATCACGGTGGAAAACAGCGATCCCGCCGTGACCAGGTCGTAGCCGAGCGCCGTGAGATAGGTGACGAAATAGGCGGTCAGGACCGACTGAAGTCCGTTAAAGGCGAAACAGGCGAACGACAGCGCCCGCAACTCCGGTTTCGCCAAAACGCCGGTTACTGTAGTGACGAAGTCCGACAGATGGATCGGGTGGGACGGCTCCGGATCGGTGTCGAGCCGCCCCCGCAGCGGTTGCAACAGCAGAGCGACCACACAGCAGACTGCGGCGCTGACCAGCATCGTGCCGCGCCAGCCCAGCGACTGGGACAGCAACGGACCCAGCGAACCACCGATCAGAATGCCGGCCGGGATGGCGGTCTGGGTGATCGAAAACGCGAAGGACGCATAGCGCCGCACCGCCCATCGGCCGAGCAACTGGGAACTGGCGGGGGTTGCGACGGCGGCGATGCCGTTGCCGGCCAGCGCCGACAGGATAAAGCCCGCCGCGCCGCCGACGATGGCGAGCGCCATGCCGCCGCCCGTGGCGACCAGCGCGACCTGGCTCATGCGGATGGCGCCGTGGCGAATGATGAAGCCGCCCGAACCCAATTGGCCGACGAGCGCCGCCAGGGCCATCAGGCCGAAATACACCCCGACCCACGAGGGATCGGCGTGCAATTCCAGAATGATCAACGGGGCGAGGACGGCAGGCAACACCCGGCCGATCGAACCGCAGGTTTGTTGCAGGAACATCGCCACCACGGCGATCAGCATGCGGCTCAACGGACGGGCTTCCTTTGGTTGCAACCGTTGCAACCCAAAGGGGGCGTGGCGTCAACGGTATCGGCACCCGTTTGCAGCTATTGGAAATAATTCTTGATATTTGAAGAATGTTAACCTAATTTGCCTGTAGAACGTAAAATGAACATATAACCCGAGGCGCTCCAGTTATGTCCCTCCCCACTACCGTCGCCCGCGCCATTCTGGACACGATCCTGGGGCGCCTCACCTCTCTGTTCCTGACCGGCGCCAACGGAGACACGATCGTTGCCAGGGACGCCGCGAGCCAGATGCTCTCTGCTTACCATGCGGAAACCGAGGAGGAATTGGGCCTTGCTGCGGATATTATCAGTTGCCGGTTCCAGACGTTGGAGGCACTCAGCGACGCCGCCCAACCGGATTTGTCGTTGAACAAGGTGCTGCGCTTGCGTGGCGGAGCGGTCGGCCTCAGCCGCGAGGGTCATAAGTCGCAGCGCAAACTGGATCAGGTTCAGCGGGACCGCCGAACTGGTGCGCGCCAGTCACAGCCCCAGCCGGAAGCAGCCTCCGCTCCGATGATACCTGACTCCAGCCCTCCGACAATCGACACAGCCGATTTGATTCAAATGGTGCGGCAGGCGATTCACACCGCCACGAAGCCTGGCGGCGAGCAATCCCGGGCGAAATCGTTTCAGAAACGCCAGACAGCCAAGCGTATCGCTGAAAATTTGAAAAAGCACCAGGCTCGCCACGCCACGTGCGCCGGTGCGGCGGGTTCGCCCGGCGGCCAGCCAACGAACCCGGCCGTTGGCCAGCAGGCCGTTTGACCGGCTGGCTTATCTCTCGAATGCAGCCAGAAAAGCCACAGGCGCGCTCCGATCCGGCTGTCGCTGCAACCGGTCGCCCGGCCCGGAGTTCTAGCCGGCCATGACGAAAGCTGACTGCCGCCGCCGATATTATCCGCGAGCCTCGCCGATCGCCGACAGATTGCCGGTCATACCCGCCAACACCTCGGCGACATGGCGGGCGTGGACAGTGTGTCCCTCTCGCTGCAACCGTCCGGCGATATTCAGCAGGCAGCCCAAATCGCCGGCCAGTACCGTGTCCGCGCCGGTCGCGACGATATCCTTGGTCTTGTCCGACACCATCCGCACTGAGATATCGGGATATTTGACGCAAAATGTGCCGCCGAAGCCGCAGCAGATCTCGGGTTCGGTCATCTCCACCACGGTCGCGCCGGCCGCCTGCAACAAATCGCGAGGCTGCTGCTTGATCCCCAGTTCCCGCAGGCCAGAGCAACTGTCGTGATAGGTCACGGTGCCGCCGGTCCACACGGCTCCGGTGTCACGGACGCCAAGAACGTCGGTCAGAAAGCTAACCAGTTCATAGACCCGGGATGCCATGGCGTCCGCCGTCGCCCGCAGGTTGGGGTCGTCGTCGAACAGATGCGGCAGGTGATGTTTCAACATACCAGCGCAGGAACCCGAAGGCACCACGACGTAATCGTAGCCACGGAAGGCATCGACGATCCCGACCGCCAGATCGCGCGCCGTCTTCCGGTCGCCGGAGTTATAGGCCGGCTGACCGCAGCACGTCTGTGCCCGAGGCACTTCCACCTGACAGCCGGCGCGTTCCAGCAGCTTGATCGCCGCAAAGCCAACCGACGGCCGGTGCAAATCGACGAGGCAGGTTATGAACAGTCCGACCCGAGGCTTGGTTGCAGTCATAGTCGCAGTCTCCCGTTTCGGCGGCACTGGCCGGCCTGCTTTCTGTGCGTGTTATGGCCGGTCCTGGCCTCGGGGTATCATGCAGTACGTATAATGCCGACTCTCGCCCCCTTCATCATCACCCTCCCCCGACTTGATCGGGGGAGGGCCATGACAAAGATGGATTGGACAGGCCTATCCATGACGAGGAGGACAATCGGCCGGTTACCTATCCGAACCGGCCGGCCGGACGACACCGATCAACCGCTGCGGGCAGCGACAAGACGCCATGTCGGGTCGGACTGTCCGAGATCACGCTCGAACGTCCACAGATCGGTGATCTCCGTCACGGCATCGGTGCCGGTCAGCGGCTTGCCGTCTTTATCCGTGGTGTAGCTGATCTGATCGGACACGATCCGCACCAAGATCGACCCGACGCGGCCTTTCAGCTCCGCCGCGTCGATGCCCAGCTTGTGCATCGACCGGATTTCGCTGAACTGCTTTTCGCCGGATTTTTCGCGGGAGGCAATCGCCTGCTCGAACGCGCCGTAGGTGTCGTCCGACAGCAGCGACCGCAGCGCCACGCGATCCCCGGCGGCGAACGCGCCAACGATCATCCGAAACGCCTGGTCGACGCCGGACAAAAACCGCGCCGGGTCAAAGGTGCGATCGATCGTCCGCATGCCGGCCAGTGCCTGACCAGTCGGCGAGGCCGCATCCGGCATACTCTGCGATGCGACCGGTTGCGGGGGCTCCGCCTTGGCTTCGATGATCGGCCCGTTCGCGGGGCGCGCGGGTCCCGTTTGAACCGGAGGCGCCTGACGCTCCAACCCGGTTCGCTTACCCAGGACACTGCGCAGACGCAGGACCAGGAAGGCCGCGATCATCCCAAACAGGACCAGATCGATAGGAAATCCGCCGCTTGCACCCATGAAGTTATCTCCTCAGTCCTGACAGATAGGCGCGCGTCGGGGCCATGACAAACGAAACCGGCGCGAAAATGGCCAAAAACGCGGCATTTATCAAACTTGCCCCGCGATCCCGGGCTCTGTTATGTCCCGGCCATGATTTTGCTGCGCCATGGTCAGAGCGAATTCAACCTGCATTTCGGCGTCACCCGCCGGGATCCGGGCATCATCGACCCGCGGCTGACGGAGCTTGGACACGCCCAGGCGGCCGAGGCAGCGCAGGCGCTGATGGGCCAGGGGATCGAGCGGATCATCGCCTCCCCCTACACCCGCGCCCTGCAAACCGCCCGCCCGGTCGCCGCGGCACTCGGTTTGCCGATCACCCTCGATCCGATCGTGCGGGAACGCTATGCCTATGCGTGCGACGTCGGCTCGCTCCGGTCCGATCTGGAACGGGACTGGCCGGAGCACGATTTCGGGCTGATCGTGGACACCTGGTGGCCGGCCGAGGAAGAACCGGAAGCCTCAATCGTCGATCGCGCCGCCCGGTTTCGCGCAGCTTTGGCGGAACGACACGATTGGGCGAGAACGCTGGTGGTCAGCCATTGGGGCTTTATCCTCAGCCTGACCGGGCAGAGCGTGGCGAACGGCCAATGGCTGCGCTGCGACCCCGCCGAGCCGGCACCCGACCGACTGGTCTGGCACGCATAAGCTGGTGGCAATCCCGCCACAGCCGTGCTACCCGGCGCGCCTCGCCGCAGGCCGCAGCCGGCGCGATTATTGAAACGGAGTCAGACATGTCCGAGACCACCCCGCAGCCCGCAGCCCAGCCGCTGGTTGTCAATATTCAGTACGTGAAGGACCTGTCCTTCGAAGTTCCCGGCGCGCCGCAGATTTTCAGCCAGTTGAAGTCGCAGCCCCAGGTCAGCATCAACCTCGATGTCCAGGCCCGTCGCATTCAGGAAGGCCAGAGCGTTTACGAAGTCGCGATCGTTATCCGCGCCGAGGCGCATGACAGTGCGGCGCAGACCAACGGCGTGGCGCCGACGGTGTTCGTGGCCGAACTGACATACGCTGGCGTGTTCACCCTGAACGGCCTGCCCGAAAATGCGATCGAGCCGGTGCTGCTGGTCGAATGCCCGCGCATTCTGTTCCCGTTCGCCCGCAACATCCTGTCGGACGTCACCCGCGACGGCGGCTTCCCGCCGGTTCTGCTGCAGCCGATCGATTTCGTGGCGCTTTGGCAGTCGCGCCGCGCCCAGCCCGGTGCAGCCCCCGCGATCGCCTGAACCGCGTGCCTGTCGTGACCGGGCGACTCCGGTCACGACACGCTTCAATCTTGCCCGAACGCCTGATCGGCAATATCCAACGCCGCCGGCATGTTGATATCCGGCGCCACCACGAGCGGTTCTGCCGCCGGCACCAGCAGCGCCGCGGTGGCGCGCCGAGCCCGCATTCCCGCCGCGAACACGTTGCAGGCTCGGCTCCACAATTCGCCGATCGCGAAATCGGGGTGATATGTGCCCTCCGGCAGGCCGTTCATCGTTACCTCCGCGTTCGGCCCCAGGAACACCGAGAGCATCACCGCCCCGGCCGCGTCACGCAGCTTCACCACGGCCGGCTGTACCGCCCGATTCTGCACGGTCAGCGTTCCGGCGCCCAAACCCCGCCGCTCCAACACCTCGCCATCAAACGGCGCCGGCCCGGCATTGTATCCACAGTACGCCCGGTGTGCCGCCAGGGCATCGCCGGGCGCGAGATGGTCGGCGCTGATGAAGCCGCTGGCGTTGTCCTTCAGCAGCACCTCCAGCATGCCGGTCTGCCGGATCAGACGCACCGCCTGCACCGCACTGAACGGCGGCAACTGGGTCAGCGGGGTCAGCACATTGTTCCGCGCTGGATCCATCCGCCACAGCACGGCGGGACTGCCTGCCGGCAAGACATAGAAATTCGGCGTGCCCGCCAGCCGTACCGGCGCCGGTCCATACAACATCGCCTGATGCGCACTGTCGGACAGCGGCGCGACGATCGCCGCGTTTGGCCGGATACCGGCCCGAACCACACCCGACGGCGCCAGCAGATGCGACGCCGCCTGATAGATGCCGAGTGCCAGGAATGCCCCGACACCGACCCAAACCGGCACCGGCAAATCCGAGAACCGCGGCTGTCGCGTCGGCGGTGCCGAGGGCCACTCGGCCTGCCGAATCACGACCGGTTCTGGCGGAGCAACCGCCTGCCTGGCGTTGCGGTCATATTCCTGGCGCCGGTCCTGATGGGACAAGACATCGTAGGCCTGCTTCGCCGCGACAAAGGCCGTCGCGTTGCCAGTGACCGGCACGTCAGGGTGCACTATCCTGGCTTTCGCCCGATAGGCCGCGACCACAGCCGCCGGGGCCGCCGTTGGCTCCAACCCCAGCCGGGCGTAGTAACCTTCAGGGTCCAGTCTGGTGCGGGGTGGCGGCATTGCGATCAGGTGGCATCCTACGAACAATGACACATTATAGCAGAACGATCCGGTTTCGGCTGCGATTTAGGGAGACGACGTGACGACACAACAAAAATCCTCGCTGCGCTGGGTGGCACTGGTGGTGCTGCTGGCAGGCGGGTTCCTGCCGCCGCTGGATTTCTTCATCGTCAATGTGGCTTTGTCCTCCATCCATGACAGCCTGGGGGCCAACCCGGCCCAACTGCAACTGGTGATTTCCGGCTACGCCTGCGGCTATGGCGTGTTCCTGATCACAGGCGGCCGGCTGGGAGACCTGTACGGCCGCAAGCGTTGCTTTCTGATCGGCATGGCCGGATTCTCGCTCGCCAGCCTGGTGTGCGGTATCGCCACCTCCCCGATGCATCTGGTCGTGGCCCGTATCGTCCAAGGATCGGCGGCGGCGGTCCTGCTGCCCCAGGTCCTCGGCACCATCCGAGCCTTGTTCACAAATGAACGAGAACTGGCGCGGGCCATGAGTGCCTATGCCATCATGATGGGTATGGCCGCAGCCATCGGCCAGTTCAGCGGCGGCGCCCTGATCCAATGGAACCCATATGACCTCGGCTGGCGCGCCATCTTCCTGCTGACCCTGCCGGTCTGCGCCATAACCCTGGTTCTCGGCTGGAAGGTGGTGCCGGAAACCGGCGGTGGTAGCAACGTCCGCCTGGACCTTGGCGGCGCCGCCCTGATCTCCCTTGCCTTGGCCGCCATCGTCGTGCCGCTGTCGGAGGGCCGCGAGCAAGGCTGGCCAACCTGGGTATTCATCGTTCTCGCCTGCGCCCCGATCCTGACCTGGCTGTTCTTCTGGTATGAGGCGCAGCTTCTGAAAACCGGCGGCATGCCGCTGCTGGACGTCAAATTGCTGCGCATCCCCAGCTTCCGGCGCGGCGTCATGATCGCCACGCTGTTCTTTTTCACCACCTGCTTCTACCTGCTGTTCGGCATCTATCAGCAGGAGGGCCGCGGCATGGCCCCGCTTCAGGTTGGCCTTGCCATCGTGCCCTACGGGATCGGCCTGTTCCTCGGCCCGCTGCTGAGTGCGCCAATGATCAGGTTGAGACCGAGACTGCTGACTATTGGCATGGCCATCCAGGTCACGTTCTACACGCTGATCGGCGTCCTGGTCGCGCTGGGCATCAACGGCGTCCCGCTGACCGCCGCCGTCTTCCTCGCCGGGCTAGGTCAAGGCATCGCTTTCCCCCGCCTGTTCGCCACCGTTCTCGGCGACATTCCCCCGGCCCAGGGCGGAGTCGCCGCCGGCATCACCAACTCCGCCCTGCAGATCGGCGCGGCCATCAGCGTCGCGGCCATCGGCAGCCTGTTTTTCACCGTTCTCGGCGGCGGTACCGGGGAGCGCGCCTACGCGCATGCCTTCTCGATCGCGCAATGGGCCGCGACAGCCGGATTGTTTGTTGCCATGCTATTGACTCTGCCGCCCCGCCGGCGGCAGGCGGGCCAGAACCGATAACCGGCCAACTTTCAATAACCCCCGGCTGCATACTTGCGGCCCAAGCCTGTGAATGAGTATGGAGCGTCCCATGCGAACCAATCCGTCCAGCCCGCGCCTGATCCGCTCCCTTGTTCTGGGGAGCACCGTAATCCTTTTGGCCGGCTGTAGCAGCGATAAGCTGAGCCGGACCTTTGGCCTGACCCGCGATGCGCCGGACGAATATACCGTCACGACGCGCGCACCGCTGTCGATGCCGCCCGATTACAACCTGCGGCCGCCCCGCCCTGGCGCGCCGCGCCCGCAGGAACAAAGTGAGCGCCAGCAGGCCGAGGAATCGCTTGTGCCCCAATTGGCATTGGGCGCGCCCAAAGGCGGAACCAGTGCCGGCCAGGCCGCGCTGCTGCAGGAAACCGGCCCCGAAGCGCCCGCGGATATCCGCCGCAAGGTCGATCAGGACGCCCACGCCGCGGCCGCCGACAAGGGCTTCATCGACAAACTGCTGTACTGGCAGAAGCCGGACACCAATCACGTCCAGATCGATGCGGCGAAAGAAGCGCAACGCCTGCGAGATAATTCGGCACTCGGCCAGGGTCCCGAGGCCGGCAACACGCCGATCATCCAGCAGAAACAGCAGGGTTGGTTCAGCGGCCTGTTCTCCTGGATCTAGGCCGTTAGCACCGTGGCGTCCGATATCCATTTCGTCCAGGGCGGCGGCGAGCCGGTCATGGCCGCCGCGGGCCATGGGATCTTGTCCTGCCCCTGCGGCAACACACTGATTAGCGGCTACGATCCGGCCGGGTTCTACGCGGTCGGCATCCAGTGCGCGCGATGCGGCACCGTCACCACGACACCATCGATGGGCCAGGTCCCGCACACACCGGTCGCGGTGATCGTGGCGGAGCCATCCGCCGAACCCCGCATGGCCCCGATGACCATCCCCCCGGGTGTCACCGTCCTCGGCCGAGCCGAAATGGACCGGTTGGCCGCTCTGTACCGGCCGGTGACGCCGGCTGACAACACCTATCGCCTGTCCGCCGAACGGCTGGATGAGGCCGCCGCGGCCTACGAACATCACGTCGGCAGCGCGCTTCCGATCATCGCATGCAGAACCGGCGAACCGTTCCATGGCCTGCGGCAGCATGCGTTGGGTTGGGCTGTCGCTCACCTGGGTGCCCAGCCCGAGGACTGGAGTTGCACGCAGGACAACCCGACCGCCAACGCGGCGCTGCATGTCGCCGCCTTCCTGCACTTCGTCGCGACCTGGTCGCACCATCCGCTGTTTCCCGCGATGGCGGCGACCGCCGCTGAACGAGGCTGTGATTTGCACGGCCTGGCGCCGTTCGGCGCGGCGCATTGCATCAACATGATGGGCAACCGGATCAATTTTCCCGCCCCAACCGGCTATCCCGGGCACATCGATGGCTTCAACCTGATCGTCGGCGCGGCGGACATTATTCCCGTCCACACCGAGGTGTTCGACCGGTTCGAGTTCCCGTTGGGCCGCGCCTGGACTCCCGCCAGCCTGCTGGCGGCGGCAACCGCGACGATCGAAGCGGCGCAGGCGCGGATCAATATCCGCCATCCCGGGTTGTTGCTGCTGTCGCCCGGAAGTTCGTTGGCCGGCTTCGACGAGGCCCTGATCAAAGCCGTCGATGCCGCCATGGTCGCGCTCGGCCGCAAGAACCGCGGGCTGATGGCGACGGTCCTCGTGGTGCTGCGCTTGCAGCCAACGCCAGACCCGAAGGCAATCCGGTTCGGCTATGGGTTCTTTCCGCTGACCAACCGGCATTACCGCGGCGAGGGTTTGGCGCAGCCGGGCCGGTAGTGCCGACCGGGACCCGCCGCGCGGTGATAGCGAGCGAAGCGGGCTGTGTCGAAATGCCGAGCCGACTTGCCCCAACGTCGTGGCGGATTGCCCGTGCGTCATGGCGGGTTGCCCCAGCGTCATGGCGGGCGAAGGCCCGCCATCCACGTCTTGCTACCCCGCGCCAGAAAAAACGTAGCCCCGACCTGACAGGGCGGCTTTGACCGAACCGCTCAAACGCCTGCTCACCCCTTCCCGGACATCGCCACCAGACGCCGTTCGATTTCCTCGTTCGAGACGTCCTCGACATGCGTCGCGACGTGCCAGGTGTGGCCGAACGGATCGAGCAGCGAGCCCATCCGGTCGCCGTAGAACTTATCCTCCGGCTGGCTTTTCACCTCCGCCCCCATCGACACCGCCTTGGCGATCAACGTGTCCACGTCGGGGACATACAAATGCAGGCTGACCGGCGAGCCGCCAAACGCCCCCGGCGCCCTGGCGTTATGTACCGGCGCTTCGTCGGCAAGCATGACGCGACTGTCGCCGATCTCGATCTCGGCATGCCCGATCCGGCCTTCCGGACCCGCCAGGCGCATCAGTTCGCGCGCCCCGAACGCTTCCGCATACCAGGACAGCGCCCGGTCGGCGCCGTCCACAATTAGATACGGCGTCAGGCTGTGATAGCCGGCTGGCACGGGCGATACGGACATCGGTGTCTCCTCGAAGAGGGTGGTGAAATGACGGAGGTCTTCTATACGTTTGCGGCCGGGAGATCAAGAACGTAATATGAACATGTAACGGCGATCACAATATTCCCGATGGATTTTCCTAAAGGCTTTGACCGGTTGCCGACGTTCCTGCGCACAATCCCTACGCCAAAAATGGGCGGAGCCCGGACGCTCCGGGCAGGCAGTTGCGGCAGTAATGAATGTGATGTAGGGCGCCAAAATGATAATCCGTTCCGCTTGCCTCGACGATAGCTCGGCCATCTGGTCCATCATCGGCCCCATTATCCAAGCTGGGGAGACTTACACTGTTGACCCGAGCCTGAGCGAGACTGAGGCGCTCGCTTACTGGTTGGGGGCAGACAAGGAAACCTTCGTGGCCGAGGCAGACGGCGAGGTTTTAGGCACATATTACATGCGTCCAAACCAGGCGGGTGGAGGTTCCCACGTCTGCAATTGCGGCTATATGACCAGTGCTACCGCGACGGGCCGAGGCGTAGCACGCGCCATGTGCGAACACTCGCTTGAGCACGCGAAATCGCGCGGCTACCGCGCCATGCAGTTCAACTTCGTTGTCAGCACCAACGAGCGAGCGGTGCGTCTATGGCAGGCAATGGGGTTTGAGATCGTAGGTCGTCTTCCACTGGCTTTCCACCATCCCAGGGTTGGCTACGTGGACGCATTGGTGTTGTTCCAAACTCTCTAATTCTGGTGAGATTCGGGTCGAAACCGACTGAACGGTTATGAGGGAACGAGCGTAGATTTCGGCCCCACACGCTCCAAAGTTGCCGTTCCGCTCGCGTCCAAAAGCGGCCCCTCTCAGTTGGTTGGACATGACGATGCGCAATCGAGCGGTCCAGGCCGCGGCATTCGAACTGCCATCCGCGGCTCGGCCTCACATCCTGCATCGACTGAACCGCAGGGGTCCACTGCCTCACTCACCGCCGAACCAGCCACGCCGCCAAAACCAACCCGCCGGCCGCCGCCAACGACGGCACCATGAACCCACCCAGCGCATCGGAAACCACGCCCGCCAGCAGCGGCCCGGCGATCTGACCCACCCCGAACGCGCCCGTCATCGCCGCCATCGCCCTTCGCGGATTGTCCTGCCCCAGTTCGCGCGCCCGCATCAGGCCCAGCGCCGTCAGCCCCATGAACGTGCCGCCCACCAGAACCGCCGCCACGCAAATCCCCGCTCCGCTCGGCCACAGAACACTGGCGAGCACACCCGCCGCCTCGGTCATCGCCGCGACCGCAAACGCCGATTGCAGACCGATCCGGCGGCCAAGCAACGTCCACAGCAACACTGACGGCGCGGCGGCCAGACCAACCACGATCCAGACCACCGGCTCCAGCTCCCGGATCGCCGGGGTGGCGCGCACGATCGCCACCAGGAACGTCGCCGTAATGACATAGCCAAACCCGAACAACCCGTATGCCGCCGTCATCCGCACCAGCCGTGGATCACGCCGCGCGCCCGGAACGGTTCGGACCAACGGCGCGGGCGGTTCGGAGTCCGGCACAAGCAGCGCCACCGCGATCGCGCCCGCCAGCGACACGCCTCCACTGATCGCCCACATCGACGCCCATCCCGCACGGGAGGCAAGCTGAACCGCGACCAACGCCGCCGACACGGCGATGCCAACCCCAACCCCGGCAAAATGCAACGAAGCCAGCTTCGGCCGGCCCACCAGCACCAAATGATCCAGCACCAGAGCCGAGGCCAGGATCAGCACCAGCGCGCTCGCGACGCCGCCGATAAACCGCAACAGCATGAAGACCGCGACCGAACCGGCCAGTGCCATCGCGGCGGTGGTGGCCGCGCTGAGCACCAACGCGCCCGGCAACCAAACCCGCCGCGGGCCGGGTAACGTCGCGCGAGTCGCCGCCAGGGCGCCCACCAGATAGCCGGCGAAATTCGCTGATGCGATCAGGCCGGATGCCGATTTGCTCAGACCCAGCGCCGCCATCATCGGCGGCAGGATGGGGGTATAGACGAAGCGGCCAATGCCGATGGCCACCGCCATGGCGATCAGGCCGCCGAGAGCGACGTAAACCGGAGATCGATTGGATGCGCTGCGATGTGACATGGTGCGCCAATTATCAGCGCC
The DNA here is from genome assembly GCA_903932145.1 of uncultured Rhodopila sp. GTDB lineage: Bacteria > Pseudomonadota > Alphaproteobacteria > Acetobacterales > Acetobacteraceae > Rhodopila. The sequence continues at coordinate 204,147 of CAIZFE010000035.1, read as the reverse complement.
GCTTGATGCGATCAAACGATTGGTTATGATAAAAGCTATCGCTAACAACGATAGGTCGCTTCGCATGGATACCGCCGAGCTCAAGATGTTCGAAGCCGTCGCGCGAACCGGCGGCATGAATCGCGCCGCCGCCGAACTGAACACCGTGCAGTCCAACGTGACAGCGCGCATCAGGGCTCTTGAGGACGAACTGGGCTGTTCGTTATTTGACCGGCACAGCCGCGGCGTCGCCCTCACCGCCGCCGGTCATCGCTTGCTGCCCTACGCTCGGCGCATCGCATGGCTGCTGGCCGACGCGGCCAAAGCGGCGCGCGACGACGGTATACCGAGCGGGCCGTTGACGATCGGATCGCTGGAAACGACGGCAGCGCTGCATTTGTCGCCGGTCATCGCAAGCTATGCCGCCGCCTGCCCCGAGGTCGATATCGCGCTGCGCCCCGGCACCACCGCTGAGCTGATCGAGGCGGTGCTGGACCGCCGGTTAGAGGGCGCGTTCGTGTGCGGCCCCGTCGCTCACCCATCGTTGCTGGAACAGGTCATATTCGAGGAAGAACTGGTCGTCCTGGCAGCGCCGAACGTGACGTCGATTGAAATGGCGACGCAAGGCGGGATTGCCCGCATCGTCGTGTTGCGCGCCGGTTGTTCGTATCGCCAGCGGCTGGAAATGGTGCTGGCGCGGCATCGCAGTGCCTCGGTTGATGGAATTCGGCACGCTGGAGGCGATCTTCGGCTGCGTCGCCGCCGGCCTGGGAATCACCCTGCTGCCACGCGCGTTATTGGGTCCGGTCTGGCATGCCCAGCGGGTCAGCGTGCATCGCTTACCGAAACAAGAGGCGATGGTAACCACCGTTTTCATCCACCGGCGGGATGCACATGTGTCCAGCGCGTTGCGCGCCTTCCTGGACCATGTGCGTCCCGAGCAACTGGCGCGTGCGGCAGGATAAACCCGCCGGCCTGGACCTTCCATCCAATTTGCCGCAGGCTTCCGGGCGATCAGGAGAAGGCCCATGACCCATCGTCCGACCATCCATGGCACGCGGCACGCGATTTCGGCGGGCCATTATCTCGCCACCTCGGCGGGATTTTCGATCCTGGAAGCCGGCGGCAACGCGATCGATGCCGGGGTGGCGGCGGGAATCGCGCTGGGGGTGCTGATCCCCGATCTGGTCAACTTCGCCGGTGTGGCCCCGATCCTGATCCGGCTGGCCGACGGCACGACCGAAACAATCGCCGGCCTGGGCTGGTGGCCGAAGTCCATCCCCGCCGATCTGTTCATGCGCCAGCACGGGGGGAAGATCCCCGACGGCGTGCTGCGCACGGTGGTGCCATCGGCTCCCGATGCCTGGATCACCGCTTTGCGGCGGCATGGCACCATGCGGTTTTCGGACGTCGCTGCCTCCGCGATCCGGTTCGCCGCCGAGGGGTTTGCGGTTTATCCGTTTCTTGAACGCTCGATTGGCGGCCGCGTCGCCGAGTATGCGCGATGGCCGTCGAACGCTGCGGTATATCTGCCGAACGGACGCGCGCCGAAGACCGGGGAAAAATTCGTGCAGACCGATCTCGCGCGGACGATTCAATACATGGCTGACCAGGATAAAGCCGCCGGCCCCGATCGTCTGGCCGGGCTGGATGCGGCGCGGAATGCGTTCTACAAAGGCGATATCGCACGCGCCATCGTTCGCTTTCAGGAACAGGAGGGCGGTTATCTGTCGATGGACGACATGGCCGAGTACAGCTCCCCGATCGAACCGGTGGTACGGCGTCGCTGGCGCGGACACGATCTGCTGACCTGTGGCGCATGGTGTCAGGGACCCGCGCTGCAACAAGCATTGGCACTGGTCGAACATGTCGGCATCGACGCTCTGGCACATAACTCCGCCGATTACCTGCACAGGATTGTCGAGTGCCTGAACCTGTCCATGGCCGACCGGGAATATTACTTCGGCGATCCCCGCTTCACCGACGTCCCGGTCGATTATTTGCTCGATCCCGCGACAATCGCCCGGCGCGCCGCCGCGCTGCGCGATGACCGCGCTTTCCGGAAAATGCCGCCACCGCTGGATGCGGCCGACCGAGCAATGGTCGCGTCCGGGGCTGAGATGCCCGGCGTGGAGGCGGATACCTCGTATTGTTGCGTGGTCGATCGTTGGGGCAATGCATTCAGCGCCACGCCATCGGACGGATCGTGGAATTCGCCGGTCGTCCCCGGACTGGGCATCGTCCCATCCGGCCGAGGATCGCAAAGCCGGCCCGATCCACGCCATCCAGCCGGTGTCGCACCCGGCAAACGCCCCAGGTTGACACCCAATCCGGCCATGCTGGTGACCGAGACAGGCGGCGTCATGCCATTCGGCACGCCCGGCGGCGACGTGCAGATCCAGGCAATGTTGCAGGTGCTGTTGAACGTCATGCATTTCGGGATGGATGTGCAAACCGCGATCGAGGCGCCTCGCGTGGCCTCGTATTCGTTTCCGTCGTCATTCGCGCCGTTCGACTACTTCCCCGGCCGGTTGGCGATCGAGGGCCGGATCGATCAGGCAACGCGTGACGATCTGGCGGCCCGGGGTCACTCGATCCAGGACTGGCCGGACTGGACCGGGCTGGCAGGCGCGGTGGAAGTTATTCTGACCGATCCTATAACCGGCCTTATGGGCGCGGGGGCGGACCCGCGCCGACCGGCCTATGCGATGGCGATTTGATCACGACGTCAGCATCTCCCACAAACCATCCGCCCCGTTCGCGCACGCGAAAGAACCAACCCGAGCGGCCCATTCCGGATCGGAACCGAATTCCTCGCGCCAGGACCATAACCGGCGCGTTGACAATTGCAGTGCGTACTCCTTCGTGAACCCGATCGCGCCATGCACCTGATGCGCGATCTCGCAGGCAAGCGTCGCTGCCTCTCCCACCCGCGTTTTGGCCACCCCAATCAGGAACGTTTCGTGTTCGGCATCCGCCTTGCCCAACGCCTCGATCCCGAGGTTCGCCGCCGCGACAGCCGCCGCCGTTTGCCCGGCCAGCACGGCGAGATTCTGCTGCACCACCTGGAATTTCGAGATCGGCCGGCCGAACTGCACCCGTTCCTGAGCGTAACCAACCGCCAGATCCATCGCCCGCTCCAGCGCGCCCGACATCATGGTTGCACGCGCCAAAGCCCCCCGCCGATACAACCCGCCCCGCGAAACACCACGACCCAACGATCCAACCGCATCCGCCGCCAATCGAGCCCGGGTAAAAACCAGCGTATCCCGCGATTCATTGGCGATATTTTTGCCCGGGGTGACCTCGGCATCGCCGGTGCCATCCAGGGCAACCGCCATCTCCCCGTCCGGCCCATCAGCGATCAACACCGTCCGCGCGACATGCGACGCGTAAGGAATCCGCGACGCCTTGCCCGACAGCAACCAACCATTGCCGTCGCGAACAAGACTCAGCCGATCCGAACCGATCACCGGCCCCACCGTCATCGCCCCATCCGAAAGCTCCAGCCCGGCACTGGATGCAACCCAACCGGCCAGCATCGTTTCCGCCAATGGCAGCGGCACCGAGAACCTTCCCGCCACGCGCAGCACCGCGTATAAATCGGACCATTCCGCATCCGCACCGCCTGCGGATTCCGGCAACGCCGCCAGCGGCACCCCGGTTTCCGCCACCACATCCCACAACGACGACGCAAACTCCCCCGTCTCCGCTCGGTCGATCACCTGCTTGGTGGATTTGTCTTCAAACAACCGGGTCATGCTGTCCAGCAGCATCCGGGTCTCATCGCGAATGGCCATGGTGCAATCCCCCTTCAGCGCAGACCAAGCCCGCGCGCGATGATCCCGCGCAGGATCTCCCGCGTGCCGCCCTGGATGGACAGGCGTGGCGCATTCATCGTGCTGCGCGCGATCATCGACACGTAGGTCTCGACCGCCTCCAGTTCCGGTTCGGTCGGAAACAACTGCCGAGCGACCACCGGAATGTCCTGTTCGTAGCGAGTCCCCAAATCTTTCACGACGGCGGACTCGTTGTTTGGCTGCAACCCTTCGTGCAACATTCCGGCAATCGACAGCGACATGCTGCGCAGCGTCGCCAACTGCGAGATCAGTTTCCCAAGCGCCGCCGCCGTCGCCTTATCCGGCGTCGGGCCGGCCATGCGGACCATCTCGCGCAGCATCTGAAACAGCACCAGAAACCGGTCGGGGGCGCTGCGCTCAAATGCCAGTTCGCTGGTGAGTTGGTTCCAACCGTTACCTTCCTTGCCCAGCAGCCGATCGTCCGGAACGAAAACATCCGTGAGGAATATCTCGTTGAAGTGGTGTTCCCCGAGTAGGTTCAGCACCGGCCGGACATCGACGCCCGGTGTTTTCATCTCCAACAAAAATTGCGTGGCACCGGCATGCCGGTCGGTTTCGTCGTAGCCACCACCTGTCATCTTGCAAAACAGGATCGCGTAATCCGACCTGTGCGCGTTCGACGTCCACAGTTTACTACCGTTGATCTTGTAGCCGCCATCAACCTTCAGCGCCCGGGTCCGTGTCGCGGACACGTCGGAACCGGAGTTCGGCTCACTCATGCCGATACAAAACGTCAGCTCTCCGGCAACGATCTTCGGACAAAAGAACTGCTTCTGCTCCTCCGTCCCATACCGCAGAATGTTCGGGCCGCTTTGCCGGTCAGAGATGTAATGCGCCGACAATGGCGCCCCGGCCGCCAGCATTTCCTCGATCAGCACGTACCGCTCAAACGCGCTACGCTCCTGTCCGCCATATTGTTTCGGCCACGTCATGCCGATCCATCCCCGCTTGCCCATCGCGCGACTGAAATCGCGATTGAACGAGCTTTTGGAGAATCCCATCAGATGCTGATGCTCCTTGAGGAAATCCCGCACCTCGGCGCGCAGAACCAGCGCCTCGGGCGGCAGCTCGACGGGATCGAAACGGAACATTGGCGTGGCCATCGTCGTTTCCCTACCAGTTCGTGTTGAATCCGGCGAAGGTGTGCGGGATGCGATGGATGTCCGTCACCAGTTCATGCATCAGCCCGACCGGGGTGCCCGCCGGGAAGTGCAGATCGATTGAATCGGCCACACCGCCAAAACGCGCCTCGATCTTTTTCGCCAGCGTATCATACGTTCCGCACGCCGCGAAAACCCGCACGGCGTCGTCAGACACTTCGGCCGCCATCTTGTCCCATTGGCCGGTCACCGACATCCGGTGCAGTTTCCCGCCCAGATCCTCCAGACCGTGTAGCGCCAAAATCGGCAGATAGGTACGCGTGGACCCATAGAAACCAATCCGCCGGCGCGCCTTTTCCATTTCGGCGGCAACCGTTTCGTCGTCCGGGCCGGTGCAGACAAAGCCACCGCCATGCACATCGAAATTCAGCCGCGAGCGTCCACTGCGCCGCATCCCCTCCATCATCTGCGGCAGGCACACCTGCTCCAGATAGGCCCGCGAGCATAACGGATGCAGCCGCACCCCGTCGCCGACCTGACCGGCGACGCGCAACATTGCCTCCCCCACCGCCGCGACCGTCACCGGCACCATCGGCAATCCCGTGGGTTCGGGCGAAAAATCCGGAGTCATCAACGACAACTTGTAGTGCGGGCTGTCGAAATCCAGCTTGCCGCGAGTCTGCCAGGCGCCCCATACCGCTCGCAAGGCCATCACATAGTCACGCATCCGCGGGGCCGGTGCGGTCCAGGGAATGCCGAAGCGGCGCTCGTTATGCCCCTTCACCTGACTACCCAGTCCCAGCACGAAACGACCGCCGGAGTTGGCCTGCAAGTCCCAGGCCTGCTGCGCCAGCGTGGTCGGACTGCGCGGGAACGCAACGACAACCGACGGTGTCAGTTCCACACGATTGGTTTCCAGCGCGGCGAACGCCAGCGGCGCCAGCGGGTCGTGTCCAAGTTCGACCGTCATCAACGCGTCGAACCCGGCTGCCTCGGCAGTGCGCGCGGCGGGACCGACATCGCGCCAATGCTGTTGCGGCAAAATTGTATAGACGCGCATCAGCCGCGCGCCAGTCGGCGTTCGACGAAATCGAGCCGGTCCTGGCCCCAGAAGATGTCGTCACCGATCACGTAACTCGGGGCACCGAACACGCCCTTGTCCAAGGCTGCCCGCGTGTCGGCCATCCGGAGTTCCGCCCATTTCGGATCGCTGCCAAGCTTAAGAACCTGATCAGCGTCAAGGCCGACATCGGTAATCAGTTCGGCGAGAACCGCCGGATCGCCGGGGTTCTTTTCCTCCTGCCACAGCGCTTTCAGCACGCGGTGCGCCAGCTTGATCGCCGGCTGGTCGCCCACCGTCTCCCGCAGCCCGATGACGCAGGCGGCGGCCGGCATTTCGGCGGCCGGGAAGAACGCCGGTTTCACATGGATCGGAATACCCAGGTGATCGCGCCACCTCGGCAGCTCCTGCAACCGGTACGCCTGCCGCTGCGGCGACCGCTTCGGCAGCGGCAGCCCGCCGGACTCCGCGAAAATCGCCCCGAAATCGACCGGATAGATCCGCATGGAGGCGTTATGCGCCATCGCCATAGCCTCGATCCGAGCCGCGCCCAGATGGGTCCATGGCGAGTTCAACGAGACATAGTAGTCGATATGCAAGCCCATCCGTTTCCTCCATAGGTGATTGACAGCAATACTGATCGACGGCGCCGATTGGCACAAGCCAGCGGCCAGAAACGGAGCAACCGGCATGAAGTGGACCATCGGCGACGTCACCGTGACCAAGGTCGTGGAACTGGAGATGACGGGCGGCACGCGCTTCCTGCTGCCACAGGCGACGCCGGAGGAAATCCTCAAGCTGGCGTGGCTGCAACCGCATTTCGCCGACGAAAATGGCCGCCTGCGCATGAGCATCCACAGCTTCATCGTCGAAACCCCGGATCGCCGTATCATCGTCGATACCTGCCTGGGCAACGACAAACAGGCTCGCCGTATCCCCCACTGGAATGACCGCGATGGCCCGTTCCTCGCCGATCTGGCAGCGGCCGGCTTTCCGGCGGACTCGATCGACACGGTGCTGTGCACCCACCTGCACGTCGATCATGTCGGCTGGAACACCCGCCTGGTCGATGGCAAATGGGTGCCGACCTTCCCTCGCGCCCGCTACCTGATGGGCCGGACGGAATACGAGCATTGGTCGGCGGTGAAAGACCGCCCGGACATGGCGCACATCATGGCGGACTCGGTGACGCCGATCGTCGAGGCCGGTATGGCGACGATGGTCGAGACGAATGAGAAGATATGCGACGAAATCAGTTTGATCCCGACTCTCGGCCATACCCCGGGCCACGTCAGCGTCATGATCCAGTCGCGCGGCGAGCAGGCCATGATCACCGGCGATTTCGTGCACCACCCCTGCCAGATCGCCAACCCGGAGTGGAGCACTTTGGCCGATAGCGATCCGGACCAGGGCATCGCGACCCGCCGCCGGATGTTCCAACGACTCGCGGGCACCCCGGTCCTGATTATTGGCACTCATTTCGCCGGAGCCACGGCTGGACGTCTGGTCGTGGACGGTGGTACGTACCGGTTGGACGTGTAAGGATTCCGGACACCACAATGACGTATTTGCGTACCGGCATCTTTCTGGCGCCATTCCACGATCTTAAGGAAAATCCGCTGCTGGCGCTGGAAAGCGACATGGCGTTGCTGCAGCACCTGGATGCCCTGAACTATCATGAAGCCTGGATTGGCGAACATCACTCCGGCGGATTCGAGATCATCGGCAGTCCCGACCTGTTCATCGCCGCCGCGGCGGAGCGGACGAAGTATATCCGCCTGGGCACAGGTGTCGTTGCTTTGCCTTACCACAATCCGTTCATCCTGGCCGACCGCATGGTACAACTCGATTACCAGACCCGTGGCCGGGCGATGATCGGGGTCGGACCCGGTTCGGGCGTGATCGACGCCAAGACCCTTGGCATCGACCCTGCCTCGCAGCGGCGCATGATGAACGAAGCTCTCGATACGATCATAGAACTACTGGACGGTGGAACCATCACCCGCCAAACGGACTGGTTCAATCTCGCCGACGCGCGTTTGCAACTGCCGCCCTTCACGCGGCCACGCATGGAAATGGCCGTGGCAGCCACGCGATCCCCCGCTGGAGCGTTGGCGGCGGGCTGGCATGGTCTGGGCATGCTGTCGATCGGGGGCACCGACGCCGAGGCCCTGAAGTATCACATCGGCAACTGGGATCATTACGCGGATACCGCTCGGTTAACCGGTCACAGCCCGGATCGCAAGAACTGGCGCATGACCACGCTGATGCACATCGCGGAGACGCGAGAACAAGCGAGGGACAACGTCAAACACGGCATCAACCAATACTGCGATTATTTTCGCGATACCGCGACGTTCCCTTTCGTTCCCGGCGACGTCGAGGATCCCTGCCAGTACCTGATCGACAGCGGCGCCGCCTGCATCGGCACACCGGATGACGCCATCAGCTTTATCGAGCGTCTGCTGACGGAAACCGGCGGCTTCGGCGTTCTGTTGGAAATGGCGCAGAACTGGGCAGACCGCACACAGACACGGCGCCATTACGAATTGATGGCTCGGTATGTTCATCCTCACTTTCAATCGTCACGCGAATCTCGCGCTGATAGTTACAGCTATGCCCGCGAAAATCAGGATGGATCGACCGGCCAATCCGCCGAAGCGATTCAGCTTGAAATCGACCGCCTGGAGGTCCGGCGCCGCATGGAAGACTAATGGCCGACAAGTATAGCCGCCTCATTATCCAGATATTGAACGAGAGAGGCTTATCCAAGCCCCTCCGGCCGAAAAATTAGTATCCCAACCCATGCACAAAGTAATGGATCGCCTGCGCCACCAACCCCGGCGTCTGCACCGACGCAAAATGGCCGCTGTTCAACTCCAGAAACTGTGCCCCGGGGACTTCCCTCGACATCGGCTCAATGATCGAGGTCGGCCGCAACCCGTCATGCCGCCCGGCCGTAAACAACGCCGGACAGGCGATCTTCGGCAATTCGTGCTCGATGTTCTCTGCTGCCAGCATCCGATTGATCGCCGCGAAGCTTTCCGGGTCGTTGCTGAGCCAGCACGCTCGGAACGCCGCGAATACCTCGGCGTTGTGCCGCACCACCGGCGGATAGGAATTCGCCAGGCTGGTCTCCACGACCGAGCGCATACCGCCGGCCTCCACCGACGCGGCACGGTTCAACGTGGCTTGTTTCCGATCGTCGCCTACCCCGACGGCTGGCCCATGCAGCACCAAAGCCGCCGCCCGATCCGGATAGCGGACCGCGAAATGCACTGCGATCGCCGCCCCCACGGCGATGCCGGCCAGTGCGACCTTGCCGGTGATCCCCAACGCATCGAGCAATCCCGCGAGGTCGTCGGCCATCTGGTTCCAGGTGACGGTGCCACGGGTTTTCTCCGACAACCCGGCGCCGCGCGTATCGTAGCGCAGCACACGCCGGCCATTGTTCAGCGCCGGCAGCACCTGATCCCAGCTATCCAGCGTGCCGCCCATCTCGTGGATCAACACCAGGGTGGTCGGCCCGCTGCCCGTGAGTTCATATCGCAGGCTGGTGCCGTTGACTTCGATCCAGTTCATGGCAAACGTCCCTTCCCTCTTTTGATTCTGACGATAGGCCCAACCTGGGGCCTCGTGAAGGTATCCGTATGACCCAGACGATGATCCTGCATTGGTCCCCCCGCTCACCCTACGTGAGGAAAGTCATGATCGCGGTGGCGGAAATGGGCTTGCAGGACCGCATCCGCACCGTCCGCACGGTCGCCGGCGGCACGACGCCGCACCGGGACCTGATGAAGGTGAACCCCGTCGGCAAGATCCCGACGCTGGAGCTGCCGGACGGAACCGCGATCTACGACTCGCCGGTCATTATCGAATACCTGGACACACTCCATGACGGCCCGAAGCTGTATCCCGCGGCGTGGCCCGAACGCCTGACCGCCCTGCGCCGCCATGCGCTCGGTCAGGGCATGCTGGACAACGCCCTGCCATTGCTGTCCGAGGGGTTCCGCCCACCTGAACGCCAAAGCGAGCCGCACAAGGACCTATGGCGCGCGAAACTGGTCGCCTGCGTGGCCGCGCTGGAGCACGAAGCGGACGCCCTGGCCGACAGCCCTTTTTCGGTCGGTCACCTGGCCATCGGCGTGGCACTGGGATATCTGGACTTCCGGTTCGCCTCCCTGGCCTGGCGCGACGGCCATCCAAGTCTGGCCGCCTGGCACGCAACCTTTAACGCCCGCCCGGCCGTTCAGGCGAACATGCCGGTGGATGACCTGTGACGTCGTAGTTCGCCCGCATCAAGGCTAACACATTCTCATTCTGCGTGGCCGCACGGAAGGAATCCGGTGCGAATGGCGGTCCGTCAGCCCGATCCTGCTTTCTTATCCGGGGGGCAGTGACGAAATGGTGAGGTTCCTGGTAAACGGACGCGAAAGGCCACTGATGCCGACCACTTCGGTGTGCTAAACTGTCAACTACCATCAGGTGATCGTGCATGAGTCTGTTGTCCTCCATCGACCCGCTGTTCATGCTGTCGGGCTTCTTCGTGGGCCTGCTGGTGGGACAAACCGGCGTTGGTGGTGGCTCGTTGATGACGCCGCTTCTGGTGTTGGTGTTCGGCATCCATCCGGCGACGGCGGTCGGCACTGACCTGCTGTATGCGTCGGCGACCAAATCAGTGGGCACGCTGGTGCACGGTATGAACCATACGGTCGATTGGCGGATCGTCCGCCGACTGGCGTCGGGCAGCGTGCCGGCGACGATTGTCACCTTGTTGGTGATCTCGCATTTCAATGTCAACAGTGCCGGCAGTGCCAGGGTCATCTCGCTGTTGTTGGGGATCATGTTGCTGCTGACCTCAGTCTCGCTGATATTTCGGTCGCAGTTCGTGCGCATGATGGGGCCTTTGCTCGACCGCATCACGCCAGGTCAAGCGGCCCGGCTGACTGTGATCACCGGCGTGCTGCTCGGAACGTTCGTCACTCTGTCATCGGTTGGGGCCGGCGCGATCGGGGTGACGGCGCTGTTGCTTCTATATCCCCGCATCCCGATGCCGGTGATCGTCGGCTCCGACATCGCCCACGCCGTGCCTCTGACCCTGGTGGCGGGAGTCGGTCACTGGTGGCTCGGTTCGGTGGATTGGCCATTGCTGAGCTCTTTGCTGAGCGGATCGATCCCCGGAATCATCCTCGGAAGCTACCTATCCGCGCATGTCCCCGACAAGGTCATGCGGGCGATGCTGGCAGGGGTGTTGTGCTTTGTCGGCGGACGGCTGGTGTTCTAGGGCGACGCCGGACAATAACCGCGTCCGGCCGATACCGTCTCGTGATTGCCATTGCCGCCTGGGTCCGCCCGCCCCCGGCCATCGTGACCGTTCGCAGGCAAGTCCCGGCCGGCCAAACGTACCCTGGCCAAGACCAATCCGGCCATCGCCTCGTTCACAGCCGTTTCATCCGACCCTCTGGCCCCCTGGCTCCCGGGGTGCGCGCTCATCCGCGTCTCAAAAGCCACACCATGAGAATTTGTCCCATTTTCTGATACGTTCTCCTCAATCCTCTCCTCCACGCCAACCGCCGGCGCCACACCGGGCCGCGCCGCCTCGGGCGGTTTGGCTCTCCGCTCCACCACGTGCAGCATGGACTGTTCAGCAACGTGCGCCGTCCAGGCGTCCGCTGTCGCGGCCCCTTCCACCGCCTCCCGCTTCTGGCGCAGCGCCTGCACCCGCATCAGGCGGCCGTGTGCGGCAAGCGAGGTCCGCACCGTCGATCCATACTGCGCGTTCAACCGCAGCACCAACCCGACGTCGTCCTTATGCTGGCGCACCAGCCGCAGCATCTCCTCGGCCTGGGCGCGGGCGGCGATGCACTGGGCGGCCAGATCGAGCTCATTCGCGCCGACCGGCAGCAGCGCCGCCACCTTGGCAACAGCGGCTTGATTGCGGGCTCGGAGTGCCTCGGGCGAGCCATCCAGCGGCGGCGGCAACAGGCTCGTCAGCGTATAGACGAGTTGGTGGTACAGGAACGGGAAAGGATCGACGGCCGGACGCGGCGGGGGTGAGGTTTCCATTCCTCAGTGGCTAAACTAATTTAGGAAATAAGTCAATATCCGTCGCAGCATCCGTCCGGACATGACCGTTTCAGGTCGATGCCGCCGCGGTATCGTCATGGTCAGCTCCCGGTCTGGCCGGGATGGGGCCATGACGCATAAACAGTGCACCGCTTGGCCTGATGAGTGTTGGAATTCGCCCGGGAGAGCGGCGTGCTTGCATCGTAAGCCGCCGATGCGCCACAATCGCCCGAGTGTCGCAAACCACCGTGACAGGAAAACATATGTCCGATCCTGCCTCTGTGCGTATGACCACCGATGAATTCATCGCCCGGGCGATGGAGCAACCGGAGGGTCAGCATGACGAACTCGCCGCGGGTGAGGTGTTCCCGATGGCGCCTGAACGGGGTGGTCACGCCCTCGCCAATTGGCGCCGCCTGACCGAAGCAATCGAAGCCGCCGGCTGCCCCTGCGACGCTTTTCCCGATGGTATGACGGTCTCAATCGATGCTGCCACCGTCAACGAGCCGGACGTCCTTGTCCGGTATGGATCGCGCGTCCCGGACGCCACCATGCGCCTGGATGATCCGGTGATCGTTGTCGAGGTCCTATCGCCATCGACCCGATCCGGGGAGTCCGGGGCAAAGCTGATCGATTACGTCCGCCTGCCTTCCGTCCACCACCATCTGATCGTCCGGATCGAAGACCAGGCTGTCATCCATCATGCCCGCAACGAAGACGGTACGATCCTGACACGGATTGTTGGCGGCGAAACCCTGCACCTCGATCCGCCCGGAATAATCGTAAGCGGTTTGTTCCCGGCGGCACGGTAGAGTCCGCGATGCGCCGAAAATCCGGATCGCACAAACCCGGCCAGCCGGGCAAACCGTCCCGCCGCCGGCCGGATACCGGCATTCCAGAGGTGCCAACCTTCCAGGCGCCTCCCGCAGATACCATGCCGCCGGCATCGTCACCCGCGACAACCGCCGACGATTTGGTCGAGGATGCTGTCCGACGGATGGTCGAAGCAGCCTATACCTGATCGCGCTCGTCAGCCGGATTCGGGGCTTACGGACTGACCCCAAAGAGATTGAAAAAACCTAACCGATAGATTATAATGCTTTATGGCAGGGACGATATTCCGGATCGGTGACATACAGGTGTTTATCGGTTCGGAAGATCATCCACCACCTCACGTTCACGCTTGGCACCAACGCGAGGGGTGGGGCGCGCGATTTCGGTTCTCGTTTCTTTCTGACGTTGTCGCGTTGTATCGCTTTAGAAGGTCTGGCCGGCGACCGACTGTGGCTACACTCGATCAGATCGCGGACCAAATCGAACAGAGGCTGCCACTTTGCCGATCCGAATGGTGGCGCACGCACGGCGCACGACACGGTACCGGCTTGGTGAACCGGCAGGCTGAAACAAGACCCGCAACCAACCAAGACCATATTTTGGTCAAGGTCGCATTGAAACCTGAAGGCGCGTCCGCAGCCATCACTTCGGCGGTTTACAATGCCGTAACCGGCAAGGTCGCGGTCACCCTATCGGACGGGCGGCGATTGTCGCTGACCGCCGGACACCATATCGAGGAGGCAAAGGAATGGGCATAAAGACAAGCGATCTCGATGGTTGGACCCTCCCGCGCCGCAAGCCGGTCACCGAGGCAACGATTAATCGTGCCATGGCCACCGAAGATGCCTGCGCGTCCCATGAGCACCGCGCCACGGACGTCTGGTTCGACCGAACGCGTAATGCCATCGTGCTGTTGTTGACGGATGGCCGTATTTTCGGTGCCCGGCGGGATTGGATTCCTTCCTTGAGCGACGCGTCCCAGCGGGAGTTGCGAACGCTACGGTCGACTCAGGACGGCACGTTTCTCAGCCTTGACGCTTTGGATTTGCATATCAGCGTCGATGGCCTGGTGACGCGCCTGCTCGAAGAATCCATCACGACTATCCGCCGATCCGCCGCTCGGTTGGCCGGAAGCGTCACGTCGAACGCCAAGGCTTCGTCTTCGGTGAAAAACGGGCGGCTCGGCGGGCGGCCGAGGAAAAAGAACCGGGAGGAACCGGCGGCGGCCTGATCGGGCCGGGATGGCTGATATGCGGTCGAGGCGAAGCCGCCCCCACCGTGTCAGTGACATATTGAAGGAGGACAGCACGCACCCCAGCCGTTCCAGGCAGCTTGGAGGGGCTGGAGCTTTACGGCTTCGACGACCCGGTGTCCTTGCCGCTCACCCGTTGACCTGCCGTCGCACCTCCACCCACGTATCCAAAATCGGCAAGATCGTATCCGGCCCCTCCGACGGCAGGCTGGGATACACGATATCCACATCCAGCGCCTGATAGCGTCCGATCAGCGCCACATCCGGCGGCTGCGCCCCCATCACGATCGTCATCTTCGCGGGATCGCGACCGGCTTCCCCGGTCATCTGCCGAAACCGGGGAATGGCCTCGGTCAGCGGCAATTTGTCGGCGTTTGTCACCTGCGGCATCCAACCGTCGCCGTACCGCACCGCGCGCCGAGCGGAATAGGGGAATGCACCGCCGATCCAAATAGGAGGGTGCGGTTTCTGAACCGGCTTCGGCCATGCCGCCATGGGGCCGAAATCGACAAACTCACCGTGATACTCGGCGGCATCCTGAGTCCAGATCGCCTTCATCGCCTCGACGCGTTCCCGGGCCAGTTTATGCCGCTGGGAAAAGTCGGTGCCGTGGTTTTCCATCTCGTCCTGGTTCCAGCCGTTGCCGATTCCAAATACGAAACGCCCGCAGGAAACCTGATCGATCGACGCTACCAGCTTGGCGGTCTGGATCGGGTCACGTTGCGCGATCAGGCAGACGCCGGTCGCCAGCTTCAGCGTTGTCGTGACCGCCGCCGCGACCGACAGGGTCACGAACGGGTCCATCACGTCGTAATATCGCTTCGGCAGGTCGGCCCCCAGCACAAACGGCGTCTTGCGCGACAGCGGAATGTGGGAATGTTCCGGCGCGAACAGAATATCGAATCCACGGTCCTCCAGCGCCCGGGCCAGAGCCGCCGGGGTCATCGAGTAGTCGGTGAAGAACATCGATGCACCGAATTGCATGGGGCGTCTCCTGATCGGTTGAAGCGGTTCGCCGAATAGTGGAAGCGATCGCCGATCCGCGCAACAAATGACTATTGTCAAATCGAGATATTCCGGGACATCGCGGTCGGTCGCTTTGAAACGATATCCACACAACTAACACTTTCCGCAACAGGGATGGTTCGGCTAGTGAAGCGGTATGTTCCTCACGCACCATCATCGATGACCGTCGGCCGCACGATCCACGAGGCAGGTCCTCCGGCAGAACGTGCATGGCTGGCCGAGGACTGGTGGGCGGTCATGATCGGGTTGGCCGTTGTGATTGCATCCGTGACTACGTTCTTGTCCGGAGTCAGCCTCTCGTGGTTTGCCGTCCTGCCGGAGGCCTGGTCCGATCTTCCTGAACTCTGGGCCCAGTTCTCCCGCGACGGCGCGCGGTATGGCGTTCAGGGCGCCGTGCTGCTGGTGGTTTTTACCGGTGCGGCGCGGCTGATGAGTCAACGCGCCGGAAATTTCGCCCGAGGGTTTGTCGTCATCTACCTGCTGTCGATGGTCATTCTGACCATCAGCGCCTGGCGCAACACGCGGTTGTTGTATCTCGAAACGCCAATCATCGCACTGGCCGTCGGGTTGATCCTGGCCAACACGGTGCGCATACCGGCGTGGCTGCAAACCAGCTTGCGGGCGGAGTTCTATATCAAGGTCGGCGTCGTCCTGTTGGGCGCCACGCTCCCCCTTCCCGTGATCCTACAGGCTGGCCCGATCGCCATCCTGCAAGCCTCGATCGCGTCCATCGTCACGTTCCTCGTCATCTATAATGTGGGGCGGTTCCTGAACCTCGACCGTCGGCTCGCGGCGATGCTGGCAGGCGGCGGCTCGATCTGCGGGCTGTCCGCGGTCATTGCGATCGCCGGTGCCGTGCGCGCGAAACGCGAGGACATAACGGTCGCCACCACGATCGTCGTGGGATGGGCCATGGTGATGATCGTGCTGTTGCCCCTGCTCGCGCGCGCATGGTTTCTGTCCACCGGCGTCGGCGGGGCCTGGATCGGAACCTCGGAATACGCCGACGCAGCGGGCTTCGCCGCCGCCCAGACCTACGGTGGTTTCGCTCGGGATGGCCTGATTGCCGGCACGCCCGACCAGGCGCTGTGGTCCTACACCTTGGTCAAAGTCGTTGGCCGCGACATGTGGATTGGCATTTGGGCGGCGCTGCTGTCCTTCGTCGCGATCACAAAATGGGAACCGTCCGGCACGGGAAACCATGTCGATCTCGCGCAGATTTGGACCCGGTTCCCGAAATTCATTCTGGGCTTCATCTTTGCCTCGCTGTTGATCACCTGGGCTGGACACGGGACGGCCATCGCGGCGTTCGATTCGACCGCGAGACCTTTGCTCATTGCTCCGATCGATGCGTTGCGGAACTGGGCGTTCACGTTCAGCTTTCTGAGTATCGGCGCATCACTGCGTGTCAGGCATCTGGCCCCCGTGACCGGCGATGCGTTCGTGGCGTTCTCCGTCGGGGTTGTCGTCAATCTGACGCTGGGATTTGTCCTGTCGGCGGTTGTATTTTCTTCGTATTGGACTTCCATCGCCCGATGACGCGCCGCTTCGCGTCAGGCGTTCGGCCCGGCGGCAATACCTGCGGCACATGCCGGTCCTTCGAGGCTGATCCGCAACGGATCGAGGCCATGCTGCCGGGCCTGACGGTTCTGGGATCGGCCTATGCCTCGGTCGCGGCGGACGATGGAATGTGCCTACGGCACGATACGTATCACTCCCGCCGGTTGTCATGCGCGGATTTCGCGCCGGTTGAAGCGTAATAGCGGCCGTCGTGGCCCGACACACGCAGATCGTCCTCACATCGTCATGGTGCGCGAAGGCGCACCATCCACGTCATTCTTTACGCTGATACACGACGTGGATACCCACCGCCGTCGGTATGACGAGGGAGCGCTGGCCGAAAGTCGCTCTCAACGCGGGCTGGTATAAAGCGTCGCTTGCCGCCAATAGGCCTTGGCGGTCCCGATCGTCATGGCGCGGACAAGCCAAACCATGACGATAAGGAAGCGAAACCGACCCGTTGTTTCGAATGCGTCGGCTTAGCCGTGATCGGCCGCGACCCGCACCAGCAACTTGCCGAAATTGCGGCCGCTGAGAATGCCGGTCAGCGCATCGGGGGCGTTCTCCAGCCCGTCGATGACGTCTTCCCGGTACGCCAGCGACCCGTCGGCGATCAACGGCTCCGCCATCGCGCGCCACTCGGTCATCCGGGCCGGCCGATCGGAGACGATGAAGCCCTGGATCAGCACCCGCTTGCCGACAACGAAGCCCAGGTTCGGCCCCGGCGGCATCGTTTGCTCGTTGTACTGCGAGACCATGCCGCACATCGCGACGCGTGCGAACGGATTGAGCAGATCGAACACCGCTGCCTGCACCGCCCCGCCGACATTCTCGAAATAGGAGTCGATGCCGTTCGGACACGCGGCCTGGAGTTCACGCCGCAGATCCAATGACCGGTGATCGACGCAATCGTCGAAGCCCAGGCTGTCCTGCACCCACAGGCACTTGTCAGCGCCACCGGCGATCCCGACCACGCGCGCACCAGCCCGCTTGGCCAACTGCCCCGCCACGGACCCGACCGCACCGGATGCGGCCGCGACCACGAACGTTTCGCCGGCTTTGGGTTTGCAGATTTCCGTCACGCCAGCGTAGGCGGTCGCACCGGGCATTCCCAGAACGCCAAGATACGCGGATAGCGGAGCGGCGCCTTTGGTGATCTTGACCAACTGACCGCCCGGGGTGACCGAATGGCTCTGCCAGCCGCGGGCCCCAACGACGATGTCGCCGGGGACGAAATCGGGATGGGCGGAGGCGACAACCTCCCCCACCGTTTCGCCAGTCATCACTTCGCCGATCTGGATCGCGACGGCGTAGGTTTGTTCCTCGCGCAGCCGGCCGCGCATATACGGATCGATCGACAGCCAGATCGTGCGGGTGACAACTTCGCCGGGACCGGCTTCGGGGATCGCATCTTCGCGAATCTCGAAGTCGCTGGCGACGGGTTCGCCGTGGGGCCGCTTCTTCAGGACAACGGAGCGGCGCAGACCGGCGTTGCTCATGATACCGCCTCGGCTTTCAGGACTAGGCGGCCGGTGACCTTGCCGTCGCGCAGACGCATCAAGGATTCATATGCCGAACTTTGCGGGACCGTGGTGACCGGCAGGGCCGACAGCTCGCCGTCCTGCGCCAGCTTTACCAGTTCGCGCAGTTCCTTCGGGTTGCCGACATAGCTGCCCATGACGCTCAGCACGCGGATCGCCATGATCGGCAGTGGCAGCATCAGTTCGCCACCGAACAGGCCGACCTGGATCAGCTTGCCGCCCTTCGCCAAAGCGCCGAACGCGAACTTGGCTGTTGCCGTGCCGTTCACCAGATCGATCACTGCCGGCACTGCTCCGCCCGCCGCCTCGATGATGCGCTTCGTCACCGTCGCGCCATCGCCGCTGCCGTCAACCACTTTATGGGCGCCGGCGGCCAATGCGGCCTCGCGCTTTTCCGCGCTGATATCGACGCTGATGATGTTCTGGTGCTTCATCGCCTTCAGCACCGCGATGGCGTTCAGACCGAGCCCGCCGGCGCCGACCAGCACGATGGCTTGTGTCGGGGACAGCGGCATTGCCTTCTTGATCGCCGAGAACACCGTGATGCCGGAGCAGGCATAGGTCGCTGCAACGGCGGGATCGAGGCTGCCGAGATCGACAAGGTGCCTGGGGTGCGGGGCGACGACATGGCTGCCGTAGCCGCCATTCTGGTAGACGCCCAGGCTGCGGTTTGCCACCGCGCACATGTTGTCGTCTTCGTTCAGGCAGGTCTCGCACTTGCCGCAACCAAGCCATGGGAAGACGATGCGGATGTCACCGACTTTGACGCCCTTGGCGTCGGGGCCAAGTTTCGCCACCCGACCGACGATTTCGTGACCCATTGCCAGCGGCAATTTCACGCCGCGATCGGTCAGCGACATCTTCTGGCCGCCGCCGACGTCGTAGTAGCCCTCCCAGATGTGCAGATCGGAGTGGCAGACGCCGCAATGGGTAACTTCGAGCAGAACCTCGGTGCCCGTGGGCTCCGGTGTCGGCAGTTCGATTTCCTGGAGGGGCTTCCCATTTTCTACAACGGCGTAGGCGCGCATGTCGGTCTCCTGGTTTATGGCGTTTGAGCGATGGATAGCGCGTGCGGTGGATTAAGCAAGGCGGGGGTTGGGGACCGAGGGTTCGCCGATAGATGGCACCAGCGGCAGAGCGGACATCACCTGCATAACTCTGCGTTGCCAGCGACGGTTCGAAGCGGACATTCGGCGATCTACAGTCAAACAAACATGCTCGCCCATTCGGAACGTTTGTTCATGCGGCGTTGAACGGCACGAAACAATAGACGCCATTGGATTCGCTGTTGAAGACGGACCAACATAATACCGCGTGACCTGTTGGATTCTGAATCGCATTGATTTTGTGGTCCGGTATCTCGATCCACACCCGGGGATTGTCGCCAAATTTGGCTATCCACCGCCGTATCCAGGCATCTTGGGCCGCCTGGAAGGCCTCGCTGTCCTCCAGGGACACAATCGGATTCTCAAGCCCTCGGCTGAATCTTTCGCGTGTTACCCTTGCCTCGAAGTGCTGTGTCCGATCGTTCCATCTCGATTCGACCATGCGGCAGTCAGCAACCGTGCAGCACATGGTATCGGGTGAACCGGGCATACGAAGGCTCCGAAACCACTCCCTGAACCTTCCATCGGAATCCGGTGGTGGGGCAGCGTAAACGGACATGCTGATGACGAACATCGCGAGGTACCAAATGCGGCGCATCACAACCCTCCCTGTTGGCTGTTTTTTTCCTGTCAAGACCGCTTTCAGTGGCTCAGTGTTCGCGAGCAAAGCACGATCCTTGACGAAATTCCTGAAACCGACATGAATTCGGGGCGAAATCTCATGATATCGGCCGGAACGGCATCCGCGAGCGGTGCAAGGACCAGGAACCAACGTGCCGCTTCATGGGAGCATGACCGAGGTGCGAGGCGGGCGGAAACCCGCTTAGATGGTGCCCCGGGGCGAGCTACGGAGGACTCATGAAGACCTCTGCGGAAGAGGTGATCTACCGGTTCGAAGGATTTGCCCTCGACCGAACGCGCGGCATCCTGCTGTCCAAAAATGGCGAGGAGATTCGCCTTCGCCACAAGTCGTTTGAGCTGCTGCGGCTTTTCGTTGAGAACGCTGGCCAGTTGTTGAACCGGGACAGGATCAATCAGGCGATCTGGTCCGATGTCATCGTCAATGACGACAGCATCACCCAATGTGTGCACGATATCCGGCGTGCGCTTGGAGACGAGTCACAGGCGATACTCAAGACGATCCCGCGCCGCGGTTACATTTTCGCAGCTACGGTAACGTCCCATCACGACCCCGGGGAAAATCAGATGATCGGCGGCACAGCGCCGATGTCCGATAAGCCTTCGATCGCCGTGCTGGCATTCGCCAATATGAGTGATGACCCGGACCAGGAATATTTCTCCGATGGAATTGCGGATGACATCATTACTGAGCTATCGCGCAGCCGATCATTACTTGTGGTCGCCCGCAATTCTGCCTTCATATTCAAAGGTCGTGCCGTCGATGTTAAGCAGGTCGCTCGGGAACTGAGCGTGAGGTACGTTGTGGAAGGCAGCGTACGTCGTAGCGGTGGCAGAATTCGTGTGAGCGCTCAACTAATCGATGCTTCAACGGGTGGTCACATCTGGGCCGAACGTTATGATCGCGAGATCAGCGAAATATTCGTTGTCCAGGACGAGATCGCCGAGGCGGTGGCGACCGCGATCCAGCCGGCGGTGGGCGATGCGGAGCGATGGCGCGCCTTACGCCAGCAGCCGGCCAGCCTCAATGCCTGGGAGACTTACCAACGCGGCCTTTGGCACCTGTCAAAGGGTACGGCGACCGAGAACGAGCAGGCACGTAAGCTTTTTCGTCGAGCGGCAGAAATCGATTTCGGATTTGCTCCGGCCTACGTCGGTCTGGCTGTGACCTACATAAGGGATGGATTGTTCCATGGGACACGACCGATCGACGAGGCAGCCAGACTGGCGGAGGTCGAGGCGCGCCAGGCCGTCGCGATTGATCCGACTGATTCGACCGCCCAGGCAATGTTAGGTACGGCATACGGCATTGGCGGTAAAATGGACGCGGCGATGGTCTGTGCTGAGCGCGCGATTGGGCTCAATCGAAACTGCGCATGGGCGCACTGGGTAAAGGGGGCTGCCCTGAGATACCGGGGACGCCACGGTGAATCTCGCGACGAGGTATCCACATCACTTCGCCTGAATCCCCGCGATCCCATGAGCGCGACGACTGCGAGCCTGTCCGCCATGTCCTGGTACCTGGAGGGCAGATATGATGAAGCCATAGAATCTTCGCGACGGTGTCTCGCGGATTATCCGGCGTATGCGGCGCCGCGCCGTTTCCTTGTGGCCGCCCTGGCCCAATCAGGGCGCCTGGAGGAAGCCGCAGCCGAACTTCGGGAGTTTGTGACCAAGGCGCCCGACGTATTCAATGTCATGGTTCGCAATCGTCCGCCCTATATGAGTCCCGGCGATCAACAGCATTTGCTGGAGGGCATCCGTAAGGCGGGCTGGAACGATCGACGTTGACAATACGACACAAAAACCTTTGGGATCGGTCTGAGTGCATATCGTCAAAACCGAACCCCGGTTTCCGGTCCCGAGGAGCCTCGTCGGCTTTCAGAGAGTCGTCCAAGCCGCAATGGCGGCCGGAAGAGCCTGATAATCGCTCCCGCAGCCGAACCAAACCTTGCGAAGAGGACCGGTGCTATTAGCCTTTAGCGTCGCACGAGAGGCATATGCCCGCTCTTCCCTTATGCCGCCTGCGCCTGCTCCATCGTCGACTGCAAACACCCGACTGTCGTGCGGTGCATGTCTCGCACCTCCTTCGGGTCGAACGGCCGGGCGCGATGCATCGTGGCCTGATTATCCCACACGACCAGGTCCCATTGCTTCCACTCGTGCGCGTAAACGAACTTGCGCTGGGTCGCGTGCTCGATCAGGTCGCGCAGCATCGCGCGCGCCTCCGGCACCGGCCAGCCGATAATCGCGCCCGCATGCGATGCCAAAAATAGCGACTTGCGGCCGGTCGATGGATGCGTCCGCACCAGCTTTTGCAGAACGGGTTCGAAACGGACGCGGTCCTCATCCGTAAAGTCCGAAAATCCAATCGATGCTCGCGAGTAAAGCTGGCTGTGCTCGCAGACCAAGTCTTGTATTTCGGCTTTCAGATCGTCGTCCAATGTGTCGTATGCCGCACGCATATCGGCAAATTCCGTGTTCCCTCCGGCTGTCGGAATGGATCGCGCCGACAGTAACGAATACTTCGCCGGCACTGCCTTGAACGAACTGTCGGAGTGCCAAAGCCGGTTACCCAGGCTGAACAACCGCTTGCGGTCGTCCGCGGCCAACACTTTGTTGTCGTTATCCAGGTTGGAAATATCGTTGACATAAGCGGACTCGATCCGCCGAGCCTTACCCCAGTTGAGGTCACCGCTGGCCTCTTCGAGGGGGCCGAAATTGCGGGAGAACGCCAACTGCGCTTCGTCGGTGAACTTCTGGCCGTGGAAGACCAAGACGCCGTATTGGTCCATGCCTTTTTCGATCGACATTGCCTCGTCGGCAGTTAGGGGACGAGTGATGTCGATGCCGGAAACCTCACCGCCAAAGAACGGGCGCGAAACGGGATCGAGCGGTTGGATCGAGAGCGTCATGGGTTAAACTCCATCTCATTACATCATGTCGAGGTCCGGCCGCGGTTGGGGAAACCGTCTTCCTCCGTGACCCTCCGATATCCTCGATCTGTCTTCGTGGTAAATCCTGGCTTTTTTGCCTGCAAGCGTTCCGCCGTGGCCCGTCGGGCGCGGTAGCAAGGCAGATTTCACCACGGAGACAAGGGGAAATCATCGCCGACCGCTTTAATACCTGCGAACCTAAGTGATAACCCATCCCTTCACCGCGGGCGAAGGCCAGCCACCCACGCCTCTGTTTCGAGCAGCGCAAGGAGGGCGAACCTTCGCCCGCCATGACGGGATGGGACCGAGCGGTCATAGCCGAGCGTCGCCTGAACGCTGAATCAGTGCAGCTCGGCAAAACCCATCGCGTGACCGAAGCGGCGCGATGGCTCCCCCGGATCGCCGTATTTGCGATGCATGGCGGTGTGATACGCGGCGGCCAGCAGCAGCTTGTCCCGGTCCGGCTGCTTGTTGGTGCCGAAATCCATCAGCATGCACTGGGCAATTTCCTGATTGTGCGGATCGTTGCCAAGCTTGCACGCCGACAGCGCAATCCTCTGCACCAGCTTGTCGCGATCTCCGCCATTGTCGCAATACGCCTGCGTCCAACCCACCGCCTCGTCGCCGTTCAAGGCGCAGATCGCGGTATCGACACGGGCCAAAAGCTGGTCGGCACTCAGCGCGCCGGCACCCGAGGGCACCCGCACCGACACCGGATGCTCTTCGCCGATGCCCCGCTGGCTATAGGCCACGCGATTGGCGAACATCGCCGCGACGTACAACAACCGCAACCGGCGCGGATGGTCGAAAGTGTCGTAAAACCAAGCCAGCGTGTTGTGATACTCGTAACAATGATGCGGCATGTTGAAGTTGTTCGGATCGCGAGTCTCCAGAACAATCTGCCCCACAGCCAATTGCAGCACATCCAGGATGCGGCGCGGGTCCTTGCCGGACTTCAACAGTTTGGTCACCGCCTCCAGCGTTTCAATCTCACCCTGGCGTAGCACGGCGTTGCTCAGTTCGACCGCCTCCTGCTGGTTGACCGGCTGATCGTTGCGCAGCAGCGCAAATTCTGCCTCGCTGACGCCGCCGTACGGGATCGCACGCAGCGTTTCGCCTTCGATCATCATCTTGATGTAGTTGCAGGCAACTTCATACGTCGAATACCAGCGCGGCCCGACCGCGATATCCAGCGCCCCGGCGTAGATCACATGATGGGCATTGTCCCACCCCAGCGCATTGCCGATCTCGACCGTCGAGCGGGCCCGATACGCCTTGTGACCCGTCGTGTAGGATCGATTGTACAAAAGCCGATCCTGCACATCTATCAGGCCGGCAAAGCACATTTCCGCCAGAACTTCTTTCCGCTCGCCGGAATTCTGCATCAGCCCCAGGAACGTGCGATACGCGTCAACCACATCGCCGCGATGCACCAGCGTCATCCAGTGGTTCAAGCGCTCTTTCAACGGGCCGGTCTGCGCGATGGGCTGTTGGTCCGCCCAATACACCACCGGGGCGGGCGGGGTTTCCTCGACGACGCTGTTGCCGCGATGGCGGGTATAATGGCCGGGCGCCTTGTCGATTTTCTGATTCCAGATATCCAGGCCGGTCGGAATGTACCAAATGGTCTGCGCCATCGGCAGCATCGCCAGATGCGACGGCAGCATACGGTTCAGGTTCAGCGTGGCCCTGGCGCTGAGCAGGCAATGGTCGTTGTTGACGAAATTCGGGTACCCGTCGTCGATCCGCTCGTGATACGGCACATGGGTGTAAGGGGCGTGAATGCGCACACCCTCCGCCACGATTTCGTTGAGCGGCCGCCCGGCGCGGACCAATTCGTAGTACACATCGCTGGCGCCCTTCTGGTCGCGCATCAGGCAGCGATCCTCCAGCCTGTCATACAATCCGCGGACCACACTGCTTTGCGGTTTGCTCGCGATGTTCGTATCCATTCCTGGCTCCCTTCCGGCTGTCCGCCGATTTTCACGATCCTACGCTTGACATGCGGAAAACGGCAACCATCGTGGGATGCCGGGGAGGACAACAGGCATGAACATCACGCAATCCAGCACCGAGCGGCCCCGCCGCCGCTCGGTGGTGTCTGGCCCTACAGCTACGCGTCTGGAAGGCAACGAGGCGTGCTGGTGCCAGACGGACCCGTTCTTATGACCGACAGTGAGCATCACCCCAATACGCCGGCAGGCGAAAGCTTGAACCTTCTGTCAGGAGTGCCCGGTATCAGGCTCCAGCGGAAGAAACCGTGCAACAATGTCGCGGGCAAGCCGAACCGGCTTGCGCGTCGCGGAATCCAGACAACACCAGCAGCTTTCGACCTCGGCCAGCACGTCGTCGCCATGTTTGATCATGGTTTTGTAAAATGCCCGGGCACCGAGCAATTTTTCCAGCACGACCCCAACGACGACATGATCGTTGAGAAAGGCCGGATTAAAATAGCTGATTTCGTGCTTCAGGGCGACCCAAAGATGGGTAGCAACCGCCTCTTTCGGGGCGAAGCGCCGCCAATGACCCAGGACGGCTGCCTGCACCCACTTCAGATAGACGGCGTTGTTCACATGACCCATCTCATCGATCTCGTCCGCAGCGACATCGAGGTCATATTCGTAGCTTTGTGAGGGTGTCGGTCCCATGGCTTGATCCTTGGAGGAGCACTCCAGGCGTATAGCAAAAATGCGCGAGCTTCGCCCGTCTATTTTGAATGCGACATCGCCAAGCGGTTATGCGTGACAATCAGACAACCACCCCCCGCATGATCGCCACCGCTTCCTGGATCTGCGCCGCGCTGACGTCCAAATGCGTACATGCCCGCCCCCGGAACGTATCCGAGACGGAAACAGTCACCCCAAGCGGCCGCAAACGTCCGGCGAATTCCGCCGCCGTCATTCCGGTGCCGGTCGTATCAAAGAAAACCAGATTCGTTTCCGGTGTCTCCACCTTGATCCCAGGTATCTGCCCCATCCCCCGAGCGAGTTCGGAGGCGTTGGTGTGATCGTCAGCCAGGCGGTCGATATTGTGTTGCAACGCGTAGATACAAGCCGCCGCGTTCATGCCGCCCTGCCGCATCGATCCGCCCAACCGCTGCTTCCAACGCCAGGCCTCACCAATAAAATCCTTCGGTCCCGCCAGGACAGCGCCCAGCGGTGCGCCCAATCCTTTGGTGAAATCCAGCCACACCGTGTCGCAATCCGCTACCACGTCCTTCGCCGGCACGCCCAGCGCGACCGCGGCGTTCAGCACCCGGGCACCGTCCATATGGACCTGCATCCCGTGCTGGTGCGCGACCTCGGCCACCGCGCGCAGCTCGGACACACGCCAGCACGCGCCGCCGCCCTTGTTGGCGGTCTGTTCAACCTCCACCAGCCGTTGCGGAGGCGAATACCGCGACACCGGCTTGATTGCCTCCCGCAACGTCGCCGCGCTGAAAATGCCCCTCGGACCGGGCAAGCCGCGGATCATCACGCCGGTGATCGCGCCGGGTCCGCCGGCCTCACTGGACTGGATATGGGCGTCCTCATGCGCCAGGATTTCATCGCCGGGGCGGCAATGCGTGGCCACCGCGACCTGGTTGCACATGGTGCCAGTCGGCATGAACATCGCCGCCTGTTTGCCCAGCAGTGCGGCGACCCGGTCGCACAATTCCCAGACGGTGGGGTCGGACCCGCTCTGTTCGTCACCCATTTCGGCCTGCAGCATCGCCTCTTTCATGGCGCGCGAGGGTCGGGTCTGCGTGTCTGAATACAGGTCGATACGGACCGGAACAGTGAAATCGGCCCGCTTGGGTTCGTAGCTCATGCTCGGTGCTCCATCGGCATTGAGACGGTGGTACCAGAAGGGGCATTGCCTGCAAAGCCGCCGCGTCGGATGCTGGGGTATGGTTTGGAAGTACGCCGGATGAAATTCTCCAATTTTCTGTTCCCAAGCAGTCTGACGGCCGCCGATGATGGGCGAATCATCGACGAGACATTGCAGGAAGCCCGCCTGACGGACACGCTGGGCTTCGACACGATCTGGCTGGCGGAGCACCATTTCGACGGAATCGTCGCCTACGTGGACCCCGTCGCGTTCGCCGCCGCGCTGGCGGTTGCCACGTCGCACTGCCGGATCGGCTTCGCGGTCGCCCAGATGGCGCTGCACCACCCGATCCGGCTGGCCGAACAGGTGGCGTTGATCGACCACATCAGCAAAGGCCGGCTGATTGTCGGGTTGGGGCGCGGCACGGCTTACAACATCTATGACTATCAAGGATACGGTATCGATCACACCACGGCGCAGGCTCAATTCGAGGAAGCCGAGGCGATCATGTTCGAAGCCTGGAAGGGCGAAGCGTTCGAACATCACGGCCGTTTTTTCGATTTGAAGCTGCCGGAACTGCGCCCGGCCGTGTTTACAAAGCCGCATCCTTACGTCATCCGAGCGGCGGCGACCGAACATGGGATGATGGAGATCGCGCGGCGCGGCAATCCGTTCATGATGAACGTTCAAAGCAATGCGGTGACGGCGCAACGGATGGTGCTCTATCGGGATACGTTACGATCGATCGGTCTGGACGATGCCACGATCTCGGCCCGCATGGATGAATGCTGGGTATGGCGGAACGTCTATGTCGCCGAAACCGACGCTGAAGCAGAGCGAATCGCCGTGCCCGCGTTCATCGCGATGCACGAACACAGGGTTGCGATGCGCAACCGAATCTACGCCGAACAGAAGGCGTCGATCCTGCCGATGCCGCCCGCGGGAACCGCTCCGCCGGCGCACCAGTCGGTCGAACACGCCTTGGTTTATGGGTCACCCGCGACCGTGGCGGAAAAACTGGCGCCGCTGAAAGCGACAGGTGTTGGCGGCCTGATCATGCAATTCCGCCTTGGGCCGATGAATTATGAACAGACGGCTGCCAGCCTGACCCTTTTCAACGACAAGGTAATCCCCGCGCTGTGACCGAAGACGATGGGACTGCATACTGGCAACGCAACCTGTGGGTCTGCGTCTTCGGGACCTTCACGACCATTATCGCGATGACGCTGCTACTGCCGTTTTTGCCGCTATACGTCGAGCAACTCGGTGTCACCGACCACGCGGCGATCGTGCAATGGTCTGGCGCGGCCTATGGCGCGACCTTCCTGACAGCGGCGATGTTCGCGCCGTTATGGGGCCGACTGGGCGACCAATACGGCCGCAAATTGATGCTGATTCGCGCCAGTTTGGGCATGGCGGTGGCAATGTCGTTGATCGGGCTGTCGCAGAACGTTTATCAGTTGGTGGGGCTGCGGCTGTTGGCCGGGCTGCTGGGTGGGTATTCCTCCGGGTCGATGATTTTGGTGGCGACACAGACACCGCGCGCGAATACGGCGTGGGCGCTGGGGATGATGTCGTCGGGCGTGATGGCTGGCAGCCTCGCGGGTCCGCTGATTGGCGGGTTTCTGCCGCCGCTGATTGGCATTCGCATGACGTTCCTGGCGGCGGGCGCAATCATCTTCGTTGCGTTTTTGGCCACGGTATTTCTGATCCAGGAGGAACCGAGGCCCCGGCGATCGAGAGGCGTGAAGCACAAGGCCGGTTTTGCATCAGTGCCCAACAAAGGGCCGGTCATCGCCATGCTGGCAACCGGTATGCTGTTGATGTTTGCAAACATGTCGATCGAGCCGATCATTACGGTGTATGTAGCGCAACTGCTTCCTGACCCGTCGAAGGTGACAATCGTGGCCGGGTTCGTTATGGCGGCCGCCGCGCTGGGCAGTATCATTTCGGCGTCGCGGTTGGGAAAACTGGCTGACAAGATCGGGCACTGGACGGTCATTGT
Source organism: uncultured Rhodopila sp. (assembly GCA_903932145.1). Taxonomy (GTDB): domain Bacteria; phylum Pseudomonadota; class Alphaproteobacteria; order Acetobacterales; family Acetobacteraceae; genus Rhodopila. The sequence goes on along the minus strand of CAIZFE010000035.1, from coordinate 175,373 downwards.
CGGTTGCTTGCTGGTGTGCGCTTTGTTGTTGGTACCCCAGGCGTTCGTGACGGATGGCTGGCAATTGATCGGCTTGCGCTTCCTGATGGGCCTGTCCCTGGGCGGCTTGCTGCCGTGCGTCGCGACCGTGATCCGCCACAACGTCCCGGAACGAAGCGCGGGCAGCATCCTGGGTTATTCCACGTCATCGCAATACGTCGGACAGGTAACGGGGCCGCTGATGGGCGGCTTTGTCGGCGGCCATTTCGGCATGCGCGCGGTGTTCCTGGGAACCGCGGTTCTGATGGCGGCGGGTGCGCTGTACGGTTGGGTGGCGCGGCCCCGCCGTTAGGCCGCTTCGATCTGCACCTGATTCGTGTTGTATGTGGTCGCGCCGCAGGGCGCCGCCCGATCGGTTGTCAAAATATTCGCGCATCCTTGCGAATCCTGTCCGTCGGCGCCGGGCGTGTACCAGGCGCCCTCCTTGATCGACACGACGCCCGGCGCGATCCGGTCCGTGACCTGAGCGGGCAGAAACGTGGCGCCGATGTCGTTGAAGATCCGCACGCGCTGTCCGTCAGCGATGCCTCGCGCGCCGGCGTCGCCGGGGTTGATCCAGACCGTGTCAGGATCGACACGCGCCAGATGGGGTTGGTTACCGTGGATACTATGGGTGCGGGCGCGGGATTTCGGCGTGCAAAGGCTGAGCGGAAACCGTTGCATACCATCATCCGAGGCGAACCAGGTTGGGATCGGCGGGATCACGCCCAGCCCGTACGGATTGGGATTGTCAGCGAGAAATGTTGAATAGACTTCGATCTTTCCGGTCGGTGTCGCGAATTTTCGTTCGCCGCGTATTTGTCCGGCGAACGCCACCGCATCGGCCGGGGCGGCAAACCGCGCCACACCCTGTTCGGTGAACGCTTCGAAATCGTCCACGACGTCGGCGGTAAACTCTCGCAGCCATTGGGCTTCGGATTTATCGTTGTAGCCGTTGATGCCGACACGGCGGGACAGGTCATCGAAGATGTCGATGTCGTTGCGGCATTCGTACATCGGCGCGATCGCCTGACGCATGTAGATCGCGTAATGACCGGCGCCCGCCCATGGCGTGTGGACGTCGTTCCGCTCCCAGAAGGTGGTTGCCGGAAGGACGATATCGGCCAAACGCGCGGTCGGCGTCAGGAAGTGATCCTGAGCGACGATGAATTCGACCTTGTCGAGCGATGCCGCCATCTTTCCCGCGTTCGGACACTGGTTGAACAGGTCGCCGCCCGAGGAGTAGATCATCCGGATATCCGCCGGATAACCGCCTTTCGTGCCGCGTGCCAGCAGGTCCGCCAGCAGGGGAGACGCCACTTTCGATTCGATCGGATTTTTACCGATCGGCAGGCTTTTGATTCCCGCCCGTCCGGTGGCCCCGTTGCTGACGCCCGAACTTCCGCCGGTGACACCGACGTTTCCGGTTATCGCCGCCAAGGCGTAAGCGGCTCGATGGAACTGTTCGCCGAACACCGTCCGGCCCGCCGCATAGCCGGCCTGGATCGCGGCTGGCTTGGTTGATGCGAACTCGATCGCCAGACGGCGGATCGTTTCGGCCGGAATGCCGGTGATCTTCTCGGCCCATTCGGGCGCTTTCGGCTGCCCGTCGGTTAACCCCAGCAGATATGATCGATACGATCCACCTGCCGGCACATCGCCTTCATCGAAGCCATGCACGTGTTGATCGCAATAGGCCTGGTCATGCAGGTTCTCCGACACAATCACATAGGCCATTGCGATCAGCGCGGCGGCGTCAGTGGAGGGACGGATGAACACATGCTCATCCGCAAGCTGCCGGCTGGTCATCGTTACGCGCGGATCGACGCAGACGATACGCGTGCCGTTCTTTTTTGCGTGTTTCAAATATTGCATCGTGCCGGTGCCGAAGGTGCCGTCGCCCGGACTCCAGCCCCACATCAGGATCAGCCTGGAGTTGATGAAATCTGTCGGTTCGCGGCCGGCGGACTTGTAATCTTTTTCGCCATAGGTGATGCGAACCGAAAAGACCTCCGCCTCCGCCGACATATTCGACCACAGATCGGTGCAGCCGCCGAACATATGCAGGAATCGTTGCGCCGCCACGCGACCGTGCAACATGGATTGGCTACCGGTGCGGGAGGCATCCAGGATCGCCGCATTGCCGTAGGTTTCCCGAATGCGCAACATTTCCCGCGCGACGGTATCCAACGCCTCATCCCAACTGATCCGTTCATACGCGCCCGAGCCACGCGGGCCGGTGCGGCGCAGCGGATATTGCAGGCGGTCGGGGTGATAGGTGCGCTCAATCTGGCCGACGCCTCGGGCGCAGGCCGGCAGCGGTGGGTGCTCGGGGTTCCAGCGGCGTGCGTCGGTGGAGATGTGGACGATGCGCCCGTCCCGCACATGCGCGTTGACGACGCAACGACCGCCGCAGTTATGACCGCAAGTACTGGTGACGACCCGTTCGCCCGCCTTGTCCGCCGCGCGGGGTGCTTCGTAGATCGTCACTTGCAAACGACGTTCAGCAGTGCTTGCTGGCCGGATCGAACCGCTTTTGCAGCCCGTTGCAGGGCGGCCGGTAGATCGGCCGGTCGTTCCACTTTCTCACCGTAGCCATCGTGCGCGGCAACGATTTTTTCGAACGACGCCGCCGGCAGTTCGGCGAGGAAGCGGCCGTCCGCCTCTTTCGCGACGCCCTTGCTGTACATGTCCAGCGTGGCGTTCCGAACCGCGCCATACAGCGAGTTGTTGTAGATGATCGTCAGCACCGGCAGTTTCTGCGTTTGCGCCGTGTAATGACAGGCTGTCGGGTTGGCGAACATGTAGGCGCCGTCGCCTAGAACCGACAGCACCAGACTATCCGGAGATGCCAGCTTGACGCCTAACGAAGCCGGAAATCCCCAGCCCAAGCCGCCAGCGGAGCTCAGAGCGAACAGGCTGCCGGGTGTGTGGAGCGGGCAGTATTCCTGACGGAACGAATATTCACTGATCACTTTCGTGTCGGCATCGATAATCTCGCGCAGGCAGTGGTTCAGCCAGGGAAGGGTGATGGTCTCCGCCTGCCCTGCCCGTTCGGCTTCCTGAAGCCAGGACGCGTGCAGCCCCCGGGACCGTTCGCGTAGCGTCACGTCCCGGCCGGCAACCTGCGGCGTGGACCGTTTCGACAACGCGACTTCCAACGCCTCCAACACCGAAACGCATGTCGCTGTCAGCGTCAAATCCGACGGGAAACTGCGCATCGGCAGATTGCCGTGCAGCGGATCCTCGCCGATCTGCACGACGCGGGCGTTCGACGGAGGAGCGGTCTTGCTGGACAGCCACGGCACGTCCGTTTCGAACACGATCACCAGATCGGCGTCCTGTAGCAGCGGCGCGGGCATCGATCCCTGAAACATGGGATGGTCGGCCGACAGCGCGAAATAGCGCGTGTTATACGGCACCACCGGCAGAGCATACCGTTCCGCCAGCCGCGACAGGACCACACTGTCACGCGGGTCTTTTCCCAACATCCCGGTGATGATCAGTGGATTTTTCGCCTCGGCGATCCAGTCGGCCAGCGTGTCGATGTCGCTGGCGCGCGCTTCCGGCGGCCTCGGGATGGCTCGGTGCCCGCGATTGCTTTCGGCAGCCGCGGACATCACTTCGCCCAGCACTTCACGCGGCAAACTGAGGTAGCATGGCCCCTGCGGGGAGGCATTGGCGATTTCCAGCGCCCGATCGACCACTTTGGCCGCCTGATCGCCACGCCGCATCTCATAGTCCCACTTCACCAGTTCCCGCAGCATGCCCGCCTGATCGAACATTTCTTGTGCCCATTGAATATGCGCACTGCGTGACCCCTCCGCTCCATGTTCAGTGTAAGGCGTGCGGCCGGAGGTCAGCAACATCGGCACCCGGTCCCGGCTGGCGTTGATCAGCATGTTGATCGCGTTCGCCGTGCCAACGTTGGTGTGCAGCATGATCGCCTGGGGCTTACCGGTGACCATGGTGTACCCGTGCGCCATCGCAACGGCGGCGTTTTCGTGTGGTACAACCATCGGGCGCGGCACCGGCCGGTTCGTGCGTGCGGCACGCGAGAACGCCTCGACGATCGGGGCAAAATCGGTACCGGGATTGACGAACAGATGCTCGATCCCGTGCGCGGCGAGCGCGTCCAGATAGTCCTCGGCGGCGATACGGGTCATGGAGTGTTTCCTGCGTGTTGGATCGCCCGCCAGACGCGTTCGGGCGTGGCGGGCATGTCGATATGGGTTACGCCCAGCGGCGTCAGAGCGTTCAGTATCGCGCTGATGATGGTTTGCGGGGCGGCGATCGCTCCGGCCTGCCCCGAACCTTTGACACCGAGCGGATTGGCCCTGGTCGGGACGCCGGTCAGCGTGATGTTCAGGTCCGGCAGGTCCAACGCGCGCGGCAACTGGTAATCCATGAACGACCCGCTGAGCATCTGGCCTGACTCCGGATCGTAAACGGTTCGTTCGGTCAGTGCCTGGCCGATGCCCTGGGCAACGCCGCCCTGGACCTGACCGATGGTTAGCATTGGATTGATCAAGGTGCCGTAATCATCGACCGCTGTGTAACGATCCAGGGTGACCTGTCCCGTTTCGGGATCGACTTCGACCTCGGCGACATGGCAGCCGTTGGGGAAGGTAATGATGTCCAGCAGGTTCCAGACATACGTATCCAGGGGCGTATCGCGCGCGACAGTCAGCAGATCGACGGATCGGCCGTCGGCGATGTATTCGCCATTCGCGAACACAACTTGCTGCGCCTGAAGCAATCTGGCCGCAACAGGCTTGCCTTTTTCGATGACCTGCCGCGCCGCCTCGAACAACGCGGCGCCCCCCATGTGCATGGACCGGGCGCCACCATGCCCGTTGCCCTCGGGGATTTCAGCGGTATCTGCCTGAATGTATCGGAATTGCTGCAGTGGCAGTCCCAAAAGGTCGGCGGCGATCTGCGGATACGCGGTCTCGTGCCCCTGACCGTTGCTTTGGGTTCCCACCAGCAACGTCACGATGTCGTCGCTGCCGAAGCGGATCTCCGCCCCTTCATTCGGGGCGCCGCGCGCGGTTTCCAGGAAGCAGGCGACACCAATGCCCCGCAGCAGGCCTTGGCTTTCTGTCGCCGCGCGGCGATGGGTGAAGCCGGCACGGTCGGCAAGCGCCAGCACATCGTCGATATTGGCCGCAAATCGGCCGCAATCGACGACCGTGCCAAGCGCCTTCCGATAGGGAAACGCTGCAATCGAATTCCGCCGGCGCAGCTCGATCGGATCGAAACCGCATTGGCTCGCGGCCTTGTCGATCAGGCGTTCGATCAGATAGTTCGCCTCCGGCTTGCCCGCCCCGCGATATGCGTCGATCGGTGCGGTGTTGGTGAACGCGGCCCGCACGTCCATGAAGATCGCGGGGATAACGTAGCCCCCACCCATAGCGGCCGCGGGGGCATTGGTGGAACTGCCTGGACCGCCACCCGACATATACGCGCCCAGGCCGGCGATCGTTTCAACATCCAACGCCAAAAACCGGCCGTCATCGCCCAGTGCCAGTCGCGCCCGGGAAAAATTATCGCGCCCCTGCGCAGTGGAAACGAAATCCTCGGCGCGGTCTTCGACCCATTTCACCGGCCGGCCCAACCGCCGAGCGCACCAAAGCAGCATAACCCATTCTGGATACAGACAGTTCTTAATCCCAAATCCGCCACCGACATCAGGAGCCGAAACCCGAACCGCATCGCGGGGACAGCCTAAGACGAGCGCAAGCTGATCCCGGATGGCATGAACACTTGCCGCCGAAACGAACAGATCGAACACGCCATCTACCCAGCGCCCGATCGCGGCGCGCGTTTCAATCGGTGCGATGACCAATCGGTTGTTGACGACCTCAATATCAACCACATGCGCCGCCGCCGCGAAGGCAGCCTGAACGGCCGCCTGATCGCCGCGTTGGAATCGATACGATTCATTGCCGGTATTCGACAGCGCCGGCGCGCCGGGCTGCAACGCCGCCACCGCGTCCACAACACAGGGAAGCGGGGTGTAATCCACGACAACGGCCTCCGCTGCGTCCCGTGCAGCCGCTGCCGTTTCCGCAACGACAAACGCCACCGGATCGCCGACATGCCGTACGCGCCCATTTGCCAAAGCCGGACGCAGCGGCACGATCATCGGCGCAACGGTCGCCACCTGCGTGGCGCACGGCAAACATCCCAGGTCGGCGATATCGTCAAACGTATACACGCCCAGAACCCCGGGCATAGTCCGCGCCGCCACCGTGTCGATTCGGTCGATCACGGCATGCGCGTGCGGCGACCGGACCACATAGGCCCTGCCCTGTTCGGCATCGTTCACATCATCGACAAAGATGCCGCTTCCCGTCAGGAAGCGCGCATCCTCCAACCTCCGAACGGATTGCCCAACGAAGGCCGCCATTTAAAGTCCAAGTTTCTCGGTCAGCCCGTAACCCTGAGCCAATTCCTTGATCTTGTTCCAGGTGGCATCCTCGACCGGGACGCCGTTGGCGCGGCGGTCCTGTTCTTTCCTGAACTCAATCTCGCCAGGATAGAAGACTTCCTTGAAGCCCTCGGCCGGAGGTGTCGCCTTCAGGTAATTCGCGAAATCCGTCACTTCCTGCTTAAACAAGGCCAGTTCCCGGAACGCCGAGACCTTGAACACCGCAATGAAGCAGCCATCATTATGACGTCCGGTCGGTTCGACACCAAACCCAAGGCCGGTCAGCAATCCGGACAGAATTTCGACAATCGCCGCCAGACCGGTGCCCTTGTAACCCTCGGTCCCGCCCAGAGGCAGCAGCGCGCCGCCGGCTTTCAAAACGCGCGGATCGTTCGACGGTTTGCCATCCGCATCGATCAGCCATCCATTCGGCACCATATCGCCGCGCGCCGATGCGACGTTGATCTTGCCGGCGGCAGCAGCGGAGGTCGCCATGTCGAACACCAGCGGGCCATCCAGATTAGATGGGATGGCAAAACAAATCGGATTCGTACCAAGCCGAGCCTTGGCGCCGCCATAGGGGGCGACATGCTTAGGGCTGCGGCCGGAATCGGCGGTGATCATCGCGATCATGCCCTCACCCGCAGCCATCAGCGGATAGCTGGCCAACCGCCCGATATGGCTCTGGCGGAAGATCGTCGTTGCGGCGACATTTTGGCTACGTGCCTTCTCGATCGTGTAGCGCATCGCGCGGTCGGTGACGGCGTAGCCAAAACCCCAGTTGCCATCGACGACCGTGGTGGTCGGCGTTTCCTGCGTAATGACCCAGGGCGCCTGCGGAACGATATGGCCCGCCTTGATACGGTCGATATAGCTTGGGATCAGGATGATGCCGTGGCTGTCATGCCCGACAAGGTTGGCACCGATGTTATAGCGCGCGACGACGGCCGCTTCCTCTTCGGACGCTCCGGCGGCGATTAGCAGGCTCTTGGCGATTTCGATCAGCTTTTCCGCGGACACGGTGGGCATGGACGTTCTCCTGGTTTCCCTGCCGGACACGCTAGCCCGGGGCCGGACACTTGGCCAGAACGGCAAAACCGGCGTAGCGTGGCTACCTGAGACAAACCAAGCGGGGAGCGAACCATGACAAGCAAGTCAAACGTCTATGCAGGCGTGGCCGGTTATGTGGGCCGAGCGGATCAGAAGGGTTCGGTTGGGGTGTTCACGCGGCCGGCTGAAACCGGGCGTTGGGAGCATGTCGTCACCGACCAGGAGACTTACACGGTCAATATTCACCCGACCAACCCGAACGTTGTGTTCGCTGGAACGGCCAATGGTGTGTATCGCAGCACGGATCGCGGCAAGAGTTTCCAGCGTACGAATTTCCCTGATCAGGGCAGGCAGATTTGGTCATTCCTGGTGGATGCGGTCGATCGGAATTTAGTTTATGCGGGCGGCTCGCCCATCAGCATGTATCGTAGCGAGGATTGCGGGGAAACCTGGCGCGCGCTGCCTGATCCCGGGATGCCGGTTCGCGCGGTCATGCCGTTCGCCTGCCGGGTGATGCGGTTGGCTCAGCATCCGGGTAAGCCGGGCACGATCTTCGCGGCGCTGGAAGTGGGCGGCGTGATGCGTACCACGGATGGCGGGGAAAGCTGGACCGATTGCAGCACCGATCTGATCCGGCTGGCGCAAAGCCCGCATCTGAAGAGCAAGATCGTGAGCGACACGTATAACGAGGGCATGCTCGACGGCCACGCCATCGCGATTAGTCCGGCCGATCCAGACAAGGTTATTCTTGCCGTGCGGATGGGTCTGTTTGAGACCGCTGACGGTGGTAACACATGGCAGGATATGGAACTCGGGCGGTTCTCACCGACGACGTATGGCCGGGATATCAAGGTGTCGCCGCAGGACGGCAACACGATGTACGCCGCGCTCAGCGTCGCGGCTGCCAGCAAGGACGGTGCGATCTACCGCAGCACTGACAAGGGCGAGAGCTGGAAACGGTTCGATAAAGTTCAGGTCCACGGCACCATCATGTCGGTGGCATTGCATCACACCGATCCCAACCAGGTCTTCATCGGGGCGCGTTACGACGGCGAAATCTACGGCACCGAGGATGGCGGTACGACGTGGGATTCACTGCCACTACCCGCCGGGGTGAAGGATATCTATTCGGTCGCGGTGGGGTGATTGCGTCCAGGTGATGGTGGACATCGCGGCGTCCACCATCACCTGGTTAACCCAGGGCATTCCAGGCCAAAAACAACACATATCCCGTAATGGCGATCCCCGCGTGGATCGTCATCACCACGGTTTTTCGCCGTAACAGCAACAAAGACACCCCTGTCAGCAACGCCCCGCCGAACAGCACAGCCGCGACGGTGCCAAACGAGCCAACTCCGGCGGCGACACCCCGAACCGGCCCGCGCAACGCAAACAGCAGCACCCCAAATCCAATTGCCCCAACCACACCATGCAAAACGCCCGCAATAAAAGGCGGCCGCGTCCCTTCGCCGGTTGCACGCAGGTGCCAAAGCGCAAGCACCGAACCGGCGGCAACGGCGACTGTCAGAATCCAAAAAGCCAACCTGCTACCCCACGACGCCAAGTCCACGCAGGCGTTCGACCTCAGTAGGGGAATACCCCGCCTCCAACAACACCGCCTCATTATGCTGTCCGACCGAAGGCGCTCGGGCGGCCGGAATTTTATCCACACCGTCTATATGAAACGGAGTCATCACCGTCAGCCCGTTGCCATCTGCAAACGGTACCAACGCGCCGGCGTGGCGCATTTGCGGGTCGTCCATCGCCTCATTCACGGTCGCAACGATGCCGAAAGTGATCCCCACTCCGTCCAGGATGGTCCGCCATTCCGCCAGGTCCCGCCGGGAGAAAACCTCATCCAAAATCAAAACCAATTCGCGGGCATGTTGCTTGCGAGCTTCTGGAGTCGCAAATCGGGGATCGTCCGTCAGTTCCTCCCGACCGATCGCACCCAGGAACGACCGCAACTGCCGCTGTTCATTGAACAACGCCATGATGAACCAGCGGCCATCGCGCGACCGGTAATGATTCGCCAGCGCGTTGGGCGCGTCGTCGCGATGTGGGCGCAGCGCCACATCCTCCCCGAACAAACGCGTCTGCACCGCGCAACCGTTCGCCCACAGCCCGTTCTGCAACAGCGACGTACGCACCACACTGCCCAATCCGGTCTTCTCCCGGCGATACAACGCCGTCACAATCGCGGAATAAACCCCTGTGGCACTCGGGAAATCGCCCATCCCCGGCATCGACCTGGACGGCACCGTCGCCGCATCCGACCGCACCATGTCCATCAGGCCGGTGCGCGCCCAATACGCCGTGGAATCGAACCCGGTCTTGGCGGCCTCCTCGCCCTTTTCCCCATACGCGGTAAACGACGCATAAATCAGCCGGGAATTCAGCGGCATCAGATCGGCATCCGCAAGGCGCAGGCGATCCCGCACCGGCAGCGGAAAGTTGGTAATGAAAACATCCGCCTCGGACACCAGACGATGCAGCACCGCCTGCCCGTCCGGATGCTTCAGATCAAGCGCCAGACTGCGCTTGTTCCGCGACGTCAACTGCCAATAATAATCGGTCTTCTTCCCCGGTATCGGGGTCGAGGCCCGCCACGGATCGCCGGCCCCCGGCGGTTCGATCTTGATCACGTCGGCGCCGAAATCCGACAGCATCGTCGCTGCTGCCGGCCCGGCGATCCAACTCGCGCAGTCGATGACCTTCAGGCCGGCAAACAGTGTCATGACATTACGGCGCCTGGTTGCTGAAAATCACCGTCCCGGAGGCCGCGAACATGCCGCCGACACCGTGGCAAACCGAAATCTTCGCACCTGGAATCTGCGCCGCGGCCGTCCCGCGCATCTGCCGCACGCTTTCCTGCAACGCATACATTCCGTACATGCCGGAGTGCATATACGACAACCCGCCACCATTGGTATTCAACGGCAACGAACCGCCCGGTGCCGTGTTGCGTCCCGCGATAAACCCAGCCGCCTCACCCTTCGGCAGGAACCCGAGATCCTCCAGGCCGTACAAAGGAAGATGCGCAAAAGCGTCATAGATCATCAGGTGATCAACGTCCTTATGAACAATCCCGGCCTCGCGGAACGCCGTCGGCCCGGCGACCCTGAAGGCGCGAGAACTGGTAAAATCCTCCATCTGGCTGATCATCGGGGTTTCGGCGCTCTCGCCGGTGCCCAAAATATAGACCGGCTTGGTCGGGAAATCCTTGGCCCGCTCAGCGGATGTCAGGATCAGCGCACCACCGCCATCGGTCACCAGACAGCACATCAGCAACCGGAACGGCCACGCGATCATCCGGCTGTTCAGCACGTCGTCCGTCGTAATCAGGTTTCGAAACGTCGCGCGCGGGTTTTTCGACGCCCATTCCCGTTGCACAACAGCGACCTGAGCAATCTGCTCCTCAGTCACACCATACGTCTTCATATATCGAAGGACGGGAATGGTGAACATCGAAGGCGGCCCCATCGGCCCGAACGGCTGCTCAAACTGTCCGTTCAACGACTGCGGATGCACCGGCCGAGGCGGCGCGCCAATGCGCGATTTCCCGGATTCTCCATGCGTAATCAAAATCGTTTTCGCCAACCCGGCCTCAATCGCCGCGGCAGCATGACGGACATGAATCATGAAGCTGCAACCACCAACGGCGGTGCCGTCGATCCAGGTCGGCGTGATGCCCAGGTAATGTGCCAGTTGCACCGGGGTTTCCTGCGCAGCACAAGCGATTCCGTCAATATCCGACGGCTTCAGCCCGCAATCCGCCATGGCGTTCAGGGCGGCATCGGCGTGCAGCCCGAGTTGCGAAAGATCGGTGATAACCCCAAGCTTGGTCGTTTCGGCGGCGCCAACAACGGCGACTGTGTTATGTGGCATCGGATCAGCCTTTCGCCGATGATGTTAAGGCGGGGCGAAACAGGGGAAGCGTAATGGTATCAGTCTGCGGTTCGAACACCACCTCCATCGGCATATCCAGCACCAGCGCCTCGGGCGTTTGCTCGCAATCCACGATGTTGGTCATCATGCGCGGGCCTTCATCCAACTCCACCACCGCAATCGCATACGGAGGGGTAAAACCGGGAACCGGGCGGTGATGAATGATGTAGCTATACAGCGTCGCCTTGCCGCTCGCCTTGGTCACCGACACTTTCCGGGATGCGCACGCAGGGCAGAACGGCCGCGGCGGGAAATACACCTTGCTGCATTCGTCGCAGCGTTGCAGCAGCAATTCGTTGGCCTTGGTGCCATCCCAAAAATGCTGAGTCTCAGGGGTCGGCTGCGGCAATGCGCGTCCAGGGGTCGCCATGGTTCGTTGTCCTCCAGTCTGATTTTCCGAAGTTAGGCTACCCTGTCCGCGTGTCAAATTCGGGGTGTCAAATTCGGGCGCGTCAGCTCAACAGCACCGCCTTGCCGATCACCGCCCGGTCAATCACCAACTGCAGCGCCTCCGCGGCCTGATTCAGCCGAAACGTATGGGAAATCCGGGGCCGCAGCTTGCCTGCTTCCGCCAACGCGATCAGCGCCTTCATGTTGGCGATGGCCAAAGCCGGATCAGACTGGTTCAACCCGCCGATCCGCACACCGATCGCGTCGATACCTTTGATCAGCAGATAGTTGCTGCGGATATTGGTGGGACCGCCGCCCAGAAATCCGAGGATCAACAAGCGGCCGCACCACGCCAGACAACGTAACGATTCATCCGCGACTTTGTCGCCGATCGGGTCATAGACAATATCGACACCACGTCCGCCGGTCAGGTCTTTCACCTGATCGACAAAGCCCGACCGGTAATCGATCGCGAAATCCGCGCCCTCTTCCAGACAGGCCGCGCGTTTTTCCTCACTGCCCGCCGTGGCGATCACCTTGGCGCCAAACGCCTTCGCCACCTGGATGGCCGCGATGCCGATGCCGCCGGCCGCGCCATGCACCAGCACCCACTCCCCGGCCACCATCCGCCCGCGTTGCAGCAAAGCGTGATAGGCCGTCGTATAGGCGCCGCGAAATACGCCAGCCTGAGCCATGCTCAGCCCAACCGGCACCTTGTCGCACAACGCCGCCTTCGCATTGCCCAGTTCAGCCAGCGCCCCCAGCGTGTGGCGAGACATCACGGCGTCACCAACCGCAAAATTGGTGACGCCCGGACCGACCGCGACAACGTGGCCGGCCGCCTCGCCACCTGGGATGAACGGTGGTTCCGGACGAAACTGATATGTTCCCGCCAACATCAGGACATCCACGTATTGGACTCCACGCGCCGCGATGCGCACCTGGATCTCTCCGGCTGCCGGAGGGGCCGGATCAGGAATATCCCGTTCCGCCAGCACTTCGGGGCCGCCAAACCGTTCACAAACCATCGCTTTCATTATATTTGTTCCCTCTTATCCATAACAAATTGTTTCCGTTATCGAAGTTCGTCTGCATTCCCGTCTGGCCGCACTTGATTGTGATCAAATCCCTCCGCTATAGAAGCGGTTCGTCCATTTTGTATCGTTGCGACGATAGCGAGGTTTCGATGCCCAGTTCCGCACTGGTGACCGGTTCGGTTACCGTTGACAAGGACGACCGCGCGGACGTCATGCATGCCATGCGCTCCACGCCGTTGTTGCGCGACCTGTCGGACGCGGTGATGCAACGGCTGGCGCTCATCGGCAAGATTGTGACCGCTCCGGCAGACGTGGAACTGTACCAACAAGGCGGCGTCGCGGATCGGCTGCTGCTGGTGCTGGACGGCCAACTGGCCGCGTTCAGCACGTCTGGCAATGGCACGACCGCCGTGGTGGAGGTCGTTCAGCCCGGCCAAACCCTTGGACTCGCCACCCTCCTCGCTCGGCTGCCCCGCCTGATGGGCCTGCGCACTGTCACCGCCAGCCGCCTGCTGTCGATCGAGGCAGAGGGGCTTTTGGCTTTGGTGGAGCAGGAGCCGTCGCTGGTCACCGTCCTGTTGCGGGCCGAGGCGCGGGAATTTCACGCCCTGGTCCGCCAGGTCTGCGATCTGAAGCTGCGCACCACCGCGCAACGACTGGGATGCTACCTGTTGTCGCTGACGACCGACCGGCAGGCAAACTCAGTCGCCATGCGTCTGCCGTTCGACAAGCGGCTGTTGGCCGCCCGCCTGGGCTGCCGGCAAGAAAATCTGTCCCGTGCCTTCGCGGCCCTGCGCGGTTTCGGGGTGGAAACCCACGGTGCCCGGGTCGTCTTGCATGACATCGCCAAACTGACCGCCTACGCCGAACCGGATGAGGCGCTGGCCTGAACCGCTATACGGCCGTGATCTCCGCCCACAGTTGATCCGCGCCGGAAGCGGCCATGTGCCGCCCGAGCCGGCGCTGCCAAACGGCGTCCTTGCCGAACTCGTCGCGCCAGGACCACAGGCGGCGGGTCAGAAAGTGGAGGTTGTGCTCAAACGTAAAGCCGATCGCGCCATGCACCTGATGCGCAATGCCGGCCACAATCCCGGCGGCCTCCCCGGCACGCGCTTTGCCGGCGGCAATCGGCAGGATTTTCACGCCGTTGGCGACGGCTTCCGCTGACAGGTCGGCCGCGGCCACGGCGGCAGCGGTCTGCCCGGCCATGACAGCCAGATTTTGCTGCACGGCCTGGAACTTACCGATCGGCCGGCCAAACTGCACCCGGTCCTGAGCGTATTGCGTCGTCATCTCGGTTAACCTCGTCAGCGCACCGGCAATCTGCTGCGTGCGCATCGCGGCTCCAACCGCGATCAAGGCCCCGGCCGTTATGCTGGTTTCGCCAACCGCGATCGCCTCGCCATCAAACCGAACGGTGTCACGCGGTTCCCTGGCGACGTTCTCTCCCGGTTCGATGGTCCAGGAGTCCTTGCCGACCAGGGCGATCCGCGCACCAGCCAGGACCACCATCCGGTCCACGTCCCGCGCCCAGGCGATCCGGGTCAGCGTGCCCGACACATGCCAACCGCCTTTATCCGGGGTCAGAACGACGCTTTCGCCGTCCCGCACCGGCCCGGCGGTCAGCGGCCCATCCGGAATATCCAGACCCGCGCCGGCCAGCAGCCAGCTTGCCAGCATCGTCTCCGCCAGCGGCAGCGGCAGAGCATGAGCGCCCGCGACTTTCAGCAGCGACAGCGCATCGGCCACCGGCACGCCGAACCCACCGGCGTCCTCAGGCACCAGCGCCCGGTGGAGCCCGGCCTCCTCGACGGCCGCCCAGAGCGCGACCGGCCATGTACCTTGATCAGCCAAGCGTTGGGTCGCCGTGTCGCAATGCGCCTGGAACAGCCGGCCGGCTGTCTCCCGCAGCATGTCTCCAATTGTATCGTCCGGCATCGCTGTCACCCCTTCGCCATGGCGCGTTGTTTCCACAGTGCCCACGGCCGGTCGACCAGTCCATCGTTCGTCTTGGCCGCTGCGGCGGCTTCCTCGGCATTCAGGAAGGTGGGGGTACCGAGCTTCATCGCCTCGATCTGCACGCGGGCGTTGACCTCAGTATAGACGGCTCGGAATACAACGTGGCGGATGGACTGTGCCGCCGCGACCGATCCGTGGCCGCGCATCAGCAGGATGGAGTGCTTGCCCATCGAGGCCGCAAGAGCCTGTCCCAGCGTCTGATTACGGATCAACATATCAGTGGCCGGGCCGCCCGCCTTGCGGATTTCGAACACCGGCGCGCCGGTGCCCAGGAACCCGGCGATGTGGTTCATCGGCTTCAACGTGACGTTGGTGTCGGCGAACGGCAGCACCGCCGGGGAATGACTGTGCACGATCGCGATCACGTCCGGCCGCGCCTTGTAGAGCTCGCCGTGAATAAACCGCTCCAGATACGAGGTCCGGTCCTGGGCATCCACAGGAACGCTATCGAGATCGTATTCCATGATGTCGGCATGCGTCACCAAAGCGGGGGCCATGCTGCGCGACAGCAGATAACGATTCGGGTCCTTGTCGTGGCGCACGCTGATATGGCCGAAGCCATCGACGACGCCCTGGTCGTAGAGAATGCGATTGGCGGCAACGAGATCATTGAGTAGTTCAGCCTTGGCGGGGCCTGCTGACGCCGGCGGTGTTTGTCCAAGGGCGACCGCCGACAGCGACGTGGCCGCGACGGCAGAGGCAAGGAAGCCTCGCCGGCCGAGCGATACCGGCACGCAACAAAGGCACATGGACATCCTGATTCCCCCGATTATTCCTGTCTCTACGGGCCCGCTGCGATAAAGCCAACAAGCGGTATCAACCGCCCGCCTTGAACCGCGCCCACATCCGGGTACGGGCACGATCGGCCGCCACCGTGGATGGCCCGATCGTGAAATAGCGTTGCATCACCGCATCCGTCGGAAAGACGTTCGGATCGTCGAGCAACGCCGGCCGCACCAATACCCGGGTCGCCGGCACCGCGTTCGGATACCGCGTCGCATCGGTGATCCGGGCCATGATATCGGGCCGCAGCACGAAATCGATGAAGGCCAGTGCCTCGTCCTTATGCGGCGCGTCGGTCGGGACCGACAGCATGTCGAACCCGATTTCCGAACCCTCTTTCGGTGCGACATACTGCACGGTCACACCTGATTGCGCCCGCGACGCGGCTTGCTCCACATCGCCCGAGTAGTCGAAGGCCAGACACGCCTGCCCGGTCGCCAGCGCCTCCAACGCACCACCACTGGCGAACTCCCGTATATAGGGTCGTATGGCCATCAGTGTTTTCGACACCGCATCCAGGTCTTCCGGCGCCGCGCCGTCCGGGCTGCGACCGAGGAACCGCAGCACCGACGGAACCACATCGATCGCGGAATCCATCATGATGATCCCGCACGGCGCGATCTGCTTCGCAAACGCCGGGTCCAGCAACAGCGCCCACGAGTCCAGCGGCGCATCGGGGACCAGCGCCTTGATCCGATCGGCATTAACTCCCAGTCCGATCGAGCCCCACAGATAGATCGCCCCGTGCCGGTTGCCGGGGTCGGAAGCCTCGACACGCTTCATCAACGCCGGGTCCAGGTTCTTCCAGTTCGGCACTTTGCTCCGGTCGATCGTCGCCAGCGCCCCGGCCCGGATCAGCCGCGAAAAGCTCGGTTCATTGCTCGGCAGCACGACATCGTAACCGGAATGGCCGGCCAGCAGCTTGGCTTCCAACGTCTCCAGGCTATCGAAGACGTCGTAACGGGTCGTGATCCCGGTTTCCCTGGTGAAATCGGCCAGAACCGAGGGATCGATGTAGTCCGTCCAGTTGTAGATATTGACCACGCGTTCCTGCGCCCGCACCGGCAGCGCCAGCAGAACAAAGGCAACCAGCCAACGGATCATCATGCCGAATCCCGCGGAATGAAGGCCAAATCCACATCGCCTGTTCGCGCCACGATTCCACCTGTCCCTGTCGCGCTCATGCCTGCCCTCCTCTGTTTATTTCTTCATATTACAGAACCCGGCATCTCCCCGAAAGCGGGGGGTTATAAAGGCCTGGCCTCGCCACGATATCACCCTGATCTGGTCGCCATACGGCCCATTTTCGTCTCCATGTTCCGGTGGCCTCAGAAGGAGACTTTCGATGCATAAAATACTTCTCGCCACCGTTGCGTTTGCTGGCCTGACTGCCGCTTCGACACTGGGCGCCGCGGCCGCCCCGACCGCCACCGTCGTTCACGTGGCGCCGTCGCCGGGTCTGGTGACCCATGTGGATTATTGGGATCACCACCACCGCTGGCATCACCGCCACTGGGAACATCATCACTGGCGTTACTACGACTGAGCAAACCGCTCGATAATCGCCCGCGCCGAGACGCCCTCGGCGCGGATCGATCGCAGCGTCTCCGCCTTATCCCGCTTCGACAGCCGCCGGCCGGTTGCATCCGTCAGCAAGCGGTGGTGCGCATAAGCCGGTTCCGGCCAACCCATCAGCGCCTGGAGCAGCCGATGCAGGTCGGTCGCGGGCTTTAAATCAACGCCCCGCGTCACGACCCCGACGACCTGCAACGCGTCATCATGCGTCACGCACAGATGGTAGCTCGCCGGCGTGTCCTTGCGCGCCAGCACCACATCACCGAACCGGTCGGGGTGGCAAACGATGCGGCCCTCGCCATCCTCATGGTACGTCAAGCCCGGCCGGAACGCCGCCGCCATGTCCAGCCGCTGCGCGAACCGCTCCCCCGCCGCGATCCGCTCCGCCCGTTCGGCCGCGGATAACCGCCGGCAGGTGCCGGGATATAACAGCCCGCCATCCGGACCATGCGGCGCGTTGACCGAAGCGGCGATCTCCCGCGCGATATCCGCCCGCGTGCAAAAGCACGGATACACCAGCTCCTGCTCCGCCAACCCATCGAGCACGGATTGATAGTCCGTCAGATGCTCCGATTGCACCCGCACCGGCCCATCCCAATCCAAACCGAGCCACTGGAGATCGTCCTGGATCGAGTCAGCGAACTCCGGCCGGCACCGGCTCGGGTCGATATCCTCCATCCGTAGCAGAAACCGCCCGCCGGCCGCCCGCGCCCGCCGCCACGCATTGAACGCGGCGAACGCATGCCCCAAATGCAGATGGCCTGTCGGGCTCGGTGCGAAGCGTGTGACAATCATGGTATCAGACTACCGCGCCAACGCGGAAACGGGAGATCGCCATGCCAACCCTCGAAGCCATCCACTGGGGTCCCGCCTCCAAGGCGAAACCCAAACAACTCATCATTCTGTGTCACGGCCTGGGCGCCGACGCTTATGATCTGATCGATTTAGCACCCTCCTGGCAACATGCCTGCCCGGACGCGCTGTTTGCCTCGGTCCACGCCCCGTTCCCGCATGAGTCTGGCTTTGGCCGCCAGTGGTGGAATGTCGGTGACCGCTCGCCCCTGATCGCCGAGGCGGGCGTTCGCACCGCCGCGCCGTATTTGCACGGGTTTATCGACGCCGAACTGGCACGCCTGGCGCTGCCCGCTGAGGCATACGCCATCATGGGCTTCAGCCAGGGCGCGATGATGGCGTTGTTCACCGGCCTGCGGCATCTGCCGGCGCCACGCGCGATCCTGGCGTATTCGGGTGCGCTGATCGCCCCGGCGTCGCTGGCGGCCGAGCTGAAAAACCGAGCACCCGTCCTGCTGGTGCATGGCGAGTCCGATGAAGCGGTGCCGGTGTCCCGGTCCCGCGATGCCGAGGCCGCGCTGCAAGCCGCCGGGGTGCCGGTGGAGGCGCATTACATTCCCCGACTCGGGCATGGACTGGATGACACCGGAATCGCACTTGGGGCGCTGGCTTTGCAAAGAGGATTTTCGTGACGAAACAATGAAGTCCGGGATGGCGCGCGCGATGCGGGTTGCGGCGCGACGGGCGGTCTGTCATATTTCCCATAGGTTTTCGGCGGCGCACCAGATCTGGCGGCTCGATAACGTATAAAGCCCCGGATATTGCGCTCCGACTGCGAAGGAGCTGCTTTTGCCTGTCGGCGGATTGCATTTTCCCGGTCTTGGCCTGTACGCGGCGCGACGCCCGGGGCGCGATCTGTGAGCCATATCCCTAATCTTCAGACGCTGGTGCTGAACGCGGATATGCAGCCTTTGAGCTGGGGGCCGCTGTCGGTCTGGTCCTGGCAGGACGCCCTGGTGGCGGTGCTGCAGGAACGGGTCAACGCCGTCATCAACTACGACGTGGAGGTGCATTCCTCGCGCCAGTCCTTCGCGATCCCGTCGGTGGTGTCACTGAAGCGCTACCACAAGCGGCGGAAGGTGGCGTTCACGCGGTATCATGTGTTCCTGCGCGACCGGTTTTGCTGCCAGTACTGCGGTGAGGCGCTGCCAGCGAAGGAGCTGACGTTCGACCACGTCGTGCCACGCTCGAAGGGCGGCATCACCAGTTGGAACAACGTCGTCACCTGCTGCCAGGCCGACAATCTGTTCAAGGGCAGCCGGTCGTTGAAACAAAGCGGCCTGCGCCTGCGCTCGGTGCCGGTGGAACCGTCGCCGCACCAGATCGATGAAGCGGCGAAGTCGCATGTGATGCGGGATAACCTGCACCGAACCTGGCTGGATTTCCTGTATTGGGATGCCGATCTCGAGGCTTAGGGTTCGGGCTTGGCTCCATAGACATCAGGATAGGCGAATGGGGAGGAGATTTGCCGCGGACGTGGCTTTCCACTCTCCGTCATGGCTTGGCTTGTCCGGGCCACCCCTGACTTGACGGTGCCGCGATAGTTGCCCCGGCCAGCCAAACCATAACGACGGTTTGCCATACCCGGCGTTCGCCCGTTCGGGATCGCCCACCGATTCGGCAGCGACAGATTGTCTCCGACGCGCGCCCGTCGTCATGCCGGGCAAAAGCGCATCGGGAGAAACAGGTCTGCGCGAGGCTGGGCGCGAAGCGATACCGGGATCCAAGAGCGCACGCTCTCAACGGCGTCTCAAAAGCCACACCATGAGAATTCGTATCATATTATGAGATATTTTTCTTCAGCCTCTGGCAAACGCAATCCGCCGACGCGGCAGGTCCGTGAGGGTGAACATCCGTTGGGAATGCTGACGCGCGGAAAGATCGGTGGCCGGATGCGGCGAAATGAAGGCTTCCATTCCTGGTGCATTACAGTAATTTAGGAAATTTGTCAAGGAACCGGTCTAGATATCCCCAGGCATCCTTAGTGACGCGGCCGATACAAACGGCCGGCCGTTGCCGGTAACTGACTGACAGTCCATTTTCATCATTGCCCGCCTCGATCGGGCCACCTGTGCCGGCACCGTGCCGTGACCGGTTCACCGCGTCGTGCGCCTTGACGTCCAGGGCGGCCGCAAGCTCATCCGCTGGTTCGGGTCCCCGAACGAAAACCGTGCCACCGCCCGCTAAAGCACCAACCGAGCATCCACCTCGGCCAGGAAGTCCTCGATCAGGGCTTCCGACGTAGTGAAGATATAAGGTTCCTCGGCCTCACCGAGATGGTAGTGGTCGCCCTTGCCGCGCTCGTTATCATAGCCGATCAGACGCTGGCCGGGGCGGCCATAGAACAGGCTGTATTTCAGGCGGTGATGGCTTCCCAAGACAGGGATTTCCACTGCCCAAATCGTCATTTCCAGAATGGCCCCGTCCGGATAATCTATTCGGTCGTAGTAGATCCGAACGGCCTTCATATGGTGTTATATGCCATAGAATGGCTATGGTGTCCCGGGCCATAAATGAACGCCAACCATGACATGTCCGTCATCTCCAGGTGGCGGCCCGATCTGCGGGGCCGGATACAGTGGCACCATGCACGAAACCGAATCCGAATGGGTTAACAGGGCCGGCCAGACGCGCACCATTCCGAATGCCGGGCAGGACAAGTCTGAACATGTCGAACTGTCCGGTCGTACCATGACCTTGCGGATCAAGCGGAGTTCGCCCGACGGGTCTCTGGGACCTATCCGCCGCCCGCGCCCGCCTCGCGGAGATCATCGATCAGGCCGTCACCGGAACCCCTCGGTTCATCCGGCACAGTGATGGCAAGCACGCCATGGTCGCCTCACGCGATTACTTTGAGCACATCAAACCCAAGCTGAAGACTTTGCTTGTGACCGCCAGCATCTCCGGCCAGGGCGAGGAGGCGTTTCACGATTTCATGCGCACCGTCAGCTTTCATACAGGCTGCGCCTTCGCGTGGTGCCGGCCGTCCGACGAGAATTGATCTCGACCCTATCGTTGTCAGAAACCGAGGCCGCCTCATTTCAACTGGTCGGCCACCTTATCCAGGCCCGCCTGCACGCACGGCTCATCCACGCCCGGCGACCCGGAGGTCCCGACGCCTCCGACAACCTCGGTCCCCAGTTTGACCGGCAGTCCGCCGCCGATCGCGATCACGTTTGGCAGCGTCACCTGTTGCCGCACCGTCGGGTTCCCGTCGGCGAACCGCTTGGCATACTCCGTCGTCGGCAGCTTGAAGCTCATCGCTGTATAGGCCTTGCGCCGGGCATTTTCCATGGTGTGGGGGCTGGCGTTGTCGCCGCGAATCGCCACGATCGTTTCTCCGTCTCGATCCACCACAACGACCGAAACCGCATAGCCTTTCGACCCGCAACTCTCCAACGTTGCTTCGGCGATCGTCAGCGCGACGGCGTAAGGCAGGTCATGATGCACCAGCAACTCCGCACTGGCCGGATGGGCGAAGATCCCGCTCAGCAATCCACAAGCAACAATCCAGTGTGACGAAACAGGCTGCATGACCAATCCTCCCTGATGCTGCCCAAGTATCCACGCGATCGAGGGGTTTGACAAAGATCGCGGCTCCGGCGCAGGCCGGCGAGGCTCGAAATCGGGCATCGCCTTGTCGAGCCGCCCCATATCGATGACAACGTCAAACATGGTCGGAATCAACAGTCGGGGGGCGATGCATCTCAAGCGCCAGGGAAAGCCGGCGTCGATATCACCGTCCGCTCGTGCATCATGCGCTTCGGATCGCCAACCATTACGGTGTATCGCCGCGCCTTGCCACGAGGCCCGCAATGAGAATCGCAGCCGAAGGCCGGTTGGATCAACAGGACCTGCTCCGAAGCAGCGTCGACGGCGCGCAATGCGATTTCAGGCCGTCCACATGATGACAGATCGGCGGCGTTAGGCGAATGCTGGTCCGCATCACCCCGTATCTGTTTGTCCTGCTCTGGAGTTCCTCCTTCATAGCCTCGAAAACCGGGCTGCGGGACATCTCGCCGCTGATGTTTGTCGCCCTGCGGATGGCCGGATGCGCCGTCGTCCTGCTGAGCGCGATGCTGTTGACCCGCCAGTCGTGGCGCCCGCTGGCCGGTTGGCGCTGGCTGCATTGCGCCATCGCCGGCGCGTTGCTGAACGCCGCCGCCCTGATGGCCCCGCATGTCGGTCTGCTGTATGCCCCGGCCGCCCAGATCGCGCTGGTGCAATCCCTGACGCCGCTGCTGACCGCCGTGTTCGGGGTAGCGCTGCTGCGGGAGCGTCTGCGGCCGCGCCAATGGCTGGGCCTGGCATTCGGCATGGCCGGTGTTGGGCTGGTGGTGGGTCAAGCGGCATTCGAAAGCGCCTCGCGCTTCCGCGGGCTTGTCCTGGCGTTCGCCGGGGTGCTCGGTATCGTTTCCGGAACGCTGTGGTTTGGCCGCTTTTGCCGGGGCGTGCCGCTGCTGCCGAGCGCCACCGCGCAGTTCCTGTCCGCCTGCCTCGTGTCGTCGCTGGGGGCGTGGCTGCTGGAGACACCACGGGTGAACTGGACCGAAGGGTCAGTAGCCGCCCTGGCCTGGACCACGATCATGACGTCGCTGGGTGGAATGTGCCTGTATTCGGTCATGCTGGCGCGCGGATCGGCGGCGCGGGTCAGCGCGAACTTCTATCTCGTGCCGGGAACCGCGGCGCTACTGGCGTGGATATTCCTCGGCGAGCGCCTGACACCACTCGCGCTGGCGGGGTTGATTGTGGCATCCGCCGGCTGTTGGCTGGTCAACGCGCGATAAAAGCCATGACAGGACATCTGGTGATCGCGGCACCGATTATCCGGGCCGAGAACGTTCTTCGAATGTCAAAGCGTGGCTTAAACCGCGAATGAACGGGGCCGCGAACAAAACGACCGGCAACATCAGGAACCATGCGATCAGCCATGACCGGAGCCAATGCAACAGGAATGATCCGTCCGCGAAAAATGGCACACTCGCGATGCCGGCCGCGATCAGGGACGTCAGGCCCGATTGAATAGTGCCAAACACAAAATGGGCAAATCGGCGCGGAATACCCAACATTTGGGGAGGACCTTTTTCACAATCGGAGTGCAGATCATTACAGATCGGAACCCTGGCGCCGGTCCAGATACCTGTTTTGAACGGGCTGCATTTCTCTGGTCCGGCATCAAAATACTCCAAACCCCTGCTCACCGTCCTGGAATCGTTGCTTCACCGGCACGCCGGGGGCCGGTTTCGGCCTCCGGCGTGCCGGTGCGGATCAGGTCCCCGGACGGGTCGCCCCTTACGCCAGGTCAGTCATCGCCAGACGCCATCGCATGATTGTCAAGGATGCGCAGATCGCGTCCGCGGGTCTCCCGTCCGTGCCAGACGACCAGTCCCAGCGCGACCGCCGCCGGGGCAACGATCGCCCCCGCCACCACTTGCATCGGCGGCACCATCGCCAGGATGCTGAGAATCTGCGCCAGGAAGCCGCCACCCTTCGTGCAGGCCGCCACAATGCCGGTCGCACGGCCCCGGACCTTCAGCGGGAAAGTTTCGGCCGCGTAGGGCAACAGGATGGCAATGATCCCGTTCGATCCGACGATCAGCAGGGCCACCGGATACACCGGACTGCCGCCGTTCAGTTCCATGTTGAGCACGCCAAGCAGTCCGACGATCATCACCACCATCATGACGACGAGCGCCCATTTCGTGCTCCAGCGGCTATACATCAGGGCGGCGAGGAAGATCGTCGGGAACGCGATCAGCGACGAGGCCGCCAACAGCGCGCTGGCAACACCGACCGAACTGCCCTTCGCGACCAGATCGGCGGGCAGCCACAGCATCAGGCCGAAATTGACCAGCCCCCAGGCGATCGCGGCGACGCACAACGCCATCAGTTTCGCGGTGTATCGCCCGTCCTCGGACACAGCCCGGCCGGGCACAATCGGCTGCGGCACCGGATCGACATGCTTGCGGGCGACGGAACCGAACGCGCGCATCACCGTCTCGGCTTCCAGATGGCGGCCGCGGGCGATCAGGAACTTCGCGGATTCCGGAATGAAGCCGCCAAGGAAGATCAGGATCAGTCCGGTCGGCAGGTTCATCAGCCACAGGATGCGCCAGCCAAAGATCGGCTGCAGGACTGCGGAAAACCCGCTCGCGGCGAAGTAGCCACCCGCCGCGCCCAAGCCGCCGACCATCACCAGCGCCCAACCACGATGGCGGCTCGGCATCATCTCGGCGAGCAGCGCGTAGGTGACCGGCAACATGCCGCCCGCCGCGAGACCCATCATGAAGCACATGGCGATGTTCCAGTTCATCGACGGCATCGCGCCACAGATGGAGGTGCCGACGAACATCACCGCCGACAGCAGGATCGTTGCCTTGCGGCCGTAAATGTCCGCGATCATCCCCCACACGACAGAGCCGGTCACCGTGCCGATCAGCGCGCCAAACGGCACCAGCGACGCGGTTGCTTTCGATATGTGATACTCACTGACCATGCCGGGCACCGTGAAGCCCAGGGTGGCCGGTTTCATCACATCGATGATCAGCGCCACGACCAGCACCGCCAGCAACCGCCAGTGCGCGGGCGAGAGCGGCGCGTCCTCCGGCGCGATGATGTCGATGGATCCGGCCGCCTGAAGCTGCGCGGCGATATTGCGCGGCATAAGCCCGTACGCGGCGACGCCGATCCCGATGATGATCGTGAACATGCCGAAAATCATGCTGTTATCCATCGGCATGCCCGCAAGTTCGTAACCCATGCCCATTTCGTAGGCCATGACGAACATCGGCATGTGAAGCAAAACGCCCACGGTGACACCGAGGCATCCGAGGACGAATGCCCATATCGCCTGCCGGTCGGACAAGGTGCTGCTTGATCGATTCATGTGAGTGCGCCTTCGTGAATTCCACAAGTATCCCCAGCGCGCGCCAAACGAAGCGCAGGCGGAACGGTCTTGTGAGTTCAGATGTGATATGTCGTGCGGGAGGCGATGGGCGCGTAATGATCTACGGATCGAAAGTGCCTACCCCATACTTGGGGCTACAAGCACACTGTTCCTGCTGGCCCTGGCGTTACGCCGGCGGTCCGTAGCAGCAGCACCAGGGCTTCGAGCGCACTCGTGTCACGCGGGGCATCCTTAGCTGGTGACCAAATCATTCAAACGGTGGAACGCAGTGTCCATAAAGATACGCCCCGACAATCCATTTGTAAACAAAATTTGAACCGAATTACGCGCGACATTCGCGCCTACAGGCGGTTACCGCCGGCCGCGAAAGATCTAAGACCGGTTCTATTCCGGACAATTATTCAAAATGGCGTGAATTTCCCGATTTTCAGTTTGCCACCTTGGTCTCTGAATGGCTGTTTTCTCCCGCTGCGCGGACGAGATTGTTGTCGAGCCGATCTTTCCGTTTGAATCTCCTCCGTATGCGATCGGTCGAAACAATGTCCCGATCCGGTCGTCAGAGGCGCTGGAGCTTGATGCTCTCGCGGACAACCGGCCCAATCCTTTCGTGAGGAGGGACCACATCCCGAAGCCCGGGCTTTAGGACCGATCGATCCCGACCGAGCGTCACGGTCGGCGACGTTGCCGCTCGAAACCCGGCAGGATCCGTGGTAAATGTTGCCTCTGCGTGGATGGAGGCGGATCGCGTGACCATGATCGAAATCAGACTTCCCGACGAATTGGCGCGGCTGGCGCAAAGTGAGGGACTGCTCTCGGACGATGCTATTCAGAAGCTCTTGGAGGATGCAATCCGGCGGCGCAGCGGGCGCATGCTGCTCGACGTCGCACGAGGCATCCATGCGGCAGACATCCCCCCCATGAGTGACGACGACATCGTCGCAGAAGTCAAAGCCGTTCGCGCGGATCGCCGGACCCGGGGCGTCGGCGCAAACCTGGCCGCAAACGATCAGCCAGGGGACGATGCGGGTCGTTCTTGATACGAACGTTGTCGTCTCGGCGCTGATTTGGGATGGTCCGCCGTTCAGACTTCTACAGGCCGCCTGTGAGGCGGCCCTGGTGCTGCACACCTCGCCGGAATTGCTGGCCGAACTACGCGACGTACTCGGGAGGCCTCATTTGGCATCCAGACTGACAAGGCAGGGGACTTCGGTCGAGGAAGCCTTGGCCCTTTATGCGCGGTTCGCGATCAGCATTGCGCCCGAATCCGTTCCCCGCGTGGTCGCGAACGATCCTGACGACGATCATGTCATAGCGGCCGCCGTCGCCGCGAATGCCGATCTTATCGTCACAGGCGACCGCCATCTGCTGGTCCTCGGACAGCACGGAGCAGTTCGCATTGTAACACCGGCAGAGGCGGTCCTGCTTCTGGCGGCATGAAGTCCAGGCCGGGGCATTTTGCCCACCTTCGTGCGATCAGGCGATCATCCTTTACGCCTTCACCAGCGGACACCCACCCTCGGACAACGGACGCCACGCCTGATCGGCCGGAACCGTGGAAACCAGCTTCAGCACGTCGTATGGTCCCGAGCTTTCCGAGGGCTTCTTGACCTCCATCAGATAGGCCGGATGCAGTTTCCGCCCGTCCTCTCGGATTTTGCCGGGGCCGAACGCGTCGTCATCGGTCGGCATCGCCTTCATCCGCGCGATAACCGCCGCGCCATCCGACTTCGCCTGTGGCAGCCCCATATCCGCCACCGCCTTCAGGTAATGCAGCGTGCTGGAGTACAGTCCGGCATTGGCCATGTTCGGCCACAGCTTGGGGGTCTTCGGCATGATGCGGGTGTTGAAGGCCCGCGTCCGATCATTCAGGTTCCAGTAATACGTTTGGGTCGCCATCAGCCCTTGTGCCGCCTCCAACCCGATCGCCCGGATGTCCGTGTCATAGGACAACAGGCTGATGATCCGCATGGTCTTGTCCAGGCCGAACTCCCGCGCCTGCTTGATACTGCCAACCATGTCGGCGCCGCCGTTGCACAATGCCAACACGTTTGCGCCGGACGCCTGTGCCTGCACCAGCAACGCGGAGAAATCCGAGGTGTTCGGGAACGGGTAGAATACCGAACCGGCCACCTTGCCGCCGCTTTTGATCACCGCTGCTCCGCCGTCCGCGGCAAGGGCCCGCCCGAACGCATAATCCGGCGCGATAAAGTACCAATTGGTGCCGCCCTGTTTGACCATGGCCGTTCCCGAGGTGTTGGAGAGCACATAGGTGTCCCAGGCCCAATGCACATGATTCGGACTACATTGCGCGCCGGTCAGGGCGGTCGTGCCGGGACCGGACAACATCATCGGCTTGTTTTTCTCCCGCGCGATGCCGACACAGGCCAGCGATGTGGCCGAGGTATTGACGTCGAGCAGCGCGTCCACGCGGTCCTGGTCGAACCACTGGCGGGCAATCGTGGCGGCCAGATCGGCTTTGTTCTGATGCTCGCCGACGACGATTTCCACGCCCCATCCCCTGGCAGCGGCGCCAAAATCCTCGACCGCCTGCTGGGCACAGGCCAACGAGGGACGCGAAAGGTCGGCGTAGGGGCCGGACAGGTCGGTGATGATACCAAGCTTCAGCCGCAGCGG
Source organism: uncultured Rhodopila sp. (assembly GCA_903932145.1). Classification (GTDB taxonomy): domain Bacteria; phylum Pseudomonadota; class Alphaproteobacteria; order Acetobacterales; family Acetobacteraceae; genus Rhodopila. The sequence continues at coordinate 147,727 of CAIZFE010000035.1, read as the reverse complement.
TCCCTGGGCACGTGCCCTCGTCATTGGGATAGCGGCCGCTGACGCGACCTTCAGGGCGTTCCGCCTGGTCATTTTCATGGTGTTGTCTCCCGTTGGCCGCGACTGTAACCACCCGGCGCAATTGCGCAACGCGCAACGGGATCGGAAACCTGGCCGCACCCACCGCTCAGAAAACAGGCAATTGGTTTGGCATGCCATAAGTGCAAGCATACTGGTTGCTATCGTTCATGGTGCGGTGCAAAAACATCCCAGCCCCAATCTGACCGAGCACCCAAATGCCGTTGCACGTCGCTCTTACGCACAAGACTTCCTACCACTATGACCGTCTGATCAACCTCGGTCCGCAGACCATCCGGTTGCGCCCGGCCCCACAGGCGCGCACCGCGATTCTGGCGTATGAGCTGACAGTCGAACCAAAACCTCATTTTATCAATTGGATGCAGGACCCGCAGGGCAACCATCTCGCCCGCGTCGTGTTTCCGGACAAAGTGGACCGGTTCGAAGTAACGGTCGATCTGGTCGCCGACATGGTGACCGTAAACCCGTTCGACTTCTTCCTGGAACCCGAAGCCGAGACCTTCCCGTTCACCTACGACCATGTGCTGGATCAGGAACTCGCGCCGTTTCGCAAGACCGAAACGCCTGGTCCGCACTTACAGGCGCTGTTGGACGCGATTCCGCGCGAGGAAATGCGAACCGTGGACAAGCTGGTCGCGCTGAACACGCTGATCCAGAGCAAGGTCGCCTACATCGTCCGCCTCGAACCCGGCGTATTCTCCCCGGAAGAGACCCTGGAAGGCGCCACCGGGTCGTGCCGTGACTCCGCGTGGCTGCTGGTGCAGGTACTGCGCCACCTCGGCATGGCGGCCCGCTTCGTGTCCGGCTACCTGATCCAACTTGTCGCCGACGTGAAGCCGCTGGAAGGTCCGGAAGGCCCGACCTCTGACTTCACCGACCTGCACGCATGGGCCGAGGTCTATTTGCCCGGCGCCGGTTGGGTTGGACTCGACGCCACATCCGGCCTGTTGTGCGGCGAAGGCCACATCCCGCTCGCCGCCAGCCCCGATCCGATCTCCGCCGCGCCGATCTCCGGCCTGATGGACGAAGCCGAAACCACCTTCGAATTCGCTATGTCGGTGGAGCGGATCAAGGAAACCCCGCGCACCACCCAGCCCTACACCGAGACCCAGTGGCAGGCGATCAAGGCGCGCGGCCAGGCCGTCGATGTCGCGCTGAAGCGCAACGATGTCCGCCTGACCATGGGCGGCGAGCCGACCTTCATCGCCGCCAACGACATGGATGCCCCCGAGTGGAACACCGACGCGCTCGGTCCCACCAAGCGCGCCTTTGCCGGCCGCCTGTTGCAACGCCTGATGAACCGCTGGGCGCCCGGCGCCGCGCTGAACCTCAGCATGGGCAAGCATTATCCGGGTGAGCAACTGCCCCGCTGGGCGCTGCACTGCCATTGGCGCGCGGACGGCGAGCCGGTGTGGACCGACCCGACGCTGCTGGCGACCGACGACGACACCGACAACGCAACGGCGCATGTGGCCGCCAAGTTCGCCCACAGTCTGGCGGAACGGTTGCAGGTCGATCCCGCGATGATCATCCCGGCCTACGAGGATATTCATTACTATCTGTGGAAGGAACACCGCCTACCCGCCAACGTGCTGGTCGAGGACGCCAAGCTGGCCGATCCGCTGGAACGTGCGCGTCTGGCCCGGGTGTACGGTCAGGGCCTGGCGTCCACCGTCGGCAGCGTGCTGCCGCTGCGGCGGGTTTGGGATGGCGGCGTCAAGCGCTGGCAAACCGGCAAGTGGTTCTTCAAGGCCGGCGAGATGTTCCTGATTCCCGGCGACTCTCCGCTGGGTTTGCGTCTGCCGCTGGAATCGCTGCCATGGGTCGATCCCGAGCAAGCCGAATACGACCTGCCGCCCGATCCGTTCGCGCCGCAGGACACTCTGCCGCGGCGCCAGGCCCTACAGCATCGCCGCCCACTCGGCGAAGGCAGCAGCATCGAGAACTTCCGCCCGGTGCAGCAAGACTTGCCAGTGATCGGCCAGAGCGACCCGTCCGTTGTCCGCACCGCCCTGGCGGTGGAAGCGCGCGACGGCATGCTGCACGTGTTCTTCCCGCCGGTTTACTCGATCGAGGACTGGTTGGACCTGACCGCCGCCGTGGAAGAAACCGCTGCCGAGATCGGCCGCAAAGTGATCCTGGAAGGCTACCTGCCGCCGGAAGACGATCGCCTGCTACATTTCTCCGTCACCCCCGACCCCGGCGTCATCGAGGTCAACGTCCACCCCACATCAAGCTGGGATGAACAGATCCGCATTACCGAAGAACTGTACGAGGAAGCCCGGCAGGTCGGACTGGCGACGGAGAAGTTCAACCTGGATGGCCGCCATGTCGGCACCGGCGGCGGCAACCACGTGGTCATGGGCGCCGCGAGGGCCGAGGATTCGCCGTTCCTGCGCCGTCCCGACCTACTGAAGTCGGTGGTCGGCTTCTGGCACAACCACCCCAGCCTGTCCTTCTTGTTCAGCGGCCAGTTCATCGGCCCGACCAGCCAGCATCCCCGGGTCGATGAGGCCCGTCAGGACGCGCTGGCCGAACTGGAGATCGCATTCTCCCAGGTCAAGGCCGGCCAGTGGAACCCACCCTGGATGACCGACCGCCTGTTCCGCAACATCCTGGCGGACATGACCGGCAACACGCATCGCACCGAGTTCTGCATCGACAAGATGTATGACCCCGGCAGCGCCTCCGGCCGTCGCGGGCTGGTAGAATGCCGAGCGTTCGAGATGCCGCCGCATGCGCGGATGTCGGCGGCGCAAATCCTGCTGATGCGGTCGGCAGTCGCGGCGTTCTGGGAGCGGCCGTATGAGCGATCTTTGGTGCATTGGGGCACGCGGGTGCATGACGATTTCATGCTGCCGCACTTTGTCGAGCAGGACTTCCGCGGCGCCCTGGAAGAACTCAGCGCGATGGGCTTCCCGATGGACCCGGATTGGTTCGCCCCGCATCTGGCGTTCCGCTTCCCGCATGTCGGGCAGGTCGAATTCGCGGGTATCGAACTGGAACTGCGCAACGCCCTGGAACCCTGGCACGTGCTGGGTGAGGAACAATCGGCCAGCGGCACGGTTCGTTACGTCGATAGTTCGGTGGAACGGGTGCAGGCCCGCGTCTCCGGCTGGGTGGACGAACGTTACGTTCTGGCCGCCAACGGCGCTGCCGTGCCACTGACCCGCACGGATCGGGAGGGCGAATACGTCGGCGGCGTGCGCTTCAAGGCGTGGAACCCACCGAGCGCGCTGCATCCGACGATTGGAATTCATGCCCCGCTGGTGCTGGACGTGTTCGACAAATGGAGCGGGCGCAGCGTCGGCGGGATGACGTATCACATCTCCCACCCCGGCGGGCTCAGCTACGAAACCAACCCGGTCAACGCCAATGAGGCCGAGGCTCGGCGTCGCTCGCGATTCTTCCCGTTCGGGCATACGCCGGGGCGGATGGCAGAGCCGATGGTGCGCCGGTCGCGGGAGCATCCGCGGACGCTGGATTTGCGGCGGGTTTGAAGTCGGGGCGTCAACGACTGCCGCTAAGTCAGTAGCAGTCGGATTGACAATTGAATTGGCAATTGAGTTGACGAACTGATAGGAAAACGCCTGCAACCAGCGGGAGTTGGGACATGACGCGCACATGGCAGGCGTCGGATGCGAGACATAAGTTCACCGAGGTGGTCGATGCCGCCGTCAGGGGCGAACCTCAGTTCGTGAAGCGCCGTGACGGGCGGCAAGTCGTGGTGGTTTCCCTGGATTACTTCGAGAAGACGCGCCCCGGTCTGAAAGGCTATCTACTGAACGAAGGCGTCTCGGACGTCACCGAGGACGCGTTCGACCGCGCCCTGAAAGACATCCGAACGGAAGGCAGCCCCTTCATCGTACCCGGCACGGGTGACATCACCGACTGATGTTCATTCTCGACACAAACATTCTGAGCACATTTCGAAAGAGAAAGCCGCATCCCGCCATCGCGCGATGGGCAGCCGAGGTGAGTCGGGACGACATCGCGACCACCGTGGTGACCATCACCGAAATCCAGCGAGGTATCGAGCGGGCTCGGTCGCAGCATCCGGCGACCGCACACGAAGCCGAGGCCTGGCTAAACGGCATGCTCGCGGTGGGCGAGCCCCAGGTTTTGCCGATGAACGTCGACGCCGCTCGGTTACTTGGCCGGATGTATGAAAGCCCCTCCCTGCGGCACTTCATCATCACCGATCCGCAGGCCAAGAATCAGGCGACAGGAGCCGACCTCGCGATCGCGGCCATAGCGATCACGGTGGATGCAAGCGTCGTGACCAATAACGTGAAGCATTACCTCCAAATCCATGCGGTATTCCCTTTGCACGGGTTGTTCGATCCGACCAGCCAGATTTGGCACATCGAGCCTAAATAAGCCCATGTATGTTGCGTTATAGTACCATAGACTCGAGAATCCAGGGGGCCGCAGCCCGCTGATTCGCGCAAACCGTGAGGACGAATACGTCGGCGGCCAAGCACTGGTTTACGGACGTGATTCTTGCGCCGAAAACGCGATTTAATTGCGAGCCCGGTGTCCAGGCCAGGCCGCTGATAAGTGCCGACCTGAAACGGATCGACCGAGACCGGACTCACCTGGACTAAGAGTGCCGGTCGTTTTGACCTGAGCCGATGTTGCCGAAGCGGCATCAGGCGGTTTGGGTCGAACCCGGCACGAACAGGCGACGCCTGCGGATATGGCCTCCTGGCCAATTTCCGCGAAACTTTGAGTGCAACGTTTTTTGTTGTTTTCAGAGAATCAACCTCCCTAAGATACCACCATTAACAGGCAGGGTATCGACATGAGGCTCATTGTTCGTTGCGCATTTTCAGCACCTGGCTGCCTGAGAAAGGACCTGCCATGAGAGAGAAACGAGCCTCCCTGGAGGCGGAATTCATGCGTCTGTGCCGGTCCCGCGGCCCCGTGTGGATCGAATCCGTGATCCGGCCGTTGCGGTTGCCCAACCGCCACATCACGATCCGGGACATACCTACCGCCGCGCTCGGTGCCGCCGTCACGGTCTTCGGTAGCGGCCACATTTCCCTCCAGTCCCATGCTGAACCATACTCCGGATAAGCAAGACAACGCGGGAGGATGGGGCGATGGCTGGTTTCGTTGGCGCACAACACGAATTTCATGACGCGGCCTTCGTTCAGGGATGGGCCGACCGTTTTGTGCCGACCGCTCCGCGCCTCGCCCTGTTCGATCTGATCCTTGAGCAGATCGGTCAACCGGGATTGCCCAACGCGCACGTCCTCGAACTGGGGCTTGGACCGGGATACATGGCCCGTCACATTCTGGAACGTAACGCCATTATCAGCTACGAAGGTCTCGACTTCTCCGAGGTATTTTTCGAGGTCGCCAAGAACACCGTCGGCGCGTCGATGCCGCGGGTCACGCTGACCAAGGCAGACCTGATGGACCAGACCTGGCCCGCGACGATTTCCCGCCAACCCGCGGCGATCATTTCGACATGGGCGTTGCACGATCTCGGCAGCCAGCAGGCCGTGGCCGACGTTTACGCCCGTTGCTACGAAATACTGCCGGAGGGTGGGATGCTGATCAATGGCGACTTCATTAAGCCGGACGGCACCGCCTGGACGTATGAACCCGGTCGCTTCGAAACCGCCAGACATCTCGATTTCATGCGGCGGGCCGGGTTCAAAAACCCAATGTTGCTTGCGTGCTATGAGACGAACACCGATTCGCCGACCGCTGCCCAAAACTACGCGTGTATGATCGCGGTACGATGAAAGTCCAGGCCCGGACGTTGCGTGAGTAGCCATGCCAAAAGCGCCTTTGCGACACAGATCCACGCAACGGCCGACAATCCAACTCACTGTCGTTGTTGAAATTTTCGCCCTGAGCGCTTACGTTTTCCGTCGACGGAGGTTCCCATGGGACAGCATTCACGACAGCGGCCGCCAGCAAGCGGTGTCAACCGGGGGACCGGGCCGGTTACGATGAATGACGCGATCCAAACGGACGCGGTCGTCTCGACACCACCGGCGGTTCGGCGAAAGACGCCCGTTCTCAAAGGCGCGACGGTTGAAAACCGGTTGACGATCAAGGCCGCGGCGGCAGATCACGCCGAGTTCGACGCGGAGCGAAGCCTGGGTCAGATGACGGACGACGAGATCCGCGCTCAACTTTTTAGCGAGTGAGACGCCCCCGGCCGTCGCTGCGCCTTCGACTATCTCGCATCGAGAAAAAGCCCAAGAAAGTCGTTAGCAGGTTCTGGTCAGATTTTGCCGGGGTGAAGAACCGCCGCGAACTCCAGGATGAGTTGATCGCGATCATCCGAAGCATAGAACGCGGCGACGGGGTGCCGGACGCACATTATCGAGCCGGAATAGACACTTCTCCCGACGCCTTGCTGGCGAACAAGGGCATCATGCATTTGCATCTCGGCGGCAAGGATTCGGATATCATTGTTTTCCTAATCCAATATGCCGACCGCGTCGTCCTGCTGGAAACCAACTCCCACATCCACTTCCGAACGAGGCCGGAGGGCCGCAACATAGTCGCTCTCACTCAGGCATGGTTGGCCAACCTGGAGGCCGACGTGGCGGATGCTACCACAACGGCCAACGAGGCGAAAACCGAATCGGATCGCAAGGCAGCGGCCGATTTGCGGGATCGGCGGCTGGCAGCCATCGCCGCCTTCAAGGCCAAAGCCGGTCTCTTGTAGGCCGCAAAGTCCCCCGACCCTGGCAACCAGATTCTTGTCCGATCGGCGTCGCCCTTATGTTTTCTACGACCGATCGTGAACGTTAAATGTTTCGCTTAGACTGCCTCGTCCAAATCCTGGCCCCACATCTTCTCGAGCGCATAGATCGTCCGCGATTCCGGCTTGAACAGATGCACCACGAAGTCGCCGGCATCGATCAGCACCCAGTCGGACCCGCCCGCACCTTCAATCTGAACGCGCTTCAGGCCGGCTTCTTTCAGCTTCTGGCTCAGATGTTCCGCCATCGCGGTGATCTGCCGGTCCGCCAAACCCGTGGCGATCACCATCCGGTCGCAGAACATGGCCTTACCCTCAAGGTCCAGCGTCACGATGTTCTCGGCCTTGTCGTCGTCCAGGCTTTTGAAAATAATCGCCTGCAGGCGATCGAGTTCCGAGGACTCCGTCTTCACCTTGACCTTCTTCACCCGAGGCACCGCCGGCTTCTTCGGCCCGGCCGCGATCGTCTTCTTGCGCGGGCTACCCGGCACCACGCCAGCCTCCAGCAGCTTCGGCTTCACGGCCGTCTTGCGCGGTGCCGGCTTATGCCTGGCGGGGGAGGACGATAGCGTCGGCGGCTTGGTTATAACACAGTTCCTTCGGCGGCTTGGCGGATAGCGGTAGCGGATATGGCGGTCTGGCGTGCCGGCAGGAATACCCATCCTGGCGCGGCGCCCGGCAGCAAGGGGGCTTCCCTGACCGGCCGGCGTTCCGCCCGTAGCCGATGCGCGGCCTGTCCCGCAAGCGCGCGATTCGAATACCTCGGTCGAGGCAGCACCACAAAGGCCAGCCGCCGCGCGATTTTCATCCATTGCCGCCAGTGCGGAAGCTGCTCCAGGATGTCCGCGCCCATGATCCAGACGAACCGCACGCCGGGAAAGCGTTGCAGCAAAAGCCGCATCGTATCAACGGTATAACGGGTTTGGAACGCCGCCTCGATCCCGGTCGCCACCACCCGCCGCCCGTCGCCGATCCGGCCCGCGCTCTCCAGACGCTGCGCGAACGGAGCCATTCCGGCGGCCGGCTTCAGCGGATTGCCCGGGGATACCAAAAGCCACACCTGATCCAGCCGCAACCGCCGCAGCGCCAGTTCCGCGACGTGCAAGTGGCCGCCATGCGCCGGGTTGAACGACCCACCGAGCAAGCCAACCCGCATACGGCGGCGGTCGCCGAAGCGGGGGATGGGGTCTTTGGTATTCCGTGGACCCATCCCATCCGTCATGGCCCGGCCTGTCCGGGCCACCTATGGCGGCAGGAGCTGACGGGGATGGCCCGGACACGCCGGGCCATGACGGGAGGAGGGCAGAACGCCGACAGTGGGTTCAGGGCCGCACCTGGCCTGACCCGCGAACGACATACCGGTACGTCGTCAACTGCTCCAACCCCACTGGCCCGCGCGCATGGATACGCCCGGTGGCGATGCCGATCTCGGCGCCGAACCCGAACTCGCCGCCGTCGCAGAACTGCGTCGAGGCGTTCCACAGCGCCACCGCGCTGTCCACCCCACGCAGGAACTGGTCCGCCGCGACAGTGTCGTCAGTCACGATCGCATCGGTATGCTCGCTGCCATGCGCCGCGATATGCGCCAGCGCGCCATCCACGCCATCCACAACCGCGACGGACAGCACAGAATCCAGCCATTCCGTATCGAAATCGGCGTCAGATGCCTCGGGCAACCACTCCACCACCGCCCGTGCCGCCGCATCCGCCCGGAATGCACACCCCAGCGCTTGCAAATCCTCGACCAGCAAAGGCAGCAACGATCCAACGACCGCCCGGTCGATCAGCAGAGTCTCCGTCGCTCCGCAAACCCCCGTACGCCGCATCTTGGCGTTCGCCAGGATCGCCCGCGCCATCGCCGGGTCGGCCGCTGCGTGAACAAATGTGTGGTTCAAGCCCTCGGCATGCGCCAGCACCGGCACCCTGGCCTCGCGCTGCACCCGTTCGACCAGCGATTTGCCGCCGCGAGGAATGATCAGGTCCAGCAACCCGGCGCCCGCCAGCATCGCGGCAACGTAGGAACGATCGGAATTGGGGGCCACCTGGATGCAGGCCTCCGGCAACCCGGACGCCGCCAGCCCGCGCCGCAGCGCCGCGTTAATCGCCTGCGCACTGTGCTCGCTGTCCGACCCGCCACGTAGAATGACCGCGTTGCCTGACTTCAGGCACAACGCGGAGGCATCCGCCCCCACATTGGGCCGGCTCTCATAAATCATGCCGATAACACCAATCGGGGTCGCGATCCGCTGGATGCGCAGCCCGTTCGGCCGCGTCCAATCCGCCAGCACCCGGTTCAGCGGGTCCGGCAGCGCCGCGACATCTTCCAAACCCCGCGCCATCGCCTCAACCCGAGCCTCGGTCAGCGTCAGGCGATCGAGGAACGCTGCCCCGCCTTGATACGCCGCCACATCGGCCGCGTTTGCCGCCAAAATCGGCCGCATGCTGTCGCGCAGCGCGTCCGCCATCGCCGCCAGCGCGCCATTGCGCATAGCCGCGCTACTGCGGGCCAGGACATGCCCGGCGGCCTTGGCGGCCAAAGCCGCCGTTTTCAGATGTTCAATTGCTTCCATCGCGCCAATGTGCCCAAGCAACAGTTCGGTTTCCAGTGCCCAAATTCATGTTTACGTTGACGGAGCCATGTTCTCCGTGCTGGCCTCTTCACAAAATGGAGGACACCAATGAACGCGCCCGTCAATATCGACACGTCCGGCCCCGCGTACAGCATGCCGTTGGCCAAATTCGACGTCTCCGATCCCGGTATCTACCAGACTGACTCCTGGCATCCGTATTTCGAGCGGCTGCGGCGGGAAGACCCGATCCACCGGGTTCCCGACAGCCCGTACGGCCCCTATTGGGCGGTGTCCAAATACAAGGACATCATGCACTGCGAGGTGCATCATCAGGTGTTCTCCAACGAAATCGGCGGTATTCAGATTGAGGACCAGCCGAAGGACCTCGCCCGCCCCAGCTTCATCCGCATGGACCCGCCGCGCCACGACGATCAACGCAAGGTCGCCAGCCCGATCGTGGCGCCGGCCAATCTGGCGAATATGGAGCCGCTGATCCGCGAGCGCACTCGCCTCGTGCTCGACGCCCTGCCGCGCAACGAAACCTTTGACTGGGTGGACGAGGTCTCGATCAAGCTGACGACAATGATGCTGGCGACGCTGTTCGACTTCCCGTTCGATGAGCGCGAGAAACTGACCTACTGGTCCGATGTGGCGATCTGCAACGTCAACGCTCCGGAATCACCGGTCCATTCCGAACAAGAACGGTTCGAGGTCTTGAAGGGGATGGCCGAGTATATCGGAAAAATGTTCGCCGAACGCCGAGGGCAGCCGCCGAAATTCGATTTGCTCTCGATGCTGGCGCATGGTGCGTCCACCCGCGACATGCCGTTGAAAGAGTTCATGGGCAATCTGGCGCTGCTGATCGTCGGCGGCAACGATACCACGCGCAACTCTATGACCGGCGGCCTGTATGCGCTGAGCCAGTTCCCGGCGGAATACGCCAAGCTACAGGCCAATCCGGCGCTGGTAGACTGCGCGGTGTCCGAAATCATCCGTTGGCAGACGCCGGTGATCCACATGCGCCGCACCGCATCGCAGGACACCGAACTCGGCGGCAAGCAAATCAAGGCCGGCGACAAGGTGGTCATGTGGTATATCTCCGGCAACCGCGATCCGGAGGCGATCGAGAACCCTGATAGCTTCATCATCGATCGCGCGCGGCCACGCCAGCATCTGTCGTTCGGTTTCGGCATTCATCGTTGCGTCGGCAACCGGTTGGCGGAACTGCAACTGAAGATTCTGTGGCAGGAAATCCTGGCTCGCTTCCCGACCATCGAGGTGGTTGGAGAACCGCAGCGTATCTACTCCAACTTCATCCGGGGAATACGTTCGATGCCGGTGCGCATTCCGGGCTGAATGTTTCGATTCGAAAAAGATAGACCGCTGATGCAGCGCGGATGAACACAGATAAGATTTGTCGAGATCTTTTATTTGCGGTCATCGGCGCGCATCTTCGGTTCCATTAATAGCGCACGGAACCAACCATGCCGATCTCTCGCCGCAACGTCCTGACCGCTACGGCCGTGCTCGCCGCCGCCCCGGCGCGCGCCAGCACGCCCTTCAGCCCGCCGCAAACCCTGATCGATGCGGCGAAGACAGAGGGCGGCTTCATCAGCTACACCGCCCAGATCGAGGAAGTCGAACAAGACATCATCGCCCGGTTCAACAAACGATTCCCGTTCGTCAAAGTCGAGATCGTTCACGCCCCCGGCGGGCAACTGATCGAGCGCGTCCGATCCGAAGTCGCCGTCAACAAACTGACGGCTGACCTGATCGACCATTCCGAGCCCGGCCTGCTGGCCACGATGGACGACATTTTTCGAGAGTATCAACCGCCCAACGCCGCCGACTACATTCCCGGCACCAACCCAACCGCGAAATTGTGGCCCCGCCTCACCGCCGGCTGGTGCATCGCCTGGAACACCGAACTGATCGGCGAAAAGCCCGGGGGCTGGTGGGACCTGACCAAACAAACCTACGGCGGTTCGCTCGGCATTCCCAGCGGTTACACCGGCGGATCGACCTGGGCGCGCGCCATGTTCGAACGCAAGGTGCTGGGCGAGGACTACTGGACGAAACAAGCCGCGCTCAAACCGCGCATCTACCCCACGATCGCCGTGACCGCCGACGCCCTGGTACGCGGGGAAATAACCGTCGGACCCGTCTCCTTCCCCGGCATCGCGATCAAGCTGCGCGAGGGCGCGCCATTGGGCTACGCCTACCCGTCCGAGGGCGTCCCCTGCTTCCTCTTTGCCGCCGGCATCACCACTGTCGCGAAACGCCCCGCGGCCGCGCAACTCTATCTGGATTGGTGCCTTTCCGCCGAGGGACAGGCCGCGATGATGCAGGGCAGCGGCCACCTGACCGCGCTGAAAGTGCCTCCGGTCGAGACACCGGGACTGGATCTAAAGGTTCAGAAGCTGTGGTTCCCCGACAGGGCGGAATCCGACCGGCTGCGCGTGTCGTGGTTACAGGACTGGGCGAAGGCCTACGGGATGCGACAGTAGCGACCGGCGCCAAGCCGGAGTTCAGAGGCGGCAGGGAAGACCAGAAGTTTCCGTTTGGGCAAGCAAGTCCCGGCCGGCCCGGACGCAAGCGTTCGGTCTAATATGCGAGCATGTTTGCGGTCAACAAAACCGGATAATTGACAAAGCTTTCCTGCGAGGACGCGTCGGCTTCGGCAGGCGCGATGCTGATGTCCGATTTCTTCATCATCACCCGCTGCGTGCATTGAACAATAAACTGCTGGTTCCGATTGTTGGCGGTCCCGGAACTTGCGTTCCGGACCTGGACGTCATTGTACAGTTTCACACGATATTCAAGTGCCAGCAGCCCGGCGTCGTTCCCGTCGGGATCTGTCAGGGGAAGAAACGAAACGTAGGAATACGGGTCATCGAGTTTGAACATTGCGGCTCCAACAGCATTCGCTATGGCAAACACCGGCCGCTGGCGGACGCCATGCGGCCGGTACCGTTCGGTTCGTTACTGTACGGGGTAGCCGACGCCGGTGGTGCCCGCGGAGCCGTTATCCCCGGCGGCCCCGGATGAACCAGACGAGCCACCATGCCCGCCTGCCGCACCGGGCGCGCCGGCCGCGCCGCCAGCGCCAAAAGCACCGGCTTGACCGCCATCGGAAACAACAATCGTGTTCGTAACGGTGTACGGCGACCCGGCTTCGCTGGTGGACGTGACCGTCGCCTTGTTCGGGACCTTCCCGCCTGTGCCGCCATTGCCGCCGTTGCCGCCGTTGCCGCCTTTCGCGCCATTGCACGAGACCGCGCCGCAGTTTCCGCCGTCGCCACCCTTGCCGCCCGCACCGCCGGCGCCGCCCGCACCGCCAGCACCGCCCTGGGTCGCGACCGTGAAATAGTCATGGATCGTGCCGAGGTTGAGTACGACCGCCGGCGCGTCGGCGGCTGGACCGCCATTGCCGCCATTGCCGCCCGCTGTGCCATTCTGACCGCCGCCGCCTCCGGTCGGATAATGTGCCAGCGCGCCACCCGCGGCATCGCACTTCTTATTGTTGCCGTTGGAGCCATTGGCTCCGGCGGTTCCAGTCGAGCCCGCAGCGCCCGCCGAACCGGTGGCGCCGACGATGATGAAGTCGGCGATGCTTGATCCGTGCGTCACATTCGAGCCGGGATAGACCTTATACAAATTGACGCAGGAGAATGTGCAGGCTATCGATATTCGCACACAACTGCCGACGGTTATCCAAACATTGTTATACGCGGTCGCAACCGCGGAGCTGTCGATGTTGAAGTTATTTGCATCCACAGTCAAATCGTAAACGTCCATCATTCACTCCCCGGTTTTACATTATATTGCAACATCGCAAAGTTAGTTTTTCGTATTCGATACGTCAACGGGGCATTTCACATTTCGATGCGGAAATGGCGGATTGCCTTCCTCCACCGAACTGAAGCAATGGGTCTTCTTTTTAGTATTAAGAGACGGGATGGATGGCCTCTGGGCAACGGCAGTAGCGACCTGCGACGAGCCGCGGTAAAGGAGACGCAAGAAAGGAACCCGCTATGTCCGCCGCCCTGCCCGCCTCCGTCCCTTCAACGTTCCTGCTCGACGCCATCCGAACCATCGTCGGCGACCGGGGCATCCTGACGGACACATCCGACACCGCGCCTTACGCGGAAGACTGGCGCCGCCTGTATCAGGGCCGCACCGCCGCCGTCATCCGCCCAGGCACCACCGCGGAACTCGCCGCCGTGGTCGCCCTGTGCGCCGCGTCGGGAACGCCGATCGTCCCGCAAGGCGGCAACACCTCCATGGTCGGGGGCGCCGTCCCGAACGCCGACGGGTCCGAACTGATCCTGTCCACCTCTCGCCTGAACCGCATCCGTGACCTCGACCCCGCCGACATGACGCTGACGATCGAGTCCGGCGTCACGCTAAAGGCCGCGCAACTCGCCGCCGCCGAACAGGGTTGCCTGCTGCCGCTGTCGATCTCGTCGGAAGGCACCGCCCAGATCGGCGGCGTGCTGGCGGTGAACGCTGGCGGCAACAACACCGTGCGCTACGGCAACGCCCGCGACCTCGTGCTCGGTCTGGAAGTCGTCCTCCCGGACGGCACTGTCTGGAACGGTCTGCGGCGCCTGCGCAAGGACAACACCGGCTACTGCCTGCGCCAGCTCTTCGTCGGGTCCGAGGGCACGCTCGGCATCATCACCGCCGCCGTGCTGAAACTCGCGCCGCAACCGAAAGAGATCGCCGTCGCGCTGTGCGGGGTCGAATCGCCCGAGGAGGCCTTGCGGCTGTTCACCCGCTTCCAGGCCCACGACGCCGCCTCGATCAGCGCGTTCGAGCTGATGTCCGGCCTCGGCATGTCGTTCGTCCTGAAGCACATTCCGGGCGCGACAATGCCGCTGGCAACCCCGGCCTCATTCTATGTCCTTGTCGAACTGGCCTCCCCCCGCCCCGGGGCCGGCCTGCGCGGGATGTTGGAACACATCCTGGAACAGGCACTGGAAGACGAGATCATCCTTGACGCCGCCATCGCCGAGTCCGACGCACAACGCGCCGCCATCTGGCGCCTGCGCGAGGAACACTCCGAAGCGCAGAAACGCGAAGGCGCCAGCGTCAAGAACGACGTCTCGGTCCCGGTTTCGAAAGTCCCCGCTTTCATCCGCAAAGCCTCCGCCGCATGCGAGGCGTTGATGCAAGGCGTCCGGGTCGTGCCGTTCGGCCACATGGGCGACGGCAATATTCATTTCAATCTGGAACAACCGATCGGGTCGGACGCAGCCTGGTTCCTGGCACAAGACCACGCCATCATGGACGCGGTGAATGAGATTGTGCGCGAGTACGACGGAAGTTTCTCCGCCGAACACGGCATCGGCAAACTAAAGCCTTACATGATGCCGGACTGGCGCGGCGGCGCTGAACTGGCGCTGATGCAACGGATCAAGGCGGCGATCGACCCGAACGGCATCATGAACCCCGGCAAGGTGCTGCCGTAACCGTGCTTCCGGCCCGCGAAAGCGACCTCTACGCACCGGTCAAGCTGCACCTCGAAGCCCTCGGCTACACCGCCCGCGGTGAGGTGGGAAAGTGCGACATTGTCGCGGTCAGCGGTGAGACCATGATCGCGGTCGAACTGAAACTGACGTTCGGCGTCACGGTGCTGTATCAGGCGCTGCAACGGCTGCCATCGGTGGATCTCGTCTATGTCGCCGTGGCCGTCGCGCCCGGCCGCAAGGCACGCGGCAACTGGGACGCCCAAGTCCCCGAAGCCACCCGCCTCTGCCGCATGCTGGGAGTCGGTCTGCTATCGGTGCGCGATGGCATCGTCGTCGTGCATGCCGATCCCGGCCCCTTCCAACCGCGCAAACAGCCGAAACACCGCGCCCGCCTGCTCAGCGAGTTCACCCGCCGCACCGGCGACAATAATCTTGGCGGCACCACGAAACGCCCGCGCGTCACCGCCTATCGCGAGGAGGCGCTGGATTGCGCCAATCTGCTGGCCAGCCAGGGGCCCATGAAAGCCGCGGCGGTACGGGATGCGACCGGGGTCATGAAGGCCAGCACGATCCTGCGCGACGACGTTTACGGCTGGTTCGAGAAAGTCTCTCGTGGCACCTACACGCTCGGTTCGGCAGGCCGGACCGCGTTGGCGCAATACGCCGATGTCGTCACGGTGCGCGCCGCGAGCCGAGCGCCACCGCCGCCAACTCCGTAACAGGACATACGCCTCGTTCCCACTTGCGCGGCGGCGACCCTGACGGCAGCTTTCACGCATCGTCACAATAAGGAGACGACTTCATGGATCGTTCGCAACGGCTACGGATACTGGCAATAGGCGCCATCCTGATCGCTGCCTCGGCGCGGGCGCAACCGGCCAACATGCCATCGCACGGTCAAAATCTGAACCCCGATCAGGCCATGATGCAGGGAATGGAGACCATGAACCACGACATGGCTGCCGCGCCCATGACCGGTGACGCCGACCGGGACTTTGTCGCGATGATGATACCGCATCATCAGGGCGCGATCGACATGGCTCAGGTGGAGCTGCATCAGGGCAAGGACCCGGCCCTGCGCCGGCTGGCGAACCAGATCGTGGCCGCGCAGAAGAAAGAGATCGCGATGATGCGGCAATGGCAGGCGGCGCACACCAGCCGGTGACACCTCGTCGCGCACGATCACACAGTGGGCGTGCAAGTGTGCGTGTTCAGCCAACCGCAACCTTGTCCGCTCGGTCCCGTGGTGACACCTTTCCGTAACCGGCACTAAAGCCCGGACGGGGAACAGCCACACCATGATCGCGCCCATTTGTCGCCTCCCGCGTATCCTGCTGCTTTCCGCCATGATCCTCGCGGGAAACCGAGCGATCGCCGCACCGCCGAATTTCGTGGTGGCGTGGGCGGCTTCCGTCCAAGGTCCCTACCCTGTCGGCAATGCAACCGCGCAACCGGACATGCGCTTCGCCTTTCCCGACCCGGCCAGGGGTGCGACCGACCAGTCATTCCGTCTGATCGTCCGACCCGACATTTGGGGCAGGCAGGCCCGCATTCGTCTTTCCAACGTTTTCGGCACCAAACCGGTGACCTTCGACGCCGTTCATGTGGGCTTGCAGCAGAGCGGCAGTGCGATCCTGCCCGGCACCAATCGTCCGGTCGCATTCGGCCGCAGGTTCAGCATCACCATTGCGCCCGGCAAGTCGGCCGTCAGCGATCCCATCAAACTGCCGTTCGCGGCCCATTCGGACGACAAGATGCTGATCGGCCGCCGTCTGGCTGTCTCCTTTCATATCGCCGGAGACAGCGGACCGATGACCTGGCACGCCAAGGCCCTGACGACGTCCTATATCAGTCGCCCAGGCAGCGGCAGCGACCCCGCGGCTGAGGAAACCGAACAGGCGTTCCCATACTCGTCAACATCCTGGTACTTTCTGGATGCGGTGGACATGAGCGCCCTGGCCGGCACCAAGGCGATCGTCGCGTTCGGCGACTCGATCACCGACGGCACGGCTTCCACGATCAACGGCGACGACCGCTGGCCGGATGTCTTCGCGCGCCGGGTCCATGCTCTCCTGGGCAGACGGTATTCGGTGGTGAACGCCGGCATCGGTGGCGGCATGGTGATCGGCCCGGCCAACTACGCGGCGAACCCATTTGCCGGCGGCCCGCCCGCTACGGAGCGTCTGGATCGTGACGTGATCAGCCTGTCTGGTGTCGGTTCGGTTCTGTGGCTGGAGGGGATCAACGATTTTGGCAACGCCGGCGCCAGGCCTGAGGAAGTCGAAAACGGCGTCCGAGCCATCGTGAAACGCCTACGTGCAAAAATCCCGGGGGTGCGGGTTGGCATGGCGACCCTGACATCAGCGTTGAACAGCACCAACGGAGGGTACGGAACCCCGGCCGTCGATGAGAAACGGCGCGCCTACAACCAGTTCATCCGCACATCGGGGATTTTCGACAGCGTCATCGAGTTCGACGCGGTGACACTCGATGACAAAACCGGAGAACTGAAGGCGGAGTTTCAGCCCAATTCCTCCACCGGCGGTCCCGGGGACAAACTGCATCCAAACCGAGCCGGCTATATGGCGATGGGTTTGGCGATCGATCCGGGAGATGTCGTCAGAAAGTAACGCGAAACGGTTTGACGGCGATTCGTCCGGGGTCGGACATCGACCGAGTGCGGTCCCAGCGGGCCGACATCACATCACCGCCGTAAGCAACACGTCCCCTGGCGCAAGGGCACCGCTTCCCCACATCATAGGGCAACCGCAAGGAACCGCATGTGACCCTGGCCTGGATCAACCGCATCGCCACGGCGGTCCCTCCGCATGACATACACGCCGCGTTCGTCGAGTTCGGCCGGGACACCCTGACCGACTGGCATAAGCGTCTGCTGTTCGACCGTATGGCCAAAATGTCCGACATCGAGCACCGCTACGCAATATTCGAACCCGGCCCGAAGCCGCGCGACCAGGTCCTCGACGCCACCGGTTTCTACCGTCGCGGCGCCTTCCCCTCCACCGCCGCCCGTATGGCGTTGTATGAGCCGCATGCGCTGGACCTTTCAATGCGGGCCGTGGCCAAACTGGATGTGGACCCGTCCGGCATCACCCATCTGATTGTCGCGAGTTGCACCGGCTTCTCGGCCCCTGGCCTGGATTTTCAGATCATGCGCGCGGCGGGCCTGCCCGACAGCACGCAGCGCACGATCGTCGGATTCATGGGGTGCTTCGCGGCCGTCAATGCGCTCAAAATCGCCGACCAGATTGTCCGCGCCGACCCGGACTCGCGGGTGCTGGTGGTGAACCTGGAGCTGTCCAGCCTGCATCTTCAAGAGGACTTCCAGGACGTGCCCAAAATGCTGAGCTTCCTGCTGTTCGCCGACGGCGCCGCCGCCACGCTGGTCACCGCTGACCCGGTCGGCATCGCGCTCGGACGCTTCCAGGCCACCATTATCCCGCGCAGCCACGACCTGATTACCTGGCACATCGGCGACACCGGGTTTCAGATGCACCTATCCGGGCAGGTACCGGGCCGTATCCGCCGCTGGCTGCCGGAGCATGGCCCCGCCCTGCTGCCGCCGGAACCGCCCGAGCTTTGGGCCGTTCATGCGGGCGGGCGGTCGATATTGGACTCGGTGCAGCAGGGGCTTAAACTGGCACCGGACGCACTGCGCTTTTCCCGCGAGGTGCTTCGCGACTATGGCAACATGTCATCGGCGACCCTGATGTTCGTCCTGCAAAAGATCCTGGACGACCCGGACGCGCGCGGCCCCGGCATGGCGATGGCCTTCGGGCCCGGCCTGACGGTCGAAACGTTCGCGTTTGTCCGCCCATGAACCTGTCCCGGCGCAGCACCCGGCAGGAGCGAATGGACACTGACTGCGTCGATTACGCCGACTACAGCCGATGCCTGCGAGACCTGTCGCGGGTCAACACCGTCACCCTGACCCACCGCCCAATGCTGTCCTGGCTGGCGCAACGCGCGACCAGCGCGTTCTCGGTGCTTGACATCGCCTGCGGCCATGGCGACGGGCTACGAAAGATTCGAGCGCGCTACCCGGCCGCCCGGTTAACCGGCATCGACCTCAATCCATGGGCCACGGACGCCGCCCGGCAGGCCACCGATCCGGCGGCCGGGATCGCATTTATCAACGGCGACGCCTTCACCTACCGGCCGGCGGAGAAATTCGACTTTATCGTCTGCTCGCAGTTCACCCATCATTTGACGGATGCGCAGGTCGTCACCTTCCTGCGCTGGCTACAGGACAATGCCGGTAAGGGCTGGTTCATCAGTGACCTTCACCGCCATAGTATCCCGTATTACGGGTTTCCCATCCTGGCCCGCCTGGCATTTTGGCACACATTTGTCCGGGAGGATGGCCAGACCTCCATCGCCCGCGCCTTCATCGCCGCCGAGTGGAAGGCGCTGCTGCGTGAGGCCGGTGTCACCGACCAGCAGGCGTTCGTCGCCTGGTACCTCCCGTTCCGCCTCTGCGTCGGGACGCGATGACGCCAAACGGGGGGATCGCAGACGCGCCGATTATCATAGGCGGCGGCCCGGCCGGTTCCGCCGCCGCCATCACCCTGGCCCGCGCCGGCTACCGCCCGATCCTGATCGAGCGGACAACCGGTTCAACCGACAAGGTCTGCGGCGATTTTCTCAGTGCCGACACGATCCAGCGCGCCCGGTCCCTCGGCGTCGATCCGGCGGCGTTCGGCGCCTCGCCGATCAGCCGCGTGCGCCTGATCCATGGCGGCTGGGTCGCCGAGGCCTCGCTACCCTTCGAGGCCATGGGTCTGTCCCGCCGCGTACTGGACGCGGCCCTGCTGCGTGCGGCCGAGCAGGAGGGAGCGGACGTGCGACGCGGGCAAAATGTCCGCCATCTGAAGCGCGAGGCGAATGACTGGCTTGTGCAGGCCGACGAAACCCTCACCACCAGAACCGTCTTCCTGGCCACGGGCAAGCACGATCTGCGCGACCTGCCGCGCCCGCACACCGCCCGAGACGCCATTGGCATGAAGATGTATTTCGCGCTTCCCCGCGAATCGGCAAGACGGCTGGACGGCGCTGTCGAGCTGACACTGTTCCCTGGCGGCTACGCCGGCATGCAAAACGTCGAGGACGGGCGAACCGTCCTGTGCCTCGCCGTGCAACGCCTCGCCTTCCAGACCCTCGGCGGAAACTGGAGCGCTCTGGTTGCATCGATCGGACAGCGCAGCCGCCGATTTGGAGCTATGCTGGATGGAGCCACGCCCTTACTACCGCGTCCGCTCGCGGTGGCCGGCATTCCCTATGGTTACAGTCCGGGATCGCCGCCGCCGGACGGGTTATTCCGCCTGGGCGATCAGGTCGCGGTGATTCCATCCCTGACAGGCGATGGGATGGCCATCGCGCTGCACAGCGGGACCATCGGCGCCGAGTCCTGGCTTGCCGGGGGCACCGCGGCAACCTATCAGAAAGCCCTCGGTTTCACGTTGAACAGGCAGATGCGGCTCGCTCATATCCTGCACCGCGCCTGTCTGAGCGGCTGGCTCCAGTCCGCCATTGTCCGATCAACCGCCCTGTTCCCCGGTGCGATCGCTCAGGCCGGGACCCTGACGAGACTGCCGGATGAGGCGCGCGTTACACGACGATGAACAATTTGCCGGGTTGCATCGCGGCCAAGCCTGCCGCAGAAAGCGGCATGCGCTCCGGCCAGGCGATCAAACGTCTCGACATCTATATATTCCGGCAAGTGCTGTTGGCACTGGTCGTGGCTACCAGTGGCTTGACCGCGCTCATCTGGCTGACACAGTCGCTGCGGTTCGTCGATCTGGTGGTCAACCGCGGCCTGTCATTCGTCGTCTTCATCCAACTGACCGGTCTGCTGATCCCCAGCTTCATCGCGGTCATCCTGCCCATTACCACCTACGTGGTGATCCAGTTCGTCTATCAACGCATGGCCTCGGATCGAGAGTTGACGGCGATGCGCGCCTCCGGCCTGTCACCCTGGGCGCTCGCGCGCCCGGCGCTGACGGTTGCCCTGCTGGCGACATTGATCGGGTATGGTCTCAGTGTCTGGGCAGTGCCCGCCGCCTTGTCCGATTTCAAGCAGTTTCAGTGGGAAATCCGCAATCGCCTCGCGGCGTTCCTGCTCCAGGACGGGGTCTTCACGCCGCTCTCCGATCAGCTCACCGTCTATGTTCGCTCTCGCGATCAGGACGGCACCTTGCGCGGCATTCTGGTTGACGATGCCCGCGATCCGAACAACCACGCCACCATCCTGGCGGAGCGCGGGCGGTTGCTGGACGGCCCGCATGGTCCGCGCGTCCTGCTGCTGGACGGCAGCCGGCAGGAGATCGACCATCAGACCGGCCGGCTCGACATGCTGACCTTCAAACAAAATGAGATCGATCTGGCCGAGGCGACCAAGGACGAAACGATACGGCCGCCCGACATGGGCGAGGTGCCGATCAGTGAGCTGCTCAATCCGCATCCGTATTTCGAGCGTGACCGGCCCAAATGGATCGACGAGGCCCACAAGCGTATGACCGCGCCCTTGACGACGCTGTCATACGCAATGGTCGGCCTGTATTCGGCGTTGGGGGGCATGTTCCGGCGGCATGGCGGCGTCCTGCGGCCGTTGGCGACGGTCGGCACCATGGTCGCCCTACTGGCTCTTGGCCTGGCGTTCGGCACGCTCGCCGCCCGCGATAACAGCCTGATTATTTTGATCTGGCTGCACGCCACACTACCGGGCCTCGTCGCGGGCTGGCTGTTGCTTGGTCCACCGCTTCACCTTTTCCCGTCCCGAACGGCCGAAGCCTGACCGCATGACAGCCGCCGTCACGCTCTCGCTGTATATCGTTCGTCAGTTCGCCTTGTCGGTCGGTGGCATGCTGCTGGCGCTGTCCGGCCTGGTCGCCATGTTCGACTTCATCGAGCTGCTGCGCCGTTCCGCAAGCCACCCCGAGGTCAGTTTCGGCATGGTCAGCCAAATCGCCGCCCTGCGCCTGCCCTATGTGTCGATGCAGATCCTGCCCTTCGCGGTGCTGCTGGGCGGCATCCTGTGTTTCTGGCGCCTGACCCGGTCATCGGAACTGATCGTGGCGCGTGCCGCCGGTATCTCGGCGTGGGAGTTCCTGACGGCGCCGACGTTCTTCGCCGTCCTGCTGGGCGTTATCGCCACCGTCCTGGTCAGCCCGGTGTCGTCTGTTATGCTGGCCAAGGCCGAAGCCCTGGACAACGCCTATCTGAGGTCGAGCGGCGGCCCTCTGGCCTTGAACGGTGGCCAGCTTTGGCTGCGTCAATCGGATCGGCAGACCTCGCCACGCGGCGTCGCCATCATTCATGCGCAACGGGTGGAACTGCGCGGCAAACAGCTCAGCGCCCAACAGGTCAGCGTGTTCCGCCTGGATGAGACCGACCGGCTGCTATCGCGAATCGAGGCCGCCCGAGCGACACTGGGCGACGGAAGCTGGGTGCTGGAGAGCGCCCGGACCATCCGCCCTGATCAATTGCCGGAACCGCCGCAACTGATGAACCTGCCAACCGATCTGACGGTCCGCCGTGTGCAGGAGAGCTTCGCCTCACCCGACACATTATCCTTCTGGGCTTTGCCGGGCTTTATTTCCCTGTTGGACCGATCTGGATTTTCCTCCATCCGTCACCGGCTGCATTTTCAGGCATTGCTGGCGCTGCCATTGCTGGCAGGCACGATGACTCTGGTGTCCGCCGGCTTCTCCATGCGGCCGGCCCGCCGCGGCGGCGTGGCGAAAATGATCGGCAGCGGGGTCTCCGCCGGGTTCGTGTTGTTCGTCGTCTCCAAGATCGCCGAGGAAATCGGCCAGTCCGGCGCACTGCCCGTTGCTCTCGCGGCCTGGGCGCCAGCCGCATCCGGCCTTATGCTCGCCGTTGCCCTGCTGCTACACACGGAAGACGGCTGAACATGGATCGACCGCGGCACCCGGAACTGGAACGATCCCCGGCTGTAACCGGGCGCGGCGCGGACCTGCGCAAGGTACTCGCCGGCGCGATGATGCTGACCGCGTATGCTTGCTGCTGCGGCGCTAACCACGCGCAAGCGCAGTTCAGCGCCCTGACCACCCCGTCCGGCTCTGGTCCCAACAAAAACGAACCGGTCACGTTCTCGGCCGACGAAGTCGATTACGACAAGGACAAATCCCTGGTCACCGCGACCGGCCATGTCGAGGCATGGCAAAACGGCCATGTGATGCGCGCCGACAAGATCACGTTCGACCGCAACACCGGCGTGGCCGCCGCCACAGGCCACGTCGTGCTGCTGGAACCGGACGGCGAGACCATGTTCGCCGACTACGCCGAGATGCAGAACAACATGCAGGACGGCATCCTGAAGGATATGCGGGCGTTGCTGCAGCAGAACGGCAGGCTGGCGGCGAATGGCGCCCAACGCACCGGCGGCCAGATCAACGAGCTGTCGAAGGTCGTCTATACCACCTGCAACGTATGCGCCGACGACCCTGGCCGGCCGCCGTTGTGGCAAATCCGAGCGGCCTCGGCCGTGCAGGACCTCGAACACAAGAAGATCGAGTATCACGACGCGACGATGGAAATGTTCGGTATTCCCGTCGCGTATTTCCCCTACATGTCGCACGCCGATCCGTCGGTTAAGCGCGAATCCGGTATTCTGCCGCCTCTGTTAGGCGTGTCGTCAAGCCTGGGCGCGTTCTATGGCCAGCCTTACTATCTGGTCCTCGACGACCAGTCCGATGCCACCTTGCTGCCGATGATGACCACGCGGGCGGGTCCGCAACTCGATGTCGAATACCGCCGCCGGTTCAACGAGGGCACGTTCACGATGAACACCTCGATGGGTTACGTGGATGAAAGACCGCAGGGTTCTTTCACCTCCGAGGCTCGGTTCAATTATGACGACACCTGGCGTTACGGTTTCAACATCAACCGCGCGTCGTCGATCGATTATGTGCGGGCCTTCCATCTGGTGGAGGGGCTGAGCGGCGATCCGAACGTCCTGACCAGCCAGTTCTTCGTCGAGGGCTTTGGTGAGGGATCCTACACCCGCCTCGATTCGAAATTGTACCAAGGCCTCAATACCGCGATCAACACCGCGGCGCTGCCGGTGGTGCTGCCGCGCTATCAATACAGCTATTTCGGCACACCGGATTCGCTGGGCGGCCGGCTGTCGGTTGCGACCAGCGCGTTCAACGTGGTTCGCGACAACGGCACCAATACCCGCCGGGGCGCATTGACGGTGGACTACGAGCGTCCGTTCGCCGGCCTGCTGGGCGATCAATGGAAGGTCACGCTGCACGGCGATGCCGACGCCTATGATGCGACCCAGGCCAACGAACTGCCGAACTACAGCAACCTCAATTCTTTGAACACCGCGCGCGGCCTGCCGCAGGTGGCGGTCGATTTCCGTTGGCCGTTCGCCCGAGATGGCGGCGCCTGGGGCACGCAGCTTATTGAGCCAATCGCGCAGATCGTCATCGCGCCACAAACCGGGGACAGCCAGCTTCGCCGCTATCCGAACGAGGACAGCCTGGACTTCGAATTCACCGATGCCAATCTGTTCGGCTTTAACCGGTTCTCCGGCACGGATCGGCTGGAAGGTGGCACGCGCGCCAATGTCGCCCTGCATGGGGCGTGGTATCTCGGCGGCACGACCTTCGATGGACTGATCGGCCAATCTTACCGAACCGGCACGGACAACCTTTTTCCGGAGGCATCGGGACTGCACGACGCGACATCCGATATTGTCGCGCGCGGCACCTTTACACCCGCTCCATGGCTGGATCTGACGTATCGCACCCGCCTGGACAAGAATACTCTGGCAACCCGGTTCGCCGACGCCGTCGCATCGGCCGGCGTGGAGAAATTCCGCGCCTCCCTGGGCTACATCTACACCACGTTCAATCCGTACACGTATTACGATCAGGCGCCGCCGCCGCCGGCGGGCAGCGCCTATTATTTTCCGCGCAACGAAGCCACGGTTGGCCTTGCGTCCAAATGGGGCGACTACCGGTTCAGCGGCTACGTCCGCCGCGACCTGGCCACCAATCAGATGGTCGCCGCCGGTGCCGACGCGATTTACGAAGACGAGTGCTTCATCTTTGATTTGCGGATGTTCCGCCGCTATACCACCATCAACGGCGATGGCGGTGCGACTACGGTGCTGTTTTTGTTGACTTTCAAGACGATCGGCCAATTCGGCTATCGCGCGCTATGAATTCGGGAGTGCCTGACATGCCGACCTCTCTTCGCAGCCCTCGCCCGCGCACCCTCGCGGCTGGCGGGCTTGCGCTGCTGCTGGCACTTCCGGTCGCCGGCTTCGCGGCCGGTGTGCCTGCCAAACCGGCCGCCAACGCCGCCGAGCAACCGTTGACAGGCGGCAGCCGCATTGCTGCCGTGGTCAATGGCGACGTCATCACGGACGCGGATATCGCCAATCGTGCCCGCCTGTTCGCCATCTCCACCGGTTTGCCGATGTCGCCCGATGTGATCGTTCGGCTGCGGCCGCAAATCCGTGGGCAGTTGATCGATGAGCGGCTGCGTGTGCAGGAAGCCCAGAAACGCAAGATCATCATTCAGGACGCCCAGATCGCCGGCGCGATCAAAGATATTGAAACCCGCAACGGCATGCAGCCCGGCGCATTGCGCGCGAAACTGGCGTCCGACGGGGTCAGCACCCGTACTTTGATCGATCAGATCCGCGCACAGCTCGCCTGGTCGCAAATGCTGCGCGATTCGGTCAGCGACCGCCTGAATGTCAGCCCGGCCGAGATCAAGGAACAGCAAGCCCTGGTGGCCGCACGCGCCGGCCAGACGGAATATCGTGTGGCGGAGATTTTCATCCCGGTCGATGATCCCGCCAATACCGCCGACGCACAGCACTTCGCCGAAACCGTCATTACCGAATTGCATGCCGGCGCCCCGTTCCCGCTGGTCGCGGCGCAGTTCAGCCAGACTCAAAGCGCGCTTGAAGGTGGCGAGCTTGGCTGGGTGCAGACCAACCAGCTTGATCCCGCCGTCGCGCAGATCGTGACCCAGATGCCGGTCGGCGCCGTCAGCAATCCGGTGCGCGTTCCGGGCGGTTTTTCCGTCATCGCGCTGAAAGGCAAGCGCGAGATCGGCCGCGATCTGGCGACCATGGTATCGCTGCGTCAGGCATTTTTTGCCTTTGCCGTGCCTCTGACCGATCCGCAAAATCCGACCGATCAACAGCGTTCCGAGTTGGCCAAGGCACATGCGGCGCAGGCATCCATCAAGGGCTGCGACCAGATGGAAGCCTTTGCGAAGAGCAACAACACCCCCAGCCATCCGATCAACCCGGGCGACGTGCGTACCGACACCATCAATCCGCCAGCGTTTCGCCAGTTGCTGGAGACAATTCCGGTCGGCAAGCCTACCGAACCGCTGATCTCGCGCGACGGCATCGCGGTGATCACGGTTTGCTCGCGTGAGCAAAAGAACGTTGGCGAAGTCACCTCAGCGGAAATCGAGCATCGACTCGTGGGCGAACGGGTCGAGATGCTGTCCCGCCAGATGATGCGCGATCTGCACCGCAAGGCCACCATCGATTTACGCAACGGCGGAGTTTGAACTGAGACTCTCAAACCGTGGCTGAACTGCCACCACTGCGTGACGTCATCGCCCGTCACGGCCTTGCCGCCAAACATTCGCTCGGGCAGCACTTCCTGCTCGACGGCAATCTGACCGACCGCATCGTGCGCGAGGCCGGGGACCTGACCGGCCGGCATGTGATCGAGGTTGGGCCGGGACCGGGCGGTCTGACGCGATCACTGCTGGCGTCCGCCGCCGCCACGATCACCGCCGTCGAACTGGATTTCCGCGCGATCGGCGCGATGACCGATCTGGTGGGACTCGTCGGTGATCGACTGCGGGTGATCGAGGGTGACGCGTTGTCCGTCGATATGCCGTCGCTGGTGCCGGAACCACGGCAGATTGTTGCGAATTTGCCGTACAATATCGCGTCGCCGCTGCTGGTGCGCTGGCTGCGGCAGGCTGCGTCGTTTGAGCGGCTGATCCTGATGTTCCAGCAGGAAGTCGCGGAACGGATTTGCGCCGAACCGGACACCTCGGCGTATGGGCGGCTATCGGTGTTGACGCAGTGGACCTGCGAGGCACGGATCGTTATGCGCCTGCCGCCCACCGCGTTCACGCCGCCGCCGAAGGTTTTCTCGGCCGTAGTCAGCCTGACACCGCTGGCGGTACAGCCCGACCCGAAGCTGTTCTCGCGCATGGAAGCATTGACCGCCGCCGCGTTCGGCCAACGCCGCAAGATGTTGCGCGGCTCGCTGCGCGGACTGGGCGGCGAAACGCTGCTTAACAAGGCGGGAATCGATCCCGAGCGACGGGCGGAGACGCTGTCGGTGGCAGAGTTTGACCGTTTGGTGAAGCTGACAGGCGTCTGACCGGGGCGTTCCTGGTCATGGACGGGGTGATCGTGCTTTACAGGGCCACAAACCAAGCCACTGGAAACGCCATGACACAGCCCCGCATTGCCCTGATCCACGCCGTTGCCGTCGCCATGGACCCGGTGGCCGCCGCCTTCCGGCAGCTCTGGCCGGAAGCGCAATGCACCAGCCTGCTGGATGATTCGTTGAGTGCGGATCGGGAGCGCGACGGCGAACTGACCGATGCCATGCGGCAGCGGATTGGCACCCTGGCCGATTACGTGCTGTCCACCGGTGCGGACGCCATCCTCTACACATGCTCCGCCTTCGGCGAAGCCATTGAACAGGTCGCCGAGCGCCTGAGCGTCCCGGTTCTGAAGCCAAATGAAGCCATGTTTGAAGCCGCGCTGGAAGCCGGCAGCAACATCGGCATGCTGGCCACGTTCGGCCCGTCGGTCGCCGGCATGGAACAGGAATTTTACGAGCTCGCCCGCCAGCGAGGCCTGAGCGATGCCCGCATCACCACGATCTGCGTTCCGGAAGCGATGGCGGCGTTGCGCACCGGTGACGCGGACACCCACAACCGCCTGCTCGCCGAGGCCGCCCCCGGCCTAGCCGGCTGCGATGCCGTGCTGCTCGCGCATTTCTCGACATCCCGTGCCGAGGCCGCGGTCCGCGCGGCGATCAGCGTGCCGGTGCATACCAGTCCGGCTGCAGCCGTCGCCAAACTTAAACTGGCACTCGGCAAGTGAAATAGAACCGCCTTTGTCCCGCCGTCCCGCACCGATACCTGGATGGCGGCGAGGAACGCGGCGGCGGACCTTAGCGCGGGTTGGAATGATACGGCTCGGCAGACCGCTGCCCTACCGACAGGATAATCATAGGGCCTGAAACGGCGTCGGCTTGATACTCATCGCGGATTGGCCGGATCTCTTGCCTTGGGCGTAAATTTCGGTTATTCTGGAAACATGGAATCATCCGATGCTGCCGCCGCCTTTGCCGCCCTATCGCAGGCAACCAGGCTCGACCTGATGCGCCTGCTGATCGCCGAGGGCGCCAGCGGCCTCCCCGCAGGCGACCTCAGTCTCCGGCTTGGCCTGCCGCCCTCGACTCTATCGTTTCATCTCGCGGCATTGGAGCGGGCCGGACTGACCCAATCGACCCGTCATGGCCGGCAAATCATCCATGCCGTGCGGCTGGCGGGCCTTCGTCAATTGCTCGCGTTCCTGACCGAAACCTGTTGCAGCGGCCGTCCCGAACTCTGCGGCGACCTCGCGCGCATGCTTCCCCCACCGCCAGACGAGGACAAAGGCATGACCCCCGCCTTCAACGTGCTTTTCCTGTGCACGCACAACTCAGCCCGCTCGATCATGGCCGAGGCGATTTTGCGGCAGATCAGCGGGTCCCGGTTCCAGGCCTACTCGGCCGGGTCCGACCCGAACGCCGCCCCCAACCCCGAGGTGATCGACAAGCTGCGCACCTTCGGTCACGACATTGGTGCCCTGCGCAGTAAGTCATGGCACGAGTTGACCGGTCCGGATGCGCCGCGCATGGATTTCGTGATCGCCCTCTGCGACACGCTAGAGGGCCAAACCTGCCCGGATTTTGGCGATCTGGCCGTCACCGCCGCGTGGCCGCTGCCCGATCCCGCCAAATTCACCGGCAACGCAACAGAGCGCGCAACGATGCTGAACGAACTCTACGCGAGTCTGCACCGGCGGCTGCAGATCTTCACCGCTCTGCCATTTGCCTCGCTGGATCGCATGGCCGTCAAGGCCCGGCTGAATGAAATCGCAACCAACGGCATTCCTGCCCGGAACGGAGTACGCTGACCATGCGCGTCGGCATCAATGGCATGGGCCGGATCGGGCGCCTGGCACTGCGGGCGGCGATGGGCGGCCTGTATCGGGCGCCGGATGACCCGCGCGCCAGCAACCGGCTCGACATCGTCCACATCAACGAAGTCAAAGGTGGTGCCGCAACGGCCGCGCATCTGCTGGAGTTCGACAGCATCCACGGTCGTTGGAGGACCTCGTTCGACAGCGATGAACATTCGGTGTCCGTTGGGGGCAAGCGGATCGATTTCACGGATGCCGCGACGCCGGACGCCGTCGCATGGGGTGACCAGGGCTGCGACATCGTCCTGGAATGCACCGGAAAATTCCTGACCGCGGACGCATTGGCGGAGTATTTCGCGCGCGGTGTGAAACGGGTGATCGTTGCCGCTCCGGTCAAAGAAGCCACTGCGCTGAACATCGTCGTCGGCGTCAACGACCATCTCTACGATCCGGCACGGCACCGTTTGCTGACAGCGGCATCCTGCACGACGAACTGCCTGGCGCCCGTGGTCAAAGTGCTGCAGGACGCGATCGGCATCCGGCACGGCCAGATCACCACGATCCACGATCCGACCAACACCAATGTCGTGGTCGATTCGCCGCACAGGGACTTGCGGCGTGCGCGTTCGGCGATGCTGTCGCTGTCGCCCACGACAACGGGCAGTGCGACCGCCATCGCGCTGATCTATCCGGAACTGAAGGGCAAGTTGAACGGCCATGCCATCCGCGCGCCGGTTCTGAACGCCAGCCTGACCGATTGCGTGTTTGAAATGTCCCGGCCGGTCACCGTGGAAGAGGTCAACGCGTTGTTCCGCGCCGCTGCCGAGGGATCGCTCGCCGGCATCCTCGGTTTCGAAACCCGCCCGCTGGTGTCCGCCGACTATACCAACGACACCCGCAGCGCGATCGTCGATGCACCGAGCACGATGGTAACGGACGGGACGATGCTGAAGATTTATGCGTGGTACGACAATGAGGTTGGTTACGCCTGCCGCATGGTCGATCTCGCCAATATCGTGATCGACAGGGGCCTGTGATGTCCGCCGTGCGCAACTACGCCGTCGTCACCGCGAGTTATTGGTGTTTCACGCTGACCGACGGCGCCCTGCGTATGCTGATCCTCCTGCATTTCTACGCGCTGGGTTACACGCCGTTTATGCTGGCGTTTCTGTTCCTGCTGTACGAAACGGCCGGCATTTTCGCGAACCTGGGCGGCGGGTGGCTGGCAACCCGGTTCGGCATCCCGCGCATGCTGATGACCGGGCTGTGCCTGCAGATCACCGGTCTACTGTTTCTGTCCGCGCTTAATCCCAACTGGAGCGCGACCCTGTCCGTCGCCTGGGTCGTCGCCGCGCAAGGCATTGCCGGGGTCGCCAAGGACATCACCAAGACCGCATCGAAATCCGCGATCAAGGCGACGTCGGAGGGCGGGTCCGGCCAGTTGTTCCGCTGGGTCGCATGGTTCACCGGATCGAAAAACGCCATGAAGGGCGTTGGCTTCTTCGCGGGAGGCCTGATGCTGGGCACGATCGGCTTCGCGGGGGCGCTATGGCTCATGGCCGCCATGTTGGCCTGCGTGCTGATCGGCGTGACACTCAGCTTGCCGCGAACGCTCGGGAAAGCGAAAGCCTCGAAATCATTTCGCGAACTGTTCGCCAAAACACGCAGCATCAATTTAATGGCGGCAGCGCGTATCTTCCTGTTCGGGTCCCGCGATGTGTGGTTCGTGGTCGGACTGCCGGTGTTTCTGTACAGCCAGGACTGGCATTACATGGAGGTGGCCGGTTTCATCGCCAGTTGGACCATTGGCTACGGGCTGGTGCAGGCTATCGCCCCGTCCGTTGTCCGGCGCAGTAACGACGGCCTGTCCCGTGAAGTCCCGGATGCCCGGCTGTGGGGCGCGGTCCTGACCGCCATCCCGGTTATTCTTGCTGTCATCATTAGCAATACGGGCATCGCCCGGCCTGATCTGGTGGTCACCATCGGCCTCGGCTTGTTCGGTTTCGCCTTCGCCGTCATTTCCTCACTGCATTCCTATCTGATCCTGGCCTATGCCGGCTCATCCAAGGCGGCCGAGGATGTCGGCTTTTACTATGCCGCCAATGCCGGTGGGCGTCTTCTTGGCATTGTGCTGTCGGGCGTGCTGACACAGGCGGGAGGCTTGCCCGCCTGCCTCTGGGGATCGGCGGTCATGCTGGCGATCTGCCTGGCAATCACGCTCCTGCTACCCGGGGTCGCCACCGCCAGACGCTTACCCGCGTAAATTTTCAACAAGGTTCCCATCCATGACTGAAGCCACCAAGGCGCCCGCCATGGGCATTTTCGAGCGATTCCTCACCCTGTGGGTCGCGCTTTGCATCGTCGCCGGGATCGGCCTGGGGCAGTTATCGCCCGGCATATTCCATGCGCTGGGGAACGCGACCGTGGCGCAGGTGAATTTACCGATCGCGGTACTGGTCTGGCTGATGATCGTGCCGATGCTGTTGAAGATCGACCTCAGCGCCCTGGCGCAGGTGGGCGAACACTGGCGCGGGATCGCCACGACCGTCGGCGTCAACTGGCTGGTCAAACCGTTCTCCATGGCGCTGCTCGGCTGGGTCTTCATCGCGCATCTGTTCCGGCCGCTCCTGCCGCCGGACCAGATCGACAGCTACATCGCGGGGCTGATCCTGCTCGCCGCCGCCCCCTGCACGGCAATGGTGTTCGTCTGGTCCAGCCTCGTGGAGGGCGAACCGCATTTCACCCTGTCGCAGGTCGCGTTGAATGACATGATCATGGTCGTCGCCTTCGCCCCGATCGTTGCGTTCCTGCTCGGTTTGTCCTCGATCGTTGTTCCCTGGGACACGCTGGTCCTGTCAGTCGTCCTGTATATCGTCGTTCCGGTGATCGTGGCCCAGCTTTGGCGCCGCGCGTTGTTGGCCCGTGGCGGATTACAGCGCACCCTCCGTCGGTTGGCCCCACTGTCGCTGTCCGCGCTGCTGCTGACCCTGGTGTTGTTGTTCGGCCTGCAAGGCGAGCAGATCATCCGCCAGCCACTGGTCATCGCCATGCTGGCGGTGCCGATCATCATCCAGGTCTATTTCAACGCCGGGCTTGCCTACTGGCTGAACCGCCGTCTCGGCGTGGAGTGGTGCGTCGCCGGCCCCTCGGCCCTGATCGGTGCCAGCAACTTTTTCGAGCTCGCCGTGGCGGCGGCCATCGCTCTGTTCGGTTTCCAGTCCGGCGCGGCATTGGCGACCGTGGTCGGCGTGTTGGTGGAGGTGCCGGTCATGCTGTCCGTCGTCCACATCGTGCGGCGATCAAAAGGATGGTACGAAGGCGGCGCGTCCCGCCGAAACCCGGGCCGGTAGCCAAATAATGACCTGCCTGCTTATTCCGCAGGCGCGACGTGCCCAACTATTCCCGGAACGGAATCATACCAATGGGCCTAAGTGACGACTCCCCGCCGTCATGCGGGCGAAGGCCCGCCATGATGGGTTTGGGCCGACCAGTCGAAACTTAAGGCCGCTGGTAATAGGCATTGGCGTGATTACGACCCATCTCCGGCACGGGCTGAGTTCTGCCGTCCGGCGCGGTTCGAGCCGGACGGTCCACGTATGCACCGCACCGGGTCCAAACAGAGCCTTGCAAGCCTCGCGAAAAGTCCGAAACCCTTTGGGAATGCTCGTAGCCGACAAGGGCTCAAGCCGCCGGATGTTCGATACGATCAAAGTCAGGCGCGACAGAGTTTTCATTCGGAACAATACGCAAGCAGCATGCCAATTCCCTGCCGTCATTGCTTGCCTCAATCCGCAAGGGTCCACCTGGGGCGCCCGTTACGCGCGGCCACTAACTGTCCGCGATTCCATGACCGCCTTGATCCGGTCCACCAACAGCGCCCCTGACACCGGTTTGCATAACAACGAGAACGCGCCGCTGATCGCACCACTGACTGCCAGTTCGGCCCCATCGCCGGCGTATCCCGTCAGCAGCACGGCCGGCAATCGTGGCCGGCGTTCATGCGCCGCCTTGATCAGCGCGAGTCCATCCATGTCCGGCATTGTCAAATCGGACACCAGCACATCCACCCGGCCGGCCGAGTCCAGCAGTGACAAAGCAGCCGCCCCGCCATCGGCCGACAGGACCGCGTAGCCGGCATCCTCCAACGACATCGTCAGCACGTCGCGCACGATTGGATCGTCATCGACCAGAAGCACACACGCTCTGTCGGGGTCATCTGGCGCCACGACGGCACCCCGCTCGGCCCCCGACGTTCCGAACGCGCATGGCAGCCAGAGGCTGACCCGGGTGCCCGTGCCCGGGGCGCTGTCGATGGCCAAAGCGCCGCCGCTTTGTTCCGCGAAGCCCTTCGCCATCGCCAGACCCAGCCCGGTCCCCTTCCCCGGTTCCTTCGTCGTGAAGAACGGCTCCGTTACCCGATCGAGCACGGCCTGATCCATGCCGGTCCCCGTGTCGCTGACCTCGATCCGGACGTACAGTCCCGGTTCCAGGCCGGAGGGATCCCTCGCACTCACTGTCTTGGCCCGGGCGGCAAGCGTCAGGGTGCCTCCTGACGGCATCGCGTCCCGAGCGTTGGTGGCCAGGTTGACCAGCACGGTCTCCAGTTGCTCCCGATCGGCGAACAGCGGCGGCAACCCCGGTGAGACATCCAGGGCGCAGACGACCGAACCGCCCAGAGTGTGGCTGAGCACATCCGCCATATCGGCCAACAGCGCGGCGGCATCGACATTTTCCGCGCGCAGGTCGCCTCGCCGGGAAAACGCCAGTAACCGGCTGGTGATCGCGGCACCCCGCCTCGCCGCATCGATCACCATGCGCGCATTGCGCAGCACGCGCTCCACATCCAACGGACGATTCTCGATCAGCGCGGCGCCGCCCGCGACGGCCTGGAGAACATTGTTGAAATCGTGAGCGATGCCGCCCGCGAGTTGACCCAGTGCCTGAATTCTCTCGCCATGGGCGGCGCGCTGCTGGGCGGCCTCCCGAGCCGCCACTTCCTGTTGAACCCGCTGTTCCAGACTGGCGTTGATCTCTTGCTGAATGGCCAGGAGGCGCTTTTCGGCGTCGATGTCCTGGAAGATGCCGAGGACCTCCTGGACCTGACCGCTCTCCCGCCGCAACGGGAGACTGGCCACGCGGTACCATGTTTGTTTACCGTCTTGCTCGCGATAGACGAAGTCCATCCCCGGCAGGGTGGTTTCGCCCAGGCGCAACGCCCGCCGGATCGGGTAGTCGTCCGGTGCCACGCGCTGACCATCCGGATGGTAGCCAATCCATTCGCCACGCGGTTCCGCCGCCATCGACTGAATGACCGGCCCGTTCAGGCGCTGCATCGCCGCATTGCCCAGGACAACCCGCCCGGTCCGATCGACGATGCCAACGGCGGCCGGCAGGATCTCGACGATTTCCGACAACCGGTTCCGTTCGGTTTCCAGCATTGCGATCAGCCGGTCCCGTGCCGTTTCCGCCTGATACCGCGCGGTCACGTCCATGGTGATGCCGACCATACGAATGGGGAGCCCGTCCGCGTCCCAAATGGTCTGGCCGCGGCTGAATAGCCGCCGAAGCGAGCCGTCCGCCAGCACGACATTGAATTCGATGGTGTACGGATGGTCCGGCATCTTCAGCGCGGCACGCATCTCATCCAACGCGCCCGGCAGATCGTCGGGATGCACGACCCGTTGCCAATCGGCCGGAGTCGGGCCGTTCGGCTTCGGTTCCAGACCATGCAGGTGCCAGTTATGTTCGCTCCAGGTGAGCGCGCGGTTGACGATATCCCAGTCCCAGATACCCAGGTTGGCACCTTCCCGAACCAGGTCCAGGCGCTGCTGATTGACCCGCAGGCCAGCTTCCGCTCGCCTCTGATCGGTGACATCGATTTGATTAACCAGCGCGAGGGTCCGGCCGGCGACCTGCACCGGTGCGACTGCGATCAGCATGTCCCGCGTGCCACGCTGGCCGACGATGCGGGTTTCATAGCTATAGGTTTTGCCATCGCCGACCGACCGGCAGAGATCCTGAACGCGCTCCTTAGTCAGTTGACTGGCGAAATCGGTCATCGGACGGCCACGAAACTCCTCGACCGTGAACCCCAGGCTGGCAGCCGCGATCGCATTGCTATCGATAACCTGCGTGGTATCGGGATCGAGCAAGATCGTTCCCCCTGGCGACTGCTCGAACAGGATGCGGAACCGCTGCTCGCTTTCCGCCAAAGCGCGGGCGGCTTGCCGACGCTCGGCCGCCGCGGTGAACAGGGCGGATGCGACCGCGTCGGTTTCCGGCAGACCGGTCACCACGACCGCCGGCTCCATTTGATGGTCATGCGCCGCGAACCACCGAAGCTGCTCGATCGGACGCGTAATGCCCCTGGCCGCCATCATCGCCAACAGCAGGCAGGCGCTTAACACGGCCGCTCCAACCAGGATGGCGGTGATGATGGCATCCCGCATCGGGGCGAAGATCATGTCCTCCGGGGCGCCAACCAGCACTGCCCAGTCGAATGGAGCCACATGCGTGTAGATCGCAATGGCCGGAACGCCCTCCAGCGTGGGGGCCAGGGTTCTGCCCTCCGGATGCATTCGCACCTCGGACCATAAGCCGGGAACGACGGATGACCCCACGAAGTGATCCCCGTTGGGAACGCGTGCCACGATCGCGCCGGCCGTATCGGCCAATGTCAGGACCGTGCGAGGTGGCAGATATTGCCGTTGGATCAGGTCGCCGAGAACCGACACCGGCAACCGGACGAACAGGTCGTAAATCACGTTGCCGTCCCGGATGACGGGTACATCGACGCTGAAGCCAAGAATGCCGGTGAAATGACCGACATGTAGATCTGTGATCACCGGTTTGTGGGTTTCGAAGACCTGCAAGCCCTTGGCGCTGGCGTCACGCCGCACCGGGGTGCTCGACATGTTAGCCGGCAAACCGAATATCCGCTGGAGCTGACGATCAGGCGTGACGATCCCCAACAAGCTTCCCGGCGGCAGCCCGGCCAGGTAGATCTCCGCCTGCTGATCAAACGCACCCGGATCGTTCCGCGACAATGCCGGAGACAGCGCGAGGGTTTCCAGCGAAGCAATCCGAAGCTGCAGATCGCGCTCCACGGCAAGGGCGGTGCCGCGCACGATCGTCAACAGACCGTCATAAATCGCCTGACGCTCGGTCCGGTAATCGAGATATTCGCGGGCTATGCTAAAGCCGATCAGCGGCACGACGCCGGCGACAACCAGCAACAGCAATCTGGCACGCAACGACAGCCCCTGTAGCCAGCGCCGACGACGCGGCGCCGGGGGGCAGCGTTCCAGACTTAAAGTCGCTGCCTCACCAGCAGCCGACTCATTGTGTGCGTCCATCGGAGGCGCCACGCCGCTCTTTGCTCCCGGATTTCGAGTAAGCCACTACTCCGGGCGCAATTAAACGCAATGGAATTTTGCTGGCGGCGCCGCGCTATCACATTCATTTAGGTGATAGCGCGCGTTCCGCACTATTCAGTTCGAATAAGAATTATATTTCATGGCGTCTCATTCCACCGCCGCCATGGCGCCGCGCTGATAAGTGGACGGCACCCCTTCGAACGCCGATTTGGCGCGCTTGCCCAGCCACCAGCCCATCGCGGGCGGAACGCTGACGAAATCCGGATCGGCGCCGAGTTTCTGCGCCGCGTCCAGCGCCCAGTTCGGGCTGTAGAGCAATTCCCTGGCCAGCGCGATGAGGTCGGCTTTACCGGTCTGGAGAATGGCCTCGGCCTGGTCGGCATGCACGATGTGACCGACGGCCATGGTCATCATGTCCGCCTCGTTCCGGATCTTCTCGGCGTAAGGGACCTGATAGCCGTAGTACTTCGCCCGGACGCTGTCCATGGGAGAGCGTTCCAGGATGCCGCCGCCACTGCAATCGATGACATCGACGCCCTTCAGCTTCAGTTCGCGTGACAGGGCGACGCTCTGTTCCGGCCCCCAGCCGGCATCGTCCTCACACGACAAACGCATGAACAGCGGCTTTTCGGCCGGCCAGTGGGCGCGGACGCATTCCGCGACTTCCAGGGCGAAGCGCATGCGGTTGCTGTCGGAGCCGCCGTACTCGTCGTTGCGCCGGTTGGCGACGGGGGAGAGGAACTGATGCACCATATAGCCATGGGCGCCGTGAATCTCGAGAACCTCGAACCCGGCCTTGTCGGCGCGGGCGGCGGCATCGCCCCAATGGCTGACCAGGTCAGGGATTTCGTCGCGGCTGAGGGCGCGCGGGGTTGGCATCCGGTCGCTGTGCGCAATGGCGCTCGGGGCGATCAGGTCCCAGCCGTCCCAGTCGAACATCTCCGGGTGGTCTTCGGTCAGCGGTTGCTGGCCCTCCCACGGGCGGGTCAGGCGCGCCTTGCGGCCGGAGTGGCCGATCTGGATGGCGGAGGTTGCGCCCTGCGATTTGATAAAGTCGGTAATGCGCTTCAGGCCGGGGATGAAATCGTCCTTCCAGAGGCCAAGGTCGCCGACGGTCCCGGCGCCACGGCGTTCGACTTTCGTCGATTCGACCATGACCAGGCCGCAGCCGCCGGCCGCGTATTTACCGGCATTCATCAGGTGCCAGTCGGTGGCGAAGCCTTCCTTGGCGGCATATTGGTGCATCGGGGCGAGAACGACACGATTGCGGAGGGTGACGCTTCTGATCTGCAACGGGGTGAACAACAGGGGCTTGGTCATGGTGCTGGTTCCTTAGGGACGTTGCACCATGAGTAGCCGCGTTGGTTCGGTTGGACCAGATCCGGGCGGTCAGTCTGGAACGATCAGGCGGATGGCCGGGAAGTAGTCACGAAAGCAAGCGGTATCACGGGGAAGCCGAGCCCAACTCTGAACCGTCGCATGGGCACCTGTGGAAAAATCGCCTCGTCGCCGTTCGGCCCGAGTAGTCACGACCGCCCCTTGATTAGCTAATCGTCCGCGTGCTCAGTCTGGAACGATCACGCGCGGCGCTTTCTCACGCCGCCAATCATCATCATCACACCAGCACCCAGCAGTGCCAGCGTTGTTGGCTCAGGTACCGCATTTAATGAAGTTGATGAGCCCAACATATCCATATCCGCGGTCATGTAAATCAAGGTTTGATTAGCCACGCCATCCACCGGAGATAGTTCGGCAATGGTTTGACCAATCAGACCCGTCCAGGAACCATTTTCGATATTGGTCAAATAGCCCGTTGCCACCGCCTGCAATCCCGAATCATCAGGGGTGAAAGAGGCGGCAGCGCCATATTCGGTTTCCCAGATCGCAAGTTGAACCGCGGCGAAATTGCCGCCGTTGGCGATCAGGGCATTGATATCCGCGATTTTACTGTCACCCGTAATGCTGGATGTTCCCGCGAGGTTTGGGTTGAACAATGGGTTGACGTTAGTGATGTAGCTGCCGCTGGATAACAGCCAGTCAGCTAGGTCCACGCAGTATGCCTGTATGGTGTACGACCCGTCCAGGCCGATCAGTCCGGCTCCGCCATACTCATTGTCGATGGCCAGGGCAGCGTCGGTGACGTGAAGGTTCTCACCGCCGCTGAGGCTGTATCCGCTGTAACTGAAGGTGTCTGCGCTCGCATGACCGATGAAACCGGCGCTGGCCATAAAACCAGCGAAAATGGTTGTGATTACACGGATACGCATCGCCAAAACCCCCTGTTGCATGAGCGTATCATGCAGCGACAGCTATCGATTGTCAACAAAATATTCCAAAAATTTCAACATTGGTGCATATTTAACGCAGAAACTGGCCTTATCGTTTCAAAAATCTCTCTATAAAAATAGAATATGGACATATTTACGTATAATATCAATAATAACACGAATGTGATGAATGCCGACTGACACGGAAATAGAACCGCCGCGAGAACACCGCGGGGGGGATTGTCGCGAGTCCTTCGTGGCAATCGCGGGCGACGCTGATTCGTATGGCCGGGTGGCCCGATACCCCGCGGCATCGTCCGCTTCGCCTGCCATGATGGGATGGGTCACCGCCAAAACGACGAGTCGTCAGACCGAAATCGTCCCTGCCGCGAATCCCGCCGGCGGTTTCGTATGGACACGCGTCCGAGTCACGCGCCTCGGCCGGCGCGATAACCAGGGCAATCACACATGGAATTCTTCAACATCGCCATGCCCCGCCGGAGCAGAGGTGCCCCGCAGTGTCAGAACAGGTCAGCCGATCCGGTTATCCAGGCCCGTGGCCGGTTCGCCTAACCTGGCATCCCCAACCGTTCCGACACGATCCGTGCGCCATCGGCCATCGCCTTCAGCTTCGCCCAGACGACATCCGCGGCGACCTTGCCGCGGCCCGCGGATGTGTCGAAACCGCAATCCGTGCCCGCCATCACGCGGGTCGGGTCGCCGACGACCTGGATCACGCGTTCCAGCCGGTCGGCCACGACTTCAGGATGCTCGACGAAATTGGTCAGCGGATCGATCACCCCGGCGACGATGATCTGGCCGTCGTCCAGGGGCAGGTCCTTCAGGCAGCGGTACTCATGGGCGTGGCGCGGGTTGGCAAACGGTAGCACCCAGCCGCCGACCTTAGCCCGGGCGATCGCGGGCAAGATAGCGTGCAGATCGACATCGCAATCATGCGGTCCCTCGTAATTGCCCCAGCAGGCGTGGATGCGGACACGGTCCCGCGGGACATTGACCAATGCCTCGTTGATCGTTCCGACCACCCGTTCGGCGAAGTCGATGAAATCGCCCAGCGGACGGTCCTGGAATGAAACGTGCCGTTCCAGCGCCAGATCTGGAGCATCAATCTGCAACAGGAACCCGGCTCCGACGATGGCCTCGTATTCCACCCGCAGGGCCTGCCCGAGCGCGTGGAGATAGGCGTCTTCGGTGTCATAATGTTCGTTCAACAGAGCGGCGGCGATGATACCGGGGGACGGCGCGGTCATGAACGGTTCGGCAAAGCCGCCATCGACTTCGGACAGTGTCGCCAGGAA
Organism: uncultured Rhodopila sp.; assembly: GCA_903932145.1. Classification (GTDB taxonomy): domain Bacteria; phylum Pseudomonadota; class Alphaproteobacteria; order Acetobacterales; family Acetobacteraceae; genus Rhodopila. Next base: position 107,677 of record CAIZFE010000035.1, on the reverse strand, counting down.
CTCGTCACATTCGGCTTTCACCAGGGCTGGGTCCAGATACGACACCGCACCGATTGCCTTTGGCAACGCGCCGCGATTGCTGACCGAGCGTTTGACGCCGTCCTGTTCAGCGGCCCAGGCGCGGTAGCCGGGGTATTTCGTGACATCGGCCATTGGGCGGCGGACCCAGCTTCCGCCAAACCCGGTCATGCGACGGCGGACATACAGGAAGAACGCCTCGCGCTGCTGCTCGCCGTTGTTGCCGACGTCGATTCCGGAGGCAATCTGCTGCCGCACGACGTGACGCGTCGCGACTTTGCCGGCGGCCTCCAACGCCGCTTCGTCGATGGTTTCGCCCTCCGCCCGACGCGCGTACATTTCAGTCAGCGCCGCCGGCCGCGGCAGGCTGCCGGTGTGGGTGGTCAGAATTCGATCCGTGCTGCCAAGCATCAGAGCGCGCTTTCCAGGAACGTGTTGTAGCCGAACAGGCCGACCGCGCCGCCGGTGTGCAGGAAGACGATGGTCTGCCCGGCCGCGAGTTCGCCCTTGCGGATCAGATCGATCATGCCGGCCATCGCCTTGCCCGAGTAAACCGGGTCCAGCAGGATGCCTTCCTCCTGCGCCAGCATGCGCACCGCCTCGCCCATGCCCTCGGTGGGGATGCCGTAGCCGGCGCCGACGTAGTCGCAATTGGCGACGACCGATTCGCGCGGCACGCCACCTTTCATGCCGACATACTCGGCTGTGGCCAGGGCGAGTTTGTACACGTTCTCCTCCTGCCGGTCGCGTGGCAGACGAACGCCGATCCCCAGCACGGGGACGTTGGCGTTCATGCCCTCTAGCCCGACCACCAGACCCGCATGGGTTCCGGCGCTGCCGGTCGCGGTGACGATGCGGTCGATCCGCAGGCCCATCTCGTCGGCCTGCTGCATCAGTTCCTGGGCGCAGGACACATACCCCAGCGCCCCGACCTTGTTCGATCCGCCGCCAGGAATGACATAGACCGCCTGCCCTTCCGCCCGCAGTTCAGCGCCATATTTTTCCGCTTCGGCGTTCATGTCGGTGCCACCGGGACGATATTCGATCTTGCAGCCGAACAGCTTGTCCAACAGAACGTTACCGCTGCCGAGGTAGTCCCGGTCGTTGGTGTCGATGCGGTGCTCCAGCAGGGCGGTGCAGGTCATGCCGAATTTGCGCGCGACGGCGGCGGTCTGGCGCACATGGTTGGATTGCACCGCGCCCTGGGTGACGATGTGGCTGGCGCCCTGCGCCCTGGCCTCGCCGATCAGCCATTCAAGCTTTCGAACCTTATTGCCGCCGGTCGCCACCACGGTGCAGTCATCGCGTTTGATCCAGATCTCCGGCCCACCCAGGGTGCGGGTCAGGTTGTCCAGCCGCTCCAGCGGAGTCGGGGCAGGAAAAAGGCGGACTCGCGGGAATCGGGCGAGATGCATGGGCGTGCTCCTGGGTGCGTCGGTTTCGAAGTGTGACTTATGTTTAAGTTCCTCCATCCCGTCCGATACGGCAATGTGTGGTCTTGGACACGTATAAGAACGGCAACAGGAAGGATCACGACCATGCACATCATCCATCGGCGCGGCTGGGAGGTCTCGGAACGCCAAGTGACCCCCGAACACGTAGTTTTGAAGCGCCGCTCGCTGTTGGCCGCCGCCGGTGCGATGACCATCCTGCCGGCACTGACGGCCAAGGCGGACGCCAACTCGGTGCCGGCATTCGCTCCAGGGCGTGCCCTGACGGAGGAAAAATATGCCACGACCTACAACAATTATTACGAATTCGGCGAGAGCAAAAACATCTGGCGGGACGCTCAGGCGCTGAAGCAACGGCCCTGGACGATCAAACTGGACGGCATGATGGCAAAGCCGCGCACCATCGACATCGACGATCTGCTGAAACAGGTCTCGACCGAGGAACGCATTTACCGGCACCGCTGCGTCGAGGCCTGGGCCATGACGGTTCCCTGGACCGGCTTTCCATTATCTCAGCTTCTGAAGATCGCGGAACCGCTGTCGTCCGCCAAATATGTGGTGTTCGAAACCGCGCAGGACAAAACGATGTCCGGTCTGAACGCGCCGTTTTATCCGTGGCCCTATGTGGAAGGGGTGACGATCGACGAAGCCGCCAACGACCTGGCCTTCATTTCGACCGGGCTGTATGGCAAGCCGTTGCCACCGCAAAGCGGCGGGCCAATCAGACTGACCCTGCCGTGGAAATATGGCTTCAAGTCGGCCAAGGCGATCGTGAAAATCACCTTCACCGACAAGCGCCCGAAAACGTTTTGGGAAGAAATCGGCCCGTCGGAATACGGTTTCTGGGCCAACGTGAACCCCGCGGTCGCGCATCCCCGCTGGAGCCAGGCGTCCGAACGTCTGCTCGGGAGCGACGAACGGGTGCCTACACAAATTTTTAATGGGTACGCCGAACAGGTAGCTGCGCTATACTCCGACCGGAAGTCCGAGAAGTTATTCATGTGATCGCTCAACGCGCCCTGGCCGTGCTTGCTGCCGTCCTGCTTGTCGCCGCCGTCGGTATCGCGACGTTCGGGGCGGAAAGCATATCGCTCGGCCGGGCGTTGTATCTGTTCGATCATGATATCCTCGATAAGCTCCCGGCCTGGTCAGGGCGGGTTTTGGGCAACTGGGTACGGACCGCGATGATCGAGCCGATGCTGGTGCGTCCGGCCTGGCTGATCCCGGCCTCGATGGGGATTATTTGCGCCGGACTGTCGCTGTCTCTGTCCAACCGCAAGACGACACACCGGTCCCACCGCCGTAGCTGAACGGCACCAATCGGCCGGCAAACAAAACGTTTCGCATGGCGGAGGGACGTGGTCTAATCGTAACCGCATGTCACGCACCCCGTCCGCCACCGACCTCCCGGCCGTAACGGTCAAAACCGCCGGCGCCAGCCGGGCGTTGGCCGGGGCGTTTACCTGCCTGATTCTGTTGGTGACCGCGGCGACTGCCCTGGCCGTTTGGGACGGTCGCCAGACCGCGATCCGGACCTATGAAGACCGGCAATCACGCCTGGGCGTGGTTCTCGCCGAACAAACCGGCCGAGCCTTGCAGGCGGTCGATCTGGTCGTGGCCGCGACGATCGAACAACTCCAGGCCAGTGGCGTGGTAACCTCTGGCGTGCTGCGCGACAGCCTGGCAACCGAGGCCTTCCATACAGAGCTGCGGCAGAAATTACGCAATCTTCCGCAACTCGACGGGCTGACCCTGTTGGACGCCGACGGGCAGGTGGTGAACACATCCTGGTATTGGCCGTCACTCGGGACAGATCTGAGCACCACGGATATTTATCGCCACTTCCGTACTGCGACGGATAACGAGCCATACCTTAGCAGTCCCGGGAAAGGTCGGCTGAGTGCTACCTGGACTGTGCTTTTGGGTCGCCGAATCGTCGATCGCGATGGACATCTGGCCGGCATCGTGGCCGCCACGATTTCGCTCAATTATTTCGCGGAGTTTTTTGCCGCCCTTGACAGCGACGGCAGCAGCCTGATGACCCTGCTTCGGCAGGATGGCACGTTCCTGGTCATCCATCCGCCATCACCTGCCGCCATCGGAGGGCGATTGCCGGCGACATCGCCCTGGTATGCGATTCTGGCAGCCGGGGGCGGCGTGTATAAAACGGCCGGCATCCTGAACGGCGGGGCGGCACGCTCCACCTCGGTCAGGCCGGTTCGCGATTATCCGCTGGTGATCGATGTCGGCACGGATGAGGAAATCGCGCTGGCGGATTGGCGGCGTCAGACCTTGTATATCGGTTTGGGTGCGGCGGTCGTTGTCGGTACCCTGCTGGGACTGTTTCAACTGCTGCGCCGGCAGATCCAACGAATGACCGACGGCGCGCGTGAACTCAGCGACACAGCAACGGCCCTGCGGACCAGTGAAGCAGACCTGGCAGCCAAATCCCGGCTGCTGGAGACGACGATGCAATATATGAACCAGGGTCTGGTTATGATCGCGCCCGACCTGACAGTCGCGGCCTCCAACCCGCGCGCCGCCCAATTACTCGGACTACCAGAGAAGTTTCTGGCCGGCCGGCCGCATATCGATGCGGTCACCGATTACCAGTGGTCCACGGGTGAATTTGACACCGCCAGCGAAGACCTGAAGACCCTGATCCGAAAAGGCGGCATCGTCATGAAGCCGCATGTGTACGAACGGACCCGACCCAACGGCCGTATCCTGGAGGTTCACAGTACGCCAACCCCGGACGGTGGTGTTGTCCGAACCTATTCCGATATCACCGACCGCAAGCGCGCCGAAGAGCGTGCCGCCACCGCCCGGGATCAGGCCGAGGCCGCCCGCCTGTTGGCGGAAAAGGCCAATCAGGCCAAGACAGAATTCCTGGCCAACATGTCGCATGAGATCAGAACGCCGCTACACGGCATCATCGGGATGAACGACCTGCTGTTGCGATCCGGCCTGGATACCGCACAGCACGATTACTCCACAGCCATTCGTGATTCGGCCGGTGCCCTGCTGAGTATCGTTGACGACATCCTGGACATTTCCAAGCTTGAAGCGGGAAAACTGGAGCTGGAGTGTGTCGACTTCCATCTCGGGGACACAATCCGATCCGCGGTGGCGCTGATGGCGCCGTCGGCACAGGACAAGCGGCTGGAGTTGGAGTGTATCGTCAGTCCTGCGGCGGACCGGCAGGTCAATGGCGACCGGTTCCGGCTGCGCCAAGTGTTACTCAATCTTATCGGCAACGCCGTCAAATTCACCGAAACCGGACATGTACGCATCCGGGCCGCGGTCGAGGACTCGATGGTCCGGATCGACGTCGAAGACAGCGGCATCGGCATGGCACCGGCGACGCTCGAACGGCTGTTCCAAAAATTCGCCCAGGCTGACAGTTCGACGTCCCGTCGCTTTGGCGGCACCGGGTTGGGCCTGGCCATCAGCCGGGAATTGACCGAGCTAATGGGCGGCCGCCTGTCGGCGCACAGCCGGGTTGGCACCGGCAGTGTCTTTTGTGTGCTGCTTCCGGCCGTCGATGCAATCGGCCATGCACCGGCGGTGGCCGCGGACAGCGAACCGGAACCCAGCGTTCGTCCGCTGCATATCCTGGTTGCCGACGACAACGCGATCAATCAACGGCTGATGACGGCGCTGCTAACCGGCGCCGGTCATACCGTTACGGTTGCAGGGGATGGCCGCAAAGCCGTCGAAGCCGTGACCCGAGAACAATTCGATGTCGTTCTGATGGACATCCAGATGCCGTTGATGGATGGTATCAAGGCAACCAACCATATCCGGGCCATGCAACCGCCGCGTCGGGACGTTCCGATTGTCGCTCTGACCGCCGATGCGCTGGAAGGATCGGCGGAGCGCTATCGCGCCGCGGGGATGGATGGCTATCTGAGTAAGCCATTATCGGCTCCGCTTTTGTTTAGGATGTTGAATGATATGACCAACAATGGGGGGCGGCCGAAGCATGCCGCGGCCGACGCCATGCCGGCACTGGATGAGTCGGTCATCGAAACGCTGAGCAGCTTTATGAAGCCGGATCAGTTGCAGGCCTTGCTGACCGAGTCGCTGGACGACATGGAGGCACGGATCGTCCGCCTGGGCGGGCTGCTGGCGGCGTCAGACGCGGCGGCGGCGGCAAAGGAAGCGCACGATCTGGTTTCGGTCGCCGGCAATTGCGGTGCGACGTCCCTCAGCGGTTTGGCGCGCGATGTCGAGCGGGCCTGCAAGCAGGGCGCCATCCTGGACGCGAGCGAAGGGTTCGCGCATCTGCAACAGGTCGCAACCGGAGCGTTTGCCGCGCTGGCCAGCATCCGCGACGCAATGGCGGCAGCATAAGCGTTGCTTGCCCTTTCCGAAGCCAGGCCGGATGGTTACGCTGCCCTGGCGGAAGCACGCCATCTGCGTGGCGTCATGCCGGGCTACCATAACACGAGGGGAACAGCATGTCTGAATCATTGCCGGTCATCGCCCAAAAGGGCTCCTACAAGATCGAGGTCGAGGCCGGAAAATCCTATTGGTGGTGTTCTTGCGGCAAGAGCGGCAAGCAGCCGTTCTGCGATGGCTCGCACAAGGGTTCCACATTCTCGCCGCTGAAATTCGACGCCGAGGAATCCGGTATCGTCTCGTTCTGTGGTTGCAAGGCGACCGGTAAGGCGCCGCGCTGCGACGGATCGCACAAGAACCTGCCGTAGGGGTTTCGATACCGCCCGTCCTCGGACGGGCGGTATTTCGTTTCTATATCATTTGGCGGAGATGTTGCATGAACCGAGCGGAACTGACTGAGAAAATCCTGGACGTAAAGCGCGAGAAGGATTGGAGCTGGCGTTATATTTGCGAGCAGATTGGTGGCATGTCCGAGGTTCTGATTGTTGGCGCGTTGCTGGGGCAAATGAAGCTGGTGAAGCCGCTGGCGAGGAAGGCCGCCGACCTGTTCGGACTGAGCGCGACGGAAGAGCGGATGCTGAATGAGGTGCCCCACCGCGGCACGAACATGCCGCCGACCGACCCGTTGCTGTACCGGTTCTATGAGTTGCTGATGGTCAACGGTCCCGCCTGGAAGGCACTGATCGAAGAGGAGTTCGGCGACGGCATCATGTCGGCGATCGACTTCGACATGCAGATCGACCGGGAGGCCAATCCCAAAGGCGATCGCGTTCGGATCAGCATGTCCGGGAAGTTTTTGCCCTATAAGTATTATGGCAATGAACAGGGAATCCCCGAGGTCGGGTACAAGGAGGACTAACCAGCGGGCCAGCCGCGCTGTTGATAGGCACCATCCCAGAACAGATATTCATAATGGCTGGACCGGACGAAAGCCGTCATCATTCGGGCTCGTATCGCATCCGTCGTGCCCTCGGCGGCCTTGTCGGTCGCCGCGATGACCGCCCGAACGGCATCGCCAAATCCCGCGTCCGAATAAGTATCGATCCATGCCCGGTATTGATTACCAGGGGCGGCCTCCCGGGCGATGGTGTTGCCGACATCCCAGTAAATCCAGAAGCAGGGCAATAGCGCCGCCATCAAGACTTCGCTCGGTTCATGATAGGCGGTGGCCAGCAGATAGCTGGTGTAGCTCAGGCAATCGGGCGATGGCTCTGCTGCGCCGGCACCGAACTGAGTCAGATACATTCCATGCAGCGCTTGCTCGACCGCAATCGCCCCGATAGCGGCGTCCGCGAACAGCCGCAGCGTCGCCACATCCGGCCCTCGGGCGCCGGCCATCAACAGGATGCGGGCGTATTGATCGAGATAAAGCGCATCCTGCTGGATGTAGAACTGGAACTTCGCCTGTTCCAGCGTGCCGGCGGCCAGCTCACGGTTGAAGCTTAGGCCGTCGATCGCGGCCCGGAGCTCTGTCGTGCGCTGCCAGGCGCGGTCGCAGAAACCGGTCATGCCAGACTCTTGGAGGTCATTTCGAACGTATTCCGCGACAGGCCGGGCAAGTCCAGAATCCGCTGTAGCTCAGTTTTCATCAGACGCTGCCTGTTGGCATCAAACCGGCGCCACTGCCCCAATGGCGAGACCATTCTGGCCGCGACCTGACCATTGGTGGGATCGAGCTGGATGATCGTATCGGTATAAAACCGATAACCCGCCCCCGATGGATCGTGGAAGCGAACCTGATTACCCGCGAAACTACCGATCAAGGCACGGACCCGGTTCGGATTGCGCAGGTCGAAATCCGGGTGCGCCTTAAGCGATTGCACCTGACCGACCGCGTCAGGCAAGGACGAGAACGCCTGGATTGTAAACCATTTATCCAGCACCAGTGGATCGTGATGCCACAACCGATAGAACGCGGCCAAGGCTTCTTGGCGTTCGTCACAGTCCACGTTGGACAGAATCGCCAGAGCCGCCAATACGTCGGTCATGTTCTGGGCGGCATCGAACTGCGCCTTGGCCAGTTGCACCGCCGACGCGTCCCCGGATGCGACAAGATAACCGAGACAGGCATTGCGCAACGACCGCCGGCCGATGGCCGCACCGCCGATGGCATAACCACTGGTGTCGATCAGGTCGTCATAGGTGGCACGCAACCGAGTGCCCAGTTCGCGGCCGATCGCCTGGCGAACCATATCCCTGGCCGCGTGAATCGCATCGACATCGACCACGTCCATCTTGTCGGCCAGCGTCGCCTCCCCCGGCAGCGACAGAACCTCGGCCGCGAAGCCGGGTTCCTGCGTAAGCCCTGACGCGACCGCATCGATCAGCGCCGGATCGACCACCGGTTCGGCGTCGTCCTGAATCGCGGCGACCATAGCCAGCAGGGCGGAGGCAGCGGATTGCTGGCCTGATTCCCACCGGACAAACGGATCGGTGTCGTGCGCGGCCAAAAAGCGCAACCGATCCGGCGACAGTCCGGACAGTTTCACCGGCGCTGAAAAACCGCGCAACAGCGACGGCACCGGCTGACTCGCGACATCGACGAATTCGAAACGGTTTTCGGCATGTGTCGCAAGCAGCACGCGAGTGCCCGTCAGTGCGTCCGGTTCACCGTCCAGACGGGTCGGCAGTTCCTGACCGTTGCCATCCAGCAAACCCATCGAAACCGGGATCACCAACGGATATTTGTCGGGCTGACCCGGAGTCGGCTTGGTGCCCTGGCGGATGGTCAGGGAGTAGCGTTTGGTTTCCGGATCGTAGAGGTCATCGACCGTCAGTTCCGGCGTTCCCGCCTGATGGTACCAAAGCTTGAAACTTTCCAGATCGACACCGGACGCATCCTGAATGGCACTGACGAAATCGTCGATCGTCACGGCTTTGTTGTCGTTGCGTTCGAAATACAGGTCCATGCCGCGCCGAAATGCCGACCATCCGATGATGGTGGCCATCATACGGATGACCTCGGCGCCCTTGTTGTAGATCGTCGAGGTGTAGAAATTGTCGATCGCCATATAGGCGGCGGGTTGCACCGGATGCGCCAGCGGGCCGCCATCTTCGCGGAACTGACCCGCCCGCAATGCCCGCACATCGCCGATCCGTTTGACCGCTCGGCTGCCCTGATCGGCCGAGAATTCCTGGTCGCGATAGACCGTCAGGCCTTCCTTGAGGGAAAGCTGAAACCAGTCGCGGCAGGTCACCCGATTGCCGGTCCAGTTGTGGAAATACTCATGCGCGATCACCGATTCGATGCCCTGGTAATCGGTGTCGGTCGCGGTTTCCGGGCGGGCCAGAACGTATTTCGTATTAAAAACGTTCAGCCCCTTGTTCTCCATCGCGCCCATGTTGAAATCCGACACGGCGGCGATGTTAAATACGTCCAGATCGTATTCCAGACCGAACACCTCTTCGTCCCAGGTCATGGAGGTCTTCAGCGACCGCATCGCATGGGCGCACCGGTCCTCGTCGCCGCTACGAACATAGATGCCGAGTTCGACGTTCCGGCCAGACTTAGTGACAAAACTATCCTTCACCGACACCAGATCGCCGGCCACCAAAGCGAACAGATAGCACGGTTTCGGGTGCGGATCTGTCCAGGTGACCGAACGCCGGCCGCCGCCGAGGTCAGCGATCGGACCCGGATTGCCGTTCGACAGCATCACCGGACAGGTGGCGACGATGGTCGTGGTGTACCGCGACATCACGTCCGGCCGATCGGGAAAATACGTAATGCGGCGGAAACCCTGCGCCTCGCACTGGGTGAAATAATTGCCACCGGACACGTACAACCCGCTGAGTTCCGTATTGTCTTTGGGCGAGATCAGCGTTGCGATCTCCAGCACGCAGGCGTCGGGCATATCCGGGATCGTCAGGCCGGCCTTCGTTTCGTGATAATCGCCCGGCACCAACGGTGCTCCGTCCCGGGTCAGACGAACCAGTTGCAGCGCCTCCCCGTCCAAATGCAGCGGCGAGTCTGCCGGCGCGGCCGGGTTCCGCCGTAGCGCCAGGACGGCGACGACAGTGGTCGCCGTCTCATCGAGATCGAAACGAAGATCCACGGTATCGATCAGAAAGGCGGGCGGAGCATAATCCACCAATCGGATTTCAACGGGGGCGGTATCGGTGCTGATGGAATCGGCAGGCATGCTATCTCCGGCGTCTGATCGGGCTTGAATGTGGGGACGCTATCGGTTCCGGCCAGCCTCGGCGAGCAGTTCTTTCGCCATGGGCAGCATCGCATAGTCGATCATCGCACCCTGATACGTCACGGCACCCAGGCCGGCTTTCTCGGCTGCGTCGAACGCCTCCAGCAAGCCTTTGAAATAGGCCACTTCTTCCGCGGTCGGGCGGTACACCGCGTTGGCGATGGCGACATGCGAGGGATGCATCACCGCGACCCCGGTATAACCAATGTCGCGGGCGCGGCGGATCAGCCGCTCCACCGCCGGCAGATCGTCCTGCGCAACCCCGAAAATGCCTGCGATCGGATACATCGCCCCGCCCGCGCGGCTGTCCAACACCATTTTCGATGCGAGATACAGTTGTTCCTCGCCGCCGCTGGTCGCGCGAAATCCGAAGGCGCGGGCGAAATCGCCGGACACCGGACCGCTGAAGGCGCCGTGGATGCCGCGCACGCGGGGACTGGCTTTAGCGAGGTGGTAGGCATCGTACATGCCCTGCGCTGTCTCCGGCAGGGGCAGGATTCCGACGCTGCCATGCGCGACACCGGCGCGGCCTTCGGCATAGCTTAACAGATCGTGCAGGCGGCGGATTTCGTCGGCTGACGACACTTTCGGCGGCACGATGGCGGTCAGGCCGTCGGTGACGGCCGCGTCGATCTCGGCTTCGGTCCCGTCATACAGAGGCTGGATGCGGACGAATGCGCCCACGCCTGCATCCCGCAGTTCGTGGATTTCGCTTTTGAGATGCGCCATTGCCTGCGGCTTGAACTGTGGCGGCACGGAATCCTCGATGTCCAGTACGACAGCGCCGGGAGATACGCGAATGGCCTTGCCGACCCAGTCGCGGCGATGGGCGGGCACGAACAGGGCGGATCGAATGGGCCACATTGGTCTGGTCTCCTTGGGCGTTTCGCCTGGAGTTTGCGAGGATGTGCCGCATGGTGCAATCGTGCGTGCCGGAGGTTCCGTTTCATGCCGTATCCAACCCATCTGTTGCCGACCACCGTTGTCGGCAGTTATCCGCAGCCGAACTGGCTGGTGGATCGCGCCACGCTGCACCATCACGGGGTGCCTCGTGCCCATGCGCACGATATGTGGCGCGTGCCGGAGGCATTGCTGGAACAGGCGCAGGACGACGCCACGATCCTGGCGATCCGCGATATGGAGCGGGCCGGGATCGACATCGTGACCGATGGCGAGATCCGGCGCGAAAGCTACTCCAACCGCTTCGCCATGGCGCTGGAGGGGATCGACGGCGACCGGCCGGGGGAACTGACGAATAAGGCCGGCCGGGTGACGCAGGTGCCTCGGGTGGTTGGGCCGATCCGCCGGGTGTCGGGCGTGGAGACGCGGGACGCGGTGTTCCTGCGGGACAACGCCACACGGGCGACGAAGATCACGCTGCCGGGGCCGTTCACGCTGTCGCGGCAAGTGCAGAACGACTTTTATCAGGACGAGGAAGAACTGGCGATGGATTACGCCATCGCGGTCAACCAAGAACTGCGGGCGCTGAAGGCGACCGGCGTCGATGTGGTGCAACTGGACGAGCCCTGGGTTCGCACGGCCCCCGACAAGGCGATCCGTTACGGCATCAAGGCGATCAACCGAGCGCTGGAGGGGATCGAGGGGCCGACAGTGGTGCATGTTTGTTTTGGCTATGCCGCCGTCGTGGCGGAAAAGCCCAGCGGCTACGACTTCCTGGCGGAGCTTGGCGGCACCATCGCGCAGCAGATATCAATCGAGGCGGCGCAGCCACGGCTGGATTTGGGCGTGCTGCGGGAACTGGCGGGCAAGACGGTGATGCTGGGTGTGTTGGACCTGGGCGATGCCGGGGTCGAAGCGGCGGAGACGGTTGCGGCACGGATACGGGACGGACTGCGTTACGTGCCGGCCGAGAAGCTGGTGCCGGCGCCGGATTGCGGGATGAAGTATCTGACCCGGGCGTCTGCCTTCGGCAAGTTGCGTGCGCTGGCTGAGGGGGCGGCCATCGTGCGGCGGGAGTTGGCTGGGTGAGACGCATCCGACGTTAGCAATTTTGGGCTAACTCTACCTCGCGACATCGATTATCAGCCAATAAGATCGAAATCTAATTCCGCTTTTAATTGAATCCGAGCCGACTGTCGACAAGAGGCACATACAGCAAAAGAATAGAATAAAATCTGAAATGTTCGGTCGGAGCGCCCTTTTTGAAGGCGGCTCCCACCAAACAACAGCACATGGTAATCGACGGTTCAGACTCCGGGGCTCACGCCAGGGCGAAATTGCTGGCATGCAACGTGGTGGCATCGACCCCTGAGAGCAGCAACGAAGTGGAATTGCCCAGATTAATCATCGCACCGCCCGCTGTGGCGGTGATCGCAGCCTGGACCGCGGCGAAGCCGGCGAACTGCGCACCAGGCAGTTCGATGATGTCCTGTGTCGCATTGAAGCCGGCGATCGTGTGGGCACCGCTCGCGGCATTGGTGAAGACGAACTCGTCCGGCGTGGTCGGCGCCGCGGTCAGCGTTTCGTTGGCGGAGGCACTGTAGATGAACCGCATATTGTGATCGCTGCCCAGAGCGGTCCAGGATTTATCGGAGTTAGTGATCAACGCACCGGAGGCGATCGTGGCGCCGTTCATCTCCCAGATTGCAACCAGACCATTGTCGTTCTGCCAGACGATATCGGTCTTGCCATCGTTATTGAAGTCACCGGTGGCCTCAACATGCCACGCGGGGCCGGGGTTAACCGCGACGAAGTCACCTTGAACGATCGTGCCGCCCTGCATGTCCCAGATGGCGACCTGGCCATCGTCGTTCCGCCACAGGATGTCGGTGTTGCCGTCGCCGTAGAAGTCACCGGTTCCCTGAATGCGCCACGCCGGCCCGGGGTTCACGTCAACAAACGTGCCTTGGGAGATCTGGCCGCCATGCATATCCCAGATCGCGACCTGGCCGCTGTCGTTCTGCCACAGGATGTCAGTATCGCCGTTGCCATAGAAATTGCCGGTTCCCTCAATATGCCACGTCGGGCCCGGGTTCACGTCAACGAAGTTGCCTTGAGCAATGGCTCCGCCATTCATCTCCCAGATGGCGACCTGGCCATTGTCGTTCTGCCACAGAACGTCAGCTTTGCCATCGCCGTAGAAGTCGCCGGTTGCCTTGATATGCCATGCCGAACCGGGGTTCACGTCGACGAAGGCGCCTTGCAGGATCGTTCCGCCGCTCATGTCCCAGATCGCGACCTGACCGCTGAGGTTCTGCCACAGGATGTCGGTGTTGCCGTCGCCGAAGAAGTTGCCGGTGCCCATCGCGAACCAGGCGGGTCCGGGTAACACCCCAATTCCGCCGGCCGTGGTCACGGCCAGGCCGTTCATTTGCCACTGCGACAACTGGCCGCTGTCGTTCTGGAACAGGATGTCCGTATTAGATGCGCGCGCGATGGTGCCCGCCGTAGCAATAACCGACGTGGTGTTGTCGGTCGCACTGGCCATTCCAGAGTCCACAAGACTGATCGAGAACCCAGTCGTAACGACCTGACCCGGCGCCACCTGATGGGCGGTCGGCGTAAACACCAGGCCATCCAGATCGGCCATGACCGATGCCATCGCCCCTATATCCGTATAGACCCCTGTCGTGGCATTATAGCTTCCGCCGCCCACATTACTCAGGGCACCGTTGGCCGTTGCTGTCAAAGCGACCGTCAGGGTCTCGGTCTGACCGATGTTGGGGTCCGTCAGGGCGATGTTCGAGAATGGTGACACAGTCGCCGCATCGGTAATGCTTTGTCCGGCGACGGCTCCGGTAATCGAAGGCGAGACGGCCGCCCCCGCCGCGACCGCAATCGTAGAACCGGTCGTAGTGAAGTGGTCCGCGGCGTAGTTGCCGGCAAGCACAAGCGACGCGACGCTCAGGGAACCGTCAAACACCATCAGCGTGCCATTGGTGTCCACGGCGCTGGTCACCGTCTGGCCCGTCAGCACGATCTGATCGTTGACCATCGCCTGGATCGTGCCGAAAAAGTTGGCTACGTTATCAAGCTGAAGCGTGTCGCGGCCACTCATGATGATCGTCTGGCCAGCCGAGACGCCGTTGAGCTCCATCGTCGCGCCGGTCGTATAGAGCGTGCCGCCATCGTTGTTGTAATCGAATTCCACAAGTCCGGTGCCGGTCAGGTTGCCGGTCACGTCCATGGTGCCGGTCAGGTCCAGAGCGCCACGCCGCAGCGCCATCAGGGTGCCGTTGTTGACAACCGGGCCGACGATCGTCGCGGATCCTTGAACAATGCCGCCGTTGTTGATGCCGCCAACGATATCGCTATTGATATTCAAGCCAGCGGTCGTAACCGTGCCGGCCGTGAGGTTGAAAATCCCGGCCTCGTATGCGGCTGAAGCCCCGTCAATGTTCAGGACGTTGGTTGTGTTATAGTCTCGGCCGTTGTACACATCCAGGAAGGCATTTTCCCCGACATGGGTTACGGTCGATTCGACCGTAACATACCCGGTGCCATTCCATTCATAGATCTCGGAGGTCGGACCGTTGAGGGTCAGCGCGTCATAGACGTTTATTCCCGGATCCGCGATGGTCTGGATATCGACAGTCCCGTTTTGCAGCGGGCCGCCCAGGTTAATCACCGCGCCCGTGCCCTGGGCCTCGTAAAAGCCGCTCGACAATGTAGTGCCGGCAATGCCAACGATCGACGGAGTATCGATCGTGATTGAGCCGCCCACTTCTTGCAAGTAATTCGAGATGTCAACAGCGTTCGTGCCCGTGATAACGGCGTTGCCGCTCGCCTGAACGAAGGCAGAGACCGTGCCGGCATTCACCAGCGTGCCGCCATTCAAAATCACAAAATTCTGCGGCGGACCGCTGATCGATCCGGCGGATCCAGGGGCAAAGGTCAGCGTGCCGTCAATTTCCAGCACCGCCGCGTTATAGGGTGTTACGTTCGCACCCGCCAAATTGTTGACCGCATTTAAGGTCACGCTGGTCACAATTTCAGATTCGCCTGTGGCGATGGTGACCGTGTAATCGGCCCCCACCGGTGCGAGCGCGTCGATGGTCACATCGTCCGCCGTGGCCGGTACGGTACCGGAGCTCCAGAGGGTGCCTGTATTCCAGTCGCCACTCGCGCCCGTCGTCCAATTAATGCTTGCCATCTGCCTGCCTTTTCCTTGGGACCAGGAACAGTTCCGTAGTTGCACTATACCGAAACGACAAAGCGCCACCGGCGCCAAACCGGGCCTTTTATCAGTGCTTGAAACTTATTCCACGGAGCCTGTTGTGAACTCACGAAATCGTAGACCACAGGATGCGATCGATGATTTCCGCGAACACAACTATGACGGTCCCGGCGCGACCGGAGAAATCACGTCGCATTGAAGTCGATACGTCAACGCGACCGTGATGTAACGCCAACGTATAACCGTCTGCGCCTGGCAAAACGCTCGTGTCCGCTCATGGCTCGCATGAACGACGAGGCTTAGGCCCGCATGATCGATGCGATTTCCGCGGCCGAGTATCCAGCCTCAGTCAGAATCTCGCGGGTGTGCTCGCCCAGTTGTGGCCAGGGGCGGTGCACGTTCGGAGGCGTTTTGGAGAATCGCGCCGGGATCGCCGGGATGATGACGTCGCCCTCCACGGGATGCGCGTGGGCTTCGAAATAACCGGTTTCCGCCAAGTACGGATCCGTGAACAAATCATCGAGACTATTGGCCTTCCCGCATGGAATGTCCGCCGGCCGCAGCTCGTTCAGCCATTCATCGGTGGTTCGCAGCTTCATGCCCTCGGTCAGGGTGGCATAGACCGCGTCGATGTTCTTTGACCGAGCGGGAACGGAATGAAATCGCGGATCGTGGATCAGGTCCGGGACGCCCATCGCCTCGAACAGCTTGCCCCATTGCGCGTCGCTGTGGGCGATCACGCTGATATAGCCGTCCTTGGTCGGGTAGGGCCGGCGATGCGGCGTCATCATGCGGGGGTAGGTCAGGCCCTTCTCGGGCTCACCGAGGGTGCCGTGCCACATGTGTTCGACCAGCATGAAGGACAGAATGGTTTCCATCATGGGCAAATGGATCTCCTGCCCCTGCCCGGTGCGCTCGCGGTGAAACAGCGCCATGCCGATCATCGAGGCCAGCGTCACCCCGGTCAGCTTGTCCACCATGACGGTGGGGAAATAGCGCGGCGCGCCGTCAGGGCCGGCGTTGAGCGACGCGGTGCCGGACACGCCCTGGATCAGGTCGTCATACGCAGGGAACTCCTGCATCGAACTGCCTTTGCGGAAGCCGGATGCACAGGCGTAAATCAGCTTCGGATTGCGCGCCGACAGTGTCTCATAATCCAGTCCGAGGCGCTGAGCCGCGCCGATCCGCATGTTGTGGACGAACACGTCGGCGGTTTCGACCAGCTTCAGGATCGCCTCCCGCGCCGCCGGCTTCTTCAGATCGAGCGCGAGACTGCGCTTGTTGCGGTTGAGGTTGGCAAAATACGCGCCCATGCCCGGCGTGCGGGACGGACCGATCAGCCTTGTGCTGTCCCCCTGCAGCGTCTCCACCTTGATCACGTCTGCGCCCATGTCACCGAGTGTCTGGGCACACATCGGACCCAGCACGACAGTGGTGATGTCGATCACCCGAACACCCGCCAGCGGGCCGGTTGCCTGTGTCACGTTGGTTTCCTCATTGGTTGGTGAGCGCGAGCATCATCGCCGAACGCCGGCTTGGCAATGTCATGCGGCCCGTATCCGGAACCGGCATGCCCGCGTTAAGCTGCATCCGATGACTGACCAGCCTCGTATTAACACCGACCGTCACGCCCGCCCGCGCACCGTGCTGATGATCGTCGCCAGCGCGATGTTCATGGAGCAACTCGACGGCACCGTGCTGGCGACCGCGCTGCCGGCCATGGCGCGCAGCTTCGACGCCGACCCGCTGCACATGAATATCGCGCTGACCTCCTATCTGCTCACCCTGGCGATGTTCATCCCGGCCAGCGGGCGCATCGCCGACCGGTTCGGCTCCCGCTCCACTTTCCGCGCCGCCATCGCGCTTTTCACGCTGGGGTCCATCCTGTGCGCGCAGGCGCCGACCTTGTGGGCGCTGGTGGCGGCGAGGATGCTACAAGGCGCGGGCGGCGCGATGATGTCGCCGGTCGGCCGGCTGGTGATGCTGCGGGTGGTGTCGAAGGCCGAACTGGTGCGCTCGATGGCGTGGCTGATGATACCCGCCACGATCGGCCCGATCGTCGGACCGCCGGTCGGCGGGTTCATTGTCACCTATCTGTCCTGGCACTGGATCTTCTACATCAACGTGCCGATCGGCCTCGCCGGGATCGCCCTTGTGACGATCTTCATCGATGAGATGAAGGAACCGGCGCGCACCAAATTCGACCTGCGCGGCCTGTTTCTGTCGGGCACCGCGCTGGCCTGCCTGATGTTCGGGATCGAGGTCGCCAGCAGAGGCGCCGGGTCAGCCGGAATCGTCGCTGCTCTACTGGGTGTGGGCGCGACATCGGCGGCCCTTTACTGGTTCCACGCCCGCCGCACGCTCCGGCCGATGCTGGATTTTCGGTTATTGCACATCACCACATTCCGGATGTCGCTGCTGTGCGGCTCGCTGTCGCGTATTGCCGTGGGAGCAATGCCGTTCCTGATGCCGATGATGTTTCAGCTCGGTTTTGGCCTGTCGGCGGTCAACAGCGGGTTGATCACGTTCGTGTCGTCGATCGGCTCGCTGATGATGCGGACCTGCGCGCCGTGGTTCCTGAAGCAACTGGGCTTCCGCACCGTGTTGATCTGGGTCGGAGCGCTCGCAAACACGTTGCTGGCGCTCAGCGCCGCGTTCCGGCCAGACTGGCCGTTGCCGCTGATCTATGGCGTGCTGATCGCCAACGGATTTTTCCAGTCGTTGCAGTTCATGGCCTACAACACCATCGCCTATGCCGACGTCCCGCGCGAGGACATGAGTGCGGCGACCAGTTTCTACACGACGTTCCAGCAAATGTCGCTGACGCTCGGCATCGCTGTATCGGCGGCGGCGCTGGCGGCATCCATCAGCGTTACCGGCCATGCCGAACCGATGCTGCCGGATTTCTCCGTCGCGTTCCTGTTCGTCGCCGCCGTGTCGTTCCTGGCGCCGCTGCTGGCAACGCGCCTGGACAGGCAGGCGGGGGCGGAACTGTCCGGACACCGCGACCGGGCGGTGGCATCGAAACCCGCCGCATGATTGTCAATCACCCGGATCAACAGGAGCCAACCCATGTCAGGCCAGAAACCGCTTCAGTTTGTCACTCTGCTCGGTAGCCTCCGCAAAGCCTCGTATAATGGAGCCATCGCGCGCGCCCTTCCCGGCCTCGCCCCGGACGGCGTGACGATCCAGCCGCTCGGTTCCGTCGGCGACCTGCCGCTTTACAATGCCGATATCCAGGCCGAGGGCTTTCCCACAGCCGTGCTGGCGATGGGCGAGGCCATCACCAAAGCGGACGGCATCATCATCGTCACGCCGGAATACAACTACTCGATTCCGGGAGGCCTGAAGAACGCTATCGACTGGCTGTCGCGCCTGCCGGCGCAGCCGTTCGCGGGGAAACCGACGGCGATCCAAAGCGGCTCCCCCGGCGTGTTGGGCGGCGCCCGGGCGCAGTATCAGTTGCGGCAGAGCCTGGTGTTCCTCGACGCCAGCGTGCTGAACAAGCCGGAGGTCATGGTTAGCCAGATCATGTCGAAGGTGGACGCCGCGACCCTGGAACTGACCGATCAGGTGACGCGCGACTTCATCGCCGGTCAGTTGAAGGCCTTTGCGGCTTTTGCCCGGCGATTGGGCTAGACTTTTGGCAGGCTTGGATTCCCATGTCATCCGAATGACGATTGGGCGTCCAAGGCAAACTGATCTCACGATGAGCCCTGGTATACAGTCATGACGATCCGCTCGCGGTTCGGGTCCCACCCGGAATTTGGCATTGATCCTGCCGCATGTGCGGGCCGCGGCAGCCCCGGCCTGAACAGCAGGCTGCCAAGGTCAACCCGCGGCGGCATGCGATCCCGGGCAATCGGGTGAACGAGCGGCCTCCCCAACGTCGCACCGTTCGTCCGGCATCCGGGGGGCCATTTCATTTCAAAGACAGGTGCGGCGACCGCGCGGTGTGAGGCGGCCAAAGTCAGTATTTTTGTAGGCAGATGAACACGGATAAGCAGGGATGAACGCGGATGGGCACCCCTACGACGAGCCAAAGCGCACCCTTGGACAGGGTCCCCATCAGCTTCGCGGCTCATCCGTGTTCATCCCTGCTTATCTGTGTTCATCTGTCTTGGAAAAATCTTCCTTCGCACCGCTTCACCGCCTGCCGGGCCATCGAAATTCCAACGGCGATTACGCTGCGGGGCATGCACGTCAAGGTTGACACATACTAACTATAATGTTAGTAATACAGGCATGGAGCATACGGCACCAATCACTGCCCTTCCAGCCCCGCCCGATCCCACGCAGGACCGGGCGGGCCGCAGCGTGCCCACCCCCACGATACCGGAACGCCTCGCCGCCCTGTTGCATGTCGTCCGCGTCCTGCTCGGCCACGGCCGCCGTCTTGTTGAGACGGTCCCAGAACGCGCCGCCACCGTGGAATTCGCCACCCTGGCCGGGGTCTGGGGCACCTACACGCTTCCGACGATCCTCATCCGGTTACAGCGCGGCATTCTGCGCGCCATGGCGTTAGAGCGTTATCTGCTGTCGCGCGCCGCAAAAGGGCGGGAAATCGGTTTCGTATACCAGCGCGAACGCCCGCCGGCGAAGCCGCCAGAGGGGCCGAAAGACGCCGAGTCGGCCAGCGAAGTCCCGGGTGGCCGGGCCAAGCCGGGCTATGACGAGAGGACGCCCAAGCGCCCCGCGTTCGATCCTGACGATCTCCGCATCCCCGGGCCCGAGGAACTCGACGCAGAGGTACGCCGCCGTCCGTTGGGGCGCACCATCCTTGCTATTTGCATGGATCTCGCGGTCATTCCGAGTTTCTGTACCGGCCCTTTCTGGAATCAGATTTTCGACACGCTGAATAATTACGGCGGCAGCTTCACCACCCTGTATAAAATGCGGGAATACCGCGAGACATCGTTTCAGAAAGAGCGGGACAAGAAACCGGACACCTGGGGCTTTGTCTGGAGGCATCCGGGACCGGAGACGGTTCGCCAGGTGCTGGGATACATGATCGGCGAGTTGCCCATTTTGGACCCGTTCGATCCATTATTGGCCACCGCTCCTCCCTGACTATCATCCTCCCCGACCTGCGTCGCACCCTCGGGATGCCGGGGGCGCATGCGCGCGCGCCGGAGCATCAGCGGGATCGGGCGCCACTGGGCAGACCGTTTCGCGGCTTGCGGTTTCACCCGATTGCTCCGGGGTGCCGGGGGTTTGAGCGTGCCATCGCGGGCCCGTCGTGCCAAATTACGGCCCATGGTCGTACTTCGGAAAACCCCCGAGCATATGACGGTCGCCGAATTCGTCGCGTGGGACGCCCCTGCGGGGCCGGCCTGGCAACTGATCGATGGCATCCCGGTGGCGATGGCGCCCGCGAACGGCACCCATGCTGTGATGCAAGGCCAGATTTGCGCCCTGCTTCACGCGCATCTTGCCGTGCACCGTCCCGGGTGCCGGGTACTGATCGCCCCTGGCGTCGTCCCCCGTGTCGATGGCAAGGAGAATTATCGCATCCCCGACCTGGGCGTGACCTGCTCTCCGGTTCCGCGCGGCACGGTAGAAATCGCCGAACCGGTCCTGCTGATCGAGATCCTCTCGCCCGGCAACCCAATGCAAACCTGGGCGAACGTCTGGACCTACCCGACCATCCCGAGCATGCAAGAGGTGCTGGTGGTCCGCACCGCCTCGATCGGCGTGCAACTGCTGCGCCGGGAACCCGACGGATCGTGGCCGGACGTCCCGTTGGCGATCCACACCGGCGATGTCATCCTGGAGAGCATCGGCTTCCAGGTTCCGATCACTGCCCTGTACGACGGTACATGGCTGGCTGAAACGGCCTGACGTCAGGCGCACTCTGTCCGCCCGGGCCGGAGTGTCCTATATCTGGTCGCGTGCAACATCATCCGACTCGACAAACAGACCAGGTGACAGAATACCTGTCCCGCCTGAATCCCGAACAGCGCGCCGCCGTCGAGACGATCGATGGGCCGCTGCTGGTCCTCGCCGGCGCGGGGACCGGCAAGACCCGCGTGCTGACCACGCGGTTCGCCCACATTCTGCTAACCAAACGCGCCTTCCCGAACCAGGTCCTGGCCGTCACCTTCACCAACAAAGCGGCGCGCGAGATGCGCGAACGCGTCGGTGCCATACTCGGCGAACCGGCCGAGGGCCTCTGGCTTGGCACCTTCCACGCCCTGTGCGCCCGCATGCTGCGGCGGCACGCCGACCATGTCGGGCTGGCGTCGAATTTCACCATCCTGGACACCGACGACCAGATGCGCCTGCTGAAGCAGGTGATGGAGGCCGAACGCGTCGATACCAAACGCTGGGTGCCGGCGGCGTTGATGGCGGTAATCCAGCGTTGGAAGGACCGCGGCCTGACACCGGCGCGGATCACGCCGAACGAGGATTCCGACTTCGCCAACGGCAACGCCTCGATTCTGTACGAGGCGTATCAGGCACGGTTGCGGACGCTGAACGCGGCGGACTTTGGCGACCTGATCCTGCATATGACGGAGATTTTGCGGACGCAGCCGGACGTGCTGGCCGACTATCACCGGCGCTTCCGGTACATCCTGGTGGACGAGTATCAGGACACCAACCTGGTGCAGTACATGTGGCTGCGGCTGCTGGCTCAGGGGCACCGCAACATTTGCTGCGTGGGGGATGACGACCAGTCGATCTACTCCTGGCGCGGTGCCGAGGTGGAAAACATCCTGCGCTTCGAAAAGGATTTTGAAGGCGCGCGGATCGTCCGGCTGGAGTCGAACTACCGCTCCACCGCGTCCATCCTGGCGGCGGCGTCCGGGCTGATCGCGCATAACGAGGGGCGATTGGGTAAGACGCTTAGGCCTGGCCGGGCAGATGCTCAAGGCGGCGAAAAGGTCCAGATTGTCGAACTGTGGGACTCCGACGAGGAAGCCCGCATGGTCGCGGGCAAAATCGAAGAGTTGCGCCGATCGGGCGAGTCGCTGGCCGAGATGGCGGTGCTGGTCCGCGCCGGGTTCCAGACACGGGCGTTTGAAGAAAGACTGATTACGATCGGCGTGCCGTATCGCGTGGTAGGCGGGCTGCGGTTCTATGAGCGAGCCGAAATCCGCGATGCCATCGCCTATATGCGTGCGACGACGCAGCCGGCCGATGATCTGGCGTTCGAACGGATCGTCAACGTGCCTCGGCGTGGTGTTGGTGAATCGGCCTTACGGACCATGCACGAGGCGGCGCGTGCATGGGACGTTCCGTTGGCGGTTGCGGCCGCCCGGTTGGTGGAAACCGGCGGCCTGAAGGGCAAGGTCAGGGAAGCGATCGGTACCTTGCTGCGGAACATGGCCCATTGGCGCGACATGTTGGCGGGTGAGGGCCACGTCGTGACGGTCGCGACAATGCTTGATGAGAGCGGCTACACCGAAATGTGGAAGCAGGACAAATCTCCCGAGGCTCCGGGACGATTGGAAAACCTGAAGGAATTGGTGCGGGCGCTGGCCGACTTTGAGACGCTGGCCGGGTTCCTTGAGCACGTCGCCCTGGTGGTGGAGAACGAAGACCGTTCCGACACCGACAAGGTCAGCCTGATGACCCTGCACGGCGCCAAGGGGTTGGAATTCGATACAGTGTTTCTGCCGGGTTGGGAGGAAGGCGTGTTTCCCAACCAACGGTCCATGGATGAATCCGGTAACAAAGGGTTAGAGGAAGAACGGCGGCTCGCCTATGTCGGCCTGACCCGGGCACGTAAGCTGGCGGTGGTCAGCCATGCGGCCAACCGACGGATTTACGCCAACTGGCAGGTCAGTATTCCGAGCCGTTTCCTGGAGGAAATACCCGGCGAGCATGTCAGGATGGTCGGCGGCAACCAGCGGTCGAAGGTTCAGGCGTTCTCCGGCCAGTTTCCGGTGATCGCGCGCCCGCCGAGGGTGATCGATGCCTGGGAACAAGTGTCGCGTCCGGCTCAGGCGGCGAAAATTCCGGTTGGATCTCGGGTTTTCCATCAAAAATTCGGTTACGGCACAGTGACGTCGGTCGATGACGACAAACTGAACGTGCATTTTGAAACATCCGGCGACAAGCGTGTGCTTGATCGCTTCGTGGAGCGTGCCTGATGGCCAATCACCCGATTCCGCTTGAAACCGTCGCCGTCAGTGTCACGGAGGATGCGCTGGAAGCGTTCGAAGCAGCGCTGGGCAATGCCTGTCTGACGGTCGGGTTTTTCCTGGACGAGGACACCGGCATCTGGCGGGTGGAGGGTGTCAAGCAGGTCGGCGTGAACGAAGCCGAACTGTCGTCGTCATTGGCGATTGCCTCGATCGTGACAGGACTGTCTCCTGTGCTCGAACGGTCCGCGACAGAAGCGGGTGGCTGGTTGGCCCGGACGTACGCGTCATTTCCCGAGCAGTTGATCGGGCGGCATTTCGCGGTCAGGGGGACGCATTTGACGGGGCCGGCGACGGCGAACCGCATTGCGCTGACACTGGACGCGGGATTGGCGTTTGGCACCGGCGAGCATGGCTCGACGCGCGGCTGTTTGGTGGCACTGGAAACGGTGGCGCGGCGGCGGCCCCGGCGGATTTTGGATTTGGGCACCGGGTCGGGAATTCTGGCGATGGGTGCCGCCAAGTTGCTCAATCGTCGCGTCCTGGCGACCGATATCGATCCCTGGTCGGTGCGGGTGGCGGCGGAGAATGCCGAATTGAACGCGGTGGCGCATCTGGTGACCGTTCGGTTGGCGGATGGATGGCGCGATCCTTTGCTCAGCCGGTCGGGTCCCTACGATCTGGTGTTCGCGAATATCCTGGCGCGGCCGTTATGCATGATGGCGAAGGATCTGGCGCTGAACCTGGCTCCGGGCGGGACGGCGATCCTGGCGGGGCTGTTGGCGAACCAGGCCCGCTGGGTGCTGTCGGCGCATCGCGCGCAGGGGCTGCATCTGGAGCGGATGTTGCCGCAGGGGGCATGGACGACGATCGTGATGCGCAAGGCGGGGTAGGCGGCGCCGGCCGATTCGCAAATCGCGAAGCATTTCGCCTTATTTCTTTGGCATCGGTCTTGCTGAGTTCCAGGTGCGGCTGATCACTGGCCGCTCTCTCAGGGAGGCCCGCAATGAACGTCATGATCCGCCCAAGCACCATCTGGCCGCTTCAACCCGATAAAGCCCTGGCCGAGATTGTCATGGCAGCCCGTCTTCGCGTGGCCGTTCTGTGCATGGATGCCAGTCCGGCGTTGATGAACCGGGTGGACACCGCGATCCACCTGTTGGATCTGACAATGCCGGGCCGCGGTTACAGTGACCTGCCACAGGATCTGTTCGACCTTGCCGGAAGCGAGCCTGCTTTCGCCCCGCTGCTTGCGGCCCGCCTGCTGGCCGATGCGACCGGCCGCCAGATCGCCCGTGCGGTGCCGGATACGATTCTTCCGGAATTCTATCGCCAGGCGATGCGCATCCTGCGCATTGACACACCGTCGCTCGACGACGACGCATTTCGCAAGGACCTCTCGATTTGCCTGATGCTGTCCTTCCCCTGCGTCGCGCAGGTGGTCGAGGAAACCGGCGGCGTGCCACGTAGGGCGGTGACGACCGGAGGGATCGGGCAGGCGATGCGGCTGGCGAGGCATTTTGCCACGACGGGACTTCGTTCCGGCCCTTATTTCGAAATCCACACCCACACGCCGATGCTGGACGGGTTCAACCCGGATGGCTGGGACCGTTGCTACGAATTAACGGCGGAACTGCTGAAAATGCGGCCGGATTGTCTCGGCCTGGTGGGCGGAAGCTGGTTCTATGATCCGGCCCTCGCCACCGTCAGCCCACGCTTGACTTATTTGGCCGACACTCCGATCGCCGGTGGCGCTTTCCGCGTTCGCCTTGGTGCGTCGGAGGAAGATACCGAACTGGCCACCGCCACGTCGGCCACCCGCCGAACCCTGGTTGAGAAGGGTGAGTATATGCCGACCCGCTGGTTGATGATCTGGCCGCGCAAGGCGTTGCTGGCCTGGGCCGCCGCCCGCAAGGGAGACGTTCAATGAGGCGCGTCAAACTCGCCATGCTCCGCACCGTGCGGGCGTTGGGCGGATTCGCGCTGGCCCGCCGGATGACCCGGAGCGGCGTGCGCATTCTTTGCTATCACGGCACATGGCGCGCGGCCGACGGATTCGCCGGGGACGCGATGTTCATGGGGCAGGAGACGTTTCGCCGCCGGCTGGAGACAATTCGTCGCCTGGGCTACCCTGTTGTGTCGCTTGACGATGCGGTTCGCGCGTTGCGGGGGGCAGGCCGTGTGCCGGCCGGCAGCGTGGCCATCACCATCGATGACGGCTGGTTTGGCACCTATGCCGACATGGTGCCGGCGCTTCGCGACCATCAGATGCCAGCAACGCTTTACTGCGACAGTGCGCATATGCTGACCCGCCAGTCGGTGCCGCACGTCATGGCGCGCTGGCTGCGCCGGGTTTCCGGCAATCGGGCCATGCTGCCGTCAGCGGAACAAGCTTTCGCGGCCGCGACCAATGTGTCTGCTCCGTTGACGGAGCGGCTGGAGGCGTTGGACCGCTTCACCACTGAAGCCGGGATCGATCAGATGCCATACCGCTCCACGCGCGCATTCG
The DNA here is from genome assembly GCA_903932145.1 of uncultured Rhodopila sp. Taxonomy (GTDB): domain Bacteria; phylum Pseudomonadota; class Alphaproteobacteria; order Acetobacterales; family Acetobacteraceae; genus Rhodopila. Next base: position 81,869 of record CAIZFE010000035.1, on the reverse strand, counting down.
AATATATGTTGCCCGAAGAGCTTCACGAAGCCGCCTCGCTCGGTCTCGACGTGCAGCTTCATACTCATAACCACACGTTAGGCGATCTATCGCCCGCGACGGTGACGAACGAGGTCGCGGCGAACCGCCAGGCGTTGGGGCATATGCTACCCGGGACCGCCGCGCCATTGGTGCATTTCTGCTACCCCAGCGGCGTGTGTTCGCGAGAGGCCGGGGACGCCCTGGCGCGTGCCGGGGTCGTCAGCGCGACCACGACGCAACAAGGAATCGCGTGGCCGGGCATGAACCCCTATCTGCTGCCGCGACTGCTGGATGGCGAGCAGGTGACCGAGGTGGAGTTCGAGGCGGAACTGTCAGGTTTTGCCGATATTCTGCGCGGCCTGCGTGACGTCCTGAAGCCCGTCCGGCGGGGATAATCCGCTTCGGGATCGGAACCGACGCGGCTTAATCACATCGCTTGAGGCCCGCCAGGCTGATAGGCTGTTGCGTATGGATGGATTTCAGCTTCCGGAACGCCTGACCCCAAGGCTGCCGAACCCGCGCGGCGGTTCGTCACGGCGTTCGCAGATTGTGATCTCCGTGGTTGCCTGCCTGGTCAGCGTCGCGGCGGCGTTTGCCATCGGCCAACCGGTGGTGATGGTGGCCATCGGTCTGCTGCCGCTGCTGATCGTGTATGCGTTCCACAATCCGTTCGTGCTGTGCCTGCTGTTCATATGCTTCAGCTTTTTCCGCATCCATGAGGCCTTCATGATGCTGAACCCGCTGCATATTCCGCAGATGCTGGCGGTGGGGACGTTGATCGTGCTGGGCACACAGGTCTTGTTCAAACGCATGCAGGTCGCCTGGACACCGGAGTTGAAGCTGTTCGCGATCTTCTTCGGCATGATCACGTTCGGCTGCACGGTTGCCTCGGGCCGGGACGTGGCGTTCGGCTACTGGATCGATACTTTCTCCAAAATCGCGATCATGGTGTTCGCCATCGCCAGTCTGGCCCGGCGGCCGAAGGACTTCGCGTTGGCCAGCCGAGCGTTCGTGATTTCGGGCATGCTGATCGCGGCAATCGCGATCTACAATCATGCGCACGGGCTTGAAGAGGTGGAGGGCACGCGGGTCACGGTGGGCCGCAGCACCGGTTCGGCCCTGGGCGATCCCAACGATCTGTCGCTGGTGCTGCTGTTCCCACTCAGTTTTGCTGTCTCATTGGTAGTGACCCGGGCAACGCCGTTCTTTGGCCGCGTGTTGGGGCTTGCCGGTATCCTCACCATCGCGATCGCGATCCTGGACACGCAAAGCCGGGGCGGTCTGTTGGGCATGGTCGCGGTGTTCGGCGTGTTCGGCACGAGGCTGATCAAAAGCAAAGCCTTGCTGATTACCATCGGCGTGGTGGGAATTCTGGCGTTGTTCGCCGTGGCCGGGATCAGTGGCCGTTCGTCAGGTGGCGCGGCGGAAGCGGGGGCGGTGGATGAAAGTGCCGAGGGACGCTTACGCGCCTGGGGTGCGGCGTGGCGCATGGCCCTCGCCCGGCCGCTGACCGGAGTCGGTCTGAACTGTTATATTTCAAACTACTACTACTATCAGGACTGGTGGGAAGGGTTTGCCAAGGCGGTCCATAGCACCTGGTTCGCGGCGCTCGCCGAAAGCGGCTTTCCGGGGTTCGCCGTTTTCATAACGTTGATTGTCAACACCTTCCGCAGCTCGCTGCGCAGCGTCAAATTATTGTCTCCCGCCGCGATGGGCGCTTTGTATGAGCCAGCGTCGTTCGGGATGGCGCAGGCGGTGCTGGCCGGGATGGCCGGTTTCGTGGTCTGCGGCTCGTTCCTGACCCAGGCGTTCACCTGGCCGCTGTACATCTTGCTCAGTTTCGCCGTGGCGGTCGGACGTTACATCGAGACGACGAAAACAGTCCCGCAAAATGCAATGCGGACTGCCTGAAGTCCTGGCACCCCGGTTGCTTACCTGGATCATATAGCATTCAGGAGTTTTCGATGACCGCGTCCCCGTCACTCGTTCGGCCAACGCCGAAGGCCACCGTTGTATCGATCCAGTATCTGCGTGCGATCGCCTGCATCGCGGTGGTGGTGTTTCATGCCGCCGAGGACCTCGGTGGCGTCTTCAATATCGGCCAGACCGGTGTCGATCTGTTTTTCGTGATCAGCGGCTTCATCATGTGGACCATTACGGAGCATCGGGAAGCCGCACCACGGCACTTTCTGTGGCGCCGGATCGTCCGGATCGTGCCGCTGTACTGGCTGATAACGCTGGCGATATTTGTGAAAACGTCGGCGTTGCCGGGCTACAGTCCAACAACGGCGTTCACATATTCAAACCTGGTTCACTCGCTACTGTTCATCCCGTACCAGTCCGCGGACGGTAATATTCTGCCCGTTCTATACCCCGGTTGGACCATCAACTACGAAATGTTTTTCTACCTGGTGATGACAGCGATCCTGTTGCTGCGCCGCCAGTGGCAGTTGCCCGCCCTGGCCACGGTTCTGATCGGATTGGTGGTCACTGGCCTGGTCGCGCATCCCGAGACGGCGATCGGCCGGACCTACACCAGCGGTATCATCCTGGAGTTCCTGTTCGGCGCCGCCGCGGCGAAGCTGTGGTTGTCCGGATGGATCCCCGAACCGCGTGTTGGTGGACTGTTGTGCATCGCCGGTTTGGTCATCCTGGGCGTCGGGCATGTTGTTCTGCCCCTGCCGCATTACCAGACCTGGCGCTTCCTGGAGGCCGGGGTGCCGACTCTCCTGGTCCTGTATGGTGTGATCGCGGTTGAGCGTTTGATGCCGCGGATGACCGCGCTCAAGACGATTGGCGACGGATCGTATGGGATTTATCTGGTACACGCCTCGGTCCTGAACCTGACCGCGCATCTGCATTTTGCCCGCCCGGTGGTGATCGCATTGTCCGTGATCTTCAGTGTTCTGGTTGGCATGGCACTGCATGTGGCTGAGGCCCGCGTGCGGGCCGCGCTTCGCGGCGGTTTGACGCGCCGGGCCGGTCAGCAAACCAGGAGGTGGCGGCAAACCGCGACCCGCTTCCAGTCGGTGTGAAAGGACGCTAACACTGCTGGGTTCCAGTCGATCAGGGGAGGTGGACCATGACAAGCATTTCGATCAAGGCGACCGACGGCAGCGGTGCGTTTTCGGCATACGTGGTGCAGCCGAAAGCGAAGCCGGCCGGCGTCGTTGTGCTGATCCAGGAGATTTTCGGGGTCAATCAGGCGATGCGCGACATCGCGGCCTGGGTGGGTGATCTTGGGTTCATCGCTGTGTGCCCCGACCTGTTCTGGCGGATCGAACCCGGGATCGACATCACAGACAAATCGGATGCCGAGTGGAAACGGGCGTTCGAATTGTTTCAGGCGTTCGATCAGGTCAAGGGGATCGAGGACCTGAAGGCCACCGTTGCCGCGTGCCGTGGCCTGGAAGGCTCGAACGGTAAAGTCGCCACCATGGGTTACTGCCTGGGCGGGCGGCTGGCCTTCATGATGGCGCAGCAATCAGATGCGGATGCGAATATTTCCTACTATGGCGTCGGGCTGGATGGGCTTTTGGGCGATTTGGGCAAGGTGTCGAAGCCACTGGTCGTGCATATCGCCGATAAGGACGCGTTCTTCCCGCCAGAGGGGCGCGCGGCGGTGGTTTCGGCGCTGCAGGGCCATAGCCATGCGGTTGCTTATGTGTACCCGCATGCGGATCACGCATTTGCTCGGGTTGGCGGAATCCATTGGGATGGGCGATCGGCGACGATTGCCAACGGGCGCAGCGCGCAGGCTTTGGTGGCGGCGTTAGGCTGACGCTTAAAATTCAAGAAATAATTTGAACCGTTGGAGCGTCTGGTTCTCTTATCAGCATTCACCGACGGTTTTTACAAATAGAATAAAATGTGTAGTGGAGCAAACGATCTAATGGATGGTTCAAACATCCCGGCGCCTGTCGGCAAGGGATTGGCGAAGACGGCAGGGGCTCTGGCGGGGATTAAGGTCATCGACCTGACCCGTGTTCTCGGCGGCCCCTATTGCACGATGATCCTGTCGGATCATGGTGCCGACGTGATCAAGATCGAACCGCCGCAGGGTGACGAGGTTCGCGACTGGGGGCCTCCGTTCCACGAAGGCGACGCCAGCTACTTCATTGGTGTCAACCGCAACAAACGCGCGATTGCGCTTGATCTCGGGAAGCCGGACGGTAAGGCGGTGCTGCTGCGCCTGCTGGAGGGCGCCGACGTGCTGATCGAGAATTTCAAGCCTGGTTCGATGGAGAAATGGGGCCTGGGGTATGAGGACGTCCTGTCGCAGCGCTTTCCGGGTCTGATCCATTGTCGCGTCTCCGGGTTTGGCGGCGATGGACCGTTGGGTGGCCTGCCAGGCTACGACGCCATTTTGCAGGCGATGACCGGTCTTATGAGCGTTAACGGCGACGCCAGTACCGGCCCGATGCGACTTGGGACAGCGATGGTCGATATGGGCACCGGCCTGTATTCCGCCATTGGTATCCTGATGGCGTTGCATGAGCGTGGCCGGTCTGGTCTGGGGCAATACCTGGACATGACTTTGTACGACTGCGGCATGTCGTTGCTGCACCCGCAGGCAGCCAATTTCTTCCTGAACGGCAAACGCCCGACCGGCACCGGCAATCCGCATCCTAATCTGGTGCCCTACGACAAATATCCCACGCGCACCTGCGAAATCTTCATCGCCAGCGGCAACAACGGGCAGTTTCGCAAACTGACCGAACTCATCGGCCGCCCGGAACTGGCGGATGATCCGCGTTTCGCTAACAACGGGGAGCGCAACATCAACCGGGTCGCCCTGACCCTGGCGCTGGCAGCCGCGTTTGCCGATCAGGATGGCAAGGAATTATCGTTGCGACTAATACGGGCCGGCGTGCCAGCCGGTCCGGTGCTGGCGGTTGATGAAGCGACGGCCGCGCCGCATACCGAACATCGGGAGATGGTGACCGAACTGGACTGGTATAAAGGGATTGGCACACCCATCAAATTCAGCCGCACCAAAGGGGGCACCCGCCGGCCACCGCCGTCTTTCAACCAGCATGGGACCGAGGTTCTGACGCAACACGGCTACTCGGAAGCCGAGATCGATGCATTGCGCGAAAGTGGCGTTTTGCATACGAAACGGCGAGTTTGAGCGGCCTGCGTGGCTGCTCGATCCGCCTGCCAAAGAGGTCGTGATGGTGCCCGGGGGGAGTCGCTGTTCCCCCGGCCGTATTCGATTTGTCCTGGAGCCGAATGGGAGTTTCTGACCGCTGCCTCAAGCGGCCCCGCCGCGTTCGCGGCGAGGGTCGTGGCACGGTATTGAGATGAAGCACGCTGGCGACCAAGCGTGACGGGACATGGTCCAGATGGGTTCGGGGAAATCGGAGCGCCTGAGTTTCAAGTGGCATAAGGCGGGGTTCCGGATACAAAGGCTTGCGGTAAGTCATAAAAATCGGACCGTATCCCAAATATAAACCATTTTGCGATTTTGTGGCGGAAATTGGTTTCATTATCGTATAAAATATTTGACTCAGAGCCGTCGCGGCGACATAAGAACCGCCACAGAGTTTCCCCCGACTCTGGCTTTGCGACGGTCGGCCTCGCAGTTTTTCCTCCCCCCAGCGGGGTCGGCCCTCGCAAGCGGATCGAAGGTCAATCGCCTCAATAAAGTTGCCAAACAATCTGTGGAATTCATCTTTCCGAAACGGTCATTGCCGGCATCAATCAAAACTCGGCTTGCCCAGGGCGTGCCGTAACGATGCCCGCCTGAAACCAACGAACTGGACCTGGTTATCTGGCCGAATGCTGCGGAATGACAAGCATTGACTTACATAGTCAAAACCCGTTGACCGCTACAGTTCAGCAACCATCTGACAACTGCGCCATCCCCTAAAAAAGCGCCGCGGGAGTAATCTCCCGCGGCAAGGTTCAGGGAGGAAACATGAGTTGTCTATCTCACGGTTTCGTTAGCTTGCAACTGCATTTTTAAAATTAACGATCACAAATAAAGTTCTCTATCGAAACATACTTCAGAAAACGACCGTTGAGTTGGTCTTTTCACGGATAGACTCGCGTTCCCTGCCGTCATGGATCAGGGAGTTCCGGCCGCCGAATGCTGGCGACAGCCGGGGATCGATCTCCTCACGGGCTCTTATCAAATATCGAGTAATTCCATTGCATCACCGATTGCAAACCGGCCACCATCGATGACTTCGGCATGAACCCCTAACTCCACATGGCCGTACAAAGAACGAAGTTCGGCGACGGGGTCAGCATCGCGCTCTCCTGTCTCCGGATTTACTTCGGTAGCAGGACAACGGGTGGTGCCTTTGACGACCCGCAATACCGCTCCGCCCACCTGAATTTCTCGGCCGATCCAGTCGCGTTCGGCCCAGGCCGGGGCGCCGGAGAACCAGATGTTGGCACGGAAGCGCCGGCGATGACGGCGGGCGCCGACCTTGGCTTCGTAATCGCGCAGGCTGGCCAGGTTGTTCAGACTGACCACGGGGGTCTTCTGGTCGCCAAACACATGACCGGCGATGTGGTGGAAGGTTGGTTGGCCGCGCGCTTCCTCACCGATAAAGGCAGTCAGGAAGCTGGCGATCTTCTCTCGTCCTGCCGGTGTCAAAGCGTTCGCCTCGACCCCCGAACCATCGGGCGCGCGAATTCGGAGGATCTTCGAGCCGGGGTCGAACACGCTGAACAGCAGCGCCGCCTTGGCGTGCTTCATCTGGCACAGGAAATTCCATTTCGGCAGCCACGCCGGATTGGCCGGGTCAAACCCCGAGTCGCCATGCGCCAGGGCGAACGCCCGGTCCCAGGGAATCGCCCCGCCAGCATCCACCTGTGCGTGTTCCAATGCTTCGGCGGTGAGACCCTTGACCGGGTAGCGGTACAGATATTCGATTCGCATGGTTCAATCCCCCTTGAGCGACAGTCTGCACGGCCCCACCTTGGGACGAAAGCCTGTTCATGCTGCCTCTTGCAGGGGCATGAAGGGGCTGTCGCCTGACGAAAGGGACATGTCATGGATATTCAAAAGTTCACCGAACGCTGCCAGGGTTTTCTCCAGGCGGCCAGCACAATCGCGATACGGGAGTTTCATCAGCGGATTACGCCGGAGCATTTGCTCAAGGCGCTGCTGGATGATGAGGAAGGCGCCGCTGCCGGGTTGATCCGAGCCGCCGGGGGTGATCCCAAGGCGGCCGCGGCCGCTAACGACGCCGAGGTGGCGAAGCAACCAAAAGTCAGTGGCGGGGGCGCGGGCCAACCGCAGTTGACCCCGGAACTGGTGCGGGTCCTGGACGCGGCGCAGCAGACCTCCACACGGGCGGGTGATGAGTATGTCGCCCAGGACCGGTTGCTGGTGTCGTTGGCCGAGTCGAACACACCGGCCGGGCGGGCTTTGAAGGCGGGCGGCGTGACGCCTCAGTCTCTGGAAAAAGCGGTTAACGACGTCCGCAAGGGCCGCAAAGTCACCAGCCCGAACGCGGAATCCAATTTTGACGCGCTCAAGAAGTATGCCCGCGACGTGACCGCGATTGCGCGCGAGGGCAAGCTGGACCCGGTCATCGGCCGCGACGAGGAAATCCGCCGCACCATCCAGGTCCTCGCTCGGCGCACGAAAAACAATCCGGTGCTGATCGGCGAGCCCGGTGTCGGCAAGACCGCCATCGTCGAGGGTCTGGCGCTGCGCATCGTCAACGGCGACGTGCCGGAGGCGCTGAAGAACAAGCAACTTCTGTCCTTGGATCTGGGCGCGATGGTCGCCGGATCGAAGTATCGCGGCGAGTTCGAGGAACGCCTGAAGGCGGTGCTGAAAGAGATCGAGGACGCCCAGGGACAGGTGATCCTGTTCATCGATGAGATGCACACGTTGATCGGCGCGGGCAAGGCGGATGGCGCAATGGACGCCTCCAACCTGATCAAGCCGGAGCTGGCCCGAGGCACGCTGCATTGCGTCGGCGCCACCACGCTGAACGAATACCGCAAGCATGTCGAAAAAGACGCGGCGTTGGCTCGGCGTTTCCAGCCGATTTTCGTCGGCGAACCCACGGTTGAGGACACGATCAGCATCCTGCGCGGAATCAAGGAGAAGTACGAACTGCATCATGGCGTGCGCATAACTGACGCGGCCCTGGTGGCGGCGGCGACTCTATCAAAACGCTACATCACCGACCGGTTCCTGCCGGACAAGGCGATCGACCTGATCGACGAGGCGTCGAGCCGCCTGCGCATGCAAGTGGATTCGAAACCCGAAGCGCTTGATGAACTCGATCGCCGGGTTATGCAGTTGAAGATCGAACGCGAGGCGCTGAAAAAAGAAACCGACCCCGCGTCGAAGGACCGGCTCGGGAAGCTCGAGAAGGAGTTGGCCGACCTGGAAGACCGCTCGAACGCCATGACCACGGCGTGGAAGAACGAGAAGGACCAGGTGCTGGAAACCCAGAAGCTGAAAGAGCGGCTGGATCAGGCGCGGTCGGAGGTCGAGATCGCGCAGCGGCGCGGCGACTACACGCGGGCCGGTGAACTGACCTACAGCATCATCCCGGATATCGAGCGGCAGTTGGCCAAATCGGCCGACGGCAAGCTGGTGAACGAGGCGGTGACCGAGGAAAGCATCGCCGCCGTGGTTTCGAAGTGGACCGGCGTGCCGGTGGAGAAGATGCTGGAAGGTGAGCGTTCGAAGCTGCTGCAAATGGAAGACAAGCTGCGGCAGCGGGTGGTCGGCCAGGAAGAGGCTCTGAAGGCCGTTGCCAATGCCGTCCGTCGGGCCCGGGCTGGCTTGCAGGACCCGAACCGGCCGATCGGCAGCTTCCTGTTCCTCGGCCCGACCGGTGTCGGCAAGACGGAGCTAACCAAAGCGCTGGCGTCCTTCCTGTTCGACGACGACAAGGCAATGGTGCGGATCGACATGAGCGAGTTCATGGAGAAGCACGCGGTGTCGCGGCTGATCGGCGCGCCTCCGGGGTATGTCGGCTATGACGAGGGCGGCGTGCTGACTGAGGCGGTGCGGCGGCGGCCGTACCAGGTGATCCTGTTCGATGAGGTCGAGAAGGCGCACGAGGATGTGTTCAATATCCTGCTGCAAGTTCTGGACGACGGACGCCTGACGGATGGCCAGGGGCGGACGGTCGATTTCAAGAACACGATTATCGTGCTGACGTCGAACCTGGGAAGCGACGTGTTGGCGCACCAGAAGGAGGGTGAGCCGGCGGCGATGGTGCAGGGCGAGGTGATGAAGGTCGTAAGGCAGCATTTCCGGCCGGAGTTCCTGAACCGGTTGGACGAGATCGTGCTGTTCCGGCGGTTGCAGCGGAGCGATATGGCCTCGATCGTGGAGATCCAGTTGGCCGGGCTGCGCAAGCTGCTGGGGGACCGGAAGATCGGGCTCGATTTGGATCGCAGCGCGTTGGATTGGCTGGCGGCCGAGGGTTACGACAGCACGTATGGCGCGCGGCCTCTGAAGCGGGTGATCCAGCGGTCGTTGCAGAACACGCTGGCGGGGTTGATCCTGGAAGGCGGCGTCAAGGAAGGCGAGACGGTGCATGTCTCGGCCGGCGCCGAGGGGCTGGTGATTAACGGGCAGTTGGCGGAGGCTGCGTAGGCGGCACCGTCCCGATTATTTTCAAGCTTGGCCTTCCGGAGATTGTCCGGGAGGCCAAGGGAGAAACGGTTGGGGAGTTTCGAGGGCGGATCACGGAAGCCTGGAAAGCCCATTAATACTAAATGAGTTCGAAATTGTAACTCCTAGCCCTTCCTGGAATTTCTTGAATTCATCTTAGGTTCCAGTCATTGGAGAAGTAATCTTAGTATAGAGCCATTGTCACGCATATCGGGAAAAGCCCTGCCTCGTCAAAGGCCAAGTTTCACGCCAACAACCCTTTTGACGGCCGCAACATCCTCCGGCGACAAACGGCCCAACCTCCGTTGCAGGCGTACCTTGCTGATAGTGGTGATCTGGTCCGCCATCGCTTTTCTTGGTTCTCCGTTCAGGGTCACATACGCCTCCGCCGGGTAGAGCCGGGATACCTGGCTGGAGATCGGAACCAACTGAGCACGGTTCAGAAGGGCGTTTGCGGTGTCGTTGCTCAGCACGACGGAGGGGCGGGTCTTTTGGATCTCGACGCCGGTCGAGGGGCCAAACCACACGATCCACGCCTCGCCGCGCTGCGGCGTTTCATCCGTCATGACGAGACGGTTCGTCAGCCACGTCCCCTATGAGGTTTTCCGACCATGCATCCGCCTCGACCTCACGTTCCTCGTCGGCGGCCATGGCGGCGTAGCCGGCTCGCAGGTCGCGATCAACGACGAGCGGACGAGCCAGATCGTTTAGAAAGCGACTAATGCGTCGGCGTCCGACCACAGCAAGAAGGCCGTCATAGACCTCGGCATCGACAGTTATGGTGAGCTTCTTTTCCATCTCCGATCGTTAGCAGGTATTGAAATACGGCTTCCAGAATATTGGGCCATCCCTGCGCACCCCATCTCTACCGAGGCTAACGCGGCGGAGACGGTCCCATTGCCGCCGACGGCCCGGGTCATCGCTTCGGCCCAAACAAATTCGGGAGCGCCACTCGTACCGTCTCAGTTGATCTTGGCGTGGCCCTCAGCTCACGCCCCTACAGCTTCACCATGAAAACCACAGCCCCAAACGCCAGCGCCAGCACCGCCAACGCCCACAGCGGATTCACCAACCCGGGAGCGCGTACGCCCTCCGGCATCAGTTTCACCCCCGTCACCATCGGCCGCACCAGGTTCTGTCGTTTCAGCACCGCGTACGCCGCGATTGCCAGGACATGCAGCACGATTACGATTTCGATCGCCTTGAAGCTCCAGTAATGCATGCGGGTCAGCCAATCGCTCTGGTCCTTGCCGATAAAATGAGTCAGCGGCCCCTCGGTATCGCCGTCATCGTTGCTGAGCATTCCGGTCGCGCACACCGCTCCGATCAGGGCCAGCATCACCAGCACCATCCAGCCGCCGGCCGGGTTGTGTCCGATCTCGTGGTCCGGTTCGCGCCGGCCCAGATGCGTCAGATGCCGCAGCGCCTCCACCGGGCTCCGCAGAAACCTTGAAAACCGAGCGGTGTCGCTGCCGACGAAGCCCCACACCACGCGGAACAGCACCAGTGTCAGGACCCACTCGCCCACCCACATATGCACGTCCATTTTGTTGCGGTATTGTGTCAGCCAGGACGCGGCCATCAGCACCACCAGCACCCAATGGAACAGCCGCACCGGCAAATCCCACACCTTCATCCGCTGCATGCACCCATCCCTCGATTCCGCACCGCACCATGCCAGTTGCGTCCAACCGGCGGATACGCTTCTCTGCCACCAATCGTAACCGGAGGCCGACTATGCGCGTCAGCGTGATGCAGATGAACCCCGGCGCCAACAAGTCCGACAACATCGCCCAGGCCCGCCGCCTGATCGAGAACGCCGTCGAGCAAGACCGCCCCAACATCGTCAGCCTGCCCGAAGTCTGGGACTCGCTCGGTGGCGACCGCTCCACCCGAGCGGCCAACGCGGAAGTGCTGCCGGCCAGGGGATCGAACGAACCGGGTGGCGAGGCCTACGAGTTCCTTCGCGAAACCGCGCGCCAGGCCAAAGTTCACGTCCACGGCGGCTCGATCATCGAGCAGGGTCCGGAAAAACTGTTCAACACTACGGTAGTGTTCAACCCGGACGGCACCGAACTGGCGCGCTATCGCAAGATGCATCTGTTCGACATCGTCGCCCCCGACGGCACCGGCTATCGCGAAAGCAACAGCTACGGCGCCGGGGACGAGGTCGTTACGTACGAGGCCGACGGCATGAAAGTCGGTTGTGCCATCTGTTACGACATTCGTTTCCCCGACCTGTTCTGGAAACTGCGCGAGCAGGGCGCCGAACTGATTTTCCTGCCCAGCGCCTTCACGGCGGCCACCGGCAAAGACCATTGGGAGGCGCTGATCAGAGGCCGAGCGATTGAGACGCAGTGCTGGTTCGCCGCCCCCGCGACGTGGGGCAAGCATTTGGAGGGCAAGGGCGACCCTCGCTTCACCTATGGTCATTCCATGGTGGTGAATCCCTGGGGCCATGTCGTGGCGCAGGTTTCTGACGGCGTTGGCTGGACCACCACACGCATCGACCAGGACCTGACGGCCAAGGTGCGCGGCGATATGCCGGTTCTGGAACACAGGAAGCGCGTTTGACCCAAGTTTCGCCTGCCTTTCTTGCGGGCCAGATCGCCTTCATCGCTGCCCCAACCCCGCTGGCGGCGGACGCTCGGACCCGGCTGATCACGCGCTACGGCGAATGCGAGCTGGCGCAAGCCAAGGTCGTGGTCGCTCTGGGTGGCGACGGCTTCATGTTGGAAACGATCCATCAGGTGCTGGCGCTCAATGTCCCGGTTTACGGGATGAACCGCGGCTCCGTCGGCTTCCTGATGAACACGTATAGTGAGGACGATCTGCCCGGCCGTCTGTCCCACGCCCAGGCCGCCGAACTGCATCCGCTCCGCATGCACGCCATCACCGCCACCGGGTCGGTCGAGGAAGCACTCGCCTTCAACGAAGTCAGCCTGCTGCGGCAACTGCGTCAGGCCTCCAAGATCCGTATCTCGGTGGATGGCCGCGTGCGGCTGGAGGAGTTGTCGTGCGACGGCGTTCTGATCTCCACCCCAGCCGGCTCGACCGCCTATAATCTGTCGGCGCACGGCCCGATCGTTCCATTGTCCGCCAACCTTTTTCCATTAACTCCCATCAGTGCCTTCCGTCCGCGGCGCTGGCGCGGCGCGCTGCTGCCAAGCACCGCCGATGTGCTGTTCGAAGTCTTGGAGGCCGACAAGCGTCCAACCGCCGCGGTGGCCGATTTCACCGAAGTGCGAAACGTCGTCTCCGTCGCCGTCAGCGAGGACCGGACGGTTACGGTCACCGTGCTGTTCGACCCGGATCGGGGCTTGTCGGAAAGGATTATCGCGGAACAGTTCACGGTGTGAGCGACTATGCCGCCTTCACGCCGGTGATGTAGCGGCCGACCTCACTGCGAAGCTGTTCGGCCTGTCGTGACAATTCGCCGGCCGCACCCAACACCTGAGTCGCGGCCGCGCCGGCATCATTGGCACCCTGACTGACACCGATGATGTTGGAGCTAACTTCCCGCGTGCCGGTCGCGGCCTGTTGCACGTTGCGGGCGATCTCTTGAGTCGCGGCACCTTGCTCTTCCACCGCGGCGGCGATGGCGGCGGCGATTTCGCTGATTTCCCCGATCGTGGTGCCGATGCCGCGGATGGACTCCACCGCATCCCTGGTCGCGGTTTGTATCTGGGTGATCTGACGCGCGATATCGTCAGTTGCCTTGGCGGTCTGGGTTGCCAGGCTTTTGACCTCGGAAGCAACCACCGCGAAGCCCTTGCCGGCATCGCCCGCCCTGGCTGCCTCGATCGTCGCATTCAACGCCAACAGGTTGGTCTGACCGGCAATATTGCTGATCAGGCCGACAACCTCGCCGATCTTCTGCGCGCCCTGGGCCAGGGCCTGCACGACGCCGTCGGTACGTTTCGCGTCGTCCAGCGCCTTGCCTGCGACTTTCGCCGATTGCGCCACCTGACGTGAGATTTCCGTGATCGAGGAGGCCAGTTCCTCGGCCGCCGCCGCCACGGTCTGCACATTGACGCTGGCTTCTTCCGCCGCTGCCGCGACATGGGTTGCCTGTTGGGTGGCCTGCCCGGCGGTGCCGGTCATGGATTGGGCGGTGGCCTGCAACTCGGTCGCCGCCGAGGATACCAGCCCGACCAATTCGCCGGCCTTCATCTCAAACGACCGTGTCAGTGTATCAAGCCGGACCACCCGTTGCTCCTTTGCAGCGCGCTCCGCCGCTTGATCCGACGACAGCCGATCCGCGGCCAGTCTTTGATCTTTGAAGATCTGCAACGCAGCCGCCATTTGCCCGACTTCGTCGGTACGGCCAACTCCCGGAATGATCATGCTGGTGTCGCCACCCGCAAGACGCCGCATCGCCGCTGTCATGCCCAGGATTGGCTTGCCGATCGCGCCGCCGATCAGCATGGCAAGGGCGACGCCCAGTCCAAGTCCGCAGACGACCAGGATCAGGTTGATATTCAGGTCGGACGCAATCGTGTCATGAATTGCCAATGCCGACAGTGCTTGTTCGGCGCCGGCACTTTGCGCGATTGCTTCGGCGTCCGCGCTGATGCGTGTTCCCGTCGTCAGCATGTCGCCGTTCACCAATGTGTCGATTTCCCCGGCGACGTTCAGGGTCCTGTGAAAGGCGTCCGAATAGGTGTCGGTCAGGTGTTTGATGTCATCGAACAACGGCTTCAGGTCGGTGCCCTGGACCAAGGGCTTAATGCGGGTGAGGTCTTCGGTCAGCTCCGCGAAGGACTCCTCCGCTTTTCGGGACAGGGTATCATCGTGGCTGGCGAGTGCCTTGTTGGCATCCAGGCGGGCAGCCATCAGGCTCTCAGCGCCTTTCAGTGCGACCGTCTGCACATTCGTGCGTCCATTTCGGCCCGCGCCAGCCGCCAGAGCGTCGAAGTCCTGCCGCAGCTTCAAACCCGATGGATCGAGGGTGTCGTGTTGTGACGTTTGACGTTCCTTGATCAGCCCCCGCAGGCGATCAAAGGATTTAGCGTAGTCCGTCGCTGCGGCGGAGACGGCGCGCGCCATCGCCAACCGTTCAGGGTTTCTGATCTCCTCAAGGGCGTGATCGATGGCCTGCCGGGTCTTCGCCATGCCCGCATCGTATCGTGCCGACATGTCCGGATTGCCAGTATAGGCGAAATCCCTGGCAAACAGTCGAACAGCCATGAACTTCAGTTCGATATCGACGGCGATGGCGACGACCCCGGTGCGCTGCACGACCGCGCCGTTGACGTCGCCGATATGATTCAGTGCGACCAGAGCGCTGCCTCCGACAGCCGCCAAAATGGCCAGCACGCAACCAAAACCACCGAGGATTTTTGTGCGCACTTTGAGGTTTGTCAGGGTCGATTGGGCCGACATGAGGTTGGTCCTTGGTAAGCAGTCAGGGTCCGCGGGCGTTCGGATCGATCGATCCGTAGGCAACTCTGACGGAATAATCTTACCAAGAAGTTAACGATCTGATTCTTTCCGTCACCTTCGCGTGACATTGCGATGTCGGGGGACCATTTGTCTGATCCGGATACCTCGGATGTGCACGAGCAAGCGTAGTTCAGTCCCGTGCGTCGTTTGCAAACGGCTGAAATCGAAATCCGCCCGATCCTTCCCGTGGACGACACGGATTGGGCGATGGGCAGGGTCCGGCGGATTCGTGATCCCGAATCATCCATAAATTGACCCGATCACGAATGAATGATGCCAGCCTAACTTTTCGAAAACTCCCTCGCCTGCGGCATCGTGTCGTCTGTGCTGATCCTTGCCACGACCAAACATGACGAAAAATTCAGGAGAAATGCAGTTATCAGGAATGAATCTCATTTCAATTTTATTTTGATGGCACGCTGTTTCGGAATCGCGCGCGCCGCACGATCGTATAAAACGCTTGTTTTCAACCGACAATAAGTGTGATTAATACGCATAATTCTCCCGTAAAGAGAGATAGGTCTAAAAATAGATATTCAAGGATCTGATCAAATGGCCGGAACACCCGTGCGCACCTGCCTGCTTGGACTCAGCCTTCTTGTCGGGACGCCATTTTTGCCAGGGGCGGCGCACGCCGCGCAAACGGTCACTTTGTCAGCCAACGAGACGCCGTTGTACGAATGGGTGCCGTTGGCCGACGCCTACGGCGATCCACCCGAGGCACAGTATGCCGCGCAGGACGTGATGGCCATCAACTATGGCAGCATCTTTGATCCGCTGACATCGTTCGTCATCTACGCCTGGTGCATCGACCTGGTGCACAACATCGGGCCAACCGGCAATCTCGACGAGATGGGCAACGGCGACTCCACGGCCGTCTATACCCTCGGAACGTTGACCGACGATCATTCGGGCAACAATGCCCAGACGTCCACGCCGGTGTCGGCGTTCGTCGCGCAGGAAATCCTCGGCCTGGCCAATTATGGCGACCAACAAATGGCAATCGACCCGACCGCGACCATGTCGGCGGCGGTGCAGGCCGCGATCTGGAGCCTGGAATATAATCTTCATATCGATTACAGCGGTTTTACCGGCACCATCGATCCTGACCTGCTCCCGTTGTTCAATGACTTGCTCGCCATGGCGCCGACTCTACCGGCCGGCCATCAGACCGAAGCGGATTCATTCATGTCTGACGGGATGACCTACAATTTCCAGAGCCTGATTATGAGTGTCCCGGAACCGTCGCAGTTCGCCGTGTTCGGGATTGGACTGGCGGGTCTCTTTCTCGCACGCCGCCGGGCCGCTACCCGCTGAATCCGCGAGGTAAGGAAATACAGTCCGCGGGACGTGTGCTTCCCGATTGGAACCGGGGTGATCTAAGGGTGCCGATCCCGCCCGATCAGAGCCAAACCCTCTGCAACTGACACAAACTCCCCGCCGCCCGTGACACGATGTTCGCCGAACCGGCTGATGAACAGCCCGCGGACCGCCGGAACCAAGGACGTTCCTCCGGTCAGGAACACCCGGTCCACCGCGTCCTGTTTCAAGCCGGCCTCGGCCAGTGCGAGATCCACCGTCGCGGCAATCCGCGCGATGTCGGGTGCGATCCAGTGTTCGAAGTCCGCTCGGGCGATCGTTTCCTCAATAGCGAAATCGGCGTGGCTGAAATTCAGCACCGCCGTCTCCGCCTTGGATAAAGCCGCCTTCACCCCGGATACCGAACGATATAGTTCGTAGCCAAGTTCGTCCCGGATCAACTTCAGCAGGGCGCCCAGACGATCAGGATACTTCGCCGACCCCATCACCGCTTCGATGTCGCGCATCGTTTTCGGTGCCCGCATCAGCGACAGGCGATGCCAGCGCGCAAAGCTGGAATAATACTCCGGCGGTACCGGAAGGTCCGTGTTGCCGGGACGATAGGTGGTGCCCTTACCCAAACGCGGTGAGACGACATGGTCCATAATGCGGAAATCGAACGTATCGCCAGCGATGCCGACGCCCGCGTGACCGAGCGCCTGAACGGGGCGATTGCTAGCGGGTTCAAAGCGCATGACCGAGAAATCGCTGGTGCCGCCGCCGAAATCGCCGATCAGCACGGTCGCCGGTTTATCCAGGCCGCGGGCGAAGCGGTAGCCGGCGGCTTCCGGTTCAAGCGCTGTCTGGACGTTCGCCCAGCCGGCGACACCATACGATCCGTGCAGCCGCTGCTCACCCAGCGCGTCGTCGGGGTTGTCGCCGGCAAATCGGACGGGGCGGCCGGCGACCAGAACCGCGGCGCGCGGGGCCGGCAGGATCTGGCCGAGGAACAGACCGATCAGCGCCTCCAGGGTAAACGGGCGGCCGAAAACCCGTGTTTCGGTGAAGCTGCGCTGCGCCAGGTAGCTCTTCAGCGACATCATCAACCGGCTTTCCAGCGGATCGTCGAGGTATGCCTCGATCGCCGCCGGTCCCACCGCATTCCGCAAAATGACCTGATTGCGGGCGCCGTCGTTCCAAAAGCACAGGACGGAGCGGATGACATCCATCTCCGCCATGCCGAACGCATGCCGCACCGTATCGACCGATCCGTCCGGCCGTAACAGGGTCACGACGCTGTTGGTCGTGCCAAAATCCACCCCGATGACCGTCATGTTCCGCTGCCTATCCGCCGAGAGGGGCGTCTCCGACCATAGGCGCGGTCGGGATGCAAGCAGGCATCCGCCCGTCCGCGAACAATGGAAATGACCGTGGCATCATTCCGACGGATCAGGCCGCGCGTGGGCGGTGTTCAGACTCGGCCTTGGCGGCAATCCAATCGATGGCCTGCCTGACCTTGGAGAGCGTTGGCGCATCTTGCCGGAAGGCGACACCCAGCACGTTGTTTCGGATGTTCACGGCACGCGAGGAAACGTCCAGGCCGCTGCCAGGGAGCGTGACCCAAATCTCGGTGCCCGCTTTGCAGGGAATGCCGCAAGACAAGCCTGCCCCGCCCAACGAGATATCCACGAGCGACGCCGATACCGGCCCATGCGTGTCGATGCGCAGTGTCACCGCCGCCTGGTCGCCTGGAATCCGCTCATATTGACGGCGATCCGCGCTTTTCTGACTTTGGCGCACCGCCGTCATGAAATGATCGATGTCCTCACGCAGGGTGGCAGAAATCTCTGTCACCTTGTCGGACGCTACCAGCACTGTCTGACTGATCACGCCCGACCGTTCGGACGTGGTCGTCACATCAGACAGCGCTCGGGACGCTTTGGTGGTGGCCTCTGCCACCGCGTGAACCTGGGCCGCGATCTCTCTTGTGGCGGATCCTTGTTCCCGCACCGCCGCGGAGATCGCGCTCGCGACATCGCTCACTCTGCCGATCGCGCCAGTCACACCGCGGGTCGCGACGGCGGCTTCCTCGGTGGCGAGCTGGATGGCGTTGACCTGCACTCCGATTTGTTGGGTCGCCTGAGCGGTCTGGGTCGCCAGTTGCTTCACTTCGCTGGCGACGACCGCGAAACCTTTGCCCGCCTCTCCGGCACGCGCCGCCTCGATGGTCGCGTTCAGCGCGAGCAGATTGGTCTGGGCAGCGATGTTGCTGATCATGCTGACAACTTCGCCGATCTGCTTGGCAGCCTCACTGAGGCTTCGGACGGTCACATCCGTTGTCCTGGCCTGCTTCACGGCTTCTTCCGCGGCCTGAGCGGCTTCGCCGACCTGACGGGAGACCTCATTCACGCTGGCGGTCAGTTCTTCGGCGGCGGCGGCGACCCTGGAGAGGTTCTGCGAGGATGAGTCGGCTTCCGTACTGGTGGCGATCATATCCCTGCTGGTATGTTCGGCGGCATCGGCCATCTCCCCCGCTGCCCCACGCATCGACCGGGCGGAGTCGACCAGTCCCTCCAGCACGCCGGATACCGACGTTCCAAAATCCTGCGTCAGGTCGTCCATGGCCTGCTGCCGTCTCGTGGCGGCGTCCCGGGCCGCCGTCGCCTGTGCCTCCAACGCCTGGCCCCGCTGAGCCTTTTCCCGCAACATTTCCACCGCCCGGCCAATGTCTCCGAGTTGGTCCGAACGATTGGCACAGGGCACGGAAAGGTCGAACTGGCCATCACTGATGGAGCGTACCGCACTCGCCAGGGCCTGAAGCGGACGCATGGTGGCATGGAGCATCAGCCACCGGATTGCAGCCACGACCAGAATCACCAGGAGTGCCGCCAGGGACGATTGCCTGACAATTTTATCCAGCATGGCCTGGACGCTTGCATTTGGTACGCCCACGAACAGGATGCCAACCTGACGGCCGGCCTGATCGCGCAATGGCTCATAAACGGTGAAGTACCGCGTGCCGAGAATATCCGCGGTCCCACGATAAGATTGGGTTTGGCCGACCACTGCGTCGTGCGCCGGTCCGGGTGCGAGTTTCGTTCCGGTCGCGGGCGATCCATCCGGGCGCTTGACGGTCGTTGCCACACGCGTATCGCCAGCGAATATCGTTACCAGGCCCTGTGTGATCCGGCCAACATCGTCAACCACGGTCGCAAGTCCCTCGGCCGGCTGCCCGGCCAGAGTCAGCTTCTGGTCATCGCTCAGGCGCCAATCAGTGCCGCGATGCTGCAACTCGGCTTTCAGAACCGCGAGATTGACGTCCAGCCGCAGTTGCGCGGCGTGGTCTTCCGACTCTCCAACGATATGCAGCGTCCATGCCTGCACCACGAACACGGCCATGACGACCGCTGCCAGAGAGGCCAGCAACAGCCGGGGAATGATCCCCACGCCGGCCACGCGACGACGCAGTGTAACCAGAAACCTGTTCATCAACCGCGTGCCCTGAGAGTTGTCTCGGATGTATTATAATGTTTTTGTGGAAAAAGTGGCATTGATGGTGGGTGAAGCCGGCCAACATCGGCATCAACAGACCCGCATCGCATATGCGCCTTCTGATTGTTACCCGGAACAAAATCCAGGCCATCGGTGGTTCAATCGCTCGCCGGTTCTGCTTTGGCGCCGAAGACGGTTTCAGCCCATGGTCGAAACGACCTCAGGTGGCCGCATCGCCTTCGCGTTCATGCCCTGGCGCGGCAGCCCGTGCCCGCCCATAATCCCGGCCGACAATCGCCGTAACCACAACTGGAGGCACATCCAATGGCAACCAAGCCAACCCTCGAACATCGTGCATTGGGCAAGGGCGGCCTGTCCGTCTCGGCCATCGGCCTGGGCTGCATGTCGCTGTCCGGTATCTATGGCGCGGCCGACGATGCTGAATCGGAGGACCTGATCCGCCATGCGATCGACATTGGCGTCGATCATTTCGATTCGTCCGACATGTATGGCTGGGGCCATAACGAGCAAGTGCTCGGTCGCGCCCTGAAGGGACGTCGCGACCAGGTGGTGCTGGCGACCAAATTCGGCCAGACGCAACGCCCCGGTCAATCGAACGGGGTCAATGGCCGTCCCGAGTATGTGATGGAGGCGTGCGAGGCGAGCCTGAAGCGCCTCGGGGTCGATGTGATCGACCTGTATTATCAGCACCGCGTCGATCCGAATGTCCCGGTGGAGGACACCGTCGGCGCCATGGCCAGGCTGGTCCAGCAGGGCAAGGTGCGGTTCCTCGGCATGTCGGAAGCCGCACCCGACCGGGTCCGGCGAGCGCATGCGGTGCATCCGATCGCGGCGGTGCAGACGGAGTATTCGCTGCTGTATCGCGAGGATGCCGAGGAAACCCGTAAGATGACAACTGAATTGGGGATCAGCTTTGTGGCATACTCGCCGCTGGGGCGCGGCTTTCTGACCGGTGCGATCAAAAGCTTTTCTGACATCGATGGCAGGCGGGCCGTGCATCCCCGCTTCCAGGAGCAAAATTTCGAGCAAAACCGGGCGTTGGTGGTGAAGATCGAAGCCATTGCGGCGGAGAAGGGATGCACGTCCGCACAGGTCACTCTGGCATGGCTGCTGGCGCAGGGTCCCGATGTCGTCGCCATTCCGGGAACTCGCAAGGCCGCTCGGTTGGACGAAAACGTCGGCGCTTTGAACGTCGGGCTGTCGGCCGATGACGTGGCGCGGATTTCCGCGGCAGTGCCCGTTGGGGCCGCGGCGGGGACACGTTATCCGGCCGGCGGCATGGCCGGGGTGTTTATCTAACGATCTGGCCGGTACTGGATATGGGTTCGAGTGCCGGGTGCTACTTTGTCACCCGGCACCCGGCACCCGGCACCCGGCCAACGCCGGTAAACCAACCGCTCCTCTTGAGCGATCGAACGCATCGCCTCAGTCCGCCAGCGCAACCGCCAACAGCGCCTCTATCCGGTCTGCAAGCTGGGCCGTGGTCACCGGTTTCCGCAGCAACGAGAAAGCGCCGCGAACCGAATCGCCAATCGCCAACTGCGCACCGTGCCCCGCGTAGCCGGTCAGCAGCACGGCGGGCAATCCCGGACGGTGGCTTTGCGCCCGCCTGATCAACTCAAGCCCGTCGATCCCGGGCATTGAAAGGTCAGTCACCAGCACATCGATCTCCGCGCCGCGTGACATCAGCATGTCGAGCGCCTCGGTGCCATCAACCGCGACCAGCACGGTATAGCCGAAATCCTGCAGCGCATCCGCCAATGTCGCCCGTACCATCGGCTCATCGTCCACCAGCAGAACCCGCCGGCCAGTGTCGCCTCGCATTATGTCCGGTTCCGACGTTCTCGGCATTGGCGTTTGGGTCCAGGGCGCGACGGGAAGCCAAAGGGTGACGGTTGTTCCGTGCGGGACGCCGGGATCAGCGCCGGACAGGAGCGATCCGCTATCGATCGAGAGGCCGCCGCCACTTTGTTCGGCGAATCCTTTGGCCATTGACAGGCCCAGGCCCGTGCCCTGGCCAGGGGGTTTCGTGGAGAAGAACGGTTCCAGCACGCGCGTCAGGTTGGACTGATCGATCCCTGTGCCGGTATCGGTCACCGAAAGCCGCATATACCAGCCGGGCCGCAGATCGGCCGGGTGGGTCGCTGTTTCCGTCACCGTTTCGACGGTCGCCGACAAGGTCAAGGTGCCTCCATCCGGCATCGCGTCGCGTGCGTTGGTGGCAAGATTGACAATGACCGTCTCCAACTGGCCCTTGTCGGCCAACAGCGGTGGCAACGCCGGGGAGAGCGCGACCTCGACCGCGATGGAGCTGCCCAGCGTATAGGTCAGTACGTCGCGCAGTCCCGTCAGTAATTCCGCCGGGTCAACCGGTTCGGCTCGCAGATCGCCGCGGCGCGCGAACGACAGCAGTCGCCGTGTGATGGAGGTGCCGCGTTCGGTCGCATCCAAAATCATCCGGGCGAAGCGCTGTGCGCTGTCCGGGTCGGCGGCGCGCTTCTGGATCAGGCTGGCGCCCCCCTGCACGGCTTGCAGGATATTGTTGAAATCGTGCGCGATGCCTCCGGCCAATTGCCCCAGAGCCTGCATGCGTTCGGCGTGGGCGGCCCTGGTTTGCGCGGCGATCAACGCCGCTTCGTTCAGTTTGCGCTCTGTTATATCGGTGAAGGTCCTGACCATACCGCCGTCTTGAAGACTGTGAGTTC
Organism: uncultured Rhodopila sp.; assembly: GCA_903932145.1. GTDB lineage: Bacteria > Pseudomonadota > Alphaproteobacteria > Acetobacterales > Acetobacteraceae > Rhodopila. Next base: position 59,282 of record CAIZFE010000035.1, on the reverse strand, counting down.
TGACCTCCAAAACGGTCCCGTTTGGCCGCGTGCGTTCATAGGTGTAATTGCCCTGAGGATCGCTCCCGACCGCCAATCCACGTTGGAGGTGCGGGTCACGGTCGGCCGGATCGCCAAATTCATGGTTGGCGGTCTGCCAATCGATAATCTGTTGGAACGTTATTTTTTCCGTCAGCACCTGCGGCGGCAAACCCAAAATGTCGATCACCCGCTGATTGAGCACGGGTCCACTGCCATCCGCGCGCACCATCGCGATGCCCTGGGAGATATTCTCCAGTGTCGCGGCCAAAGCCCGCCGGGAGTCATGTACGGATCGCCGCTGGCGTAGTATGACAAGGCCGGCGAAGAGGCTGCCACCCGAAAGCAAAATGCCGACCGCGACATAAATCCGCTTGCTGCGTTCATAGGGGGCGAAGACATCCTCGGTTGCCAGCCCGACGGACAGCATCAAGGGATACCCCTCGACCAATCGCGAACTGAATATCCGCTCGACGTGGTCCAGTACGCTGATCACGCGGTAGGGACTGCCCGATGCGCCCTGTAAAAGGCGGGCCTGCATCTCCGGCGCTAAATGGCTACCGATCAGCGAAAGCTGTTCCGGCGATCGGGCCAGGACGACACCATCCGTCGTGGCGAGTACAATCGAGCCCTTTCCGATCGAGATTGAGTCGTAGAAACGCGACAAAGTCGTGGGATCGAGCGAAACGACCGCGATGCCATCGAACGATCCGTCAGGCGCGAACAGCTTGCGGGTAAACTGGATGGTCAATTTCCCCGATACGCGCCCAACCAGCGGCGAACTGATGAACAGGGTGTCGTTTACGGCTTCCTTTTGGACCAGGAAGTGTTCGCGGTCGTTAACGTTGATATCAGCGTGTGACGAACTCAGGTTGGACCACACGACCTGGCCGTCAGGACCGGCCAGAGACAATTGAACATGTAGCTCGTCAAGGAAGGCATGCCCGATCGACCATGTTCCGGAGACGAACCCGGCACGATCGTGCTGGTAGGCCTGACGCAGAAACAGCAGCGTCTGATCAACGGATTCAACGGTTCGGATGGTATCCTCACCAAACGTCCGCGCCAGATTGGCGGCGTCCTTCTCCGCGCCCATCTCCGCTGCCCGATATTCATGCCAGAGATTGAAGCCGATGCCAGCCCACAACAGGCCAACGATCAGTCCAACCAACGACAGGTGCCACGTATATGCGCCGGCACGCGGATCGATTCTATGAGCCAAAGGTTTCCCCGGCGATTGGGTGTCGCCATCTGCTTTCGGCATACCAGTCCCCTTAGGACTCCACCACGAACGGTTCCGGACATCACGGAAAGTTGATCGTGCGGTTGCGGAACCCCGGGGTTTGGCCATCAGCCGGAAACTGTGAGACGATCGAAATGTCTGCCGGGTGGCAAACCAGCCGCGGCGACACAGTCCGTATTTTGAGGGGAAACACAATGAATTCACGACGGCATTTCCTGGCCGGAGCGGCCGCCGCGGCCGGCATGGTCTTCTGCGGATGCGGCGTAGCCGGCGCCGCGCATGCCCAATCGGTTTCGGCCCGGCCAGCACGCCGGCCGGTCCTGGTCAGCGGCAAACGCATCAAGACGATCGACGTCCATTCGCATTGCCTGTTTCACGAATCCGCCAACCTGATGGGTGAAGCCGGGGCGAAAATGCTGACCCCGCCCATCAACAACAGCGCCGAGGCGTGGCTGGCTATCGACGAGCGCATCGCCGCGATGGACAAACAAGCGATCGACCTCGAAGTGCTGTCGATCAACCCATTCTGGTATAAAACCGACCGTGACCTCGGCGAGAAAATCGTCTCCATCCAGAACGAAAAGCTGGCGGAACTGGTTGCGTCCAAGCCCGACCGGTTCGCTGCGTTCGCGTCGCTGACCTTGCAGGACCCGGCGCTGGCGGTGCAGCAGCTTGAAACGGCGATGAAGAAACAAGGGATGAAAGGCGCTGCCATCGGCGATCAGGTGGCCGGCGATGAGTTCTCAAACCCTAAATTCGATCCGGTCTGGGCGAAAGCCGAGGAACTGGGCGCCGTTCTGTTTATTCATCCTCAGGGTGTGCCGGAACTCGATAAGCGCATGCACGGCAATGGCTGGCTGGGCAACACGATCGGCAATCCGCTGGCGACGACGATTGCGCTCCAGCACCTGATCTTTGACGGTTCTCTCGATAAATTTCCGGGCCTGAAGGTATTGGCGGCCCATGGCGGCGGCTATCTGGGATCATATGCGCCGCGATCCGATCACGCCTGCTTCGTCGCGCCGGCGTTCTGCGATCCCAATGTTGGTCTGAAGAAAAAACCTACCGAATACCTCAATCAGATTTATTTCGATTCGCTGATCTTCACGCCCGAGGCCCTGCGTCATCTCGTCGCGCAGGTCGGTTCCAGCCAGATCATGCTGGGCAGCGACTATCCGTATCAATGGGAGATGCATCCGGTCGATCATGTGCTTGCGACCACGACCCTGAATCCGGCCCAAACCGCCGCCATCCTGGGCGGCAATGCCGCTCGGCTTTTGGGCCTGAAAGCCTAAGATTCATTTGCAGTATATCTAAAATGACCGGCCGCTGCGGCCGGTCATTTGTTCCGTGCAATGCCGTCATCAACATTTGGCTGCCGGAACTATCCCTGATCATAAGATCTGTGGCGACAGCGACAGCGTCAGCTCCCCTGGCCACCGTGGACATTGGGCAGGAACATATCCGTCCATGCGGCCGGCATGTGCTTCAGGCGTCCGACTGTATGCATGAATGAAGCAAACACCATCAGCTTCTGTGGCACCGTCGTCCAGACGTTGTCGGGATCGACAATGATGCGGGTCATCTCCTCTACACCGTGGGTGTCCCTGGCGCTGTCGATGTAGATGCGTGCCATGTCCTCCGGGTGGCTGCCGATCAGTTGATTGACCTCCTCCTGAGCGGCCAGCACCGCGGCGGTGATGATCGGGTTCTCCTTCGCGAAGCCCGGTGCCGCGACCAACGTGCCGTTGACATGATTGCCGCCGAACGTCTCGGACGACTTCAGCACCAGATGCACCCCGGGTGTGGCCAGCTCATAGTAGTAAAATGGTGAAACGGCATAATGACTATTAATCGGTGACTTGCCCGACATGACGCCGGCCGCGGCTTCCGGATGTCCAAGCGTGACCGTCAGGGGATCGAGTCTGTCGTAATTCGTATCACCCCACAGTTGCGCGGCCGCCATCTCCAGACACAACGCCTGCGCCGATATTTTTGCCGTCGGAACCGCAATGCGATCCTTTTCCGTAAAATCGGCGATAGTCTTTACGGCCGGATTGTTGGTGACCAGCAAAAACGGCTGCAATTGCACGCAGCTCAAGGCGCGCACTTCCCGAGCAGTTCCGACCGTCTTGTCCCACAGGGTCAACAGGCCCGGCGCGCCGACCACGCCGAAATCGACCTGGCCCGACAACAGGCCGTCGATCATGGCACCGGGTCCGCCCAACGTGGCCCAGGATGTCACCAAAGATGGTAAGCCCAACCGGGCGGCGTGCTTCTCGACGAGCTTTTCGTGTTCCATCACCATCAGCGGCAAATGCGGCAGACCGATTTGCCTGACGATCCGAACCGTGGATGCCTCGGCCCGCGCACCACGCCCCAAAGCGGGCATCGCCAGAAGTCCCAAACCCAGATCGCGCCGGCGCATATTTTACTCTCCCCTATTGGCGACATTGATAACCGCGAACGCCGCATGCCGCCACGGTGCGGGTCCCGGCATCGACGCCACCGTCCGTCGATGTCAGAGTCCGGCCCCGACGACCGAGGGACTTCCAACCGCATGGCCACGCTTCCACCAACCCGCGTCTGTTTGTCTTGAACAAGCCGTCAACCGCCAGCCTGCTGCGCTCGATGCCGTTCTGGCCCTTGGCCGCCACGTTGGCCGTTCAGACGCTGGCAACCATGGCGCTGTACTCCGTGCCCGCCGTCGCCCCGGAGGTCGCGCTCGACCTGAATGTCAGCGGCACGCTGGTGGGCGGTTTTGTGGCGACCGCCTATGGGGTGGGTATCCTGTCGGCTCTGGTTTCGCCCGGACTGGTCCGCAAGTATGGCGGTGTGCGAGCGACACAAGCCGTTCTGCTGGCCGCCGCGGGTATGCTCGCCCTCGCGGCCCTGGGTTCCGGCGTCGCCGGACTTGGCCTGGCCGCCGTTGTCCTGGGCCTCGGCTACGGAGCCGCCGCGCCGGCCAGCACGCATTTGCTGGTGCCGCAGACACCACAACCGGTCTTCAATCTGGTCATGTCGTTACGACAGATCGGCGTGCCGCTGGGAGGTGTCCTGGCAGCGCTGATCCTGCCCCCCTTGGTGCTGGCGATCGGCTGGCGCGCCGCGCTGCTGACCGAACTGGGGCCGGTTTTGCTGCTGATCGCGCTGATGGAAATTCCGCGTAAACGATGGGATATCGACCGCGAACCTCAAAGACGGGTGCTCGGCCGAACCCTCTGGCAGCCGTTCGTGTTGCTACGCGACTCACGGTTTCGGAGGCTTTCGGTCTCGGCCTTTGTCTACGCGGGACTGGCGCTTTGCCTGGTCGCCTTCATGACCGTGCAACTGACAACCGTGGTGGGCCTGAGCCTCGTGCAAGCCGGTCAGATTCTCGCCGCCTATCAGATCGCGGGGTCGGTCAGCCGTCCGATCTGGGGGTGGATCGCGGATCGGTTCCTGACACCGGCTCAGACATTGGCGGTGCATGGGGTTGGACTGGCGGTGTCCGCTGCGGTCACCGGACTATACGCGCCGGGCTGGCCGGTTTGGGTGGTAACAGCGAACGCGGTCCTCGCGGGCTGCACCGCCGGGGGCTATACCGGTGTCGCTTATGCGGAATACGCCATGTTGGGTGGGACACGGCGAACCGAGGCGACGGGTCTGGGCACGGCGATTTTCTTCTTCGGCGGCATGGCGGTTCCACCCATCTTCGGCGCGGCGGTGGCAGCACAGGGAGGTTATCGCGGCGCTTACATGGTGGGCGCTGCCTGCGCACTGCTGAGCGCGGTTCTGTTGGTGCTTCCGAGGTCCCGAGGACGCAAATAGGTCCGAGGCCGTGCCAGTTTACAGGAATTTCGCGACGATATCGGTTGAAGAACGGATGCCAATATCGTCGTAATGTTTATCAATGAAGATGTCCGCCTTGGCGCGTCCAAGGGCGAACAGGTGCAAAAGAAATTCGAGGTCGGCGTTGAACTTTGACGAAACGTCGAAGGAACCCAGTTCCTGTTCGGCGTCGATGGTATGGATGAGCGTGCGCATATGCTTTGCCGAATCGAGTTCGCCACGGTCGATCAAATCCTGGACGAATTTAATGACCCGCATCTCGCGCATCAGACTGGAATTGAACGACAGCGTGGCGGCGTGATCAAGGATCGCGCGAGCGGTTTTTGGGACCGTCGGGATGTTGATTGGATTGATCTGCACGATCAGGATGTCTCGCCCACCTCCCATATAGATCAATGGAAAAATTGGCGGGTTGCCGCAATAGCCACCGTCCCAATAAGACTGTCCGTCGATTTCGACCGCCTGGAACAGAAACGGCAACGTGGCGGAGGCCATGATCGAGTCGACCGTGATCTCGGGCCGGTGGAACACACGCAATCGCCCGTTCAGTACATTGGTGGCACAGACAAACAATTCGGGTCCGTTGCGCGACGCATCCAGACGTTCAAAATCCACCACTTCCAACAGGAGATCTCGTAACGGATTGAAGTTCCCTGGATTGATCTCATACGGTGAAAATATCTTCGACAGCATGTCATGAAAATGCCAGAGCGGTGAGAATTTCAGACTGCCAAATCCGAACAGCTTGTCGAACAAGGTTGGCTGAAGCGGACTGAAACGGCCGGCCGCCGAGGTGCGATGCCAAAAATCCGATAGCCGCTCGCGCCCGCCATCCGGCCCTCCCATCGCGAGTCCGTAGGTCAGGACGACGGCGTTGACGGCTCCCGCACTGGCCCCGACGATCGCCTCCACCTCAAAACCGCCATGCTCAAGCAGGCGGTCGATCACGCCCCAGGTGAACGCGCCGTGCGAGCCACCGCCTTGCAAGGCCAGCTTGATTCGCTTCCGCCCTGTGGCGCTCTCTGGCTGCCCGGCCGTTTTGCGGCTTGTCGGCTGTTCTTCCGGCATGCGACCCGCTCCTGTTTCCAGGGACACCAGGCAACCCATTTGCAACGCATCGATCGTGTCCGACGTCTGGCGATATCACCTATCCTGGCCTCTTGAAGTAGCCTGTCAATTGTGCGGCGACATAAGCGGCCGGAACTCCTTGAGATGGCGGCAGAACTTGCCTTTGGCCAGCCGGGCCAAGTGTGGCGTAATAGTGGTTAGGGCGTACCGCCGCAGCCCGATCGGTACCTGAGCTGCGGCAATCCTGATGACCACGCCCAAACCGCTCACAGCTAGGGCGTAGGCAGTTGCTGCTGTAAGGTGCTAACCGGCCGGGTGCGGCCAGTTAGCGTTAGCGAAGGCGTCAGTAGGCATATTGAAACGAGGGCAACGACTTGAGGGAGTCCTTGGTGGCGCCGCGTAGCAGCATGTGTTTGTCCACAACGGTCAGCGCATTGGCTGGCACGACAACATAGCGTGTGCCCATCCCGAGAAAGCCACCGACCGAAAGCACCGCGAACGGAACCTGATCGGTGGGCGTGACGATCAGGTCATCAATGGTGCCGACGGTCTCATTGGCTTCGTTCAGCACCGCGCTGCCGACGACTTTGGACGTGCGGTAGCCGGTGGCGAGCGTCGACTGATCGATCTTCATCAACGTCACCGTCTGCTGTACGCCCTGGGCGAAAGAAGGAGCAATCGAGTGCACGCCGAAGGCCGCCAGCATGACGCCGACTCCAGCGAGAATTCTTGTCGAACGGGTCATTGACATGGATGTATTCCTTTTCCTGGAAACGTTGACCGATCGGCGCCGCCATCGACGCAGCCCGGCAATTGTCGGATATTGGGTTACGGACGCAGATCGAGCGGTTCTCAAGAGATGGATAACCGCCAACACTTGTGTTGCGGAAGCATCGGAAAATACCTATCCGGCGGAGAGCATCGCGCGATGGCGTGTGGCGCCGGCCGAGACGAATCGCACGGGGCCGAGCGTGGTGGGTATTTTCCGACTCTGGAAATTGGCCGGGCTGTATTTAACTATATTTTTGGAATATAGTTTTTTGGGTTTTCGCGAATAAAAACGGGACCTTGGAAGTATTTCATGCCGAATCCCATTGCACATCCACTACGGAATGTGCCGGGGCGAGTTTAGTGAATACAGCCAGGACCGTGCAGGAATTCCGCGCGCTATGTCGCGGAAACGCCGACGGTCCGGCCGAACCGATGCCTAACTTTTTCAGGAGATTTCATATCATGAGCGACACCGCCGCCGACCAGACCGTCACTGCCCTACAGGATCACGTTGCCGCGCTAAGGCGCGACATCGGCAATCTGCTCGCCCACCTCAAAACTGGCGCCACCGACGGTGCCCAGACCGCCGCCAATCGAATTGGGGACGGCGTGGCACGTCTTTATCACGACGCCGCCATCGAAGGGTGTCAATCTGCCAAGGCACTCGGCCAGCAGATTGAGGCACAGCCGGTGCTTGCGCTGCTGGTGCTGCTCGGACTGGGTTATGTCGGTGGCCGTCTGCTGACACGCTAAGTCCATTTGGGGCTTGCATCGGCGGCCGTTCAGGCGTTGCCGGGAATCGTGCTGATCGAAGCCGGGGCGATCCTGCTCCGGCTTCGCCAGAACCCCGTCTCCGGGGACCTGGCAGCATAGATACCGCGTTATAGCAGTCCGCGTTGATGCCGACTCTCGCCCCCATCGTCATGGCCTGGACAAGCCGGGCCATGACGGACGTGGAATAGCCGTACGTCAGTCTCAACGCGGATTGGTATTTAGCCCTCCACCAACACGATATGCAGCCGCCGCGGCCCATGCGCCCCGAGTTCCAGCGTCTGTTCGATATCAGCCGACCGGGACGGGCCGGTGATCAGCATGACGTTGCGCGGCATGGCACCCACCTCCGTGCGGAGCTTATCCCAGGCCTCCTCGTAGGCCCCGACGATCGCGGAAGGCCGCAGCACAACGACCTCTGTATCCGCCAGCAGGTTCAGCGTTACCGGGCGTTCCGGCGCGCTGGGCAGCATCAGCGTGCCAGTTTCGGCGATGCCCGCGAAACCATGCTGCACGCTGACCGCATCGCTGGCCTGCGCCCGGCCTTCGCGGATGTCCAGCAACGGACGCGCCGACCAGGGGATCGCCTGTAGCTCCGGATGGGGCGCCATGATGAAAGCGCTGGGCAGGTTCTGGGCGGCCAGATAGTCGGCGACCGCACCCGGCACCGCGTCCATGTCCTCCACACGGGTCACCGACCCGAACTCTTTTTCAACGTTTTGTACAAACAGATCGACTTGTTCGGGGTGCGGCAACCGAGATCGCGCCGGGATCAAATGCGGCGGATGCTGCGACAGACGCCCGTGCAACATGGCGGCCTGATCCGCAGGGAGGGGGCCGCGTTTCAGGCCGCGACGAAGCGCCGTCAGGATCGACTGCTTGCTCATGATACTTGTCCCGCACGTTGTGCCTTGGCGTACCGAGAGAAGAACGTGTCGCCCTCGGGCGCCGGCAGGTCGCGGCCCTCCGTCCAGCCGCTCGCCCCGGGCATGGATTTGAAGCGGCCTTTCTTACGCCCGAGCAGACCCATACCGAACACGGCTGCGCGGGTTGCCAGCCGATACAACGACGGGCGGCGGGCGAAGAAGCCCCACAGCGCGAGGTTGGCCCGAACCGTCGCGGGGGTCAGGTGCCGCTCGAATTCTCGCTCGCGCCAGTGGCGCATCAGCTTTGGCAACGGGATGCGAACCGGGCAGACACTTTCGCATTTGCCACAGAAGGTGGAGGCGTTCGGCAAATGCCCCGCCTTTTCCACGCCGATCAGGCCGGGGGTCAGGACCGACCCCATGGGGCCGGGATAAACCCAACCGTAGGCGTGTCCGCCGACGGCGCCATAGACCGGGCAATGGTTCATGCAGGCGGCGCAGCGGATGCAGCGCAGCATCTCCTGGAACTCGGTGCCCATCATGGCCGAACGGCCGTTGTCGATCAGGATGACATGGTATTCTTCCGGCCCGTCCAGGTCGCCGGGCCGGCGGGCGCCGGTGGAGAACGTGGTGTAAACCGAGAAATCCTGGCCGGTCGCGGATCGTGCCAACACCCGCAGCAAGGATGTGGCGTCCTCGAGCGTCGGCACGCATTTCTCGATGCTGGCCAGCACGATGTGGACGCGCGGCAGTGTCTGCGTCAGGTCGCCGTTGCCCTCATTGGTGACAATGATGCTGCTGCCGGTTTCGGCGACCAGGAAGTTGGCACCGGTGATGCCGACATCGGCGGCGAGAAATTTGGAGCGCAGCTTGTTGCGCGCCTCGATCAGCACGTCGCGGCGTTCGTTGAACTGGCGATCGACCGGCAGATCGGTATGGGCTTTTCGGAATGCTTCTTCCCAGTCCTCCATGTTCAGGTGGAAGGCAGGGGCGATGATGTGGCTGGGCAGCTCGTGGCGGAGCTGGATGATGTATTCGCCCAGATCGGTTTCGACCGGCGTGATGCCGTGCTTTTCCAGATGGTCGTTGATGGCGATTTCCTCGCCGATCATCGACTTGCCCTTGGTGACGGTGCGGGCGCCCGCCGCCTGACAAATAGCGAGTACGGCCTCACGGGCCTCTTCCGCGTCCGCGCACCAATGCACTTTGCCGCCGGTTTCCAGAACCTTTGCCTCGTAGGCTTCCAGATAAAAATCCAGGTTCGCCAGGGCGTGGTTCTTGATGTCGCGGGCGGTGTCACGGAGTTGTTCGAACTCCGGCAGGTTCGCGACGGCTGAGGCTCGCCGAGCGATGAAGCTGGGGCCGCTGCGCGCGAGCGCTTTTTGCAGGCCAGCGTTGGCCAGCGCCGCGTGGGCGTTTTCCTTGAAAGCGGGGGAGGTCGCGATGTGCATGCCGGTTCTCGCTGGGTCTGGCCACAGCAATAGCCCGCTCGGGGGAATAATCCCATAGGGGCCACGCGTTAACCTTTTGGCAACTATTGGCTGGTTAAAGTCTGCGTGTCATCGCAGGAGGCTGAGAATTATGTTGCCACGCTCGAAGCTATGTATCATATTGGTACACGTTGAGGCGGAGGAGCGCGATCGTGGGTGATCTGATCCCGTTCCGGCGTCCGGTTCGATGGGACAATCTGCGCTGCGATGAAGCCGAACGCATCATCCGCGAAAGGGTCCGGAATACAGATAATGTTATTGTCAGCCGGCATGCGCTGAAACGCAGCCGCCAACGTTTTGGAGGTATCGACTTCATCACCGAAGACCTGTTCGCGATCCTCGAAACCGGTTCGGTGCCTCACCCGCCTATCCGGGAGGACGAGAGGGCCTGGAAGGTGATTGTGATCAAACGCATGCCCGGCACCAGGGACGCCGGGATTGTGACGCTTATCGCCACGGATGATGACACGCTGTTCGTGAAGACTGTGGAATGGATGGATTGGAAACAATGACCGACGGTTATCACTATACGGATTGTGGCCTGGACTATGTGTATCTGCAGAACGGCTACACGGTCCACAATACAAGGCATGGCGAAGGTGTGTCGATCAAGGACGCCCGCAAGCTGCACGAACGCATCGCACTGGCTATCCTTGACCGGCACACGCCGTTGCAAGGCCAGGACGCACGTTTCCTGCGCAGTATGTTGCGGCTTTCGCAGGAAGGTCTTGCCCGCGTGCTGCGGCAACAGCGCGGCTCCGTCGCCCGCTGGGAAGCGGAACCCGGGAAAGACCTACCCGGTGCCGCCGACAGTGCCCTGCGTATGTTCTATGCGCTGAAGGCCGGAGGCCATGACACGGCGGTCAGAGTGATCACCCTGCTTCAAGAAATCGACGACCTGCAGCACGAACCGGCCGACCTGTGCCTGCGCAACGATGGCGTCTGGACCGCGGCCGCGGCGTAAATTGCCCGGGTGAGTTGTCGGAATTTGGCAGGTCCGCTATCCCTGTTGCCAACGCTTACCCGAGGAAACAGACTGATGACGCGCACCCACAACATCGCGGTTCTCCCTGGCGACGGGATCGGCAAGGAAACCGTGCCCGAATCGTTGAAGGTCATGGACGCCGCCGCGCGCCGCTTCGGCTTCGACCTCAATCTCACGCACTACGATTGGTCCTGTGAGACCTACAAGAACACCGGCATGATGATGCCGGCAGACGGTCTCGATCAGCTTGCGAAATCCGACTCGATCCTGCTGGGCGCGGTCGGCTGGCCTGGTGTGCCGGATCATGTCTCACTGTGGGGTCTGCTGATCCCGATCCGCCGGGGCTTCGACCAGTATGCCAATGTCCGCCCGTGCAAGCTGCTGCCGGGTGTGCGCACGCCGCTGGCCGGGCGCACCGAGGCTGACATCGATTTCTACGTGGTGCGCGAAAACACCGAGGGCGAATATTCCTCCGTGGGCGGCCGCATGTTCCCCGGCACCGACCGCGAATTCGTCTCGCAGCAGAGCGTGTTCACCCGTCAGGGCGTGGACCGGATCCTGAAGCATGCCTTCGAACTGGCGATGACGCGTCCGAAGAAGCATGTGACGTCCGCCACCAAGTCGAACGGCATCATCCACACGATGCCCTACTGGGACGAGCGCTTTGCCGAGATGGCCTTGCAGTATCCCGAAATCCGCACCGACCAGTACCACATCGATATCCTGTGCGCCCATTTCGTGCAGCACCCGGATTGGTTCGACGTGGTTGTCGGCTCCAACCTGTTCGGGGACATCCTGTCCGATCTGGGACCGGCTGTTGCCGGGTCCATCGGCATCGCCGCCAGTGCCAACATCAATCCGGAGCGGGTGTTCCCGTCGATGTTTGAACCGGTGCATGGATCGGCGCCGGATATCGCCGGCAAGTTCATCTGCAACCCGATCGGCCAGATCTGGTCGGCCGCTCTGATGCTGGAGCATCTGGGTGAAGCCGAGGCCGGCAAGGCGATCGTTGATGCGATCGAAACCCTACTGCGCGACAGTGGCCCGAAGACGCGAGACATGGGTGGTCAGGCCGGGACCGTGGACGTCGGCACCGCGATCGCGGAGTTGGTCGCGGCGGGCTAGCTGTATAATGCGGCGCTGGCGGGCGGGTATCGCCAGCCAGCGCCTTCGTCCCGACAAAACCAAGAAGGTCCAGCCCCATGAGCGAGACAGCCACCCTCACCCGGTCCGCGCAGGCCACCGAACATTTCGACGTCCTGATCGTCGGAGCGGGGATTTCGGGAGTCGGCGGCGCCTACCACCTGACTCAACAGTGTCCCGACAAGAGCTTTGTCGTGCTGGAAGCGCAGGACAGTTTCGGCGGCACCTGGTGGACCCATCGCTACCCCGGCATCCGGTCGGACAGCGACCTGCACACCTTCGGCTATCGCTTCAAGCCATGGACCAGTGCTCCAATCGCCACCGCCGCCGAAATCCGATCCTACATGGGCGAGGTGATCGAGGAAAACGGGCTGGCGCCCCACATCCGCTATCACCACAAGATCTCGGCAGCCAGTTGGTCGAGCAAGACGAATCTTTGGACGATCGAGGCAACCCGCACCGACACCGGGGAATCGGTGTGGTTCACCGCGAACTTCCTGTGGATGTGCCAGGGATACTATCGCCATTCGGTCGGCTACACGCCGCAGTGGGATGGGATGGACAGCTTCAAGGGCACGATCGTTCACCCGCAGACATGGCCGGAGGATCTGGACTACAAGGGCAAGAAGGTCGTGGTCATCGGTTCGGGCGCCACCGCCGCCACGCTGGTGCCGGCTATCGCGGCCGACGTCGAGCATGTGACGATGTTGCAGCGCTCCCCCACCTATTTTCGCACCGGACGCAATGCGATCGCTCTGGCCGAGGAATTGCGGGCGTTGCACATCCAGGAGGAGTGGATTCACGAGATCGTTCGGAAGAAGATTCTTTTTGAACAGGATGTGTTCACCCGCCGGTCGTTCAACGAACCCGAAAAGGTCAAACAGGAACTGCTCGGTGCCGTGCGGGCCGAGTTGGGTCCGGATTACGATGTGGAAACGCATTTCACGCCGAGCTACCGGCCGTGGCGGCAGCGCATCGCGTTCGTGCCGGATGCTGATCTGTTCAAGGGAATCGCGTCCGGAAAAGCCTCGGTGGTTACCGACGAAATTGAGCGGTTCACCGAGACCGGTATTCAGTTGAAGTCGGGGAAGGCGCTTGAGGCGGATATCATCGTAACGGCGACCGGCTTCCACCTGAATGTGTTGGGCGACATCGCCTTCACCATCGACGACGAACCGCTGGTATTCGCCGATACGGTGACGTTCCGTGGCATGATGTTTACCGGCGTGCCGAACATGGCCTGGGTGTTCGGCTATTTCCGGGCCAGTTGGACGTTGCGCTCGGATTTCGTGGCGGATTTCGTGTGCCGGCTGTTGAAGCACATGGATGAAAAAGGCGCACACCGCGTGATGCCGGCCCTGCGGCAGGAGGACAAGGACATGCCATTGCTGCCTTGGATCGATCCGGAGAATTTCAATCCGGGCTATATCATGCGCGGAATGCATCTGCTGCCGAAGCGCGGGGATAAGCCACAGTGGCAGCACACCCAGGATTACTGGGCGGAGAAAGACGAGTTTCCGGCGATCGATTTGGATGACGGGACGTTCGTTTACGGATAGGCGCTCCGCAACCATCCAGAAGGGCACACCATCTTTTGCGGATGGTGTGAAACGCTTCACAGTCAACGTTTTGGACTCCGGATAGGTCTTGGTCTCCCCGATCAAAGGAGAGCAAAGATGAACCCGTTCCAACCCGATCATGACTGGTACGAGAGGTATTGGTATTCTCCCGAACCCCCGACCAAAAGATGGCGGGTCACGCCGGCTGTCGCCAGCGTTGCCGCGTTGATGCTCGCGGTATGGTTCAGGTAGTCCGATAAGCGAGGGGCCGGGATTGCCGCCCCTCGCCGCGTCTATGTCACGCTACCGCAACACCCGTGTCGGCCGGTTCAACCCGCGATAGCGGGGCACGCAATGCCTGCGAGATCTTTCCCCGCACACGACCGCTGGCCTTGTTCCTCCCGGCGCCGTATAGGCTGCACGCCGTTTCCTATTTCCGGGTCTGTTGCGTCTCATGATCTCCCAATTCCGCCGCTACGCCGATTCCTGGATTGCCAAAGGGTTCTTCGTGATCATGGCCGTCTCCTTCGTGGGATGGGGGATCAGCGGCGATATCTTCCGTCTGATGGGGCCGCCAACCTGGGTCGCCAAGGTCGGTAGCCAAACCATCGAGATCCCGGCCTTCCAGACGGAATACCAACGCGCCATGGCGCTGGAGACCCGCGACCTGCCGTCCGGGCAGGAGGCCACGCCCGATCTGCGTCGCCGGGTCGGCCAGCAGACGTTGGAGCGCCTGATCGCCCAGGCGGCCATCGGCAAGGAATTAGAAGACCTTCACGTCGTCACCCCCGACGACGCGCTGGCCGCTGCCGTGCGGGCGATGCCGGCGTTCAAAGGCCGGGATGGCCAGTTCGACCGCGCCGTGTTCGCGTCGGTCCTACAGCAGAATGGCTTCACCGAGGCCCGCTTCATGACGCAGCTTCGCGCCGACGTCGCGCAGCGGCAGTTGATTTCCACCATCACCGGTTCGGTGGTGGCACCGGATGCCGAGGTCAAGCCGCTGTATGCCTCGGAATACGAAAAGCGCTCCGCTGACATCGCGGTGTTTCCGCTGTCCGCCGAACCCGACCCGGCCGCCCCTGAAGAGGACGTGTTGAACCGCTGGTACGGCAACCACCCGGACAGCTACACCACGCCGGAATATCGCCGCATCAAGGCGATCGAGTTGTCGCCGCAGTCCCTGGCCTCGGAAATCTCCGTCACTGACGAGGAACTGCACACCGCCTACAACGAGCATAAGTCGGACTACGTGACCCCGGAAAAGCGGTCGGCGCAGGTGATCTCGGCGCAGGATGAGGCCAAGGCCGTGTCGTTGGCGGCGAAATGGACCGCCGGCGCGGATTGGACCGCGATGCAGGCCGCGGCGCAGGCGGACGGGGCCGCCGCGATCACCCAGGACGACGCGCTGGAGGTGCAGTTCCCCGATCCCGATCTGGCGAAGGCGGTGTTCTCCGCCCCGGCCGATGCCGTTTCGGCCCCGGTGCAGGGACAGTTGGGCTGGTTCGTGGTGAAGGTCACCAAGATCGCCGCTGGTTCGGTGACCAGCTTCGATCAGGCGAAGGATGCCCTGCGCAGCCGGATTCTCGCCAGCAAGGCTGCCGACGTTATGTATGAGCGTGCCAATAAGCTGGACCAGTTGCTGGGTAACGGCACCAGCCTGGACGATCTGCCGAGCGAGCTGGGCGTTGCCGGAGTGGCCGGGACGCTGGATGCGAAGGGTAACACGCAGGCCGGGGAACCAGCGCCCATCCCTGGCCCGGCAGAACTAAAAGCCGCTATCATCGCCGCCGCCTTCCAGGCGCGACCGGGCGATCCGGCACAGTTGACCGAAGTGCCGACGCCCTCCACCGGCGGGTCCGCGTATTATGCGCTGACCGGGGAAAGCATCATTCCGCCGGGTCAGAAGCCCTACGATGAGGTGAAGGCGCGGGTTGCCGAGGATTGGGCGGCTGATCAGCGCCGCCGCGAAGCGGACCATGCGGCAACGGCGTTGATGACCGAGGTTCAGGGCGGTGCCACGTTCTCCGGCGCCGCTCGGCTTGCCGGCGTGACGCCGCGGCTGAGTCCGTTGGTGACGCGCAACGCACCCGATGCCGGCATTCCGCAGGAATTGCAGCGCGTGCTGTTCGGGATGAAGAAGGGCGAAACGACGATGGTCGAAACGCCGGAGGGCTTTGTCGTCGGCCAGTTGACCGAAATCGTGACGCCCGATCCGGCGCTGGATAAAGCCGGATACGATCAAGCGCGCGAGGCCATCGCCCGGTCTTTGAGCAACGACATGGCGGCGGTGTTCGTCGATGCCGTGCGGGCGCGGGCCAAACCGCAAATCAATCAGGCGAACGTCGATAGCGTCGTTCAACCGCGATAAGAGAGAGATGATGAACGTGTCTGTGACCCCCGGCTTTGTCGCTTTCCGTCTGGCCTATGACTCGGGACGCGGCAGCCTGGTGTGGCGCAAGACCGTGGCGGATCTGGAAACTCCGGTCGCCGCGTTCCTGAAGCTGGCGCATGGTCAGCCGAATTCGTTCCTGTTGGAGAGCGTGGAGGGCGGTGCTGCGCGCGGGCGGTATTCCGTGATTGGCATGCAGCCGGACCTGATCTGGCGCTGCCAGGATGTGGTTGCCTCGGTCAACCGGCACGCGTTGTCGGCGCCGCATGCGTTCGTGCAGGAGGCGTTGCCTCCGCTGGACAGTCTGCGCCGGCTGATCGCGGAAACGCAGTTGGACGTGCCGGCGCATCTGCCGCCGATGGCGGGCGGGCTGGTCGGGTATCTGGGCTACGACATGGTGCGGCAGATGGAGATTCTGCCGGTCAAGAACCGCGACGTCATCGGCGTGCCCGAGGGCATCATGATGCGCCCCACCCTGTTCGCGATTTTCGACAACGTGAACGATGAACTGACGCTGGTGACGCCGGCGTATCCGGCTGGCGACGTATCGGCGGAAACGGCGTGGCAGCGGGCTTTGGTTCGGCTGGACGCGGCGGAGGCGGCTTTGGAGCGGCCATTGCCGCATCAGCCGCCGCCGGTGATGCTGCCGGAGCCCCCCGAACCGGGATCGAATTTCTCGAAGGAGGAGTTTATTGCGGGTGTGGCGCGGTGTAAGGAATATATCGCGGCGGGCGATGCGTTTCAGATTGTGATCTCGCAACGGTTTTCGGTGCCGTTCGCGTTGCCGCCGTTGTCGCTGTATCGGGCGCTGCGGCGGATCAATCCGGCGCCGTTTCTGTTCTTCCTGGACTTTGGCGGATTCTCTATTGTGGGGTCGTCGCCGGAGGTTCTGGTGCGGCTGCGCGATGGCGTGGTGACGGTGCGGCCGTTGGCGGGGACGCGGAAGCGCGGCGCGACGCATGAGGAAGATCAGGCGCTGGAGGCGGAACTGCTGGCCGACCCGAAGGAGCGCGCCGAGCATTTGATGCTGCTGGATTTGGGCCGCAACGATGTCGGCCGGGTATCGGCGATCGGGTCGGTGAAGGTGACGGAGAGCTTTATCGTCGAACGTTTCAGCCATGTGATGCATATCTCGTCGAACGTCGAGGGACGGCTGCGTGACGGGCTGGACGCGCTGGACGCCCTGGTTGGCGGGTTTCCGGCGGGGACGCTGTCGGGCGCGCCGAAGGTGCGGGCGATGGAGATTATCGAGGAGATCGAGCCGGACCGGCGGAATATTTATGCCGGCTGCATCGGGTATTTCGCCGCGAACGGGGCGATGGATACGTGCATCGGGCTGCGCACGGCTTTGGTGAAGGACGGGGTGATGTACGTCCAAGCCGGGGCTGGCGTGGTGGCGGACTCGGTTGCTGAGGCCGAATACGAGGAAACACGGCAGAAGGCTCGGGCGCTGGTGCGGGCGGCGGAGGAGGCGGTGCGGTTCGCGGCTGGGAAGGCTGGGGGAAACGCGGGGTAGCAACTGCACGACGTTTCCCCCGGGTTCGAAGGTTCACATAACGATTAGGAGCCAAAACTTGGCACCCATGCGGGACATTGCCGGTCCCCGCCGGATGGGACGCATGCATTCGTCCTCATATATCCGTTCGTGCTATCGAAATCGCTGGAGGCCGTCCCAATTCCCGAGGCGTGCCGAGTGAAGGCCGGGATGAATTAAATCGAGCTCCTCAAGTAAATGACTCCCTCGGCCGTAGTTACAGGCCGCACACGTCAAGTACACGTTTTCGATGCTGCTGGAGCCACCACGTTGATGCGGCAGAATATGATCATATTGCGCCCACATGCACTGGAACGCAGCATGCTGGGAGTCATTTGTTGTACCCCAAGGCACCGCCTCAAGATATTCTCTGTGGATAAGTGACCGCACTTCGCCGCGAATAACCGGGATCTTGCAGAACCGACAATAGTATCCATCTCTCATATGGATCGCGCGTTTTGTCTCGTTCGTGGCGTCTCGCGGTTTGGCACGTTGATCTTTGGGCACCTCAGGCGGATTATTCAGCACCCGGAACCGTCGGTTGTATTGGGTTTCTTTGCCCCAAACTGAGTAGAGCCAATCCCGGACCACCTGATCGTTAGCTTGGTGCAAAAGCACTTCGGCAACGTCCCGTTCGCCTCGCAGATGAGCGGACACCGCATCGTTGAGGCGGTGAGCGGCAATCTCGATTTCTGCGATCGGCTCGCGCAAACATTTACGCAGGCTCATTTCGGCTCCTGTCGATCTCATGTGGTACGAGCCAATTACACTCCTTACAAAAAGAAAACAATCGCTTAGGTTTGGGCGTGAGGAGCCGTCGAACCGCTGGCAATCTCAGGCGGTTGCGGTTCGCCGTGGTCCACGATGGCCCGTTAACGCCGGAACAATGAGTTGACGGCCTCCGCGGGCGTTTCAGGTCACTCCGGTTTATCACTGTTATCCTGACCACCGCCGCGGATCGAGCCAAGTTCCCTCTAAACCGCTGAAAGCAATCCAGGCACCTCCGTCTTGATGATTGGCAACAGCTTGCTTGTATCGATACCAAAATACCGATGGGCGATCATGTCCCGCAGGCCGGAGAACCCTTTCCAGTCCACCTCGGGATATCGTCGCCGAATTTCGTCGGGAATGGTCTTGGCGGCCTCGCCGAGTTCGATCAGGGCGTTCTTGACCGCCCGATAACCCATCCGGTCGGCATGCGGTAGTGCGTGATACGCGTCCGTTTCCATGTCTCCAACGAAATTGAGTAAATCGCTCGCCGCCGCTTGCATGTCCTTCAATCGATCCCCGATATCCCCGACCATCAGAATACCCGCACCAGATCGCGCCCAGCCGAGGCGGCAACCCGCTCGGTCATCGTCGCACGCTCGCCGATATCCACCGCATGTCCGAGCGCGGCCTCCAATTCTTCCTTGATACGGACGATCTCGAACAGCGAAACCTCGGTACCGGGCGTGAAATCGACCGCCACGTCCACGTCACTGTCAAGCCGGGCGTCGCCGCGCGCCACCGAACCGAACACAAAAAGCGCGTCGATCCCCCTGGCGCGCAGTGGCGTCTCCAGCGCCCGCAACCGCCCAAGAACAGGCCCGAGTTGAGGCGGCTGCCGCTCGGCCTCTTCCAGAAAGCGTGTGATCAGCCCACCGACGAGATCCTGGACACGCTCACCCCGCTGGGCCGCGACCGCTTTCCCGCGATTGCGGACACTTTCGGGTACCCGAACCGAGAGGAATGCTGTGCCGTCCGTCATGGCATCATCCATTTGTGCACATGTTATCTTTCGCACATATAGTAACCGAGGCTATCGATGTTCAGAACCACGCCCCGCTCCTCTTGATGGCTGCCTCCGGTCGCTTAGCAACGCCAATCAGGCACCACCGGAACGATCAGGAGGCTGTCGCGTCAATCGCAACGGCCACGGGGGCAATGTCCCGGCACTTCAGCAATACGAAGAACCGATCGGGTTCAAAGCCATGCGGGTTGCCGCCCTGATGTGTCGTGTGGTCGCGGATTTGATCGCACACGGCGATCCGGTGCCGGATGAGACCCGCGCGCTTTAATGACCCGGCCCATTGGGATACGGTCCATTGGGATACGGTCCCGCGCACGACCATCGGTCAGGCATCGGCCGGCGGTTTCGGGTTCCGTTAGCCTCGCTTTCCCGGAATCCAGCGCGGTGGGCGACCGTTGCGACATACCCGTGCATTTGTAGCCGAACCGCCGCGTTTCCTGGTTCCGGGAGATATTTTTCTTGCAAATTCTCTTTGATTTTGATAGGAACATATAAGGAACTTGTGGGATCGACCCGTGCGCGACAATCCGTTGGACCGCCTTCCTGACTTCGATCGGGTCTCAATCGCGGCCGTGCTTGTGTGCGGGGATGAGGATCCAACCGCGGCATTGGCGGAAGCGGGCATCTTCGATCCAATCGCTATTCCCGTCGTGATCGGCGGCGATGCCGGCCTGGCCGGCGGCATATTGGGTGACGGACTCACCCCGAACCTGACCGGGGTGCTGGAAACCGTTTATGGGGATATTGCCGATCCCTCGTTCTCCATGCAGCCCGACCCGACTGCGTCGCGGTCCGGGGCGGCGCAACCGGGCACCACTATGCTGCCCGCCGCCTTCGGCAGGCCGGCATTCGCTCCGATCCGCCGGCAGGATGACACCGCACAGTCTATGGGCCGAGATGCGGGGCGATACGGGTATCGCAGCAGTGATGCCCCACCGATACCAAGTATGGTCCCGCGATCCGCCGCCCCAGATCGTTCGGGACAGAGCAACCTCGCTCTTCTATCCATCAAAGATCATCCGACCAACCAGGCCGCACCCATTGGACCGGCGGCCGTGGGCAACACAAATGCTGACCGGCAGGATAAGGCCAAGAGCGATGTCTCATGATGTGGGATAAATTCTCATGGTGTGGCTTTTGAGACGCCGCTGAGAGCGTGCTCTGAACCCCAGGGTCAAGCGGATTAGGTGGGCAAATCGCAGGCCAGCCCGCCACACCGCCTGTCCGTCCGCCTTGACCAAACGCAGCCAATGTCTAGAACCGCTCCCGCAAGGAGAGCCAGTTTGACCATCGCACCCCAGGGGACCAACAGCCTGCGCACCAACACGCTAAGGGATGGCCCCAACGACCGTGGCCGCTTCGGCGAATACGGCGGCCGCTTCGTCGCGGAAACGCTGATGCCGCTCGTCCTGGCTGTGGAGCAAGCCTACAACGAGGCCAAGGCCGACCCGGCGTTCGACGCCGACCTGAAGCACCACCTGACGCATTACGTCGGCCGCCCCAGTCCGCTGTGGTTCGCGGAGCGCCTGACGAAACACCTCGGCGGCGCCAAGGTCTATTTCAAACGCGATGAGCTGAACCACACCGGTTCCCACAAAGCCAACAACTGCATGGGCCAGATCCTGCTCGCGCGGCGGATGGGCAAGACCCGCATCATTGCGGAGACCGGCGCCGGCCAGCACGGCGTCGCCACCGCCACGATGTGCGCGTTGTTCGGCCTGCCCTGCACCATCTACATGGGCGCCACCGACGTCGAACGCCAATCGCCCAACGTCTTCCGCATGAAGCTGCTCGGTGCCGAGGTGAAACCCGTCACCTCCGGCGCCGGCACGCTGAAGGACGCGATGAATGAGGCGATGCGCGACTGGGTCGCCAACGTCACCGACACGTACTACCTCATTGGCACCGTCGCCGGCCCGCACCCGTATCCGCAGATGGTGCGCGACTTCCAGTCGGTGATCGGCGAGGAAGCCAAAATCCAGATGCAACAAGCCGAGGGCCGCCTGCCCGACGCCGCCGTCGCCTGCATCGGTGGCGGATCGAACGCGATGGGCCTGTTTCACCCGTTCCTGGATGACACATCCGTCCGCCTGATCGGCGTGGAAGCCGGTGGCCACGGGATCGAGACCGGCGAACACGCCGCCAGCCTGACCGGCGGGCGTCCCGGCGTGCTGCACGGCAACCGCACCTATCTGCTGCAAGACGACGACGGCCAGATTATCGAGGCGCACAGCATCTCGGCCGGCCTTGATTACCCCGGCATCGGCCCCGAACATTCCTGGCTGCACGACATCGGCCGCGTCGAATACGTGTCCGCCACGGATCGCGAGGCGTTGGACGCGTTCCAGCTCTGCACCCGCACCGAGGGTATTATTCCCGCGCTGGAGCCGGCTCACGCGCTGGCTTACGTGACCAAACTCGCGCCGACGATGAAGGCTGACGAGATTATCCTGATGAACCTGTGTGGCCGAGGTGACAAAGATATCTTCGCGGTTGCCGAACACCTGGGGGTGAAGCTGTGAGCCGCATCGCCGCTCGGTTTGCCGAGCTGAAACGCCAGGGCCGGGGCGCGTTGATTCCGTTCCTGGAAGCCTGGGACCCAGATCACGCCTCCTCGATGGCCCTGCTGCGCGGCATGCCCGCCGCCGGCGCCGACCTGATCGAGATCGGCATGCCGTTCACCGACCCGATGGCCGACGGCCCGATCATCCAGGCGGCCGCGAAACGCGGCCTTATCGCCGGGGTCAAAGTCGCCGACATCCTGACCATGGTGCGTGAATTCCGGGTGGACGACAACGCGACGCCGGTCGTGCTGATGGGGTATCTCAACCCGATCCTGTCCTACGGCCCCGAACGCTTCTGCGTCGATGCCGCCAAGGCCGGCGTGGACGGCCTGATCATCGTTGACCTGCCGACCGAGGAAGCCGACCTGCTGCTGCCCTTCAGCAACGCCAACGGCCTGGACTTCATCCGCCTGATTGCCCCCACCACTGATGACGAGCGCCTGCCCCACGTCCTGAATGGCAGTTCCGGGTTCGTCTATTACGTCAGCATCACCGGCATCACCGGCACCCGCAGTGCGTCGTCCGAGCATTTGGAGGCGGCGATCCCTCGGTTGCGCAAAGCGACCAACCTGCCGATCGCCATCGGGTTCGGCGTACGCACTCCGGAGCAAGCCGGTGCGGCATCGCGTATTGCCGATGCGGCCGTCGTGGCCTCGGCCTTGATCGATACGCTATCCGCGAACCTCGATGCCGATGGAAAAGCGTTGCCGGGGGCAGTGGAAAAGGTGTTGGATCAGGTTCGAGGATTGGCGGCGGCGGTTCGGCGCTAAGGGCGCAAGTCTCCGCCGTTTTCGGCGAGACCTGGTCCACGTCACTACCCGGGCCAGATCGCATGCTCCGCTGCCTCGTCTTTCGCAGTACGACCCCCATACGCTGGAGTAACCAGGATATCCTGGCCATGCTGGCGAGCACCCGAGCCAAAAACGAGGCAATCGGCGTTACGGGACAACTGAGCTATAGTGACGGACATTTTCTCCAGGTCCTCGAAGGCGAGCATCTGGTCGTAGAGGACCTCTATCGTTCGATCGAAGCGGATCTGCGGCATTCCGATCTGCTGGTCATTCTCGACCGGCCCGTTATGGACCGCGCATTCCCCGGGCAGCCGATGGCCTACGCCGCCCCGCCCGACCTGCCCGACGCGGTCCAACAAGGCATCGCCACCTTCATGGCTCGGGTGGAGGCGCTGCGGAAATCCCCCGAGGAAGACTTTGGCAGCCCGATACAGACGAACCTCGCCATCGATCAGATCCGCGTGGCGCCGAACCAGAGGCGGGCGATGACAACCGTCAACCGCCTGTTTGCGTCCGCCTTCCAACTGCTGGTCCGCGACGGCGGCAAGGATCTGGTGATGGAGGACGTTGCCAGCAACGCCAATATCAGCCGTCAAACCGCGTACCGCTATTTCGGCGGAGTAGGCGACCTGCTGCGGACCTTTGTTCGCCGCAGGCAGTTGCACCACTTCGGCGTGTTCCGCGATTTCCTCGCGAACCATGCAATGACCAGTAACGCTCAGTTCGTAGACAGCGTCATTCAAATGACGATGGTGAAATATTGGCCTCGAGACAGGATGCCGCAAAAGCTGGCCCTGCACTTTCTACGACATTATCACGAGGTGCCCTACGAGGACCTGTTCAACCTCGCCGCGGACGTTCGCGCGTCCATGAAGCGTGGATATTCCCGCAACGAGCCCGTGCCGAACCAGGTGGTGGTGGCCTCGGCGCTGGCGGCCTTCGCGAGCGCGATGAAGATGATCGCGTTGAACGACCCTGACTCGATGGAGACGGAGCGGGTTCAGGACCGGATGGCGGGCATGTTGCTGAGTGCGTTGCGCGCCGCGCCGGACTAGGTCCGCCGGGGGGGGGGGGCCGCGCGAGGCAGCGGCGTCTGGGCGCCCGGGTTGATGGTACGCACTGCCAGGCGACCGATGACAGTGAGCAAGGCCAGTCACGCTCGCCCTGGATTTGCGGCCCGTCCTGTCCACAAAGTCCGCCAGCAACGACAAGTCGCGGCGGAAGATCGATCACGCCAGCGGACATTGAGGGCGCTTTGGCGTCACCATCCAGGTTGGTGCGGTTGGGAACAGGCCCGATGACGATGAGGCATCGACGGTCGCTACTGAACCCTCAACTGGTTTTTGAGAACAAATCAGGATTTAAAACTGACTCAGTCCAAGTAATTTTCCTGTTATCTGTCGAAATAATCCCTAAAATGAGCGCAATAGTATCAATTTTGCACAAACGAGGCAAAATTGGTGCGTTTCCACACGCCATCGCAAAGGAACTCGCCAGTGCCCTTCATGACCCGCCCGACCACAGGTTTCAGTGCCGCCGCGTTCATGGCGATGTTGGCGGCCGCAAATCCCGCCTCAGCCGCTTCGGTGACCAACAACGGCACCGCGGGGGCCAACGCGACCGCTGGCACGGGTGCCACGGGAGGAACCGGCACCGCCGGCAGCGCCACCGCCAACACCCCGACCGACGCGACCAATACCGCGAATGCGGCGGGTGGTACTGGAGGTACAGGTGGTACCGGAGCAGCCGGCAACCCTGGTGGGACCGGTGGTGCGGGCAGTGCCGACACAGCATCCTCGAACACCAGTCTGGCTGGCAGCGGGACCGGCACCGCCAACTCAACCGCCACCGGCGGAACGGGCGGCAGTGGGGCGGCCGGTGGGACCGGCACAACCAATGCTGGCGGTAACGGCGGTATCGGCGGCGCGGCTGAGGCGGACGCGACGGCTGCCAATACCCAGGGCGCAGCCGCCGCCAACGCGACCGGCACCGGCGGCGGCGGCGGCAACGGTGTAACGGGTGGAACCGGCGGGACCGGTGGCGCAGCAGCCGGAACCGGCTCGGCGTCATCCGCCACCCAGGCGGCAACAACGTCGCTGTCTATCCGCGGCGGAGCGGGCGGTAACGCGACCACGACGGGCATTGGCGGCGCCGGCGGAACGGCCTCGGGCGCCGGTTCGGCGACGGCGGGCGCCACTGGCCAAACGCCCAATTCGGTCGTTTATGTGTTCGGCGGCGCAGGCGGATCGGGCGCCGGCAGTGGCTTCAATGGCGGCTCGGGTGGCGTCGCGACCGGCTCCTCCACAGCCAACGGTGTCGATAATTCGATACTCACCGCTACCGTCGCCGGGGGCACCGGCGGATCGTCGGGTACGTCCGGCAATGGCGGCACCGGCGGCACCGCTTCGTCGACCGGTATAGCGACCACGAGCACGACCACCACCGGCGCGGGACCCCGATCGATCGTGACCGCAGCGGGCGGTGCCGGCGGCATCGGAACCGGCGTTGGCAATGCCGGCGGCACGGGCGGTACCGCGCTCAGTTCCTCCACCGCCATTGGCGTCAATGCCGCAACGGCGTTGTCCGTCGTCTACGCCGGCGTAGGCGGGGCTGGCGCCAGCGGCGCATCTGGCGGTGTCGGCGCCAATATCAATGCTGCCAACATCGCAGCGGGTACCACCAACGGCGGCACATTGAATCTACAGCAGTTCTTCAACCTGAACCAAAACGGGGACGCCCCTACCGGCGGCGCAGGCGGCAGCACCACGGGTGGGGGCGCCGCCGGGCTCGGCGGCTCGGTCGCCGCCATTTCGCAATTCATCGACAGTACTTCCAGCACCGTCAACACATCGATGCAAGGTGTCGGCGGCGCAGGTGGATCGCCGGCGGCCGTCACCGGCGGTGCCGCCAACCCCGGGGCGGCGGGCGGTGCCATCACGATCGGCCAGACCGTATCGGCAATCGCCGGATCCACCAACGTGCAGGACAAGGTGACTGGCGGCACCGGCGGCACCGGTGCGAATGGTGGGGCCGGCGGCATCGGCGGTGGGGCCACCGAGACGACCACAACCTCGTCCAGCGCCGGCACTGCCGTAACGATTTCGGAAGTGTTAGGCGGTCATGGCGGCAATGGCGCAAATGGCGGAACAGGGGGCACCGGCGGCTCGGCGTCGGGAACAGATTCGGCGTCATCCACCACGAAGGCCGCAACGGCTGTGGTAACCGTCCGCGGCGGAATGGGTGGCAGCGCCACCACGACGGGCAATGGCGGCACCGGCGGAACGGCGTTGTCGAACGGTTCGGCAACAACGGGCACGACCACCACCGGCGCGGGACCCCAGTCGATTGTGACCGCAACAGGGGGCGCCGGCGGCACCGGAACCGGCGTTGGCTTTACGGGAGGCACCGGCGGTACCGCGCTCAGTTCCTCCACTGTCACCGGCGTCAATGCCGCAACGGCGTGGTCCGTCCTCTACGCCGGCGTAGGCGGGGCTGGCGCCAGTGGCGCATCTGGCGGCGCCGGCGCCAATATCAATGCTGCCAACATCGCAGCGGGTACCACCAACGGCGGCACATTGAATCTGCGGCAGTTCCTCAACCTGAACCAAAACGGGGATGCCCCTATCGGAGGCGCGGGCGGCAGCACCACGGGTGGCGGCGCCGCCGGGCTCGGCGGCTCGGTTGCCGCCACTTCGCGATTCATCGACAGTACTTCCAGCACCGTCAACACATTGATCCAAGGTGTCGGCGGCGCAGGTGGATCACCGGCGGCCGTCACCGGCGGCGCCGCCAACCCCGGGGCGGCGGGCGGTGCCATCACGATCGGTCAGACCGTATCGGCAACCGCCGGATCCACCAATGTGCAGGACAATGTGACCGGCGGCACCGGCGGCACCGGTGCGAATGGTGGAGCCGGCGGCAACGGCGGGGTGGCCATCGAGACGAACACAACCTTGTCCAGCGCCAGCACAGCCGCAACGAATTCATATGTTGCCGGCGGTCTCGGCGGCAATGGCGCAAGTGGCGGAACCGGTGGCGCCGGCGGATCGGCATTGGGGACCGATTCGGCTTCGTCCACCACGCAGGCCGCAACGAATTCGCTGACCATCGTTGGCGGAACGGGTGGCGCTGCCACCACGACGGGAAACGGTGGTGCTGGCGGCGGGGCTTTGGGGGCCAGTTCGGCGACTACGACGAGCTCATCCGGCCAGCAGTCCAACGCGTCGGTGACGGTGTCCGGCGGAACGGGTGGCGCAGGTATCGGGTCTGGCTTCAGCGGCGGATCTGGCGGCAGCGCCAACGGTGCGGCCAAGACGGCCAGCCTGGCCAGCGGCGCTATCTCCAGCGTGACCTTACATGGCGGAGCCGGGGGCGCCGGGAGCAATTTCGCCAACGGCGGATCAGGCGGAGCAGCGTTGCAGACTGAAACAACCACCTCTGTCGCGACCGCGGGGACGCTTAATCTAACCCGCACAGCTACCGGCGGCACCGGCGGTGGAAGCGCCGGTGGCGTGGCAGGCCAGGGCGGGGCGGCTTCCTTCGCCCTCGGCCTCGCGGATACCACGTCCGCAGTCGTAGTTACGAGCCTTGCCGCGAACGGTGGCTCTGGTGGCAATGCCGGCAGCATTGCTGGCGGTTCAGCGCAGAACGGCGGTGCGGGTGCGAGCGGCTCAACCTACCAGACCATCTCCACCAGCACGAACGTGAACGCGACCGGCAGGGGCACGGGCGGCAACGGGGGCACCGGAATCGCCAACGGCAATGGTGGACTTGGTGGCACCGGCACCGCGCAGGCGGGCGGCACCGCGACCACCGGGACGGTGAACACCACTGCGACCGGTGGCACGGGAGGGACTGGCAACGGCACCGGCTCGGGCGCCAACGGCGGCGGCGCATTCAGCCAGGCAGCAATGGCTGCCTCCGGTGGGACCGCCAACGCGAATGCCACGGCGACCGGCGGCACCGGGGCAACCGGCGGCGGGGTCCAGGGCGTGGCGCAGGCGAAATCCGTGGCCACGACCACGGCCGGCCAACAGGCGACCGCAAACACGGTCACCAACGGCAACACCGGCTCCACCGGCATGGCCGTAGCCAACAGCAGCAGCGACAACGTGACAGTCTCCGCGACCTCGCAGACTGTCCGAGCGGGCAGCGGGATCACGTCGCAGTCACAGGCCAATGGCGGCAGCTCGGCCGGGATGTCGACCGTCAACCTGGGCTATCAGGCGTTCTCCGCCGCCACCGCGGCACCGTCCGCCGCCAACGCAGCCAGCGCCATGAGCGGCCATACCGCGGTCTCGTCGATGCTCACCACATCCGGGTCCGGCGTACTGGCGTTCGGGGCGATCGGCGGCAGCGACGTCGGATCGGCCACCAGCTCGACGAGCAGTGGCGATGTCTCCATAACCGTCAACCTGGCTCAGTTGGGTCTGAGCGCCGGTTCCTCCCATCTCGTTCTCGGACTGCTGAATGCACAGGGCAGCGGTTCGCCGACGGATGTGGAGTTCTCGGTCAAAGCCTACGGCGTCAACCTGATGTCGGAGTCGCTGTCGGGTTCTGCCTCCAGCCTGACCTCGGACTTCAGTAACGCGGTGGATTCGCTGGCCACGACGTCGGTTAACGGCCTGGTCACGCTGGACGTGTCGTTCCTGATGACCGGGGTCAACAGCGCGTTCGGGGTGAATTTCGTGGTGGGTTATGCGTCGGGTGCCAACGACAGCAGCACGGTTGATGCAGCCGCGGCCGCGGGCGGTCAGAACCTGCTGGCGCAAAACCTGTTCGACCCGATCACCGCGCCGGTGATCTACAGCGGGACCGACTCGGCGGATGCGTTGTCCGCGTCGATCACGCTGGCTTCGACCGACGTGCCGGAGCCCGCCAGCATCGGTCTGTTCGGCATGGCGGTCGCGTTCCTGCGCACCCTGCGCCGGCGGCGGCTCACGGGTTCCCTGGCGATCGCTTCCTAGAGGAAAGGCCGATATGCCGGCCCGTGCAGACTTGCTGTGCGGGCCGGGCGCGATTGCCGAGTGAGAGCAGTATTGATAAATATTTGTTTATCGAACCAAAATGGCAATCTCGATCAGTAAACGATAGGATTTAAATTTTCAGATTATCGGCGTCTTTGAGTATAGAAACTGATCGATACATCTCAAGCGTTCGATCAACCCCGGCACCTCGCCGGCGGGCATCGGGCGGCTGAAAAGGTAACCCTGCACTTCCGTGCAGCCTTCTTGCTTCAAGGCTTCTAGCTGCTCCAATGTTTCAACGCCCTCCGCCAATATCTTGATGTTCAGGCTTTGCCCTAATCCGGCGACGGCGCGAACGATCGACATGGACTCTTTGTTCGTCATCAGGTCACGCACAAAGGATTTGTCGATTTTGATCTTGTCGAACGGAAAGCTGCGCAGATAGCTCAACGATGAGTATCCGGTGCCGAAATCATCCAGGGCGATGGCCACACCCATGGCGCGAAACTCATGCAGGGCCGTCAACGTGCCGGCGCTGTCATGCAGCAACACCGATTCCGTGATCTCCAGTTCCAGCCGCTCCGGACGCAGGCCCGAGGCAGTCAGCGCCTGCTCGACAGTGGCGGACAGGTTCGGCTTTCTGAACTGCACCGGTGACAGGTTGACCGCAACCTTGATGTCCGCCGGCCAATTCTCCGCCTCGAAGCAGGCCTTGCGCAGCACCCCGGCGCCGATCTCGACGATCAAACCCGTTTCTTCGGCGACGGGGATGAATTCGTCTGGCGGGACCATCCCACGAGTTGGGTGGTGCCAGCGTAGCAATGCTTCAAACCCGGTGATCGTGCCGGCCGCCAGATTGATCAGCGGCTGGTAGTAGATTTCGAACTCGTCGCGAACGATGGCATCCTGGAGGTCGCGTTCCATGGCGCGACGTTTGATGATGCGGGCGTCCATCTCCGGCTCGAAAAACCGAACCGTGCCACGGCCGTCGGTTTTCGCGGAATACAGCGCGATATCGGCGTTCCTGAGCAGTTTTTCCGCGGACGCGCCATCGTCGGGCGCCACTGTTGCCCCGACGCTGATCCCGGCCGGAATTTGGTGACCCATCACGTCAAAGGGCGCGCGAAAGGCCTCGACGATCCGGGCGCCGAGAATCTCCGCGTCGCCGGTATCCGCAACGCCTGTTTGGATGATGGCAAATTCGTCGCCACCCAAACGGGCCACGGTGTCTCCCTCACGCACGCACGCGCGTAACCTGTCCGCCACGCCTTGCAGCAACCCATCGCCGATCGGATGGCCCAGCGTGTCATTGACCATTTTAAAATGGTCCAGGTCCAGACACAGCAGAGCGAATTGGGTGCCACGCCCGAGCAGGGCGATGGCTTGTGCGAGCCGGTCGTTGAACAAGGCGCGGTTGGCCAAGCGGGTCAGGGCATCATGTTGGGCCATGAACGCCAGGCTGGCTTCCGCCTTCTGCCGTTCGGTGATGTCCTCATGGGTCGCGACGAAGCCGCCACCGGCCATTGGTTGATGGTGAATCATGACGACCCGGCCGTTTTTGAGCGTCACGACCCGGCTCGACGGCTGGGTGGCTGCGCCGAGTCTGACAAGCCAAGCTTGATGCTCGGCCGGTGACATGTCAGCCGCGGTCCCCGTTAGATCCCGGTATCGAAACGTGTCCTGAAGTGAACAGCCGAATTGGGCCGCCTCGGGTGGCAGATTATAGATCTCAACGTAGCGGCGGTTCCACACCACCAGCCGATGTGCGCCATCGAACAGACAGACGCCGTGAGTTATATTACCTAACACCGCCGCGATTTGCTGGCTGCCAAGCCGCAACTCGCGATTGGCCTCGGCCAGTCGGGCATTCGCACGGACTTCCGCGGTGATGTCGCGACCGGTCCCGCGATAGCCGGCAAAGACTCCATGCCGATCGAAGACAGGATCGCCACTCGTGCTGATGAAGCGGAGGGCGCCGTCCGACCCTATCCTGTCCCAGCGAAAGTCGCGGAAGGGTTGGCGGGCCGCTAAATCAGCCTCATGGGCGGTCCATCTTTCTTCGCGCATCGCCGAATCGGCGAGTTCACGGCGTGTCTTGCCGGTGATGTTGCGGGCATTCATGAAGGGGATGGTTGATTCGGTTGTGAAGCGGAAATCCGTATCCTGCTCCCAGAACCAATCTGATGACATCTCGGCATAGGAGCGTAGCATCTGCTGGTTTTCGCTCAACCGCATCGCCGACTCCCGCAGCTTTGCGTTCTGCACGACCTGGTGGCGGAAATCGCGGGCCAGCACGATAAACAGGGCCGTGGAGGCGAGCGTGGCAAGCAGAGCAAACGCGATCATATAGACCGTTTGCGTGCGCCATTCGGCGAAGACGATTGCTTTTTGCAACAACACGTTCACGACCAATGGATAATCGTGCAACGGATGCACCGAGACGACACCTGGGATACCGTCGAGAACACCAGCCGTAAGGTAAATGCCGCCGCCTCGGGCGACCCGGTCATACCACGCCGAGCTTGTTGGCAACTTCACGCCAATGGCTGCCTCTGGATTCGGATAGCGCATCAGCATGGTGCCATCATGGCGCAATAGTGTAACCGCTTCGCCCAGATGCTCGCTGGCGGTGTGGTAGAGTTCCCCCAGATAACGGATGTCCACCACGCCCAGGACAAGCCCCAGAAAGCGGCCATCGGATCCGCTGATGCGTCGGGCGAAGAACAGGTTCAATCGACCGGTAACTTGGCCGATCGATGGCGATCCGATGAACAAGCCAGGATCGTTGTGAGTCTGGAAGTACCTGAAATAATCGCGATTGGCCAAATTGACCGCGGGGACGGCTCTCTCCCGTGACGAGTTCAACGTCGTGCCGTCACGCCCGATCAGAACGATGGCGTTTGCCTGCGGGACATTCCTGACACGTTCAGCCAGGTAGGCCTTAATCTCCGGCCCTTCGAGCCGGCTTGCGAGGTCCGCGACGCCTTCGATCTCCATCGCCTCAGTATGGGTCTGAACTTCTTGCACAATCAGATCGATCACCTGCACATAGCGTGCCGTCTGTTCCGCCAATACCCCGCCCATGCTGGTCATGCCGCGCTGATGCTGTTCAAACGCCGCCTCGTGGTTGAACCAGATCGCCAGACCCGTGGCCGCACAAATGACAGCGACAATAACCGTGTTCAGCAGCGTGGCCATGCGTCCAGACCACAGGAAGCCCCGGCGAGCACCGATGTGGTGGACCAATTTCATTCCTATCACACAGACCTTAAATCACGCTGCTGGTTCCATATAAGCGTCGACCGTCCAAACCCAACCGATCCGATAAAGAACTGTCCTGCCGTGGCGCGGATCACACTATTCACGCTGATCGGCCTGTGCGGTCGCATATTCAGTTGCTTTTAGCATCGATGCTTCGCCGTTTCCGGCTGCCTGTGGCCGGCCCTGCACAACCGCGGAGAACCCTGCGATACTGCGGCCTCGGGAACCCCAGAGCTGCCAGGAACGCACCATGCCAAGCGACCCATTCGTAGAAATTGACGCGATCACCGCCCTCGGACCGGTGCGCTATCTCGATGCCCGCGACGCCGCCGCGTTCGCCGCCGGTCATGCACCGAACGCGATCCGCGCGCCGTCCAACGACTGGGACACCGCCGCGAAAATTCCCGGCAGCGGCTTCGAGAACACCGCCTATTGGGAAAAGACCCTCACCGATCTCGGTATCGACGACACAGCGACGGCGGTTGTCTATGACCCGGGCGGCATGACCAACGCCGCCCGGGTCTGGTTCATTCTGCAATATTTCGGTGCCAGGGCGGTCATCGTGAACGGCGGCTGGCCGGCGTTGGCGGACGCCTCGGTGCCTCAAGGTGTTGGCCCCGGCAGCGGCTTCAAGGCCAGACCGAATGCCGGAGCGGTCGGCCTGGTGGATCGCGCCACGCTGAAGACCCAGCTCAACGGCGAGGCGCACGTCTTTGACACCCGCACCCGAGCGGAATACACCGGCGAGGACCAACGTAAGAACGCCCGAGGCGGCCATCTGCCCGGCGCTCGGCATCTCTCCCACACCGACCTGCTCGACAATGGCCGGGTCAAGCCGGCGTCGGAGGTCCGCGCCATGCTGGATCGCGTCGGCTTCGAGCCCGGCGACCATATCGTGACCCACTGCGAAGGCGGCGGACGCGCGGCGTTCGGAGCGGCGGCGGCGGTGCGCGCCGGGTTCGACGACGTGCGCGTGTACTACCTCAGCTTCGGCGACTGGGCGAAGGACGACACCTGCCCGATCGTGCGCGACTGATCGCGGACCACGGCGCTGGCCGGAAAATCGATCGCACCAGTGCCCGCGTCTCCGCCGAAACCCGCATCGGCTGGTGCCCCGGCATTAGCCGGCCGTTGACATGCGTGATCTCCACCAAATCGTCGTAGCTGGAGACATTCAGCCACTCCATCGCCGCGCGGTGCCCGATCTTGCCCTTCTCCAGCCGCTCCAGAACGTCGGTCAGCGAGCAACCTTTCAGCGTATCGTTCATGGTCCAAAAGTCCCGCGCAGCCAGGACGACCGCACTTTCACGGTTACGCCGGCCTTTTTGAACAGAGACATCGACGATCTTGCCAGCCGCCAGACCCCTCCTTGGCCCGGAATAGCATAAAAACACGCCTGACCCCGGGCCTCGTGCTTGCCCCCCGAACCGGCCCCCGCTATCCACGCGCGCATGAACTGGCTCACCGAATACGTCCGCCCCAAAATCCGCACCCTGTTCGCCCTGTCGTCCGTGCCGGACAACCTGTGGCGGCAGTGCCCGTCCTGCCAACAGATGCTGTTCCACCGCGACCTGACGGCCAACCTCAAGGTATGCAGCCACTGCGGCCACCACATGCGGGCTGACTCGACAGAGCGCCTGGACTGGACGTTCGACGAGAACACCTACACCCGAATCGAACTGCCGAGACCCGTCGCCGATCCGCTGCGCTTTCGCGACACCAAGCGGTACGCCGATCGCCTGAAGGATGCGCGCGAGAAGACTCATACCGAGGACGCGATCACCGTCGCGCACGGCACCATCGGCGGCCAGAAAGCCGTCGTCGCGGTCATGGAGTTCAACTTCATCGGCGGCTCGATGGGCGCCGCCGTCGGTGACGCCATCGTCGCCGCCGCCCGTTTGGCCGTTCTGCAGCACGTCCCGCTGATCATCTTCACCGCATCCGGCGGCGCCCGCATGCAAGAAGGCGCCATCAGCCTGATGCAGATGCCGCGCACCGTCATCGCCACGCGGATGGTGAAGGACGCCGGCCTGCCGTTCATCGTCGTGCTGACCGACCCCACCACCGGCGGCGTCACCGCCAGCTTCGCCATGCTCGGCGACATCCAGATCGCCGAACCCGGCGCCATGATCGGGTTCGCCGGCGCCCGCGTCATCGAACAGACCGTCCGCGAGAAACTCCCCGAAGGCTTCCAGCGCGCCGAATACCTGCTGGAACACGGCATCATCGACATGGTCGTCAAGCGCACCGAGATGCAAGCGACCCTCGCCCGCGTCATCGGCCTGCTGATGCAGCAGGAGCCGAAGGCGGCCGCGTGAACGACCAGATCGACCAGATCGCCGACCGCCTCGCGCTGCTGCATCCACGGCTGATCGACCTCAGCCTGGACAGGCTGCGGGTTCTGCTGGAACGGCTGGGATCGCCCGAACGCATGCTGCCGCCGATCATCCACGTCGCCGGCACCAACGGCAAAGGCAGCACCTGCGCCTTCGTCCGGGCGATGGCCGAGGCGGCCGGGTTGCGCGTTCACGTCTATACCTCGCCGCATCTGGTGCGCTTTAACGAACGCATCCGCGTCGCCGGGGCATTGGTGTCGGACGAGCAACTGTTGGCCGCGATGGAGCGGATCGAGCGGATCAACGCCAACGCCCCGATCACGGTGTTCGAGGTCATCACCGCCACCGCGTTCGACCTGTTCGCCGCGACCCCGGCCGATCTGTGCGTCCTGGAGGTCGGGCTGGGCGGCCGAGGCGACGCCACCAACGTCATCGGCAACCCCGCCGCCTGTGCCATCACCTCCATCTCGCTCGACCACCGCGAGCTGCTGGGTCCGACGGTGGAGATCATCGCGGCGGAAAAAGCCGGGATCATGAAACCCGGTGTGCCGGTGGCGATCGGCGCGCAACCCGACGACGTCCGCCGCATTCTGCTCGACCACGCCGAGGCTCTCGGCACGCCGGTGCGGCTGCGTGGCCGGGACTGGGATATCGAGCCGTTGGCCGGAGGTTTTCGCTATGCCGACGCGTCGGCAACCATCGAAGCGCCGGCGCCGTCGCTGCCTGGTCTGTTCCAGCAGGACAACGCGGGAATCGCCATCACCGCCCTGCGCGCCGCCGGCCTGCCATTCCACGAATCCGGCCTGGCGCGCGCCGAGTGGCCAGCCCGCCTGCAACAACTGCATGGGCGTTTGGCCGCGATGCTGCCGCCGGATTGGGAGTTGTGGCTGGACGGCGGTCACAATCCCGGCGCCGGGGTCGTCCTGGCGCAACACCTGAAGGGCTGGGGCGACCGCCCGGTCCATCTGATCGTCGGCATGAAACAGGCGAAGGATTCCGCCGAATTCTTGCGGCCGTTGCTGCCGGTGGCCTCGACCGTGTGGGCGGTGCGGGAGCCGGACCAACACTCGGCGTTGCCGGTGGAGTCGATCGTGGCCGCGTCCGGCGGTCTGGCCAGACCCGGCCCCAGGGTTGCCGATGCGCTACGTGACATTCCGCGCGATGCCTCACCGGCTCGCGTATTGATCTGCGGCAGCCTGTATCTGGCCGGTGAGGTCCTGAAGCTGGACGAGACCGCGCCATAGACGTGGTTCGTCGATGCGGAAAAAGGATCCTTTGGCACCTCCGGCCCGACTCGCCTAATTATGAGCGCAGTTCGAACCAGGGTGGATCCCATGACCGCGAACGCGCTCGACGATGTGCGCCTGCAACTCGCGAAGCAAGAACCCGAACTCCGCCGCCGCGGTGTGCGTCATTTGTCGGTGTTCGGGTCGGTTGTCCGTGCCGAGGATCGCCCTGACAGTGACGTGGACATCGCCGTGGAAATCGAACCCGGCCGCTCTTTCTCCTTGATCCGCATGGAAGAGACCCGCCTTTTTCTGGAAGATACCCTGCACCGCCGGGTCGATCTGGGGGAGATCGATAGCTTTCGCCCAACGGTACGCGCGACGTTCGAGCTTGAGCACGTGGCCATCTTCTGATGGCGCGCAGTGACCGCGAATGGATCCAGGATATCCTCTCGGCTGTGGCCGACATCCGTGCCGACACGGCAACCATGGACTTCGCCGCGTTCTCGGCCCGGCCAGCGATCGTGAGATCAGTCCTCTACTCGATTGCGGTCATCGGAGCGGCCGCAAAGAACATCGGTCCAGCGTTCAAAGCGGCCTAACCCGGACATTCCATGGCGGGCGATCGCCGGAACCCGCGACAGGATCGTCCACGAATATTTCCGCACCAATACACGCCGTATCTGGGATGTCGTTGAGGACGATATCGACGGATTGGATGACAAACTCCGAGGGAGTTTGAACCGCCCTCCGTCCGGACCTTGACCCGGGGCAGTCGGGTGAACGTGCGAACTGCGAAACGCCGTAACATTCTGAACATGACCAGGGCGGTCCAATCCGGATGGTGGTTCGGTTCAGCCGCCTGGCGGGAAGAAAGCTCACCATTGACCGGGCGCGCCGAACACGTCCCCGGAATCAGAGGGTGCGACGCATGTCCGGGAAGATGGGAGTCAGGGAGGAGCTGTGGCCAGAAGCGGGCCGGGCGGATCCACAATGGGCGCCTCGCCGATCAGGTACCCAAGCACCTGGCGAACCGTCTCCAGCGGCGGGTGCCTCCAGGCAAAGCCCCAGGTGTCCGGCTTTTTGTCTCGCTCTTTCTGAAACGATGTCGCGCGGTGTTCCCGCATTTTAAACAGCGTGGTGAAGCTGCCGCCGTAGTTCATGAGCGTGTCGGATATCTGGTTCCAGAATGGGCCGGTGCAGAACCCGGGGATGACCGCGAGGTCCATACAGATAGACAGGATGGTGCGGCCGACCGGCCGGCGGCGCACCTCGGCGTCGAGTTCCTCCGGTGTGGGGATTCGGAGATCGTCCGGATCGAACGAGGGACGCTTGGGCGCCCTTTCGTCATCGCCCGGCTTGGCCCGGCCACCCGGGCCTTCACTGGCCGCCTCTCCGGAAGCCGGCTCCCCCTCGCGCGGTTTCGCTGCCGGCTTGGCCGGCATGCGCTCACGCGGGTCCTTGTAGTAAACGAATCCGATCTCGCGGCCTTTTGCGGCGCGGGCGAGCAAGTAACGCTCCAACGCCATGGCGCGCAGGATGCCGCGTTGTAATCGGACGAGGATGGTCGGCATTGTGTAGGTACCGCAGACCCCGGCCACGATGGCGAATTCCACATCGGCGATGCGATGCGGGACGGTTTCGGCGAGGCGGCGGCCGTGACCAAGCAAGACGCGGACGACATGCAGCAAGGCGGCCAGGCGTTCTGGCACGGTGCGGCCGGCCCGGCCCTGTGTGGGATCGGTCGTGGCAGGCCGCGTCAAGGGTGGCGCCGTGTGCTCCATGCATTTTTACTAACATGTTAGTTATTATATGTCAACACTCGCGTGCATGCCCTGAGACCCTGAGCCACCGATATCGCCAAGCCGCCCGCGCCATGCCACGCTCCCGCCCGATCAACACGGGAGCAAACAAAAATGCGCATCGTCGCCCTGGAAGAACACTTCACCGTCCCCCGCATCGTCGCCGGCATCGCCCCCGACGCCATCGCCCGCCGTGGCTTTCCAGGCCCCGGCGTTGTCTGGGGCCAGACCATCAAACGCAATGAGCTCGCCGACCTCGGCGACGCCCGCCTTGCGGACATGGACGCCAGCGGGATCACCGTGCAGGTGCTCTCGGTGGCCGGCCCCGGCGCCGATCTTGTGCCGGGGCAACCTGGCATCGCCATGGCCCGCGCCTACAACGACGCGCTGGCCGAAGCCTGCGCCCGCCACCCCGACCGCTACCGAGGCTTCGCCCATCTTCCCATGCTCGCCCCCGAAGCCGCGGCTGACGAACTGCAACGCTGTGTCGAAGACCTCGGCTTCCATGGCGTGCTGGTGAACGGCGCCACCGACGGCCGCTTCCTCGACGACCCGATGTTCGAGCCGATCCTGGCGCGCGCGGAAGCGTTGGACCTGCCGATCTACATCCACCCCGGCATCCCGGTGCATCCCGTTCGCGACGCCTACTACAGCAACCTGCCCGGCAATTTCGGCTTCATCATGACGCAGGCCGCCTGGGGCTGGCACGCCGAGACCGCGATCCACACGCTGCGCCTGGTCCTCAGCGGCGCCCTCGACCGCCACCCGCGCCTGAAGATCGTCATCGGCCATATGGGCGAGGCGCTGCCCTTCATGCTGGACCGTATCGACGAAACCACCGCGAACGAGGCGAAATCCCACCTGTCGCGCACGGTCAAACAAACCCTGGTGGATCAGGTATGGCTGACGACCAGCGGATTCTTCACGATGGTCCCGTTCATGGCGGCGCTGATGACGTTCGGCGTGGACCGCATCCTGTTCTCGGTCGATTACCCGTTCGCCTCGAATGCGCGGGCGAGGGCGTTTCTGGACGCGCTGCCGGTGTCCACGGCCGATCGCGCGAAGATCGCCCACGGCAATGCGGACCGGCTGATGCGGCTGCCGGTGTAGCCCGCGCGTTCTGGTGTCCTCGTGACTGTTTCGCAGCCTACTGATGGGGGTTTTCTGATGGTGAGGCAGTGGCCGAGGCCGGGCTATCGCATCTGAGGGTTCAAACCTGCAGGGGATCGTGTCCCGGGCCCGCTTGCCTCGAGGCGTGCTCTAACCAGGACGTTGTGTCGCGATCAGCAAGCAATCAAGTGATCAGGAGTCAATGATATCAAGGATGGCAAATGATGACCGTGGACCGCTCGCCCCCGAATCTTATCATTTGATATCCTTGATATCATTGATTCTTTGACCGATAGATCGGCCAGGCGCCGCCCCGGCACCGCGCGCGCCGGGGCCGTATCCACCGAGGTTCGATGCCCAATCCGTAGCGAGATAAGACCGAAGGTGTTGTCCGGTCGCGGTTTGCCGGCCAAATGCGGTTCTCCTGGTACTTCTATACTCGGAGAATTCCGGTTGGGTGGCGGCGCGTTGATCCGCCTTCAAAAAAAAGCGCGTCCTTCGGCCGCTTCATAACGTGCCGTCGCCGGACCAGTATTTGAAATGCAAATGCCCCGGTGGTCGAGGTCGTGAAGCTGGAGTGGCGGCTTCAGCCGTGCTAGAGGTCTTGACATGAGCGTTGCCCTGGAAAAGCCGATGACGCTGGCCGAGTTCCTCGCGTGGGAGGACCAGCAGGAGCTGCGCTACGAATTCGATGGGTTCGCACCGGTCGCCATGACCGGGGGAACGGCCGGGCACGACCGGATCACCTTCAATCTGCAAAAGGCTCTGGATAACCGGCTGGCAGGGAAGCCCTGCCGCCCCTACGGCCCGAATGTGAAAATCGTTGTGGACGGAAAAGGACGCTACCCCGACGCCTTCGTGGTGTGCCAGCCGGTGCCGCCGACCGCGATAATTGTAGATAACCCGGTGGTGGTGTTTGAGGTTCTGAGCGACGGGACCGCCAGCACCGACCTGATCGATAAGAACGCGGACTATCGGGCCACGCCGTCGATCCAGCGATACATTATCCTGCAACAGACCCGGGTCGCGGCGATTGTCTTTGCCCGGCGGGGAGAGGATTGGTTGTCGGAGATTGTTGCCGGCCCCAATGCGATCCTGCAGCTGCCGGAGATTGGTATCGAACTGCCGCTGGCAGAGGTTTACGGCGGTGTTGTTGCAGAGGTCAACCGAACCGTCTCCGCGGATTAGAGATCGGGTCACGCGAGGTGCGGCCATTGGCCAAGGAGCGTGTGTAAGCCATTGACCCGCGATAAAACTATTTCATATTGCTATCAGCTCAGGGATGATGATGGATGGCTTTCAGGCGAGGCAGAATGTCCTCGTATTCGATCTCGCCGCGGACGAACGCTTCGAAAATCGGCTCACTCGCCGCGCTGCGATATTGCCCCTCAAGACGATTGCTTGCGTCGGCCTGACGCAATGCCCGTCGACGACGCCCCATCTCCGCGGTGCTGATCTTCGCCCCGGGTTCGATCGCAACACCGTCCATGAGACCTCCCATGATCCAGCACCCAACATAGCACGGTCCCGCACGAAATTCATCCCGGAACCGTGCATTTTCGGTGTTGCCCGCGCCTTCAATGCCGACAACCCGCATGCCCCGGACTGCATCGCGAACAGATATTCTTTCGCCGGTACCCATTCGCCTCGAACACGGACCGGTTGATGCGCCTACCTACTCCGGCACGCGCCCCTTGATCGCGTTGGCGCGGGCCTGCCGAACCACCGGTCCGTTGCCCTCTACACCGATCCGGGCCCGCACCCGGTCCTTGAGCTGTTCGACGTCTGCGGGCGACCACGACGCGAGCATCGGTTTCATCCCAAGCCCGGTACTCGCACTCCAGAAATCCTCGAAATCCGTGAAGCTACGCTGCACCGAGATGGCACGCGTCTCAATCGCCTCCAGTCCCGCGCCCGTCCAAAGCTCCCGCATCACCTCCACCCGGGACGCATCAGCACTCGGCGGCAGCGTCGGCGTGATACCCATGGCCCGCAGTTCGGCCTGGATCGGTTCGAACGGAAAGCCGCCGCCTTCCATGTCCCATGCATAGGCCGCGACCGCGCCGCCCGGACGCACCACCCGCGCCATCTCGGCGACGCCCCGCGCCGGTTCGGGCACGAAGAAGATCACCAGCGCCATGACGGCGGCGTCAAACCGGTCGGCCTCGAACGGCAGCGCCATTGCGTCGCCCAGTTGGAACGAAGCGCCCCGCGCCGCCGCCCGCGTCCGAGCGTAAGCGATTTGTCCGTCGGAGGGATCGACGCCCTGAGCCTCCATCGGCGCATAACCCTGCATCAGCAGTTCGGTGAAAGCGCCGTTGCCGCAGCCGACATCGACCCATCGTAAGCCCTGTGCGGGTGCCAGCCAGTCGAGAAAAACCTGTCCGGCGATCTGGCTCCAAACGCCCATCGCCCGTTCGTAGGCGCCGCCGTCTTCGAAACGAATGGGTTGTTGCGCCATGTTTGCTTCTCCCGTTGGTCGTCATCGTATGCTGGACCAAAGGGCGGCCGGCATCCAGGGGCGGCATCGGGTCTTCACGACCTTGCAATATCCCGGCAGACTATGGCCATGTCCCTTCCGCTCTCCCCCCGCATTCGCGCGACCGTCGCCGCCCCGATCCCAACCGCCAAAGGCTGGGCCGCCCGTTATGACGGCCGCGCCGGCCCGATCATCGACCTGACCCAGGCGGTGCCGGGTTACCCGACCCACCCCGAACTCGCGGCCCGCCTGGCCGAGGGCGCCGGCGATCCGATCCAGGCCCGCTACGGCACCATCGATGGCGACGAGGCCCTGCGAAGCGCCCTGGCCGCCGACATCAACCGGGTTTACCAGTCGGATCTGAGCGCCGGAGACGTGGCCATCACCGCCGGCGCCAACCTCGCTTTCACCATGGCGATGACAGTGCTGTGCGAGCCCGGTGACCAGGTGATGCTGCCCGTCCCCTGGTATTTCAATAATGCCATGGCCCTGACGATGCAGGGGCTGGAACCGCTGCCGCTGCCCTGCCGCCCCGAGGACGGTTTCATCCCCGACCCCGAAATAGCCGCCGCCCTGATGACCCCGCGCACCCGAGCCCTGGTCCTGATCAGCCCCAACAATCCGACCGGAGCCATCTATCCGCCCGAGTTGATCGCCCGCTTCGCCGCCCTGTGCAAAGAACGCGGGGTGTGGCTGATCGTGGATGAATCGTATCGGGATTTCCTGCCGGAAAGCGCCTCGCCGCCGCACACCCTGTTCCAGGACCCGGATTGGCGAGATGGCATTGTCCACCTCTATTCGTTTTCGAAAGCCTACTGCGTGGCAGGCCACCGCGTCGGCGCCATGGCGTGCGGCCCGGCGGTGCGCACCGAGCTGAACAAGGTGCTGGACACGATGCAGATCTGCCCGCCGCGCGGCCCGTTACCGGGCCTGACCTGGGCGATCGACAATTTGCACGGCTGGAAAGCCAATAACCGCGCCATCATCGCCGAACGCGCCCGTTTGTTCCGCGAAGGCGTCGGCCAACTGCAAAACTGGCGCATCGACGCGCTCGGTACCTACTTCGCCTATCTGCGCATCCCCGAAGGTGAGCGCGATGCCATGGCAACCGGCGAGGCGCTGGCCACGGAATGCGGCCTGTTGTCGCTGGTGGGTCCGTTCTTCGGACCGGGCCAGGACCGGCACCTGCGGCTGGCCTTCGCCAACGTGGGACTGGATGCGATCGCCGAGGTGCCGGCGCGGTTACGGGCGCTGAAGTAAACGCTGGCGTCAGCTTCCGCCTTGCCCATGCAGCTCGGGCAGGAAAAGATCGATCCAGGCTGCCGGTTTCGCCTTCAGGATCCCGGTCTGCGCCATGAAGCTGGCGTAGATCAGGCTGCCGTTCGGCACTGGACTGTAACTGTTTTCCGGGTCCGCCAGCATCTCGATCAACGCGGCCTTGGGTGTCTTCAACCCGGTGCCCTTGGTATAGGCTTCGGCGGCTCCGTCAGGGTCGGCGGCGATGAACCCGGTCGCTTCCAACTGAGCGGCCAGGAACGCCTTGATAATTCCTGGATTGGCGTCGGCGAACTGACGTTGCGTCATATTCAGCAGGATCGTCAGCGCGCCATACGTTTCGCTGGTGCTGAGAACCCGATGCACGGCCGGATTTTTCAGTTCCTGGTAAGAAAACGGAGGGGACGCCATGTGCGACTTGATCTCCGTCCCGCCGGACATCATCGCGGCGTAGGCTTCCGGATGCGGCATACCCACGGTGATCGGGTCCAGTTTCGCGTAGTTCTCGATGCCGAACGCTTTCGCCACAGCCATTTCCAGCACTACCGCGGCGTACGACGTCTTGATGCCGGGCACCGCAATCCGATCTTTCGGCGTATAGTCCGCCAGCGTTTTAATGCGCGGATCGATCGTATTCAGCCAAAGCGCGCCGCCGTTCAGCGCGCTGATTCCCGTCATCTCCTGCCGTTTGCCAAGGGTGCGATCCCGCAACACAAGGTAGCCGGGGATGCCGATGCCGGCGATATCCAACGCCCCGGACAGCATCGCATCGTTGATGTTGTTGCCGCCGTCGAGAACCTGCCACTCGACCTGCAGCTTACCAAGACCCAGCTTCGCCGCATGCTTTTCCAGTAACGACTGGTCTCGCATGACCATCAGCGGTAGGTATCCAATGCTGTAGCCATATGAAACCCGCAGCCGCGCGGTTTCGGCCCGCAGGGGCCGGACATCTATCGCGGCGGCTCCGGCGGCGGCGATGATGGCGTTGCGTCGTGTCAGAAGTCGCACGATTGGTTTCCTTCCTGGTTTACCGGCGGCTACAGCCCTTTCGGGTGCGTCAGGAATTCTTCTATCACATGCGGTGGCGCCTTGACGTAATCCGAGGTGCGGCTGACCCCCAGCCCGCACAGCCGGCGCAATTTCACCGCGGTTTCGGCGGCTTTGACCACGATGGGGATGCCGTTGATGACCGGCGCGCCATCGACGTTATGGCCGCGAATGCGGGAGAACAGCAGCATCGGAATGCCGCCGCCGGGGATCAGCACATCGACGCCTTGTGCCACCAGCGGCCTGGCCTGCTCGGCGTATTTTCGTTCCACTTCCCTGGCCAGATCGTCACTTTCGTAGGCTTTGAGAATTTCGCCCGGTTCGAACGTCATGGCGTGGACGCCGGTGACCCGGTGTTCCAGCCCGTATTTGCGAATTTGGTGATGGAACCAGGAGATGTAGCGCGGATTGATCGTCACGATCCCAGACCGTTGCCCGAGTTGGCACGCGTGCAGCATCGACGCCTCGCCCAGCGCGACGACGGGGATATCGACGACGGAACGGCACTCGTAAAGCCCGGCGTCCTGGAAATGGCCGATGATGAACGCGTCGTAGCCTTCCCGTTCAGCTTTGACGGCGTTGCAGATGACTTCGCGCGCGCAACGGAACTCCACGATCGGGTGCGCGTAGGAATCATGCGGCGTGATGCCATGGACGTCGATGATTGTGCCGGGATCGACAATGTCGGAAAGGTGGGCGCGCAGCATGTCCCAGTATTGGGCGCCATTTTCATAATCGACGTAGCTTTGATACCAGATACGCATTGGGCGTTTCCCTAGATTGTTATTGATCCGATGCTGGACCCGCCGCAGACGAACAAGGTCTGGCCGGTGATGAAGCTGCTGGCCGGGCTGGCGAAGAACATGACCGCGCGCGCAACGTCGTCGGGTACGCCGAGGCGTTTGACCGGAATGGCGGCGGCGAGGGCTTCTTCCCGCGCGCTGTCCGCCGGGATCACGTCGTGGAACATTTCGGTCTCGCGGATTGGCCCGGGGGCGATGACGTTGACGGTGATCCCGTCAGGCGCGAGTTCCAGTGCCCAGGTGCGGGCCATGCCGATCATGCCGGC
This sequence comes from uncultured Rhodopila sp., assembly GCA_903932145.1. Taxonomy (GTDB): domain Bacteria; phylum Pseudomonadota; class Alphaproteobacteria; order Acetobacterales; family Acetobacteraceae; genus Rhodopila. The sequence continues at coordinate 14,896 of CAIZFE010000035.1, read as the reverse complement.
TTTCGTTGCCGAATACGCGGTGCGGGTGGCCAGGCCGAGGGCGGCGCGCGATGAGATCAAGACGATGCGGCCAAAGCCGGCGGCGCGCATCGATGGCAGCGCCGCCTGGGTCAACGTCAGCGCGGCGTTCAGGTGCAACTGCGTCAGGGCTGTCAGATCGTTGCTGGTTACGTCCGGCAGCAGGGCGGCTCTGATGGCACCCGCGTTGTGAACGACATGTGTGATAGCATGGCGTCGAGCGATGTCCTGTGCCGCCTGCGTTGTTGCGACAGCGTCGAGCAAATCCACTTCCACATGCTGACAGCGGGAATCGGCGGGCTGCCGGCGGGACAGCGAAATGACGTAGTAGCCTGCGTCGAGCAGATGGCTACAGATCGACGCGCCGATGCCGGTGCTGCCTCCGGTGACGACCGCAACGGTCATGGGTTTATCTCGACAAGCGCCAAGACACGCAGAGGACTGCCGGAACCCTGCCGGATCTTCAGTGGCGCCGCGAGGATCAGCGCGCCGGTTGGCGGCAGCAGATCAAGGTTTGTCAGGCATTGCAGCCCATACCGGCCGCGCCCATGCATGTAATGATGCGCCGGATAAGGCGGGTTGAAATGCGCGGCCTGTCCGGCATCGGTGCCGATGGTTTCGGTGCCAAACCCGTGCACGTCCCGCTGTTCAACCAGCCATTTCACCACGGCCGGCGCGGGGCCGGGTGAATGCGGGCCGTCGTCCAGCAGATTGACGTATGCCTTCGGCGGACGCTTGTGCCAGTCAGTGCGCAGCAGCACCCAGGATTGCGGCGGAATGCGGCCGTGCTTGGCTTCCCACGCCTCAACAAAAGGAATGGTCAGAACGAAGTCCGCATCAGCGGCTGACTCCGCCGAACAGTCAATGACGCAGGCGGGGGCCAGAAAATGCGCCGGCGGGATCGTATCGACCGCGTTGTCGGGCAGTTCCTTGCCGGTCACCCAATGGATCGGCGCGTCGAAATGGGTACCGGTATGCTCGCCCATGGAGAAATTGTTCCAGTACCAGGCTGGTCCGCGTTCGTCGTAGCGAGACACCTCCTCCATCCGAAACGGCGCGCATTGGCCGAGTTCCGGCGGCATAACGATGGTGGGGAATTCCGGCGTCAGGGTGTGCGTCAGGTCGATGACGCGAATCGTTCCCGTGGCCAGTGCGGCGGCGAAGGCAGTCAGGGCGGATGTCATGATGTGCTGTCCCCGTCCTGGCCGGGCTTGGTCCGGTCACCCGGGACTTTAAGTGCGCTCATCCCCCCAACTCCCGTTCCAACGCCTTCGGCTGCACGTCCAGGCGGGCGCGAATATCTTGCGCTATGTCGCCGACATAGGAATCCTCGATGCCCATTCGCAGCGCATCCACGGTCGCTTTTGCCAAAGCAGCGGGCGACAGCTTGGGCGGCGGCACGGACTGAAACCATTCCGTATCGAGCGGGCCCGCGAACATATTCAGAACTTTCACGCCGCCACCCCGCAGTTCCGCTCGCAGCGCCTGGGACGCTGAAAGACACGCAGCCTCGGCAGCCGAAAACGCACCGAATTCCGGCCAGTTCATCAAAGCATGCACCGATAGTAGATTAACAAACGCCGCCGCCGCATTGACCCCGTCCGCACCGCGCGCCCGCATCGTCGGCCCAAAGTGTTGGGCCAAGCGTAGCAGTCCAAAATACCGGATATCCATTTCCTCACGCGCAATCGTAAGGCCATGCCGGTTCATAATGCCTCCGGCTCGATGGTGTTCCGATGTATTAACAAGGATATCGACACGATGCGCGATCTCGCCAGCGACGTCAGCGACCGACCGTGTGTCGGTGATATCGAGCGGAACGATCTCCACACAAGGAATGGCGCGCAAATCTGTTTCGCCGGGGAACGGTTTCCATGGGTCGGCAATGCCAACAAAGATAATCGATGCTTGTGCCGCCGCCATCGCCCGGGCCATCGCCTGGCCGGTGGCGTTGCGGCCATCGGTGATCAACACCCGGCGGAATTTCGGATCGCAGGTCAGTTCGCGCAGTTGCACATCGTCCTCCTGATGCGAGGTCGGCTTATCCGGCATGGCGATCGCGACGGCGTTGCCGCTTTTGTCCAGGCGCAAGGTCATGACGACACGCGATCCTTCCGCGGCGTCTCCATGGAGATGCGCAACGAACGACGGTCCGCAGTCCAGCGTCACAGTGCCGATGCGCCAGGGCGTACGCTCCCGAAAATACGGGTCGGTACTGGTGCGAATGGTGGTTTCGGCCAGAACCATCCCACCAGGGGCGACATCATGGAATGGCACACGGTCAGACAGACAGCTTGGGCAGGCATCGCGTGGCGGATACAGCGTGAACCCGCAATCGGTGCAGACCTGCAACATGAACCGGCCTTCCGCCGCCGCCGCCGTCAGTCCATGCGCGGTGCGGCTGCGCAAGCCCTGCGGCAGCAACGGCTCGCGCGTTTTGCGGAGCGGGTCCTTGCGACGCGGACGAAGCAGTGGTTCGGTCATGACCGGGCCAGCAGGATGGCGGAACTGGCAAGGCCCCGGTCGTAGTTGATCATCCCGAAGCCGGACACGAGGCCAACACGAGCATTCGGAACGGTCGTCGCGCCGGCTTCGTCGGTCAGTTGCCGGATGGCCTCGACCATCCCCAGATAGCCACCCGCGGCTCCCGCTTGTCCCACCGACAACTGTCCGCCCGAGGTGTTGTGCGGAAAGTCGCCGTCCGTGGTCAGACTGTGGTCACGCACGAAGACCGGTGCTTCGCCTTTGGCGCAGAAGCCGAGATCCTCAATCTGCATCATTACGATCACCGGGTAGTCGTCGTAGGTTTGCAAGAAGTCCACGTCGTCCGGTGCGATGCCGGCCATGCTCCAGAAGTTGTCGCGGTCCTGCGCCCAGCCGCCGCGGTACTGGATCGGATCGTCCTGATAGGCGTTGTGTCGTTCGATCGTGGACAGGACGCGCACAAACGGCAGTTTCATGGCCTGTGCGTCTTCCTCACGGCAGACCAGGAACGCCTCGGCGCCGGCACACGGCATGACGCAGTCGAACAGATGGATCGGATCGGCGATGGCCCGCGCACGCATGTAAGCGTCCAGCGTCAGAGATTTTTGCATCAGCGCGCCATCGTATCGTTGCGCGTTGGCTCGTTGCGCGACGCAGATGCGGCCAAAATCCTCCCGCGTCGCGCCGGTTCGGTTCATGTAATGCCGCGTGATCAGAGCGAAGCTGGCATTCGGACCGCCGGAACCATACGGATACACCGCATCCTGGGCAAATCGGGAAAACGACGACAGCGTCTTGCGAAAACTATCGACATGATTGGTATCCGCCGCCACGCATGCCACAAAATCCGCATCCCCCGCCTGCACCGCTCGGGCGGCCCGTCGCAGCGCGACTCCCCCGCTCGCGCCGCCCATCGGGACATGATCCAGCCAACGCGGCGACAGCCCGAGATGTTGCGTCAGCCCGACGGCCGTGTCCGGTGCCAGGGTGAAGCTGGAGACGGACAGTCCGTCGATGTCAGCCGGCTTCAACCCGGTTCGTTGCGTCAACGCGTGCAGCGCCCGCCCGATCCACCAATGCGCGCTGTCCACCGAGTACCGGCGATACGGCACACTGATCGGCGCGCAGACAGCAACCCCTTCGTAACCTCGGCGTTTCATGCCGAGCGCCGCTTCAGGAAGCGCGTGTCATGGGGCGTTAGCGTCGCGATCAAATCACGCAACTCCGCACGCTGGATTTTTTGGGTGGATGTCAGCGGCAGCTCCGGGACGAACGCAATGAAACCGGGGGCCTTGTAATAGGCCAAACGTTCGATACACCATCTAACGATATCCTGCGCCAGCGCTTCGCCGGGTATGACGTTTGTTACGATGCACGCGAACACTTCCTCGCCGCGAACCGGGTCAGTCGTCGGCGCGACCGCCACTGCGGTGACCGCCGGATGCTGACGGAGCGCGCTTTCGACCTCGACAGCCGCGATGTTCTCGCCCGAACGGCGAATGACGTTCTTGCGCCGGTCCACAAAGTGTAACGAACCGTCAAGGCCACGCCGGACAACGTCACCGGTATGGAACCAACCGTCAGCCCAGGCCTCAGACGTAGCATCCGGGTCCTTCAAATACTCCCGGAAGAAACCGTAACGAGGGTCTGAACCGGCATGCCGGACCAGCAATTCGCCCTGGTCATCCGTCTCGATGTCCGTAACGATGCGGCATTCGACATCCGGCCCCGGCCGGCCGAAACAATAGGTCCCAATGTGCCGGGGCTCCTGATTCGCCGCCACAACCGCGCCAGCGCCGGTTTCGGTCATCGCCCAGGCCTCGATCAGCGGAAAACCGAACCGGTCCTCAAACGGCGCATGCAGCTTGCCATCGACCCCAGCGCCGAAACCAAAACGAACCGCGTGTTCGCGGTCAGTGGCAGCAGGTGCGTCCGCCATCAGGATCGCCGGCATAACGCCGAGATAATGCACAATGCTGGCCCGGGAATCGCGCACGGTCGCCCACCAGGATCGCGGATGGAAACGATCCAATGGGATCAGGCAGCCGCCCGTCATCAGCATTGCCATCGCGGAATAAGCCAGCGCATTCATGTGGAACAATGGCAGCGGCGTCAGCATCCGCTCAACGCCAAATCGCATCGTTCCAAGGCCGCTGAGACCCGCGTACCATGCGCCAGCCGCTAGGAAGTAGCTGTTGGGTAAGACGCAGCCTTTCGGACGCCCGGTCGTGCCGGAAGTGTACAGCAGGGCGGCCTCGTTAATAGCAGAACCACCGGGGGCGACCGGGGCAGGCATGTCGTCGGGGGAGGAAATAGGGACGCTGCCGGCCTCTCGCAGGGCCGCGTGGCGGGACGGTATGGCAACGATAGCCACAAGTTCCGAATGGGCGATGACGTAGGATAGCTCGATCATCCGCAGGTCGGGGTTCAGCGGAACGATCGACACACCCAAAGCGTTCAACGCAAACCAATGCAGGAAGAAAGTCGGGCGGTTTTCCAGCAAGAGCCCCACGCGGTGGCCGGGTCCATAGCCAGCCGCTGCATAGCGGTCGCGCAGACTGGTCACCGCATCCCCAGCGGCACGATAGGACACATCGCCGGACTCGATGCCATAAGCCGACGCGGTTTCCGGTGTAACGCACACCCACGGCCGATCCCCGTAATCATCCGCCGCTCGACAGAAGACTTCGAACACGGTCCGGGAATGGTTCGGCATCATAGAAACAACTGAATGCTGCCGAATGCAGCGTCGCAATTCACCAAATCCACACGCTTCATCCTAATGCGCAATGCGCCGTCCACCGTCGTTAAATCATGCGTCGCCCAGGCGGCATAAAGATCCTGCTGATCCTGACGGGTTTCGACATAGTGCATCGCGGTCCACACGCGGTAATGACCCGACTCAGCGTCGAACCCATCAATCTGAGGCTGCTGCAAAAGATGATGACATCGGCTGCGAGGCTTCTGGCTGTAGGTTCGGTTGCCCTTCAACCGCTCCACCCGCAGTCGTAACAGAAACAGGTCGTCGTCCATCAATGATGCTATCAGCCGACGATCCGTCTGGCCATACTCCAGCGGCATCCAGTAGCGCCCATCCGGAGCGAACAGGTCCAGCCACTCGTCAAATCGTTGCTCATCCAGCAAACGTGCTTCGTGATAGACGAACGCGATCAGGTCGTCCCGGGTTATCATGGCGCGACCGCCATGTAGCGCGCCCAGGCGCGATATTGATTACGCATCTGCCGTTCGGTTGTTCCGTTATCAACCGACACCGCGGCTTCCCCGGGTTCGAACAACCGATGCAGACTGACCCATTGGTTTCCGTTGGCCTTTAGACCCTCCTGGGCCCGCTCGTACATCTCCACATCGTCATGCCCGACAACCGAGGTTGGTGCGTTTATTAAACGATTGTAAACCAGCGTACGTTCCAACAGGAAATCCGGAGCATCGACCAACCGGAACGTCCAACTCTCCACCAGCGTCCGATCAACCGCGAGCGGCTTGAACAGACGCAGCAACTGAATCGGCCCCTTCACCATCAGGTTCGGGAAGTAGATCGTGTTGTGGCGATTCTCATCCAGGATGGCCTTGGCGCGGGCTTCACCATAGGCCGCGACCATTTGGTCGAAATACCCGGGGACCGCCGAATAGTTGGAATGGATCGAGTGATGCACGCCGGTATGGCCATGGCCATTGTCCCAGGTGCGAATGCCCATCTTCTCATAGAATTCGTAAGGCGACATGAATGGCGCGTAAATTTCCACTGCCATCGGTTTAGGATTTTGCTCGCCGGCCTGTTTCCACAGATCGATCGCCGTGCCGGCCGAGGACATGTGCGCCACCATCGGGTGGCATGTGTCGGTCTGGTTCTCGACCAGCATTTTCCAGTTGCAGTTGTGCATATAGCGCAGCACGCCGCCGGCTACCTCCAGCCGACCGGCCGGTGAGCGATCGACCATGTTGTCAATGCTGGACAGCGAATCTCCGAAATAATCAGCGAAACCAGGTCCGGCATCGGACATTTTGGCGAAGACGAAGCCCCGGTAGTTTTGCACATGCCGCACAGGCGTTAAGCCCTGAGCGGCCTGGCTGACCACGAACGCTTCGTTTTGATAGCCGGATGGCAGCGGCAACGCGGCCGGACTGCCGTCGGTTCGGAAACTCCAGGCGTGATATGGGCAGCGGAAAAAACGACCGGTGTTGCCGCAGGTCTCCGTCGTGATGCGGGTGCCTTTGTGCGGGCATCGATTATACAGGACGTGGACCGTTTCGTCGTCATGCCGCACCATCAGCACGGGTTGGGCGCCGATCGTGGTACCAAAATAATCGCCAACCTTCGGCACCTGCGAATCATGCCCGACATAAATCCAGGTATGCGCGAAGAGTCGTTCCATCTCCAGCGTGAAGACGCCCGGATCAGTATAGACATCGCGATGCACTTCGGCGTCACGGACCAAGGCACCCAGCGCGGCGGGATCGTCGCGGTAGTTCATGCCGGGATCCTTTCGCGGACAAAAGATTCGACGGTTCGCAGCGCTTCATCCAACGCGGAACCTTGTTCGTCTTTCAATGCCGCCTCTCGCAGGCGTCGCACCCAGGCGGCGGCGTCGGGGCGTCCGCGCAGGCGTTCGGCGGCGACCATGACGCGGGTGAATTTATCCAGGCCCCGGCTATGGGTTTCGCTATAGCCTTTGATCAGCCGCTGGTTCGCCAACAGTTCAGCGGCCAGGGCAGGGTCCTCCACCGCGACGGCGCGAACCGTGTCAAGCCAGGAATCGATCCGGACCCATTCCCGAGCATACCGTAACGTTCGCCGTCGCCAACCGCGCAGGCCAGAGACGATATACAGCATCAGGAACCCAACGATCGTGTCGGTGCGCAGGCGCCGGGGTCCGCATAACACGCGACCCAATGCCGCAACGACACCGGGCCGGCGTTCCAGCGCCTCACCCCAACCCGGCGGCAGCATCCCAAGAATTTCGTCCATCCGAGGGTGCATGAACTCGGTCACCGCGACCACCTGACCACCCATCTCCCGCCCAATGCGTCCCGCGCGGGATGGTTGCGTTTTCAGCGCGGCAACCCGAATCACGTCATCATAGGCCATGGCACGAGCGATGTATTTCGCGGCGGTTTCGACCAGCCCCGCATGTTCGGCGACCGATTCAACAAGGTCCAGATACACACCACCATAGGCGACGTCCTGATACGAAACGACATGGCGCAATCCTTCCGCCAGCATGTCGTGCGCGTCAGACGGCAACAAGGCCGCACGGGACAGCAAAGCGTCGTAGGGCGCATAACCTGTCGCTGCCAGCATGCGCGGCGCAGATTGTTCCGTAACAACAACCGGCGGCGTGGCGACACCGTCAAAACCAAGCGCAAAGCCGCGCATGCTTCCCGCGACGCCAATGCCGGCTTCCGCAATCGTTGCCTCGAACGAACCGCGCGGGAATGGCAACGCCCCGGTTCCGCACAGCGCCCCGAACAACACCGATGAGGCCACGCTGCCCGCCCGATCCGCCATCGCCGCCATATCGAAAGCGACGAAACGTTTCGAAGCCACGCGTGCGGCCGACGTGACCGCGCCGGAATCCGCCATGCCGTCGCCGGGAATTTCCTTCTCCGACACTGCGAACGTGCGGTGGGTGGACGCGATCAGTGTCGTGCGATCCGGCGTCACCAGCCCGCGCTGAATCGCGCGTCCGGCCTCCATCCATTCAGCGGCAATAACGATATCGACGTCCCCCGGTGCGGCCATCGGGGAAAACACCGGTGTGCGTCCTGGTTCGGGCGCAATCGTTTCGACATAATAGATCGTGGCGCCGGTGCGCTGCGCCACGCCGGGCACGCTGGTCGATTGAGCGTGCCAGCCTTCGCGCTCCGCCAGTGCGACGATCCAGTCCACCAGGACGCCGCCGCCCTGGCCGCCGATGGCCAGCACCGCGATGGTGATTGGGCGGGCCATCTACGCCGGCATCCAATGACGAGCAGCGCGCCGGCGCTGCAAGAAGCCGATCACCGCACCGCGGACACGCGCCAGAACGCGATCGGACCAGCCAGGGTTTTCGACAATGTCGGCTCGGTAGAACGATGGGCACAACGCGGCGGCATGTGAAACCTCACCGCAATGTCCGCAGCCGACACAGGAATTGTCCACCACCGCGACGGGGTCATCGCGCAGCTTTTCGCCTGTGTACTTCAACGACAATGACGGGCAACCGGAAAGTCGCATGCAGGCATGGTCGCCGGTGCAGACATCCTGATCGATGCCGAACCTGGGGCGAACGACACGCTTGCCGGCTTTCACCGCCGCCTGCATCAGTGGCTTTTCGCGGCGCTGACGGTTCAACATGCACTCTGACGACGCAACGATGATCTTTGGCCCGCGAGTCGCCGTCGTCAGCGCCTCCCGCAACGTGTCGCGCATGCGGGCCACGTCGTAGGTCCGGTCGATCTGCCTGACCCATCGTGCCCCGACACCGCGTATCGCCTTAGCGATGGTGTGCCCCGTGGAGCGCCGGCCAACCAACGCCCGCGAAGACGGCACGTTCTGTCCACCGGTCGCCGCGGCGTAATGATTGTCCACTATGATCGTAACGTTATCGCTCTTGTTATACACAGCGTTGGCAATGCTGGAACTCAACCCGTTGTGCCAAAACCCGCCATCTCCGAGGAACGATAGCACCCGCTTACCCTCGCCCCCATTCAACGCCGAGGCCGACGCCGGTCCCAACCCGAACCCCATCGTCGTCGCCCCGACATTGAACGGCGGCAAAATCGAAAACAAATGGCAGCCAATATCCGCCGCGATATGAAACTGCCCAAGCTCCTTCTCAACCAGTTTCGTTGCGGAGAAAATCGGACGTTCCGGACAGCCGATGCAAAAGCCGGGCGGCCGCGCGGGCACAACCGAGGCCAATGCACGCACGTCCGGCTCATCCAGCATGGCGGCGGCATTGGCCGGTGGTGTCAGTTCTTCCGCCAGGCCGGCAGCAGTAAAGAAACCACGTACCCCGTCTTCCAGCACCGCGACGGTATATTCGCCGGCCATCGGCAATACCCGCTTGCCGAACAGCCGAGCGGGCACATCGGCTTCGCGCAAGATTCGCGACAACGCCTGTTCAATAAAGTCGGGCTGGCCTTCCTCGACTACCATCACAGCACGCTTGCCGGTGCAGAAACGAACAACCTCCGGATCAACCATCGGATACGTGACGTTCAGCACATAAAGCGGCACGCGCGACGCGCCCCAGATATCCGCCAGCCCCATCCGCATCAGCGCCCGCATGACGCTGTTATACATGCCGCCCTGCAGGATGATGCCAACCTCGGACAGCTCGCCGTCGAAGAATTCGTTCAGTCCATGCGCCTGGATATACGCAACAGCGGCCGGCCAGCGGCGAGCGATCTTGTCCCGCTCCTGCGCATAACTCGCCGGGGGCAGAACGATCCGACCAGTGTCCCGCACCGGCGCATTGCGCGCCTGAGTCAGGGAAAACGGCGACGGCCGGTTGTCCTTGGCGGTGAAGCTGCCGTGCACATGGCACGCTCGGATTCGCACCTCCAGCATCACCGGCGTACTCGATGCTTCGGACAAGGCAAAACCATGTTCAACCATGCTAACGATCGACGGCAGATTCGGCCGTGGGTCCAACAGCCAAATCTGCGATTTCATTGCGAAGGCGTGGCTGCGTTCCTGCATGATGGAGGAGCCTTCGCCGTAATCCTCCCCCAAAATAATCAGCGCGCCCCCAACGACGCCGCTGGACGCCAGATTGGATAACGCATCGGCGGCGACATTGGTCCCCGCGGTGCTCTTGAACGTCACCGCGCCACGGATCGGATACATCATGGACGTGGCCAACGTCGCCGCCGCCGCTGCCTCGTTCGCACTGTTTTCGAAATGGACGCCGAGTTCGGACAAGATGTCGGCGGCGTCGGCCAGCACGTCCATCAAATGAGAGATCGGCGCGCCCTGGTAGCCGGCGACATAGCCGACGCCGTTCTCCAGCAGGGCTTTGGTGATCGCCAGGATGCCCTCGCCACGGAATTCCGCGCCGGCGCCGAGGCGGAGCAGTTCGACTTCTCGGGCAAACGAACGTTCAGCCATGGTGGTCCCTTTGTGTCAGCGGATCATGCGCCATGAAGGTGATTCGATCCAGGGCGCTACCGTTCGTGCGCTTCCTTAAATGATCGCAGCACCGCGTTCATCCGGCTCAGGTGCCCTCGGCCTTGTGCCCGAAACCACTCCAGAACATCCGCGTCGATCCGCAGATGAACCGACGCCTTGTTCGGCGGCGGCATCACCACCTTGGCGTTGCGCCAGAAATCCTCATCGACCGGATAAACGGGGCTATCCGCTCGGTTGCCAGTCTTTCCCCGTGCGCGCTCGGCCTTAAGGGCTTCTGCCGAGTATTGCTTCGTATCGTCGCTTGCCTTCATCGTCCAATCTCCACGCGCTGATGATGCGGTGGGCCTCACCGCGCCAAGTGAAGGCGACCATAAAGTAGTCGTCGCCAACGCGGCCCAAGGCGCGAAAGCGCGCCTCTCCATAGTCGGTGCGCTTGTCCTCGGCTTCCAGAACGGCACCATCGAAGATCACGGCGGCATCCTTGAAGTCCGCGCCGTGTTCTTGAAGATTGATGACTCTCTTGGGCTCGTCCCATTAAAAGCGCATCAAGATACATACACAAATGTGGACACAAAATCAACCGTCCGCACCCCGCTTCCGACCCAAATACGTCTCGATCACCCGTGCATCCTCAGCCAACGATTCGCAGGACCCGTGCAGGGCGACGCGGCCCATCTCCAGCACATACCCATAATCGGCGATTTGCAACGCCGCGCGGGCGTTTTGCTCGACCAACAGGATGGCGATGCCGCGATCACGCATCGCGCCGATCACCCGAAAGATATCCGCCACAATTTTCGGCGCCAGCCCCAGGCTCGGTTCGTCCAGCAACAGCAATGCGGGCCGCCCCATCAGCGCCCGCCCGAGCGCCAGCATCTGCCGTTCGCCGCCGGACAGCGTGCCGGCCAACTGCCGCCGCCGTTCCGCCAGCCGAGGAAATATTCCGAAAATCTCATCCATCACCGGCCGCAGATCGCGCGCACCCTGTCTCCACCGCGCGAAGCCACCCAGCTCCAAATTATCCTCGACGCTCATATCCGTGAACAAAGCCCGCGTTTCCGGCACCAAAACGACGCCGCGCTCGACCATCCAGCCTGCGTCGCCGGCGTCCTCACCCTTAAACGACACCGTTCCCCGGCGCGGCAACAGCCCCATCACCGCATGCATCAGCGTGCTTTTGCCGGCACCGTTCGGACCCACGATCGCAACGATCTGCCTCTCCGCGATGGACAGCGAAACACCGTGCAGGACCTCCGCCTTGCCATAACCGGCGGAAAGGTCAGCAACCCTCAGCAGAGTCATGCGACGCCGCCCAGATAGGCTTCCTGCACGATCGGGTTGTCCTGCACCTGCTCCGGCCGCCCCTCGGCGATCATCTGGCCGAAATCCATCACAGCCACCCGATCGGCCAACCCCATGACGAAATCCATGTCGTGCTCGACCAGCAGGATCGCCATGCCCTCGTCGCGCAACGCGCGCAGCAGATCGGCGAGCGCTTGTTTCTCCTGCAACCGCAACCCGGCGGCCGGTTCGTCCAGCAGGAACACGCACGGATCGAGGCACAGCCCGCGCGCGATTTCCACCAATCGCTGGCGCCCGAGCGGCAGACTGCCGGCCGGATCGGGCAGCACGTCAGTCAGGCCAACGCGGTCCGCGTGGATGCGTGCGGTGTGCAGCAGCGCGGCTTCCTCGCCCCGGTCCAGCCGCAGCATCGACCGAAGCATTCCAGCGCGGCCGCGCAAATGGGCACCGAGTGCGATGTTGTCGAGGACGCTCGCGTCCGGCAGCAGTTTGACGTGCTGGAAGGTGCGCGCGAGGCCTTGCCGGGCAATAAACCGGGCGCCACGTCCCTGAATGTCATGCCCCAGCATCCGGATCGACCCGGCATTGGGCGACAGTGCCCCGCTGATGAGGTTGAACGTCGTGCTCTTGCCAGCGCCGTTGGGGCCGATCAGCGCGACGATCTCTCCCGCACATACCGACAACCCGATCCCACTGGCCGCGAGCAGCCCACCGAAACGCTTCTCCAAGGCGGTGGTTTCCAGCACCAGCGCGCCGTCGGCCGGCATGGCCCGGGTCGGCAAAGCCACGGTGTGGCGATCCGGCAACGCCGAACCCCGGCCCCGGAACAGCGCAGGGGCAATCCCGCGCGGGGCATAATGCAGCAACAAAATGACCGCGATGCTGAATGCCACCGTCTCGAAGTTGCCCGACGATCCCAGCAGGCGCGGCAGCAACTCGGTCAGTTGGTCCCGCAACAGCACGACGATGGCCGCGCCGATCACCGCGCCGGCAAGCTGAGATGCCCCACCGATGACCACCATGAACACATATTCGATGCTCGCGCTCAGCCCGAACGGAGCGGGGCTGACATACCGCTGGACATGCGCGAACAGCCAACCGGCAACTCCGGCCAACAAGGCGGCCAGCACGAACGTCGAGCGAGCCAGCCGCGCGGTATCGATGCCCAAACTCTCCGCCATGATCCGGCTTTGCGCCAAAGCCCGCATCGCTCGGCCGGTCCGGCTGGTCAGCAGGTTGGCGCACAACAGGAAGGCCGCGATCAGCACCACGCCGATCAGCGCGGCGGCGGTGCCTCGGGTGATGCCGGGGAACAGCGGCGGGATTTCTCCGAAGCCGTTGAAACCACCGAGGCCGGGTAGGACGCCGAACAGGTAGAAGAAACTGGCGCACCACGCGATGGTCGCGACCGGCAAATAGTGCCCCGAGATCCGAGACGTTATCAGTCCCAACAGGAAGGCGGTGCCCCCGGTGATGGCAAGCCCCGCGGGCAAGCCCGCCAGCGGCGGCCAGCCGCCATACCGGCTCATCCACGCTGTGGTGTAAGCGGCAAGACCAAGAAACGTGGCGTGACCGAACGAGGTCTGGCCGCTAACCCCCGTCAGCAGCACAAGCCCGAGCGCGGCGATGGCCGCGATCCCGACGAAGCCCGCAAGCGTGGCCTGGTATTCCGTCAAGATGAACGGCAGCGCGGCGCACGCCAACAACGCGACCCCGGCGCGTGCGCCCTTCACGCCCGGTCCTCGGTATTGCCGCGCGACAGTGACAGCCAGATCAGCACCGGGATCAACAAAGAAAACACGATGATGTTGCGGTATTCGCTGGCCCAGAAGCCGGAGAACGACTCCAGCAAACCGACGACCAGCGCGCCCGCGGCCGCCAACGGATACGACGCCAGCCCCCCGATCACCGCCGCGACGAAGCCTTTCAGCCCGATTTCAAACCCGGTGTCGTAGGACAGTGGTGTGATCGGCGCGATCAGCAGGCCGCTGACCGCCGCCGCGAAGCTGGCGAAAGCGAAGGCGGCGCGTCCGCTCAGGGCATGATCCACGCCGATCAACCGGGCACCGAGCCGGTCGGATGCAGCCGCGCGCAGGGCCTTGCCGTAGAGCGTGCGAACGAAGAACCAGCGCAATGCGCCGACCATGACCATGCACACCAGGCCGACACACAGCGACTGGCCGGAGACCTCGATGGGGCCGGTGTCGAAGCTGGCCTCGGTCAGGGCGGGGGTGGACACGCCCTCGGCACCGAAGCTGTAGAGCGCGATGCCGATCAGCACGAAATGCAGCGCCATGGACACGATCAGCAGCGGCAGCATGGCGGCCTCGCCGAGCGGTTCGTAGGCGAAGCGATACAACAGCGGGCCCAGTGCGGTGACGATGGTCAGCGATAGCAGCATCGAGACCGGGGTCGGCACGCCATAGCGGGCGGCGGCCCAGCAGGCCAAAGTCAGTGCGGCGGGTGCGACGCCATAGGGCAGCAGCGCGCGAAAGCGCCCGCGTATCAGCGACAGGACTAGCGCCGCGCCGCACAGCCCATCAAGCAGCCACAATGTGCCGGGAACGCGATGAGAGATGATACTGGCCAGGGTCAGCGCCGCGAACGATACCAGGTCACCCTGCGGGATAAAGATCACCCGTGTGACGGAAAACGCGATCAGCAGCCCCACCGCGAGCAGGACATAGATCGCCCCGGTCGTCAGTCCGTCCTGCAACAGCGCGAGAAAGATGGTTTCGTCCATGCCGGGGCGAGTCTAGCGGCGTACGTCGGAGGCGATGGGGCGCGCGGCCTTCGTGATCCCTGCCGGGGCTGATCCCACAGGCATCGTCAGGACGATTCCGACTCTCGTCATGGCCCGGCTTGTCCGGGCCACCGATGCCAAGACATTGCCGCCACAGGTGGCCCGGACACGCCGGGCCATGACGAGAGTCGGAAGCGTCCTGACGATGCCTGTGG
>CAIZFE010000034.1 GCA_903932145.1 uncultured Rhodopila sp. | reverse complement strand
CTTGACGGTGCCCACGTCAGGTTGCCCGGACAAACCGGCCATGACGAAGGTGGAATAGCCGTACGTCAGTCTCCACGTGGACTGGTATAACGCGCGAAATTCACTTCGACGGGGCCCGACGGCGGCCCTACAGCATACGCGCTCTCAGGTAACGCTTAACCCGAGGTGGCAGAAGCGAAACGAGCCAAGGCACTGACCGGTTGCGATAAAGAGCGAACACCACGCGGCGCGAGGCGACCCGATAGGTCGATGAGACATCGGATCTTTTGTGTACTTCATGCGGATAGATATCATCCACCAGCAACGGCATGCGTCCGACTCGTAGTGTTGCGAAAGACTCCTCGGTCAGAATTTGCCAATGAATGCTATGTTCGGGTGGATCCAGAAGTTTGTATGCCAGCAGAAAATTCTTGTTATCCCGAACCTTCGACATGACGTAACCACCCGGGTGGAGGCGGACGTACAAATCGCCTATCTGTGCCACAATCAGGGACACATGGGGAACAGCGGAATGATCAAGTCCAAGGGCATGTTTAATGATATCGGCTTTCCGCGAGAACGCGTTATGCTTTTCCGACGGAGCACCTGCATACAGATCTTTGTATAGACCATGCAAAATGGCGTTCTCCGGACAAGCCATCTCCAGGAATGCTATGATTTCTTGAAGCTCTACCTCTGTAATCCGTTCGATATCGAATCTTCTGCCGTGCTCGATCTGCTGAAGCAGGTGGACGTAGATTTCCACGATTTGGCGTCTGAGGAGGTTGGCTTCCGAACACAGAGACCGGCGAACATCGGCATACGTATAGTCTCCGCGTTCGATGAGAAAGCGGAACTGACGGACAAGACCGAATGTCCACGCGTAGAAGCGATAGGTTCCGGCGACACTGGAGTAGCGGTCCCATTCGCTGGCATCGCCCGCATGATAGGCTTTGGCTTCGAGAAGAAGCAGGAAGGCTGAATGGCAAAGCACATCCGCGTCACCCAGGCCCGCCAGCAGCGCGGTCACATGGGAGAAATGTGGGCCACAGGTTCTGATGATCTGCCCCCAAAGACCGGGGTCCAGGGCTTCGCGCCGGTAAACCCATGCGCCCATATTGGTGGCCATGAAGTTGATCCCGCCGCGCATCACAAACTGCTTGTACGATAGGGTGGTTCTGGCCGATACCATGTGGGTGGACGGATATCCGTTGGTTTGTCCCTCGCTGTCGGACCATACCGAATTGAAATAGGCGCATTCCGCGGTTGGGTTGCGCATAAACGCATCCAACAACATAAGCCCTTCGGGAAGAAAAATTCGTTTGTCGCCGACGATCCAAAGGAAACCACCCGTCGCATAGGCCACAGCCGCCAACGCCGACTCTTCGGCTGTAAGATGGAAGCAAGTCGCACGTACGAGTTGCACGCTGTAAAAAAGGTCACGGATACCGCTGAGATAGGCATCGATCCTTTGATGATCGACCGGAGAAATGGGGTCGACGTTCACGAACACAATCAGTTCTGTGATCTTAAGCAACGAAGCCGGTGCGTGATAGCGAAGGGAATCGAGCACACGGAAAAGGTTGCGCTCCTTTCCCGTGGTGGGTAGGACCAGGGAAAGTCCAGGTGTCTTCTGCTCGATCATTGCTGACACCTCTGACATGATTACCAAATCCAATCCTGATAATGTGCGAGGGCAGCTTCATCCAGCCCCAGCCAACGATATATCCGTCACACAACCCCGGGTGGGGGAGCGGCGTCTCCGGCACGGACGCTTGTCTATCCCCTTCGCGGCGCTACAGTCTTGCCCAGCAGATGAAAGGCCAGCATGGTGTCTTCGACATGGTACACGGGTACCCGTGCCGACAGGTCCTCAAGGTATTGGGTTAATTCAGGAAACTGTGGATTTCCATAATCATGCCAAACGATACAACTGGGTGCATCCGCCAACATGACCAGTGCATTTTCTGTATCTCGGCAAACATAGCTCACCTCATGGTTTGCATCGATAAAAATGAACTGAAATTTTTTCGAATATAGCTGTGGATCGAGAGTCATCGAATCCTGAAGGACTTGCTTAACAAGATTTTTTCTTGGCGAACTCAGATATTTTCGCTGATACGTGATCGACTCGGTTGCCAGATCCTTATCTGTCCCCTGAAATACAATATTTTCCAGATCTGGTAGATCCAGCGTATAAATCCGCTCACCAGCTACATCGCGTTCCGGAAGATTCTCCAGCAGCAGCCGTGTAGTGTACCCCTTGTAAGTTCCGAATTCAAACACATGGGTCGGACTCACGCATCTCATGAGCTTCAGCAACATGATGGATTCGATAACGGTCAACGATCCGGCTGCCTCAAGCGCCGGCATGAAGAATTTTATCTCGTCGCTGAGGCCGTCTTCTATCGAAAGCAGTTGATACGGACGAATATGGACAACGCCAGATGCGGCGTTACTTGTGTTGGTATTTATCATGGCGTTTTTGTCTTTCTTCCACAATAATCAAAGATGGTAGAATTTATCATCCGGTCGACCGGCGCGTGCGCTATCGCGACCAAGCCACATCGCCGATATCCGTCGAATACGGCTTACCGTCCGCATCAAATTTCGTCTGCACCGAAGGTCCCCGGTACCCATCCTCAACCACCATCAGCTCGATGAACCGACGAGCCGGCGCGGCATCGGACATCACGGCTTCAAACGCATCCAGCGTATCGCATCGAATAAACGGCAGACCGGCCAATTCCGCCAACAGCTCAAAGTTGACCGTGGTCAGGCCGGATGCTTCTGATGCCCCGAACTCTTTCCCGAACGCTCGCTTCTGCGATTGCATGATGGACTGATACCCGCCGTTGTTCAGCACCACCACCGTCAACGGCAAATCCGGATTGGCCCGGACTGTGAACAGCTCTTGCACGTTCAACAGCACACCGCCGTCGCCCTCAACGCAGACCACCGGTTCGCCGTGTCGGCCGGCCGCCGCGCCGATCGCCGTCGGCAGCCCTAGCCCCATCGACCCCAGCGTGTGTCCAGCCCATGCGAACGTTGCGCCCTCGCGCGGCTGGTAGAACCGCGCCAGCCCTTCGGTCGCGTATCCCGAGGCGGTCGGCACCAAATACCGCGCCTGTTTGGACGCCGACAGAACGCGAGACACCTGAAACGTATTCAATCGGCGCTCACCGAACGCGCCGGCTTCTTCAGCACGATCCTCGGCCCGCCACTGGCGGCACCGCCCGATCCACGACGGATCGACGACAACATCCCCGGCCCGCGCCAGCAACGCATCGGCGACACCGGCCACGTTCTCGCGCAGGAACGTCGTGTTGGCCTGGCCTTGATTCTTGTCGATCTCAGGCTGGTCGCACTCGACAACGAACCGATGCGCCGCGCGCCCGTAGTTCTGCGGATTGAACGCCGTCGTCAACAGGTCCAACCGGGCCCCGAGGAACACCACAACGTCAGCATTTTGCAGGATGCGATTGGAATGCGTCGGCGCCAGGCCGCCGGCACTGCCGAAGTTCGAGGGGTGATCGAAATCCATCAAATCGAAGCTGGCCCAGGTGAACAGCGCCGGGATGCCGGTTTGCTCGACCAGGGCGCGAATGTCCGCCCGCGATACGCCAGCGATGCGCAGCCCGTTACCGACCACCAGCACCGGGCGCTTGGCGGTGGCCAACGCCTGCATGATGGACCCGACAGCGGCCTCACCCGTCGAACGGTCGTCGCGGATGATCTCGTGGATACGCGCGACGATTCGGTCCAAACGTGCGTCCGCGTCGTCCATCTGCCGTGGCTGCACATCAAGCGGCACTTCGACGAATACCGGCCCTTTCCGGCCCGCGAGCGCCTGCGCCATGTTCGCGGCAAGCGCGTCGTCATCGACCTCGGACGGGATATAACGGAAAGCGAGTTTGGTCACCGGCCGCATCAACTCCAGATGCGGGGTTTCCTGCGCGCCACGGCTGCGCACGCCGAATGCGTTGATGTCGGCGGTTTTGACCTGACCGGCCAGGATGAACATCGGAACGGAATCATAATAGGCCGATGCCACAGACGTGATCGTGTTGGTGACGCCCGGGCCGGAGGTGACGATCGCCAATCCGGCGGTCTGGAATTCCCGCGCCTTGGCATACCCGTCGGCGGCGGCGGCCACGGCTTGCTCATGATTGCAATAGATCATGTGCAGCGGGGATTCGGCAGCCGCGCGATTGAAGTGCATCGCCATGCCGCCGGTCAGGCTGAAACCGGTGTCCGTGCCCAGCCGCTGGACAATGGCCAGGAGAAATTCTGCGACGTTCATGGCAACCTTCAAGATAGTTTCGTTAGAAATTCAAGCGCGTGCCAGAAGCCCGCACCGTGATCCTTGTGGCCTTGCCAGACTTCTGGAATGAAACTGACATTCGGATAGGCGCATACCTGTTTCCAGGTCTCAGGCCAAGCGACCTCGCCGGTCCCGATCACAACCCCTTCGCCGTTGACACCGAGCGCATCGGCGACGTGCAGATGCGCCGAGACGGGCATCAATTTGGCCACCGCGGCCCGGAAATCCAATTGGAAATGGTGGCAGGTCATCTGTAGGTGCGACAGATCGAGGCACAACCGCAGGCCAAATTCCCGTGCCTTGCTCGCCAGTTCGTCCGGCATCATGAAGATGTTCTGGTGCCGCTGACCGCCGAAATGCCACGGGAACGGCGCCATGTTCTGCGGCGTCAACTCCGTGCTGCCGAAGTCGATGGCCTGGTAGGCTTGCTGGAACCGGTCGTATAGCGTGGCGCGATGCGAGAGCGGGAACGGGGCGTCCATCGAGAAGCCGCCAATATTGGCGACGATCAGGGCGGAGTCGGCGCGCGGGAAGAAGCGGCGGATTTCCTCCGTCGCCTCGACCACCCGTTTGAGGTTGTCGATAGATCGTTGCCGATACGACGCATCATCGGCGGTCATGTCCAGCAATTCGCTGTTCTCAAACAGCTCGGGCGCATGCACGACCAGGCGCCGGCAATCGACCTGCGTCAGGTAGTTGGCGGGCTTCAGCGCGAGGTCGCGGTAGGACAGGTGGAACTCGTAAAGATCGGGGTCCACCCAGTCCTGGTAGTTACGGAAATCGTGGTAGCGCACGGGAACGCCCCACAGAACGGGGAACGCATAGGTCCGTTTTCTTTGCGCCGAGGCGACCAGATCGCTTTCGTACAGGAAATCGCCCCTGCGAATATCGCGATGCGCGATCTTACCCAGCAGGTCGGGAAGCCGGTACGGCGGCAATCCCTGGCCCGGGCTGGCCACACGCAGCGCGTCCTCGGTGATCGTTTCACCAACCGAGATCGGCCGTTTAGCGATCACACTCTTAGCCAGATTTTCGCGGTTCAGCAGTTCTCCCTGGCTCGCAAAGCGTCCCGGCCCGGTCCAGGGCAGGGCTTCTTCAACCTGACGAATTCCCTCGACCATTGCCTTGAATTCAGCCGGCTCCAGGCTGGCGGCATGATCGGGACCTTCCATGGTACGGTCCAGCGAAATGTGCCGCTCGATAATCGTCGCACCCAGCGCCACAGCGGCGATGCTGATTGCGATGCCCCGCTCGTGCCCGGAATAACCAACGAATGGATGCAGTTCCTTCAGCCGCTTGATATAGCCCAGGTTAATATCCGACTCCGGCGCCGGATAGGCACTGTTGCAATGCAGCAGTGCGAACGGCACGCTCAGGGTTTCAACCAGGTCTATCGCACGAACAATCTCATGTTCGAACGACATCCCCGTGGACAGGATCAGCGGCTTGCCCAGCGAGGCGGCTTTGCGAATGAGATAAATATTGGTCAGATCGGCTGAGGCCAATTTTATCGCCGGCACATCGAAATCCGCAAGAACATCGACACTGGGTTCGTCCCACGGCGTGCAGATGTACAGAATGCCGCGTTCGCGACAATATTCCCGGACGTCGCGATGTTCGTCCAGCGTCAGTTCCACCTTGTTCAGCAGATCCTGGATGTACTCGACGCCCAGGTCCTCCGACCCTTCTTCGCCAGGGGCGCTGCGATACAAGGCAGCTCGGTTACGGATCTGGAACTTCACGCAATCGACACCGGCCGCGATCGAGGCATCCACCAACTGCCGGGCGAGTTCGATGTTCCCATTGTGGTTGTTGCCGACTTCCGCAATCACGAACGTCCGACTGCCGCCGACCGGAAACGACCCGATATTGAATGTCGGTTCGGTCATATCAGCTTCCTTTTCCATGAGGTAACGCCTTCACGATCCAGTCGGAAGGGGTAGATGCGGCAGCCCTTGTCCTGAAGCAGCCGGCTGACCGCCGCTCGTTGACGGGTGGGCACGTAGAACAGGAAGAATCCGCCGCCGCCGGCGCCGAGTATCTTGCCACCGAGCGCACCCGCGGCGATGGCCGAGGTATAAGTTTCGTCGAGGGACGTGCCGCTGATCGACTTCGAGAGTTGTTTCTTCAGCATCCAGGCTTCGTGCAGACAACGTCCGAAATCGTCCAGTTCCTGGCGAAGGAGATGCTTGTGCATCCGGCCGCACAGGTCTCCGAGCCCGCTCAGGTATTCCTTACCGGCGGAATTGTTGACCGAGGCCTGTTGCTGTTTGTGGATCGCCCCCGAATTATGGGAGATCCCGGTATGGCACAGGATCAGGCACTCTTCGAGCTCGTTACATGTTTGCGGTTCTAAACGGATCGGATTGACGAGGTTGCGGACGCCGTCCAATTCAATCAGGTTGAACCCGCCAAACGCTGAAGCGTAATGGTCTTGCCAGCCGCCCGCGATGCCAAAGCACAGCCGTTCGGCGTGGAACGCCAATTCCGCCATGTCGTATGCGGACCAACTGTCATGGCGCATTTCGTTGAAGGCGGCGACGACGCTGACGGCCACTGCCGACGAACCACCCAAACCCGATCCGACGGGAAAATCGCTGTGGACGTAAAGCTCGAAGCCATACGTGGGGCGGATCACCGAAACGACCGAGGAAATCAGGCCTTTGTCGGGATGATCCAGGAGTTCGCGCAACGATTGGTAATGTTCCACCCGGTCGATGTCGTGCGAGTAGATGCTGATCTCAGGTCCGTTGGATGGAATCAGCGTGGCGTGCGCATAGAGGGCGATCGAGGTATTGAGAACAACGCCCTTATTTTCGACGAAGTAATAGGTAAGGTCGGTGCCTCCACCGGAAAATCCGATGCGAACCGGGGCGCGTGAGCGCACCAGGATCGGACCTTCTTTGGTAGTCGGCAACAAGTCGGGGGTTGCATAATCGATCAGGCGGCCCTCTGCATCGACCAGCGGCACAGCGTTGAAGCCGAGATCGAACAGCTTCAGCAGCGATTCGCGATCCGCATCAGGGGAAAGACAGCGGAAATCGCGATTCATGCACTGCTCGACCAAGCCGGACGTCTGACCGCCATTGAGCAGAAACCGGCGCACGTCCCCATTGGTCAGTAGCCCAACCAGGACATCGTTTTGATCGACCACGAAGACGATCTGAATGCGATTGCCCTCGATAACCTTGATGGCGTCCAGGAGAAGCTGATCGCTGGTGATCTTGAGGTCCTGGATATTGGTATTCATTGGCGAACCCTAACGCGATACGTCGGGGAGCTGGTGCACGTACAAAGCATGTGCGGTGTGCGCCACCGCGGTCGAGAGATCGGTCCAGACATCCAACCCAAGTTCGAACCGGCAACGATCTATAGATGGAACGAAACGGTTTCCCACTGGGCTGGCGCCTTCCCGTCCTTCGATCCGCACCGCCTTGCCCGGCGACACCGTGCTCGCAACCATTTTCGCGAGCTCAGCAATGGTGATCGGCCGGTCACTGCCAACGTTGTAAGCGGCCCCGCCGATCCCGCGCGACAGAATGCGGGTCAACCAAACGGCCAGGTCGGCGGCGTAAAGATACGAACGAACCGCATAACCGCCACCGCGCACAACGATCGCCTCGCGGGTCAATGCGTCGCGGATGAAATTGCCGACAGCAAAATGCCCATCCAACGGCAGGCCGGCGCCCACGAACGCGAAGCAACGCGCCGACATGACGGTTGCGCCGTGATCCCGGGCATGGATCGCACCCAGCATCTCCATAACCCGTTTGGCTTCGGCATAGACGTTGTTCGGATCGAGCGGGTACGGCGCCAGCCGCGAAGTTTCCAGTGTCAGCGGCACATCCAACGGTTGTGCGCCATAGACCGCCCCGGAACTCACCAACAGCACTCGTCCGGCATCGCCATGGGCAGCGCAGTCCAGAACCCGGCGCGTGCCAAGAATGACGCTGTCGAGCATATGGTTCGCATTCTGACCGGCCGCGGCCGAGGTATCGGTGGCGGCATGCATGACCAGATCGATGCGCGCATCGGGGAACTCGAAGCTGCGAATGTCGCACGCGATCCAGTGCAACCAGGTTGCCCCCTTCGCCCATGGGTGCCGTCGCAAGAATGCCCCGGGCTCGCGGGATACCGCGAACACCCGAATCGTCTGTCCGCACGCCGTGTGCAACCATGCGATGTAGGCCAGTAACCAAGCGCCGAAAAATCCGGTGGCTCCGGTTAGTAACAGCGTCGTTCCATCCAGATCGCCAACGCGGGCCACTTCGCCCAGCCTGACAAAATCAGCGTCAGCGATCGCATCGAAGGTGCGACCATCTTGCATCAGGCGCCTCCTTTTCCCGCCCCTTTGAAGAAGGCACGGATCTCGCTGGCGGCAAATTCGAGATGCGCCTCGGTCAGGCCCGGGAACAGGCCGATCCAAAGCGTACTGTTCATGATTTTGTCACTATTGGGCAGGTCTCCGACTGTCAGGAACTTGTGATCCTTCATGTAGGGCTGACGAGTCAGGTTGCCGCCGAACAGCAGCCTTGTCGCGATTCCGCGTTCGGTCAGTTTGTTAATCAGGTCCTCGCGCAGACCCGGCTTGTCGGATCGCAGCGTAATCGGGTAGCCGAACCAGGACGGTTCCGATTTCGGCGTCGCCTGCGGCAGGATGATGTCGCCCTCGATGCTGCCAAGCGCTTCCTGAAGATAGGCAAAATTCCGTGCCCGGGCGGCGATGAACCCTTCCAATCGGGTCATCTGAGCCAGTCCGACAGCCGCCTGCATGTCGGTGATTTTCAGGTTATAGCCGGTATTCGAGTACGTATATTTGTGGTCGTAGCCCTGCGGTAGATCGCCCAGCTTCCAGCCGAAGCGCTTGCCGCAGGTGTCGTCGTGCCCGGGTTCGCAATAGCAGTCTCGGCCCCAGTCGCGGATCGATTCCAACTGGCGCTTCAGCACCGACCGGCTGGTGAAGACCGCACCGCCTTCGCCCATGGTGATGTGGTGCGCCGGATAGAAACTCAGCGTGCCGACATCGCCGAACGTGCCGACCATCTTGCCGTCGTACTTGGCACCAAGGGCGTCGCAGCAATCCTCCATCACGACCAGATCGTGCTTCTTGGCGACGCGCATCACCTCATCAAGGTCGAACGGGTTGCCCAAGGTATGGGCCAGGATAATCGCCCGGGTGCGTGGGGTCACCGCGGCCTCGATCATGTCCGGCTGCGCGTTGTAAGTCGGAATGTCGGCGTCGATGAACACCGGCACCAAGCCGTTTTGCAACGATGGATTGACCGTCGTGGGGAAGCCGGCGGCGCAGGTAATGACCTCGTCGCCCGGCCGCAGCGGGCGGCGCAGACGCGGCGAACACAGGGCGGTCGTCGCCACAAGATTGGCCGAAGACCCGGAATTACAGGTCAGCACGAAGCGGCGGCCGAGGAATTCGGCCAGCTTTGCCTCAAATGCGGTGTTGTAACGCCCGGTCGTCAGCCACAGATCCAACGACGCATCGATCAGGTATTGCAGTTCCGGCTCACCCACCACCTTGCCCGAAACCTGAACGGGGGAACTGCCCGGTATGAATGGCTTCGGGGCATGCGCCAGACGCGCATACTCGCCGGAGAGGTCGAGAATTTTCTGCCGCAGTGCCGCCAACTCCCTCGGCTCATTCTTGGTCAGCATGGTCCAGCCTCGTGCGAAATTGGGTAGGGGCGATCGAGCCTGAACTGAATCAAGCGGAGGTCGCCACGAAAGCTTCTATCTGCTGTTGGCACAGCAGGCGCGCATCAGCGCCGCGATAAAACTCATGGTACCATAGGACGGTTCGGCGGATCGCCTCGTCGAACCCCCAGCGTGGCGACCAATTCAGGTCGGTCCGGGCCTTGGCACTATCGACACTCAGCAGCGTCGCCTCGTGCGGTTCATTGGGATTGCGGCGGACGACGATTGTGGCACTCGGTCCCCAGGCTGACGCTGCCGCTGAGGCGACATCCCCGACGCTCTGGTTTCCAGCCGTATCGGGGCCGAAATTCCACGATGCGGGTGACGCGCCGGGTCGGGCGAAAATGCTCTCAACGGCCAGCAGATAGCCGTTCAGCGGTTCCAGCACATGCTGCCAAGGGCGCGTGGCGTCCGGATTCCGTAGAACCGCCGGCTGATTGGCCTGGAATGCCCGCACCAGATCCGGCACCAATCGATCCACCGACCAATCGCCGCCGCCAATCACGTTTCCCGCTCGGCCGCTCGCCAGGCCGCATTCGGACGCTTTGAAAAAGGACCAGAAATAGGACTGGGTGGCGATCTCGGTGCAGGCCTTGCTGGCGCTATAGGGATCGCGTCCGCCTAACCGGTCGGTTTCACGGTAGGGGCGGCCATTCTCCAGATTTTCGTAGCACTTGTCGGTGGTTACAACAAACGCCGCGCCTATGCCGGGCGTCGTACGCACAGCCTCCAGCACATTCACGGTTCCCAACAGATTGGTCGCAAATGTCTCGCGCGGTTCGGCATAGGAACGGCGCACCAACGGCTGTGCCGCCATGTGAATGACGATGGACGGCCGAAACCCGGCGACGGCGGCGGTCAGCCGAGACGGTTCGTTAATATCGGCAAAATCGCTTTGCAGCAGTCCGTCGATTCCGGCCGCTTCGAACAGGGCCGGAGACGTGTCCGGGGCGAGTGCGTACCCATATACCTCGGCACCGAGCATCCGGAGCCAAATTGCCAGCCAACCGCCTTTGAAGCCGGTGTGGCCGGTGAGGAAGACGCGTTGACGGCTCCAGAATGCCTGATCCGGCGTCCTCATTTCCACTTCCGCCAAGGGGCGCCGGCCTGCCACAGCCGCTCCAGGTGGTTGCGGTCCCGTACGGTATCCATCGGTTGCCAGAAGCCTTCGTGGCGGAAAGCCTGCAACTGTCCGTCACGCGCCAGATCCCGCAGGGGCTCTTCTTCCCAGAGCGTTCTGTCGCCGGTGACGTAGTCCAGCGTCTTTGGCGACAGCACGAAGAAGCCGCCATTGATCAGGCCGCCTTCCTCGGTCGGCTTTTCGATGAACGCGGTTACCGAGTCGCCCTGCAGTTCCAGCGCGCCGAACCGGGCGTTGGGCCGAACGGCGGTCACCGTTGCGAGGCGGCCGTGAGCCTCATGGAAGGCAATTGAGGCTGCGATATCAACGTCGGAGACCCCATCGCCGTACGTCATGCAAAAATACGGGTCATTGGCAACGTAGTCGCGGACGCGCTTCAGACGGCCGCCGGTCATGGTCTCTTCGCCGGTGTTCACCAACGTGACGGCCCAGGGTTCGGCGTAACTTTCATGCACGAATATCTTGCCATCATGACCGATCGTGATGTCAGCGTGCTGGTAGGCGTAATTCAGGAAATACTCTTTGATCTTGTGGCCCAGGTAGCCCGTGCAGATAACGAAATCCTGAACGCCATAATGAAGATAGGATTTCATGATGTGCCACAGGATCGGCCGCCCGCCGATTTCAACCATTGGCTTGGGTCGTTCCGTAGTCTCTTCGGCCAGCCGAGTTCCCTTGCCGCCAGCCAGGATGACGACCTTCACGCCCTTGATCATGCATTCCTACTCTGTAATTAAGGTTGGTCGGCGCCGCCGCATGAATCGGGCCAAGCGAAGCCCCGCACGCCACTCACCTCGCCGCAGCCAAGGTGGCAGGCAGGGATGGGTAGTTAGCACAGCCGCAAAATGAGGCAAGCGAAAAAATTGCAGGGGGTTTCGGGGCTAACGAGCCTCAGCTACGCTTCGATCGATTGCCCGAAAAACGCCATCGCTCGGTGCGCCTTTCTCGCTCGATCCGCCTTGGCTCAATGAAACGCCGCCCGCCCGATGCATCCAAAGCATTTCACTACCGGGCAGACCCGGCTAGGATCGATTCCAAACGGAGAAACAAACGTGAAACCAGTCCTGTGGGGGCTGCTGCTGGCCTCGGCCGTGCAAACCGGACGCGCGGCGCCGAGCAATGTCGATCCGGATTGGCCGTGCCAGCAGCCGAAGGTCGCGGAACTGTCGATCGCGTCCGTCTGGGCCAATCCCGTGCCCGCATTGGCGGAAACACGCTGGCAGGACGATACAGCGGTCGTTTTGCTTGTCGAAAGCGTTCGCCAGCGCCGCGTTCCGGTGGATCAGGCCGTCCGCAGCGTCGCCGACTTCTCCGAAACCCTGCGGCAAGATAAAGATCAAAAACTGTCCGGCCTCATGACCGGAGTGTTTACAACCCTGAATCACGAACATGTCGCCGTGGTTGCCGGACTGGACCGTTTCGGCCAGCGGCAAAAAGCCCTGGCGGAGGGTCTGCGCCAGGAGGGCGCATCACTGCGCGCCGCGCAAACCGCCGCCCCGGCCGACGACGCCAAGGTCGCCGACATCACGCAACGTCTGCTGTGGGATCAACAACTGTTCGAATCCCGGAGCCGGGAACTGCGCTTCGCCTGTGAAGTCCCCGGCCTGATCGAACAACGCTTCTTCATGCTTGGGAAAGCCATCCAGGAACACCTGGAATAACCGGTCATTGCGTGATCGGTTCGCCCTTGTCATCGACGATCGGCACACCGTAATCCAGCAGGATTTTGTTGATATTGTTCTGATTGCCCGCGATCAGGCGATTCAATGTCCGCTTCCAGTCCTGGTCGGTGCGCCGCACCCCCATCGAGATGCGAAAATCCATCTGCACGCCTTGCTCATGCAGCAGCGGGATGCCGGTCAGGGGAACCGGCGCATGTCTGGCGTAATAGCCGCCGATCGGCCCCCACAGAATGCCCGCATCCAGGGTTCCGGCGGCAATTTCCGCGATCATCGCGCTGGACGGCGCGTCATAACGCGTGTCCACCATCAGTTGGAACGGCTTCGCATCGGCGATCAGCCCGTTGACTGCCAGCACCGTCGCCGGCGGCGTGCCGGCGATAATCCCAATGTGTTTGCCCTTCAGGCGCGGATCGGCCAGCGATTGCACGTTGTCCAGTCCGCGTCCGGTCTGCGTCACAAAAGCATAATAGGAATGATAGTACGGGTTGGTGGTCTGCTCCAGTTCATTGCCCCGGGCATCGCCCATGATAATGTCGCATTTAAGGGCGTTCAGCGTCTGACGGACGAAGCCGGTTGCACGGGGATAGTACGTGTAAGCAACAGTCTTGCCCAGTTTCGCGGCCAGCCACTCGGCCAGTTTATCCTCGAAACCTTCATGCGCCTCATTCGAAAACGGCAGACTGCGCGGATCGGCACAGACCCGTAACACGTTCGGATCGACCAGTTCGAGCGAGGCACCCAGGCCGGGGGCCTGGGCGGAGGCTGGGTGTGCGGCGAAGCCGAACAGCCACCCCAGGGCAGCCGCTCGGCAAAGATGCGTCACAATGGAATATGTCATTTCATGCAGCTATCTTCTGCCTCGGAAAAGGCCGCCGGCCTAGGCTCGTGGGCCTGCGGACGGCCGCGGCCAATCGCATCGTTCGACCGGCCACGCAGGTAGATATAGATCGCGTCAATATAACACATCACATTCTTGTTCTCGCCCAGCGCCGGCATCACCAGGGTTTGCGCCTCCGATACGTCTTTTTTGCCGCCGGCCACGGTGGTCAGCACATCGACATAGCTGAGCGTCTTAAGCGAATTGACCAAAGATGGCGCGTAAGTGGACCCCAGACCGTCGGGGCCGTGGCATTGCAGGCAATTCGCCGAATAACGAACGAAGCCGATATAGCTATAGAAATCGACCTTGCCGCCCTCGGAAATCTTGTAGGTCGCGGTGCCATCCTTATCGGCGTATTTGCCATCCTCCGAACTGACCGCGGCCGGGTCGCCCGAACCATCCGCCCGGGCCACGCCCGCCGTGCAACAAACCAATAAAGCCAAAGCCGGGACTGCACGTAATAGCAGATTCACGCCACTCACCCTTCGCCGGTGTGAAAGATAACAGGGCCGGTGCACGGTATCATCCGCGGCACCGGCCCCAAGATAGCCAGACGTTAAAGTGGAGTTAGTTCTGCGGCAGAGCAAACACCGTCAGAGAACCGCCCAGCGACGTGTACTGGTTCAAAGCGGCGTACCCACCGACCGCACCCAGACCTGCATGCGGATCAGTCAGACCGGCGGCGAGGCCGATACCGGCCCAACCTCCGACGCCCGACAGCACGGCGACGTATTGCTTGCCGGCATGCTCATAGGTCATGACGTTGCCGATAATGCCCGACGGCGTCTTGAACTTATACAGCAGCTTGCCGGTTTTCGCATCGACGGCCTTCAGGTAGCCTTCCAGCGTGCCATAGAACACAACGTCGCCGGATGTCGCCAGCGCGCCCGACCAAACGGAGAACTGCTCAGGGTCCGACCAGGCGATCTTGCCGGTACGGGCATCCCAGGCAATGAAGTTGCCCATGTTGGTATCGCCCTTCGGCGGATACATCGCCAGCGTCGCGCCGACATAGGGCTGACCGGCGGTGTAGGACACCCGGAACGGCTCGTAGTCCATGCAGACATGGTTGGTCGGCACGTAGAACAGACCGGTCTTCGGGGAGAAGGCGGCAGGCTGTTCGTCTTTCGATCCAAGCGCGGCGGGGCAAATGTTGGTGCTGTTCACGTCCTCACCATTATGTTCGGTCGAGTATTGCGGCAGCACCAACGGACGGCCATAGGTCGGGCTTTTCGGGTCCATATCGACTTTCGAAGCCCAGTTCACCGCCGGATCGAATTTCTCGGCGACCAGCAAGGCGCCGGTGTCGCGATCGAGCGTATAGCCGAAGCCGTTACGGTCAAAATGCACCAGAAGATGACGCGGCTTGCCGCCGATATCCTGATCGGCCAGCACCATTTCGTTGACGCCGTCATAATCCCACTGGTCATGCGGGGTCATCTGGTAAACCCACTTGACCGCGCCGGTGTCGGCGTTGCGCGCCCAGATCGTCATCGAGAAACGATTGTCGCCGGGACGCTGCTTCGGGTTCCAGGTGGACGGATTGCCGGAACCGTAGAAGATCAGGTTCGACGCCGGATCATAGGACTTCCAGCCCCAGGTCGCGCCGCCGCCGATTTTCCACTGATCACCCTGCCAGGTGTTGGTGCCGGCATCAGGACCGACGGGCTTGCCCAGGTTGGTGGTCTTGACGGGATCGATCAGCGTGTCGCTGTCGGGGCCCATAGAATAGCCACGCCACACCTGCTTGCCGTCTGCGATATTGTAGGCCGCCAGCCAACCGCGCACGCCGAATTCACCGCCGGACACACCGACATACACCTTGTCCTTGACCACCAACGGCGCATCGGTGCCGGTCGCGCCCTTGGACGGATCGTCGGTCTTCACCGACCACAGCACGGCGCCGGTTTTCGCATCAAGCGCGACCAGGGTGGTGTCGGCCTGATGCAGGAAGATCTTGCCATCGCCATAAGCAACACCGCGGTTGACGGTATCGCAGCACATGACCGGAATAACATTCGGGTCTTGCTTCGGCTCGTATTTCCAAAGAATCTTTCCCTCGTGACTCAGGTCCAGGGCGAACACCGTGTTGGGGAACGGGGAATGCACGTACATGATGTCGCCGACGACCAGCGGCTGGCCTTCATGGCCGCGCAGAACGCCGGTTGAAAAGGTCCAGGCGACCTGTAGCTTGCTGACGTTACCGGCATTAATCTGGCTGAGCGAGGAATAGCGCTGTCCAGCCACGTTGCCTGCCGGAGTCGACCAGTCCTTGCCAGACGGCTGCGCCAGCGATGCAGACGATACAAGTATCCCCGCCGCCAAAAGCGCCTTGAAATCCCATTTTTTCATGCCACGTTCCCTTTTATTTTTTGGATATTCGTCGGAAAAAATCAACTGGTTGCGCCGGCCGCATCCGCGGGCAATGTTTCAACAGTGTACAATTGCCGGTTAACCCGCCTTCGGCGCGATTCACCTTGGGAGATACCACCATGAAGTACGTTGTTTTCCCGACCTCCCGCGCCGTTGCGGTTGCATCAAATCGGCTGCGAATCCGTCTTATTACGCTCACCGGTTATCGGCAACCCCCAGTAGCAGGCATTTCCGCAAAAAGGACGCAGAAAGCATGTTGCGACGCAGCATCGTTGGCGGGATATCCGTCCGCCCGCTGGCCAGTCAGGGAGCCGGAGCGGGTGCTATACCAATGTGAAACCTTTGTCGTCTTGCCTTGAGTAGACCATCTGTATAAGGACTCACCCTATGCAATGGGACCTGTCCGGATTTATCGTCCGATTTGCGATCGGATTGCTGTCGTTCTATTTGGCCGGGGCCACATTCGCCTTCGCAGGTGGACCGGATTCGTTCGTTGAACAAGTTGCCGGCGGCACCTACGTTCACTTCGGTGAGGTGTCTCTGACGACAAAGCAAAACATGGGCGACATCGCCAATCTCGGCATTGTCGTCGGCAAGGAGGCCGCGGCCGTTATCGACACCGGCGGCAGCGCGGTCACCGGCACGGCTTTGCTCGCCGCGCTGCGGCGGGTGACGGACAAGCCTCTGCTATATGTGATCAACACTCACGAACACCCCGATCACATCTTTGGCGACGCCGCCCTGGAAGCGCCCGGGGTGGTTTTCGTGGGGCATCATAATTTGCCGGCTTCGATCCGTGCGCATGGACCCTTCTATATGCACGCTTTTCGCGACATTCTCGGTGCCGATGCCATGGATGCGGTCAGGCTGGTGACGCCGAGCCTACTGGTGAATGCCACCACGGAACTGGATCTCGGCGACCGCAAGCTGCGACTGACTGCCTGGCCGCCGCCGGCACATTCCGATTGCGACCTGACCGTGCTGGACGAGCAGACCGGTATTTTGTTTGCCGGCGACCTGGTGTTTCTGGATCACGTCCCGGTCGTTGATGGTGGCGTAAAGGGCTGGCTGGCCTTGCTGGACGGGCTTTCATCGTTACCGGCGACCGTTGTCGTGCCAGGGCATGGCCGCCGTGTGGCGCCCTGGCCGGAGGCCGTTGCGGATACCAGGCGCTACTTGCTGACAATCCAGCGCGACGCGCGCACCGCAATCGCGGCAGGCGTGCCCCTGGCCCGAGCGGTTGATACGATCGGGATGTCGGAGCAGGATCGCTGGCGGCTGTTCGATGACTACAACCGGCGGAACGCAACCTCGGTTTTCAGCGAACTGGAATGGGAGTGAGCGCAATGGAGACGACTCGCAGGGGTTTCGCCCAAACGGCTGGCATGGCCGCCGCTTTCGCCGCCATACCAGCCGCCCGGGCGGCTGAAGACGACGGCGGCCGATGGGCCGACCTGGCCGCACAATTGTTTCCGGGGCACACGTTGCTGGATGGTGCATCGGTGCTGAGCATCAATGCGCCGTACCGTGCCGAGGATGCGGCAGTGGTTCCTGTTGACCTGGCCATCCTGCTCCCGGACGGCGATGCCCGGCAGGTTGCCAGGCTGACCCTGATCATCGACATCAACCCCGCACCCATGGCGGCAACGTTCACGCCGGGCGCCGGCGCAGGGATCGATCGGATTTCCACCCGGGTCCGGGTCAACGACTACACCAACATGCATGCCGTCGCCGAAATGACCGATGGCTCGTTTTACAGCGTCGCCAGGTTCGTCAAGGCGGCCGGCGGATGTTCCGCCCCGGCGCTGAAACAGGCGAGTGACGGTATTACCGAGGGAACGATCCGGTTCCGGGAATTCGCGGTGGCGAATGAACCGGATGCGGCGGGACGCCGGGAAGCACAGGTGATGATCCGGCACCCCAACTACTCCGGGATGCAGATGGACCAGATCTCCCATTTGTATATCGCCGCCGATTTTTTGCAGACCATGCAGGTTTGGCAGGGCGATCAACTGCTGCTGGCGATCGAGGCCGGCATTTCGATCGCCGAAAACCCGGCCTTCAGGTTCAGGTTCAAACCGAATAACGCGGCGGCCTTTCGGGTGCAGGGGGAAGCCAGCGACGGCAGGCATTTCAGCGGGTTGTTTCCGGCTGACCATACCGCGACCTGAGGTTCGGCGCGGGATTGAACGATCAGAAGCAGGTTACGTCGGCTTCCGCCTGGGCTTCCTCGAGTTCATCCAGAATGGCATTGCTGACCGCGATGCGAAATTCCTGCGCCAGGTAGCCGCCGGCCTGATGCCGCATGCGCAGGATGGTTTCGGCTTGTTCGTAGGTTTTATAGGGAACCGCGGTGGCTATGGTATCGATCGCACAGGAACAGCGATTCAACGCATCCGGTGTGCTGCCATTGCTGTTCATACAGGCGAACACATATTCCGCCCGCGCGGCGGTCGGATAATCGTTCTGCGCCGAAACAGACGTGGGTTGGGCGCCTGCCGCGAAGCCCGAGATGCCAAGCACCATGACTGAAAGCAATGCTGATCTGACCATGGTGCCAGGGTACGCAAGCGATCACCAGGATGCAACCCGGCCGGATGCTTCAGGCCAATCCGGACGCGGTCGATTTTGCCGGTGATCGTTCGGTTGACGCTATGCCGGGTGTTCAACTCAGGATAGGGTGTGCAGGTTGATGCGGCTCCACCGCCACACGATCGGGCGGCACAAGGCGGCCGGCCGCAACCATGGGAGAAACAATAGTATGAAAACACGCGCCGCGGTCGCTCGTCAGGCCGGCAAAGCCCTGAGCCTTGAAACCGTTGACCTCGAAGGCCCGCGCGCCGGAGAAGTCCTGGTCGAGATCAAGGCGACCGGCATTTGCCACACCGACGAATTCACCCTGTCCGGGTCCGATCCTGAGGGCATTTTCCCCGCCATTCTGGGCCATGAAGGCGCCGGTATCGTTCAGGACGTGGGCGCGGGCGTTACGTCGCTGAAGAAAGGCGATCATGTCATTCCGCTCTATACGCCGGAATGCCGCCAGTGCGAGTATTGCCTGTCGCGCAAAACCAATCTGTGCGTGGCTATCCGGGCAACGCAGGGCAGGGGGCTGATGCCTGACGGTACCAGCCGGTTTTCGTCGGGCAAAGAACCGATCATGCATTACATGGGAACATCGACGTTCTCGAACTTCACGGTTCTGCCGGAAATCGCGCTGGCGAAAATCCGGCCGGACGCGCCGTTCGAAAAGGTCTGCTATATCGGTTGCGGCGTGACCACCGGAATCGGCGCCGTGATCAATACGGCGAAGGTTGAACCGGGCGCCAAGGTGATCGTCTTTGGTCTCGGCGGCATCGGCCTGAACGTGCTGCAAGGTGCGAGGCTGGCCGGCGCGGAAATGATCGTCGGTGTTGATCTGAACCCGCGCCGCAAGGCCATCGCGGAAAAATTCGGCATGACTCACTTCGTGAATCCGAGCGAGGTCGAAGGCGATCTGGTGCCTTATCTGGTTGATTTGACCAAGGGCGGCGCCGATTACACCTTCGAATGTATCGGCAGCACGAAAGTCATGCGCCAGGCGCTGGAATGCGCGCATCGCGGCTGGGGCAAATCCATCATCATCGGCGTGGCCGGCGCCGGCCAGGAAATCTCCACGCGGCCGTTCCAGCTTGTGACCGGACGCACCTGGATGGGCACAGCTTTCGGCGGCGCGCGTGGACGCACCGATGTCCCTCGCATCGTCGATTGGTACATGGACGGCAAGATCAACATCGATGATCTGATCACCCATGTCTTGCCGTTCGAACAATTCAACGAAGGATTCGACCTAATGCGGCGGGGCGACAGCATTCGCACCGTTATAACGTATTAGCTACCGGGATTGGCCCCGCCGGTGGCCCCCAAAGCCACCGGCCGGGTTCCGATCGGGCTGCCAGGGCGCCGGAGGCCGTGGCGGTGTGCGTGGCGATGGCGTCCATCAGCCCCGGTGACAGGCAGTCGTAAGGCTCGAGGTTGAGTTCCTTGAGTCGGCCACGGATACCGGCCATCCGTTCCGGATTGACCCCCGATTCGATGACGGACGAAACGAATGCGGCGAATTCCGGCGGCGGCCAGCCTTGTTCGGTGAACAGCTCGGGATGGATGAAGTCGAAAGCATAGAACGGCTGCCTGGTGTTTTCGATCCGGCCGTAAAGGTGCACGCCGCACCCGTCGCAGGCGTAACGCCGCCGAAGGATTGACGATGTGCAGTTTCTGCCCATTTTCAGAAGCGATCAAATTGGCCCGCGGAACGACCGCGACAACCGAGAATGAAGCCCCGGCCGGCTTCCAGCATTTGGTGCAGCCGCAGACGTGGTTATAGTGGATGGATCCTTCGATTTTGACCTTGACCAGAGCATCGTGGCATTTGCAGACCAATGTGCCGTCGGCAAAGTGTGAACTGGCCGGCTTCAGGCCCGAATCGACACGGTTATGGATATGAACAGTTTCTGACATTGATTACTCACAATTTTGTTACTTTGGCCGGCCGTTGGCGTCCCAGCCGATGGCGATACCTGTGCGGGCGCGATCGGTTGGCCGGAACCGCTGCTGTGTCTGAACTATGCATCCGGATAGGCTGCATAAAAGGTACAATTTTCCTATTTTGGCGATAATAATCTCTCATTTGCTATCTTTGGTTGTGGATGGCAGGATGCGCGGTCGGAAGTTGTCCGTGCGTGCAACAAAAAAATGTTGCTGTCGCGCATATGTGACGGGCACGCATGCATGCGCGCAATGGACGGACTGCTTACGCATGCCAGCAACCTGTGGAGCATCGATCAAGGGACCTGTCGGGCAATGCTGCCCACAGGCGGCGTTGCACGTTTTCGTGATCCGCCGATATGTGCGTTGACCCCTGTGTCATCGTCCGGCTTTCGTGTAGCCAATAATGATAAAGTGGCAATAAGGACCCGGATCAGATGACTAGGTTAGCCCGTGCATTCGGCAAAACGCTGCCGCTTCCTGTTGACGCAGAGCGCGCGCACTGGGCAACGGCGGTTCGGTCGCTTGTGCTGGCCGGCATGGCCGCATCCGCCATCGCAGCGGCCCGGGCGGAGGAACTTATCGTAGCCGGTTCCGGCATCTTTGGTGCCTCTGTAGCCGCCTCCGACTATACCGGGGCCGACGACACTTATGTGTTTTCGTTCGAACTGCCGAACGCGATCACGGCCAATCCGACGACCGAGGCCAGCCACTTCGTGTATGACCTGAACGGCGTGCCGGTGACGACAACGCTTTCCAGCGTTAGGTTCTACCCGGACATGCAGGGCGGATTGTTCGACCTGAATTTTGCTGACGGCCAGGTCCTGACGTTCTTCGAGGCCGACAGCCTGATCGGACCGGATATCGGATCGGATCTGATGATACAGATTGGCTCCAACGCCGCGGATGCGACGCTTCAGGATGCCTATTCCAATATCGCCGGGTATTACGGAACCGGGCTTGTCACCGTAGCCATTGCGCCGATTTCAGAACCTGCGTCGCTGGGCCTACTCGGCGCCGGGTTTATCGCACTTGCCTGCAGGCGCAGAACCCGCGCCTGATAGAATGGTTGCGGATCAAACGCTCAGAGGTATTTGAGTCGGCCCTTGTGGCATCCGGCTGATAAATGAATGTTGCCCATCGGTAGGCAATGCAGCACGCAGTCCGATCCATGCGTTTCATCCGAGCTGTTAGCTCCCATACTCCCGGGTTCGCCTCCCTCTGTCCGGAGGCTGCTCGGCGGACGGGGCTGCCTCTTGATCCCCCGCTTGGCTGAACGGCGGAGGCGGAGCTATACTAATTGCTTATCATACCGCCCCTGACATGGGCCTGATCGTCCATCACGACGAATATATTCCACAGTCAGATTGATATCATCAGCAATCCGCGCCGGGCTGCCGTGGCTGAAGCAGCCATGTTATGGCGGATGGAGGATTGAACTTCGGTGCCGCCGGAGGATCGTAACGATGGGACGGGAGTCGACCGCCGCATGGCACTCATTGCGTGGTCAGTCTGACTGCCCTCACAAATTATTTGTTTGATCGTTCTGAACCGCCGCACGATCGCCATGTCGTTGTCTAGCTGATCTGGTTTGACTTCACGCCCCTGCGATTTGCTCGAACTAAAGGCGGCCGAATTTCACAGTTTTTTGTGCATAAATCCATGCCATCACCAATCATATAACGCACTTGTTTGCAATATACAGCAAAATGGACAAGTTTTAGTGACGTATTGCTAATAGTGTTGACCCAGATGCGATGCTTATATTAAACGAATTCCTGTCGGGGCACTAAACGGTCCGACGCCACATAAATAGTATGTGGTTCCTCCCGCAATGAGTGCCTCGTTGCTTCGGCATACGATGTCATCTCAAACATAAGAAGGTACACCTCCATGTTGCACGCTCTCACCTGCATGCTGCTTTCCTTCAAGAACGACCGTCGCGGTGTCACTGCTCTTGAATACGGCCTGATCGCCTCTTTGGTGGGGATCGCCCTGCTCGTCGGTGCCGGAAACCTCGGAACCGCGCTGAACAGCACGTTCACTTCGATCGCCGGCAAGATCTAACGCTCCGGGGCGCATGGTGGTTCGGAGGGCGACGCACGTTTCGCGAGGCCAACCACCATGCGCCACTTTCTTCAAAGTATGGAATTTAAATGACAGATCCCGTTGCCATCGCCGCCATGGTCGCCAGCATGGGCCTTCTTGTCACCGCCGGCGTGCATGATGGTATGACGCGGACAATCCCGAACTGGATCCCGACCAGTCTGCTGGTTGCCGGAGTAATCCTGCGGCTTCGGCAGGGTAATCTGATCCCGGGCATCTGTGTTGCCGCCCTGCTGCTGACAATCGTCGTAGTATTTTGGCTGCGCGGCTTCATCGGTGGCGGAGATATGAAACTCATTCCGGCCGTTGCACTTGCCCTGCCTCCCTCCGAAGCCTTCGATTTCGTTCTTTCAGTGGCGATCGCAGGCGGTGTCCTGGCTCTGATCTACCTGGCACTTTCGTTTTTTGTGCGACGTCCATATCCCGGGCTTCGTTACGGCTTATTCGCCAGAATTCGCAAAGCCGAGGCTTGGCGCATGCACCGGCGCGGCCCCATGCCCTACGCCCTCGCGATCGCCGGTGGCGCCCTTCCCATCTTCATCAACATTTTTTCCAGGTAGATCGTCATGTTTCTTCGCATCATGGCCGTGCTGCTCGGTCTCGTGGGCATCGCCGGTATCGGTTTGGCGGTGATTTCAAGCCAGAAGCCCGCTCCGCCACCGCAGATTGCCATCGCGCCTCCGGCGCCGCTGCCACCGCCTGTCATCAAGCCCCGCATCCTGGTGGCGGCGCGCGCGCTACGGGCTGGTGCCCTGCTGGTCATGGAAGACATTGCCACTCTGGAGGTGCCGGTCGGCCAGGAACCGCCCGGCAGCTATCCCGACACGATCACGGCCCGCACGGGATTACGCGGCGCGATGATCCGCCGTAGTCTCAATCCGAGCGACCCGGTTTTGGCCGGAGATGTGCTGAACCCCGGCGACCGAGGCTTTCTGGCCGCGGTGCTTGGCACCGGCATGCGGGCCGTTACGGTCGGCGTTGACCCGGTCAGCGGCACCGCCGGCCTGATCTGGCCCGGCGATCACGTCGATATGGTGCTGACCCAGGCGATCGACGAAAAAGAGCAGCCGATCGACCGTCGTGTCTCCGGCGAAACCGTTTTGACCAATGTGCGCGTCATCGCGGTCGATCAGCAGCTTGTTCAGGGTGGCCAGGGCTCCCAGACGAACCCCACGTCCGTGTCGGGTGCCAACCGAACCATTACTCTGGAAGCAACGTCATTCGATGCCGAACGTGTCGCCGTGGCATCCCGGTTGGGCCGCATCTCGCTCGTGGTTCGCTCCGCGGCGGACGATCAGGCGCAGCCCGGCACGGAAATTCCGGATACTGCGACGCTGCCGCCGCCTATGCCGGCCGCCATCGCCTGGGGCGGTGACGTTTCTCCGGCACTGCGTGACCACACCAGCGGCAAGACCGCGAGCACGATCCGCGTCAACCGAGGCAAGGACGTCGAAGAGGTACATTTCTAATGGCCAACTCCCGCATCGTTCGGATCGCCGCCGCCGCCCTGGCGCTCGCTCCGGCCTTTCAGACAGCGCGTGCGGCCGAACCGCCGCGCACCACGGTTCGCCCCGCTACTCAACGCGATCCCGCAAACCCCGGCCCGGTTACTCTGGAAGCCGGCGCCGGCCGGGTCTTTCGCACCGGAGGCACCATCTCCAGCGTCTTCGCGGCCGATCCGAAAGTGATCGAGGTTCGGCCCGCCAGCCACAACGCCGTTTTCATCTTTGGCGTGGCACCCGGGCGCACCACCGTCGCGGCACTCGACGAAGCCGGCAACACGCTGTCGCAGTTCGACGTGACGGTATTGCCGTCATCCTATGGCGCCAGTGAGGCCGGCGCGACAGCCCGCCGCACCGTTCCCGGCGCCAACGTGCAGTTCGCGGGGGCACAGGATGGCATCGTGGTGAATGGACAGGTGTCCAGTCCGGCCGCCGCCAACGACGTCGCCGAGATCGCGAAGAACTATATCGGCGAGAAGCAGACGGTCGAAAATCGCACCAAGCTCACCACGCCCGTGCAAGTCACCCTGAATGTGCGGATCGCCGAGATTTCTCGTACCATCACCCGTCAACTTGGCATCAACTGGACGGCGCTGGCCAATCTGGGCCGGTGGGGACTCTTTACAGGCGCTGTGACCGATGGCCTTAGCTCCGGCACGAACGCGCCGAACACCTTGGGCTTTGCCGGGCATAACGGTTCAATCAACACGGTGTTGGATCTGCTTGCCCAAGACCAGCTTATTACCATGCTGGCAGAACCGAACCTGACGGCGCGCAGCGGCGAGTCCGCCAGTTTCCTGGCCGGCGGCGAATTCCCGATCCCGATCGCCGGGCAGAACAATCAGATCACTCTGGCGTTCAAGCAATACGGTGTTTCGCTCGCGTTCGTGCCGACGGTCCTGTCGGATGGCCGGATCAGTTTGCATGTGCACCCCGAGGTCAGCGCGCTGACCACTGTGGGTGCGATATCGTTGCCCATCGGCGGCCTGTTCAGTTCGTCCACCATCACGGTCCCCGCGCTAACGGTGCGCCGGGCGGATACCACGGTCGAACTCGGGTCCGGCCAAAGCTTCGCGATTGCCGGCTTGTTGTCGTCGAACAACGCGATGGACGCCCGCGGGCTGCCCTATGTCGGCGAATTGCCGGTGATAGGGGCGCTGTTCAAGTCCGATCTGTTCCAACGCGATAAGTCCGAGTTGGTGATCGTGGTCACGCCGTACATCGTCAAGCCGGTCGGATCCCCCAATCAGCTTCACATTCCGACCGATGATTTTGTCCCGGCCGGCGACACAGATCGTGTGCTGCTGATGCGCCAGCGGGCGCGGGGCACCGGGCCGGGCACCATTATCGCCCCGTCCATGGCGGCGCTTGGATCGAACACGCATCTCGGTGCGGGTGATCTGCCGTCCGGCGCCGGCTTCATCCTGAATTGATCAGTCAAAGGGGCACGACGACATGCTGCTCAACCGTTTACGAGGCCTTGGGCGTTTCGCCTGCCTCGCTCTCTTGTTCGGAACCGCCGGCTGTGCCGGACTGAACGATCCCTTCCAGCGCGAAGGGACGTGGCAGCCGGAAAACCTCAATAACACCAACATGGCCGCGATGGTGGCCAACCCCAGTCATCTGCAACAGGGCGTCGGCGACGATTCCAGCCCCGGTGAGATCTCCGCCGCGGCCGTGCATCGTCTCCTGACAGATCACGTGAAGGGCCTGTCCTCGGGCAGTGTCGGACCAATCCAGGCGTCCGCGCCAGCGGCCAGCTCCGGGGGAACGGCACCATGAGCGTTGCCGAAACCCTGGCGCCGCCTGAGCCGGCCGCGGAGGAAGCCGTCCATTCGACGCGGGTACCGCTGCTGGCGTATGTCCGCGACCGCGAAACCCTGACCATCCTGACGGATGTCCTGGCTCCCGCATTGGGGCCGACCGCCGATTTCCGTTTGGGCAACGTCTCCGAAACGAAAGCGGGACTCCAGCGTCTCGATACCCTGGTTTCGGCCATCCTGCTTGACGTGTCGGGCCAGGAAGACCCCCTGAGCGTGTTGGAAGACCTCGCGCTCTTCGTCGAGCCCGGCGTCCGCGTCTTCGTCATCGGCGATGTCGAGGACATGGATTTCTATCGCCAGGTGGTTCGTGGCCTGGGCGTGCAGGAATACCTGTGTAAGCCGATTAACCGCGAGATCGTCGCGCGCCGGCTGTTGCCGCTATTGACCGGCGGGGCCTCCGCCATGGCGCGTGGCGGCCGCGTTGTGACCGTGATGGGCGTGCATGGCGGGGTCGGCGCCACGACGATCGCGGTCAATCTCGCGGTGCACCTCGCTGACCGGTCACGCCATCATATCCTGCTGTTCGATGCCGATCTGCATGGCGGCACCGCGGCCCTGATGCTGTCGGCGGCGTCCGGAGGCGGCCTGCGGGCGGCGTTGGAAAATCCCGAACGGGTGGATGTGCTATTTGCGGAGCGATCCTCCCCGGCCGTCAGCGATCGTCTGCATTTGCTGGCGGCTGAAGAGCCCCTGCACATGTTGGTCACCGCCTCGGACGGGGCCGCGACACACCTCACGTCGTTACTGTGTAATCGGTTCAACTTTGTGATCGCCGATCTGCCGCGGCATGGCACCGCACTGAATCACGAACTGCGTGATCTGGCCCATGTGCGTGTGCTGGTGCTGGATGCCACCTTGTCCTCGTTGCGGGACACGCTGCGTCATCTGGCCTTGCCGCGTGGACCGCGCCAGGCCTCGCGTCCGATCCTGGTGTTGAACAATCTCGGCGCCCCGGGAGCGTTGACCCGCAAGCAGGTGGTCGAGGGGCTGGGTTGCGACGTCGACGTGGTCGTGCCGTGGCTTCCAAAGCCAATGCACGCTGCCATGACCCTGGGGCAGCCGGCCGTCCGCCAACGTGGTCCGTTCCAGGTCGCGATCGCCGCACTCGCCAACGAAATCCTGCCGCAAAAGATCGAGCCCGCGAAGTCGTGGTTCAAGTTCCACACAGGGAAAAGCAAGTCATGAGCGAAGTCAGGGCAACGTTCGGACGCCGGCAGGGCATTCAGCCCCCGCCGATCCGCGTCGCGCCGCCAGCCCCGGCAGTCGGCGCGGTGGCGGTTGCGCCACCGGCTGGCGCGGCGGAATTGCGCATTGCCTGTCTGGCTCGGTTGGACGCGACGCTGCTGTCCGACGCCACGCCGGAGCAGTTACATGCGGACGTGGAGCGGCTGATCGCGGAGATCGCGGACGAGCAGCGCATCCAGATCAACGGCCGCGAACAGCGTCAGCTTGCCGGTGAGCTGGTACATGACATGGTGGGCCTGGGGCCGCTGGAACCGCTACTCGACGATGATTCTATTACCGACATCATGGTCAATGGTCCCGACCGGGT
This sequence comes from uncultured Rhodopila sp., assembly GCA_903932145.1. Taxonomy (GTDB): domain Bacteria; phylum Pseudomonadota; class Alphaproteobacteria; order Acetobacterales; family Acetobacteraceae; genus Rhodopila. The sequence goes on along the minus strand of CAIZFE010000034.1, from coordinate 139,621 downwards.
GTTTGTCGAACGGCGCGGCAAGCTGGTTCAGACAACGGTGCGATTTCGCGATCGGGCGCATGTCGCCAATGTCGCGCAGCGCATCGCCGCCGGTGTCGGCCGGCGTATCGATGAAAGCAGTCCGATGGTGGATGCGCGCCTGGCCGACGGGTCACGCGTCAATATCATCTTCCCGCCGCTGGCGTTGCAGGGCGCTTGTATCTCCATTCGTAAGTTTGCCCGCCGCCGGATCGACTTCGACAAAATCGTAGAGAATGGTTCGGCATCGCCGCAGATGGCCAAAATTCTGCGGCTCGCCTCCGCGGCGCGTCTGAATGTGATTATTTCGGGCGGCACGGGTGCCGGCAAGACAACGCTGATGAACGCGATGTCCCAGACCATCGACGAGGGCGAACGCATCGTCACGGTCGAAGACGCGGCGGAACTGCAATTGCAACAGCCGCATGTCGTTTCGCTGGAGACGCGTCCGCCCAGTCTGGAGGGAGCCGGTGAGATCAATCAGCGTGATCTGGTACGTAACGCCCTGCGTATGCGTCCGGACCGGCTGATTGTCGGCGAGGTCCGGGGTGGAGAGGCATTCGATATGCTTCAGGCGATGAACACCGGTCATGACGGCAGTATGAGTACGATCCATGCCAACACCACCCGCGATGCAATCACCCGTATTGAGAACATGGTGCAGATGGGGCAGCCCAATCTGCCGCTACGGGCGATCCGGACGCAGATCGTCAGCGCGGTGGATTTGATCGTTCAGTTGGAACGCATGCGTGACGGGGTTCGCCGCATTAGCCAGGTCACCGAGGTCATCGGGATGGAGGGTGAGATCGTTACTATGAACGATATATTCCAGTACGAATATGACGGTGAGAATCCGGATGGTACCCTGCGTGGTTTCTATAAAGTCTCTCATATCCGGCCGGCGTTCTGGTCGCGGCTGGTCTATTTCAACCTCGATCGCGCCTGGTCCGCCGCGATCGACGAAGCGGGCAAGTCCACATGATCGGGGGCCTTGATCCACTGGTGCTGATGATTCTCGGTAGCGTCGTGGTGATGGCCGCTGGCTTGTGGCTGTTTGCCTCGGATCGGCAGGTGCGGGCGGCGCAACAGCGCATTGCGAATGTCGCATCGACCCGTTCGCAGGCGCCGGTCAAAGTGCAGGCGGTGCGGCGCCCGTGGAGCGCGGCGGCGACCCGAGCCAGTATCCTCAGTCAGGTCATTGCCTTTGCCGGGATTGAGACAGACCGGCCCGATCTGTATCCGGTGCCATGGTGGGTGCTCTTGATTATTGCGTGCTTGCTGGCGTTTGCGACGCTCGGTTTGGGCGTCTTCTTCCTGGGTCCCGTCGGCTGGGTCACCTTGCCGTTGAACGTATTTTTGATGGTGCGTACGGTATTTAAGATCTTCCAACATCGACGCACGGCTCAGTTGTATGGGCAGTTGCCTGATGCCCTGGCAATGATCGTCCGGTCGGTTCGGGTCGGCTTTACGGTGCCGGACGCCATGCGGATCGTCGGCGAGGAAGGTCAATGGCCGACGTCCACCGAGTTCCGCCGCGTCGGCGATGAAATTCGCGTTGGCGGCACGTTGCAGGATGCGCTGAACAAGCTGGCGCGGCGCAGCGCATTGCTTGAGTATCGATTCCTCGCCGTCGCGTTGGCGCTGCAAAGCCAGTCCGGCGGCAGTCTGAGTGAAACACTGGAAAATCTGGCCGACGTCGTGCGCAAGCGCGTGGCCTTGAAGGAGCGTGGGATTGCGCTGGCGTCCGAGGCCCGCATGACCATGTATGTTTTGGGTTGTCTGCCGTTCCTTGTGGCGGGCGCACTCACGGCCCTGGCGCCCGCCTATCTGGCCCCATTGATCACGACACAAGGCGGCAAGAAGCTGTTGTTCGTCGGCATTGCGTTGCTGGTCATGGGCTTCGGGTCGATGAAATTCATCATTAAAAAGAGCATTTCATGAACAATATGGTCATATTGATCCTGGGGTTTGTTCTGTCGCTCGTCTGCGTGACCGGCGGATTGCTATTGATGCCTATTTCGAAGCGAAAAGCCCGCATCGACGAGCGCATCCGTTCCATCCGCATGCCCGCGACCGCCCGGCGGGAGGTCTCCGGCCATGCCGCCCCGATCTGGATGCGCCTGCTTCTGTCGGTCGGACAAGCCGTCCTGGCCAGCGGATTGTTGTCACACAAAGCGATCGAAGACCTGCGGGAAACCGTGACCGCATCCGGTCACCGAACCGGTCCGGCACTGTCGCTGTTCGTGGGCGCGAAGCTGGTGCTACTGACCGGACTGCCGTTGTTTGTCTGGTTATTGCTTAGCACGACCGGCACACACGGGCCGGCACTTCTGATCGTGGGCGGCTGCGCCATCATTGGGTTGATACTACCCGACTATATCGTTCGAAGTATTCGCAAGCGCTATCTCAAGCAAGTGGAAATTGGATTGCCGGCCGCGCTGGATCTGCTGATCATCTGCACTGAAGCCGGATTGGCATTGGAGGCCGGGTTTGAGCGTGTCTCGACGGAAGCCCGAGACGGTGCCCGTGCGACGTCCAACGAACTGAGATTGACAGCGATCGAAATGAAGATGCTGGCTGACCGGCGTCAGGCATTGGCCAACATGGGCAAGCGCACCGGGCTGGACTCCATGACCCGATTGGGCGCCATGCTCTCGCAAAGCATGCGATATGGTACACCGTTGACGCAGGCGCTTCGAGTACTCGCCGCCGAGATGCGGCAAACGATGCTGACGCGGTTTGAGGCGCGCGCCGCCAGGATTCCCGTTTTGCTGACTATTCCAATGATCTTGTTCATCCTGCCCTGTGTCTTCGTTGTGGTGGCCGGTCCGGCGGCGCTGGAAGTCAGGCACATGATGGCCTCGCGATGAGCGCGCGTACCCTCTGGCGGAGGGCGACAAAAGGCACGGTAGCGCTTGAATTCGCGATGATCGCGTCGATCTTCCTGGGGCTGCTGCTGCTGGTTTTTGAACTTGGATTTATCTTCTTCGCACAGGTAGCGCTTGACTACGCGGCGCGAGAGGCAGCCAGGCAGATGCAGACCGGGCAGGCGAGCCCGGCGGATCAAACGACCTTTCAGGTTGTCGCCCTCTGTCCATATCTGAATAATTTCCTCAGTTGTGGGCAGGTTACAATCGTTCTGCAACCCGTGACCAATTTTCAGACCGCCATGACCACCGCGCCGGCGTCCCCATACGCCAGCGGCGGTCCCGGCAGCCTGATGCTGTTGCAGGTCACCTACACGACGGGATTGCCGCTCTGGCCGCTGAATGTGGGGACCTTGGTCGGCACCGCCGCTTACCTGAACGAGTAGGAACAGGATCCATGCACCATCAACCAGGTTTCTGGATCCGATCATGGCCTGGCGCTCTCATGGCCCGTTTGGGCATGACAGTCCTCGGGCGAAAAGGGCCGTTGCGGTCACGTGATGGGCTAGCGGCGCTGGAGTTCGCGTTGATTGCCCCAATTTTGGCCGCAGGGGTCGCCGGACTGTACGATCTGACCTCGGCTCTTATCGCCTGGAAACGTGTCGCCATGGCAGCGCAGTCTATCGCCGAGATAGCCACCGATCTGGCGGCGACGACATCCGATACGAACATACTGAATGTGACCAAGGTCACGAATGCGACCTCCGCGGCTTATGCCTACCTGCCGACCCTGCTGAACGCGTCGCCGAACGCTTTTGGCGTCACGCTGTCCTCGGTCGTTATGGTGCCAAATCCGACGACCTGCACCTCCGGCTGCACATACACCGCGCATGTCGCGTGGAGCGGGGTCTTCCAGGGATCGGGAGCGATGCGCCCATGCGACGCGCGCGCCGGCGTCTCAGCACTCTCTTTCGTGGCCGACGGATCAAGCCCGTCATCCACGACACTGCCGGTGGATATGCAGAGTTCCGGATTACCGGTGCTCGTCGTCGATGTCGTTTACACGTTCAAGCCGGCTTTTTTCACTTTTGTCGGTACCAATATTCAGATGGCGCAATCGGCTTATTTCTCACCGCGAACCGGTCTTATGAGCAATTGGGTCCAGTATTTTTTTGCCGGAGCCCCGGATACCACCAGTCTTTGTCCCGGCTATCCGGCATCCGCGACGAATCCTCCCTAATCCTTGCAGCGATGGAAGTATACGGCAATGAATTTTCCAAAATTTCCGCGAGCTTGGTCAGACCGCAGCGCCTCCACGGCGATAGTGATCGGGCTGTCGGCTCCGTTGCTGATAGGCATTCTCGGGATCTCGGTCGATTTCGCCGGTGTCCTGGCAGCGAAAACGAAGATTGAGCTTGGGGCCGACTCCGGTGCGCTTGTCGCTGTTATGACCGCCACGAATGCGCTGCGAACCGACCCGAATAATTACGTCGCGGATGGCGTGGCGGCCGGTCAGGTGCGCTTTACCGGACAGACCGGAGCCATCGCTACGGTCAGCAACCCGACCGCGGTCGTTACGGTGTCCCGATCCGGGTATGTGATGACCGGCACGACGACCTGGAGTGCCACTTACAATACATTTTTCGGCGGGTTTTTTGGGATCTCCACCTGGCCGCTGTCCGGTAGCGCGACCGTCAGCACCCAGATTACCGCGCCGTTCCTGAACATTGAGATTATGTTGGACAATTCGCCTTCGATGGAGATCGGCGCGACGAATACCGACATCGCGACGCTACAGGCCTTGACGGCCTGCTCGGCCTCCGGCGCGTATATGCCGGACATCAGCGGCAACTGGAACTCGCCGCTTTCGGGTCAACCTTATTCCGTATATACATGCTCATCTGGCGGCAACACCTATGATGGTGGCCTGACGTGCCCCATCCCTCAACCAAGCCCGCCCTATAGCAATCCGCTTACATTCCAGCCGAGTTCCAATTCGCCACCAAATTTACCAAGCTGTGCCGGACTGCTGCCTAAGCAGTACTTCGGCCCGCTCAGGGGGTACTATCCGCAGGCCGGGGCGCCGTGCGCGTTTGCCTGTCATTTCGACACCAGCAAGCCATCGGGTGCCGGTAACGACTATTACGGCGTTGCCAGAAGCACGATCGGCGCCGCGAACCAGGTCACCTTGCGCTTCGACGTCGTCAAGGCGGCCGTCAACACCTTGATCACGACCATGCAGACGAACGACAATGCCGCCATCAAGAGTCTCAACGCCGGGGTCTTCACGTTTGACGACGCGTTGACTCGGGTTTATCCGCCGAGCGGCGAAGCCGGTGACGCGTGGTCCACCATACTCGCGGCGGTTGGCGGACCGCCAACGACAGCGAATGGGCCGGACACCGGAATTCAGCCATATGGCGGAAACAACGGCGGTGACACGGACTTCCCGGACACAATGGCGGCGCTGGCGGCGCAGTTGACGCCTTCCGGCGACGGTACAAGCGCTGCCAATCCGCGCAAGGTGCTGTTCCTGGTGACCGATGGCGTTGAGGATTATGTGGATATCCACGGCAATCGATACGAACAGGCGATCGATCCAAGTTATTGCCAGACCTTCAAGAGCATGGGTTATGCGGTCTATGTTGTTTACACGCCTTATTATCCACTGATGAATGCCTATTATTTACAGAATATGACCGGCATCGTGGAAGGAACCGGCGCCGGGACCACAACGGCCAACCTGCAGGCTTGTGCGAGTGCACCCAGCAATTACATCGCCGCAACCGATGGTCCGTCGATAAAGGCGGCTCTGCAGACGTTCTTTCTTCTCGCGAACCAGCCCCCCGCTCATTTCTCCAGATGAAACCTCGATGGGTGCGGAGGAACACGACGCATCATACGTGTGGAGCGGCATTGCTGCTCGGTCTGGGGTTACTGTTGGCGGCACCAGACCGAGCGGCTGCCGCAGCGGGAGAAGCCTGTCGTGATCAGGCGGCGATTGCCGAACGAGCGGCCGGAATTCCGGAGGGTCTTTTGTTGGCGATCGGCAAGCGGGAGAGTGGGCGTTTCGACCCGGGGGCCGGTGGCACATTGCCATGGCCCTGGGCGGTCAACCGCGAAGGTCAGGGGCGTCTTTTTGAGTCTCGCCAGGAAGCCCTCGCGTATGTTGCTTCCGCGCAACGAGAGGGGAGCCGATCGATCGACATCGGTTGCTTTCAGATAAACCTGAAATACCACCCGATGGCGTTTCCGTCTTTGGAGGAAGCGTTCGAACCGGCCAGGAATGCTGCTTACGCGGCCCATTTTCTGACCCAACTGCACGACCGCGACGGAAGCTGGGAACTCGCCGTGGCGGACTACCACTCGGCCAGTCCGCTGCTCGGTGTGCCTTATCGGGAGGCGGTTTTCGCGGCCTGGCGCGGTGTATCCGCGGTCGCTCGATTTCGGGGGCCGTCGCCGGAATCGTACCGCGTGGTTATGGGCATACACATCTGGACGCCCGGTATGATCGTTGCCTCCGACGTTGGGACAAGGCCGGTGGCCATGCATTCGCCCGCGAATTTGCCGAGGGTATTTACGCCCGGGGGATCAGTCGCTGGGCCGCGGACCCGAGGGTGATGGATGCCCGAGTGGACAGTCACACGGATTGTCAAAGCCGGTAAATGGGAAATGATACCATGCGGTCATGTCAGGCGCTACTGGTGGCTTCGATTGCAATGGCGGCAGTGGGCGGGGCAGCTCAGGGTGCCCAATTCCGCACGGTGGACATGCCGGGCGGCGGCCAGGGAATTGTTCTGTCCGGCCTGATCGAAGCCGGCGATGCGACCGCGTTTCATAAGCTGGCTGAGACCCTGCCCGCGGCGGTGGTTGTCACCACCGGGCCTGGCGGCAGTATCACGTCAGCCATGGCGATCGGCAGCGAGATTCGCGCACGCGGATGGTCCACGCTGGTGCCCGCGGGCAGCAAGTGTGCCTCGGCCTGCACCTGGATCTGGTTGGCGGGTTCGACACGGATGCTAGGGACCGATGCACAGATCGGCTTCCATGCGATTTCAATGTTTCTGCGCGGGCCGGAGACGCACGACTATGATGTTGTGTTGCGCCGGTGGCTGACCGGGTTGGGCTACACGCTCGATACGACAGCAACGATGATGAATACGCCGGCCGCATCGATCCGCTGGTTCGACATCATCGAGCTGCGTGCCAACGGCATCCCGACGGACTTGTTTCCATAGCCAGCTCTGAAGGCGTCGACCGTGCGAACGGACAGTCCTGTCCGTTCGCGACGGCAACGTGTCGCTTTACTGTACTCGGTTCGTCCCCATACGCTCAGCCGTTGCTGTGGCATCGTTGGTGGCGGAGGAGGTGGGCGCGCCGGCGGCGAGCGTCTGCCGGCCGGGCGTTGGCGATGTGGTTGCCTCCGGCGCAAGAACCGTGACAGACGCTTGCGATGCGGTGTCTGATGCTACCGTGGGTGTGCTCATTTGGCGATCAAGCCAGACGCCGGACAAATCCTGCCCGACATACAGGCTCGGCGTCAGGGTCCAGCCTTTGACCGCCGCCGACGTTACAACGATTCTGTTCCACCATAAGATCGGTACCGCATACGCCTCGGTCAGGGCGCGCCGTTCAAACTCATGGACGATATCGGCGCGCCGGCCCGGTTCCGAACTGGTGGCCTGATCGGTATATAGCTTATCGAGAGTCCGATCAGACGACATGGCGTGTTTTGAAGGCGAAACGGAACCGGACACATATTTTTGAAGCTGCAAGGACGGGTCATCGACAGCGTCGCCGTCGAAATCGAAGGCCGCTTCGAAATGACCGCTTTCCACCGCCATGTGCAAGTCTCTGGCATTCAATCGGACCTCATTGGCGGTCACCCCAATCGCCCTCCATGCATTGAGGACGGCGTCGGCTGACGGGCCATAAGCGCCGGGAAGATCGCGGGTCACCAAAGTGATGCTCAGTTTGGACACGCCAGCTTCAGCCAGTAATCGTCGTGCCTCTTCCCGCGAGGCGGTGATATCATGCGAGAGTCCGGGCAGCGTTGACAGGGTGGCGTCGGGCGTTGCCATGCCGAAGCCTGGCCGCATCAGGCCGCCGACATATTTCATGACCGTGGTGTGCGACAACTGAAAGGCCATTTCCCATCGGTCGATGGCCAGCGACAGTGCCCGCCGCACCCGGGCATCGTCGAACGGGGCCTGTTTTGCATTGAACACGAGCATTTGGTTGAGGAGCCAAGGCGACTCTTGAACTGTGATTTTATCGCCGAGAGCCTCTTTGAGTTCGTCGCGTTCGCCGGGAGTAAAGCTGCGGAAGCCGGCCATGGTCCGGCCGGCTTCCATGCTTTTCACGACGGCCGTTCCGCTGATAAAGTCCGCTTCGTAGCCATCGAGGTATGGTTGATTCGGCACGAAGTAATGGACCCATCGGCGCCCGGTCCAGGACTCGCCCTTCTTATGTTCGGTGAAGGCGAATGGTCCGGTTCCCAATACATGTTTAGTGGGAAATAGCGGGTCGGCGTCCAACTTTGCGCTTTGGTAGATGCAGTTCCAAGGTGACGCCAGATTCACCACCATGGCGGCATCCGGCCGTTGCAATTGAAATACGACCGTCAGCGGATCGGGGGTTTCGATGGTGCCGATCGCGGTATAGTTGCCCTGCCGAGCGGAAATGACGCCCGGGGGCGGTTTGATGATCCGCAGATAGGTCGCCTTGACGTCTGATGATGTCAGGGGCTTGCCGTCGTGGAACAGCACATCCGGCCGTAGCTTGAATGTGTAGGTGAGCTGGTCCTGCGAAACAGACCACGACGCGGCGAGATCGCCGACGATCGCCGGGTAGTGCGCGGAATCGACTTTCAACAGTGTCGAATAATGGGGCGCTACGGCCTGTAGGAAGGACGGCGAAACGTTGGCCTGGCAATCGTAATTGGACGGCTCCGATTCCACCGCAAAGACAAGCGTTCCACCGGGTTCCGGTGCCGGTCGCGGTTGCGCCGTGGCTGCGGTGAACGCGATCAGGGATATACCCGCCGCCCATGCTCCGTGGTGCAAAAGCATCGTCGCTCTCCTGCCTGTTCGGCGTGATATCGTACTTAAAACGGGCGTCTGGCGATAATCGCCTCGCGGTCGGGGCGGTCGTGCAGACCAAGGTATGGCCCAAGGATTTCCATTTCCGTGTCGAGGTCCAATTCCTACTGCGTTGTGGATCGATATCCACTCAACTCCACTTTCATCACCCAACAGTGTCGGATTTAGAACGGACGCCTCTGGCACCGCCGCGGGTCTGACAATGCCGACGCATCGCGCCGAGGCGGTTTAACGCCAAAGTGAAGTGGAAATCACAGTTGCGATAGGCCGCAGAGAAAGCCTGTTGGTTTCCCGTTCCAGTGTCGTATAAGAATCATGGATTGCACATTTTGCCAAATTAATCCATATTTGGGCAGTAAATGTTTCATGTATGTAAATAAAACAATGGCGTTCGCCGAACGGCCCGACCCGACCTCGGGACCAATGGCAGACTGCCACTTGCCGCCGGACCTTCTCAATGAAGCCCGCCGTCGCTTGCTACAGATGCACTGGGACAGTGGCGTGGGCCATCTCGGTGGCAACCTGTCAGCTCTGGATGCCATGATGCTGTTGCATCATGAGATGATCGGCCCGCAGGACCGATTCATTCTGTCGAAGGGGCATTCCGCCGGCGCCTACTACATCACATTGTGGTCGCTCGGTTTGCTGACCGACGCGGACCTGCTCACCTTTCACAAAGACGGCACCCGGCTGGCGGGTCATCCGCCGGCGAGCGGCATCCCGTCGATCCTGTTCTCAACCGGCAGTCTTGGCCATGGCCTGCCTCTGGCGGCGGGTCTGGCGCTGGCGGCTCGATTAGAGGGCAACAAGCGGCGCGTGTTCTGCCTGACCTCGGACGGGGAATGGCAGGAGGGCTCGACATTTGAAGCTCTGATTTTCGCCGCCCATCGCAGCCTCGCCAATCTGACCATCCTGGTTGATCACAACGGGCTGCAAGGTTTTGGTTCCACCGCGGACGTTGCCTCCATGGACCCGCTCGGTGTCCGGCTTGCGGGCTTCGACGTTGATATCCGCGCATGCGACGGTCACGACCTGCCATCCTTGCGCACGGCTTTGGCCCCCGGAGGCAACCGGCCGACCGTGGTGATCATGCGCACGATCAAAGGCCGGGGTGTTCCCGGCATGGAGGGGCACATGGAATCGCATTACCTGCCGCTCACCGAAACCAATTACCGAGCTGCATTGGCCGGGATCGGACTGCCGGCATGAGGGCGGAACTCTGTGCCGCGCTGATGGCGCATGCCGACCGGCCGGAGATGGTGTTTCTGACCGGCGATCTCGGTTTCATGGCACTGGAACCGTTGCGAGACCGCATGGGCGACCGCTTCATTAATTGCGGCATCGGTGAGCAAAACATGGTGGGGGTCGCCGCCGGACTGGCACGGGAAGGGTTGGAGCCCTGGGTCTATACGATCGCCCCGTTCTGCTATGCACGGGCCTTCGAGCAAATTCGCAATGATATTTGTTTGCATGGCTTGCCTGTCCGACTGTTGGGTAATGGCGGCGGCTACGGCTACGGCGTGATGGGGCCGACGCACCACGCGCTGGAAGACTACGGCGTGTTGCTCACACTGCCGAACCTGACCGCTTACGTGCCAGCCTTCAACGAAGACGTCATCGCGGTGATTGGGAGTGCCGCCGTCAGCCCGGGGCCGAGTTATATCCGGCTGGGTCGTGGGGAACGGCCCGCCGGTGCTGTTCTGCCGGCCTATGCTCCCTGGCGGCGCCTGACGCGGGGTGACGGGCCGGTGGTGGTCGCGGTTGGGCCGTTGGCGGGTGCTGCGATGGCGGCGCTCGCGGAACTGCCGGTGCGCCCGGAACTCTGGGTGGTCAGCGAATTGCCGCTGGCGACGGTCGCGCCGCCGCGGGCCTTTGCCGAGAGCATCGCCGCCTCTCGCCGCCTGTGTGTGGTCGAGGAACATGTCGGGCAGGGAGGCCTCGCGCAAATGCTGGCCGTCTGGGCACTGAACGCCGGCATCAGGGTGGACGGGTTCCGGCATCAGCATGCACGCGGCTACCCGTCCGGCCTGTATGGCTCGCAGAATTTCCATCGGCGGGAGAGTATGTTGGACCCCGACTCCATCCGCGATGCGGTGTTGGAATTGGCGGCATGAACGTTGCGTACTCGCCGGCGGGATTTGCCGACGTGGCGGCTTCGCTGAAGGGTCCAATCCTGGTGTTGGGCGGCGGCGGCTTCGTCGGTGCCAATCTGGTGCAGAGGCTGTTGCGTAGTCGAGACGACGTGACAGCGGTTGTGCGTCGTTTGCCGGCGTGGCGATTGGCCGACGTGGACCAGCGGCATTTGCTGGAGGTGGATCTGACCAGCACCGCCGAATTGCGCCAGATGATCGAGGCGGTTCGTCCACGCACCATTTTCGATTGCGTGGCGTACGGCGCCTATTCGTTCGAGAGCGATGCCGACCTGATCTATCGCACCAACTTCACCAGTTTGGTGACGCTCGCCGGCCTGTTGGGGGCGGAGGAGCTGGCGGCATTCGTGCATGCCGGCAGTTCCTCGGAATACGGCACCAACGCCGCCGGGCCGCTGGAAACCGACGCGATGCTGCCAAACAGTCATTACGCTGTCTCCAAGGTCGCGGCCAGCCAGTTCATTGCCTATGCCGGCCAGACCCTGCACTTGCCAATCGTGAATCTGCGGCTGTACTCTGTGTATGGTCCGCTGGAGGATACATCGCGGTTAATGCCCAACCTGGTCCGCCATGGATTAAGCGGCGGCTACCCTCCGTTCGTTTCGTCCGAAACCTCTCGCGACTATGTCTATATTGACGATGTCTGCGAGGCCTTCATTCGTGCCGCCGCCCGCATGACACCGGATATTTACGGTGAGTCCTTCAACATCGGCACCGGCCGGCGCACCACCATGCGCGATCTGGCCGAAACCGCTCGGGACGTATTCACGCTGTCCCGGCCGGCCGAATTCGGCACAATGCCCGGACGCCACTGGGATGTGGACGCCTGGTACGCCGCCCCCGACAAAGCTGCCCGTCTGCTCGGTTGGACCGCCGCCACGCCGTTGGCCGAAGGGCTGCGCCTGACCGCCGATTGGGTTGCATCGCTGGGTCCCGACGGTATGGCCGGTCTGACCAAACGAGATCGGCGACCGGAGCGGCGCAGCATCTCCGCGATCATCGCCTGCTACAAAGACGAACAAGCGATACCTGTCATGTATGGGCGTCTCGTCACGACATTCCGTAAAATCGGCGTCGATTACGAGATCATTTTCGTGAACGACGCCAGTCCGGATGATTGCGCGGGGGCCATTCGCGCCCTATCGGCGCGGGACCCGCATGTCATCGGGATCACGCACTCGCGCAATTTCGGGTCGCAGATGGCATTTCGCAGCGGCATGGAGATGGCAACCAAAGATGCCTGCGTGCTGCTGGACGGCGATTTGCAGGACCCGCCGGAATTGATCGAGCAGTTCTACGAACAATGGCGGGCCGGGCACGAGGTCGTTTACGGCCGCCGGGTGAAGCGTGACATGCCGATGCTGTGGGGCTTGCTCTATAAGGGTTTTTACCGTGTGTTCGCAGCGTTCAGCTATGTTCGCATGCCGCATGACGCCGGTGATTTTTCATTGATGGACAAGCGGGTTGTCGGCTGGCTGCTGACTTGTCCGGAGCGCGATCTGTTCGTACGCGGATTGCGTGCTTACGTCGGTTTCGACCAGACGGGCGTGGATTACGTGCGGCCGAAGCGCATGTTTGGGGTCAGCACGAATAACCTGCTTCGCAACATCGGCTGGGCCAAGCGCGGTATTTTCAGTTTCAGCAACACGCCACTGAACATGCTGACCGCGGGCGGACTCTTGCTGCTGGGATTGTCCGCCGTGCTTGGCATTGCAACCGTGTTGATCCGCCTGTTCGCGCCGTCCATGGTCGAACACGGCCTGACCACTATCCTGCTGGCCATCCTGTTCTTTGGTGCAATCAACCTGTTCGCGATCGGCCTGGTCGGCGAATACGTCGCCAAGATCATGGAGGAGGTAAAGGGGCGGCCACGACTGATCCGCTCCGCCTTGATCAAGGACGGCGAGACCACGCAACTTCTGCCGGAGCCCCGTGCACGATGACCATCTTCGAGCATCTGGAAAAGCGGCCCTGTCCTGTGTGCGGTGCCAAACGCGCGCATGCCAGAGTATTCATGAGCGCATCGTATGATCCGAGGCGGTTGACGGGCGCCAGTTTCGCCTCCCGCAAGGCCCCGGAGTTTATGTCGTATCGGCTGTTGCGATGCCGGGGCTGCGAAACAGTCTATGCCGCTGCCGCTCCGCCGGCTGCTTTGCTGGCCGAGGCTTATGCCGAGGCCGATTACGACAGCAGTGAGGAGGCCGCGCTAGCGGCCGACACCTATGCCGCCGCGCTGGCGCCCGTCGTCGCCGCGTTGCCACAGCGTGGCCGTGTGTTGGAGATCGGCACCGGGACGGGCGTGCTGCTGCAACGGTTCCTGGATGCCGAGTTCAGGGAAGCGGTGGGGATAGAACCTTCCGCGGCTGCCATCGCGGCGGCCGCGCCCGCGGTGCGGGGGATGATCCGCAAGGGTGTGTTCGTCGAGAGCGATTTTAAACCCTGCAGTTTTGACCTGATTTGCTGTTTTCAAACGCTGGAACATGTCGCTGATCCGCGGGCGTTGGCGTTATCTTGCGCGCGCCTGCTGCGGCCGGGCGGCGTTCTGGCACTCGTGACGCATGACTACGCCGCTCCGTTAAACTGGCTGCTCGGGCGCCGCTCTCCCATCATCGATATTGAGCATTTGCAGTTGTTTTGCCGATCGAGTCTGAATTGGTTGCTGCGGGATGCTGGTTTGGGATCGCGGGAGATACGCACGCTGGTGAACCGGTATCCGCTGCGGTACTGGCTGCGCCTGACACCGTTGCCCGGCGGGATGAAGCGTGCTGTTGGTGGTGTGTTTGCGTCGCTGCGGCTCGACCGGGCGCGCTTCGGGTTCAATGTCGGAAACCTGCTGGCGGTTGGCCGGAAGCCCGGCTGACATGGTCGCGGTGTACTTCAAGTTTGTCTGTATTCTGCTCTACGGGGGCTTTGGCTGCGCTTGCCTGTACCCGGCTCATAGTGCACGAAGACTGGCCGGGTGGTTGAGCGGGTGTGCCGATCTGGCCTCGGTTATCGCAGCCGCCATCCTGTTGTTCGGGTTCGTCATCACCGGCAGTCATTTGCTGCTGGCCGCCGCAGGGATCGGCACCATCATTCTGGCTGTGCGGCAGCGGATTCTTGCCACCCATCGTCATGGACCGGACACGCCGGATCATGACGTCAGTAAGCCAGATCAAGGCCGACTTGTAGTTTGGGGGACCGCGGCGGTTGTTTTGGTGTTGTCACTGGCGTGGTGGCGGATGGAACCGAGTGCGGCCGAACCACTGCCGCTTGCTGCTTTCGCGATTGTATTGGGTGGTTTGGCGGTGGGGTTCGCCGATCCCGGGACGCATTGCGGGCATTCGATGCGCATACCGATAAGCGCCTTTGCGGTGGCGGGCTTCCTTTTGCTCATCGATCTGGGGGGGTATCGACCCGATACACCGATCCTGTCGTTGCTGGCCCATCATTGGGGAGCGTTTATCGGCCCGGCGTTGCATCTTCGGGCCGGCCTGGTGCCGTTCTACGATGTGCCGCTGCAATATGGTCTCGGCCCGACATTGGTAATCGCGGCGGCGTGCGGCGGGTCGGATTGCTGGACGGGTTCGGAATGCGTCATCGTGGTTATGAACCTGGCCAACGGACTGCTGATCCTGCGTATGGTGCTGACGACCGCCGTGGTGCGGGGGCGGCTGTGGCAGTATGCCGCGACGATCGTTGTGTTCGCCGCCGTGTTTTTGTGGACCGGCATTCCCGCGAATGGCAGCAGTGTTTTGGCGACTCCCAGTGTCGGCGGTCTGCGTTTTCTGCCGGTGACGCTGGTCGCTTTTCTGCTGTTCCTCGGTTGCCCGGGTGCGGCTGTTGTCGCACTGATTCCGGCGGTGCTTTGGTCACCCGAGTCCGCCGCCATGGCGGTCACCGTTTTCGGTCTGTGCGAGACGGTCCGTATCGGTTTCCGACGGTCCCTTTTGCGCGGTGCCGGGGTGTTGGTTGGAAGCTATGCCGGCCTTGTCTTGCTGCACCGAGCGATTTTCGACGTTTGGATAGACCCGTTGGCATTCGCGGAATATGTGCTGCACGTTCCTGGGCCGTTACCGATCAACCCCTTCAGCGATACGTTGCTGCTGATCGCTGTGCTGGCGCTTGGTGGCTGGCTTGTTTTACGCCCGGGATCCGATGCGGTGGCGTCGCAACGGGACCGGGCGGCGGTCTGCCTGTTATTTGCCGCAACAAGCTATTGGTTCGGTCGCAGTCATCCCAACAATATTTGCAATTTGGCGCCGTTCCTGGTGCTCGTGGGCTTCCGGGTGGTCGATAGGGCGGGTTCGGTCCTGGCTGACGTAGTAGGTTTCGGACTCGCCACCTCGGTCGCGGCGCTGGCGATGTCGCCTTGGGTTTCTGTGCCGTACGATCCGCGAGCGACCGTGGATATCCACGATGTTGTGGCCGATTTCCCGGGTTTGGAGCCCGACATCGAACGAATCCGAGGCGTGATCGCTAATCCGCACGCTCTGGGAATCGCCGATTTCGGTCCGGCCTACGTTCGGCACCCCGCGGAAACGATCGTTTGGACGCCGATGGACCCCGGTTCGCTCTGGAGTTATGTGCCGGCCGAACGACGCCAGATCTACATTCGGCGATCCAGCGCCAGGATCAGGCATTCCGGGTGGGCGATCATCGACGAGGAGCAGCACTTTCTGTTCGACGACCTGCTCGCCGGTTACACAGTCATGGAGCAACACGATTTTGTTGGCGAGCCATCTCCGTTGGATGGATCGCGGCAACAGTATGTGGTGGCGTGCTTCGATCCGAGGCCGGACGTCGCCACATTGATTGTTGGACCCGCTTGTCCGCGATGACGCCGCGCTTATGGCTCAGGTTCGGGCTGGTCGGCCTGGTGAATGCCGGGTTCGGGTATTCGGTCTTTGCTCTGCTCGTGCTGTCCGGGGTCACCTCCGGCGCGGCGCTGGTTGCCACGATGATCGCGGCGGTCGCTTTCAATTTTCAGACCTCTCGCCGGCTGGTGTTTCGCTCCCAAGGCCATGTCCTATGCTTTGCCGGGGTCTATGCGTTCGTTCTGTTGCTCAACTGGATTGCGTTGGATGTATTGCGGCGGTTCGGCTTGCCTGATCTCGGGTCACAGGCACTTCTGACACTGCCGGTCGCGGCAGTGTCTTTTTTCGGTCAGCAACGCTTTGTTTTTGGTGCCTCATGACACGCAATCTGGTGAACCGGACCGCTGAGAATTTCAAACCGCCGGTATTCAAACCAAATGTTTCCGCGCGGAACCGGCTGGAGAATTGGATGCGCCGGTTTCTTGACCTTCAGGCCGGATCGCTGTGGCGGGATCTGCGTGTTGAACTGGCCGGGGCGCCCGGTACTGTGCTGGATGTCGGCTGCGGTGCCCAGGTTTATCGCGGTTTGTTGCCCGCGGGTTCGGTATATCACGGCATAGACACGGACGACGCAAAGGTCCGGTTCGGCTACGATCTGCCGGACACGCACAGGTTCAACGGCGCTGAATGGGGTGTGGAAGCCGGGGTATTCGACATGGTCCTATGCACCGAGGTTCTGGAGCATGTTGACGATCCGGCGGCATTTCTAAGCCGCACGCATCTGTGCCTGCGTCCGAACGGGCGGCTGATCCTGACCGTTCCGTTTGCCGCGCGGTGGCACTTCATCCCGCATGATTACTGGCGCTTTACTCCGGCTGGCCTGGAGTTGCTGTTGCGGCGGGCGGGATTCAGCGACATCTGTGTCAAAGCCCGGGGCAATCCGCTGACAGTCGCCTGCTATAAGGTCATGACGCTGTATTTCATGTTGCTGTTCGGCACCGGTGCGGCGAAGCGAGCAATCGGCGTCGTGTTGTTGCCGCTTGTGGGCCTGCTGGCCTGCATCGCCAACCTGTCGCTCAGAAACGACTGGGGCGACGATTGCCTGGGTTATACCGTTACTGCCCGGCGCTAGTTCCGAGGCACCATAAGCCCCGGTCGAACGGCTGACACGCCAGGCCCAACGGCCGCCAGTCCGCGGGGACAGTTTCGACACCAGCCGACTGTAGATAAACGTAAAGGGTACGCGCATCCCATGGCCCCCGGGTCGCCGCCACCATGCTGGCGGCGCAATCGTCTTGTAGCCTGGGGTTATACACCGCATTGATCGGACGGCCGGCCGTCACGGCGGCGAGTTGTATCTCCATCTCGAGAGCATCCAGATCATAGCCTCCGCATACGAACGACGGCGTCACAAAAACCCGTTCGGCAGACCGCATACGACCCTCCCATAATGGATGATCGAGCAATTGCGGGACGTTGCGCTGCGTCAGTGTCGTCATGCGCGCCCGGAGTGGATTGGAATCGACCAATTGCAGGCCACAGCAGACAAGCACGACCGCGGTCCGCCAACCCGGTTTCAAATGGCGCAGGGTCAGTGCCAGTCCAAACAGGGCCAATGCGTAAGCGCACGGCCAAAACAGGCGGCCCGAGGAGCGGAAAATGCCGGCCAAGAAGGCCAATACCGGCGGCAGCGGAACGTGAAAAACCTGGTGCGGCCCGACAAACCCCACGTTCGAAATCGCGAATACGGTGATATAGACACAGGTGATGATCAGAATGAGATGCCGGTGCAGTATGTTCGGCAAAGTCCGCCCGGACGCCACGATCGCGACGGCGACAAGCACAATCACACCCGCCCCGAGATAATTGAATCCCTCGTATTGCCCGTCCGGCCCGGTTAGCAAGCCATAGAAACCAGGGAACAGGCCGCTGCGTTGTGGCCACAGCGGCGACAGCACATTCATTGAGAAATAGCCGTAGCCCTCACCGGAGGCGGAGGTTCCGGTGCCCTTGCCGAAATGACCCGCGGCCAGGATCAGGGCCGCGACACAACACGCCACCACAACCGGCTCCCGCACCGCCGCGAACACGCCTGGACGTTCGGTATCGATCCGGCGCAATATCGTGGCGCCATAGATGGCGGCGACCATCACAAACAAATAGCCATGCAGCAGCGCGGCCACGCACAGCCAGCCGGCCCACCAACCCAACCGGATGCCGCCACCGACACGCGCGTCCCGCAGATAGAGCCAGAGCGCGCCAATGATGATGAACTGGCCTTGCAGGGAGAGATGGCCGAACCGGTACAGCAACACCGGCATCGATACCGCGAGCAGGCTGGCCGCGATGGTTGCCAGCAGCGATTTTTGGCCTGCTTCCATAACCAGCAGAACGGCGAACAGGGCCGAGAGGATAAAGCACGCCCCGACCCAGGCGCCATAGGGGTTGATCGTCCATCCGGTTGACCATGCCAGTATTTTACCGATCAAGGCGACAATCGGCACGGCGTCCACCAGGATGACACTGCTGCCGGTGGGCGCCCCCAGGTCGGGGACATAGAACAACGGCCATCCCCAGGGCGCATGCAGAAAGGCGATATAGCCGACCCGGGTTGTGAGCACGTCCACACTATCAATGGTGTCGTTCGGGTCCATCAGCCAGGGGCCGCGCGGATTGGCCCAGAACGGTCCTGTTCCCGATAGAAACGTCACATCGAACGTCGCCAGCACGTAGCCGGTCGCGATCATCACCGCGCAGGTGAGCAACACCAGGGCACTTCGTTCCTGTTCCAGGAAGCATGCCAGTCCGGAGAAAGGTTTAGTTCGCCGCAATTCAAGGCCCCTGACGCGCGTTTGTTGCATAAAGACAAGGGTGGCGGCGGCAATGATAGATGTCCATCAGAATAATGCCGATCGTAAACATATAAACGTGTTAGATGCTTTTTCATAATAGTGTTGACTACCCATCGGTGGTCTGTTGCATTTGGAATCATGGTCTTCGGCCCAGCCGTGTGTGCTGTATCCAATGCTAAAGGGATTTTCGACGTGCTCGACTCTGTCCGCCAATGCCTACGGGCTCTGCGAAACGGTAAGCACGGAGTCACGGCGTTGGAATATGGTCTGCTCGCGTCCCTGATCGCGATCGCGATCGTCGCGGGCGTGTATGCTTACGGCACCAACCTGTCGGCGCAATACACCAACTTCGCGGGCAAGGTCTAGTTTCGGCGGATACTCTAACGACATGAAATCCAACAAATTTCACGGGACATTTTTGGCAATGGACAAACACCTTCCCGCGCGCCCGCTCCAGGCGGTCTCATTGGCTCTGATGGTGGCTTTAACGAGTTGCGCGGCGCCACAGACCTCAGAACCGGCCATCACCGAAGTAACCCGCGCCCGCCTTGCACAGGCGTTGCAGGCGTCGGGTGATCCGGCCAGTGCCGCCGCGCTGATGCAGGGCGAACAGCCGCAAAAGGCCCCGGACTCTTTGCTGCACGTCAAGGCATTGATCGCGGCGGGAGAGGTGGATCAGGCCATGGACGCGGCGAAAGCGGCTATCGCGGCGCATCCCGACGATCCGGCGCTGGCCCTCAACGTCGGGCGTCTGGCGGTGATGGCGGGCCGGTTGACCGAGGCCGGTGCGTTTTACCTGCACGCGTTGATCAAAAATCCCGATAGCGTGGACGCGATGAACGGCCAGGCGATCGTAATGGCACAGCAAGGTGACCTGAACGCCGCGGCTTCTGTATTTCGCAAGGCGCTCGCGAAGCATCCCAAAGACATGACAAGCAGCAACAACTTCGCCCTGGTGATGATCCTGCGGGGCGAACCGGATGTGGCGGTGTCTCTTCTCGACGACATCGATCGTTCGGGCGGATCGCCGCAGATCAAGGCAACCCTTGCTTTCGCCCGCGACCGATTGGGGTCTAAGGGGGACAGCCACCCGGCCGCATCGGCCGAGCCTCCATTGGTGGTGTCGACTGCCCCGCGGTCGCCTGTCCTGATGCGCGAAACCCTGTCGGCCGTGAGCCGTCCAACCATCGCCGCCGAACCTCAGCCGGATGCCATTGTACCGGCTGTGCCGAATGGAGACGAGCGTCGCATCGTGCTGCGTGCTCGGGCCGGCTCCTGGATGCAGGTCAGCGACGCGGATGGCAAAGTACTGGTCAGCCGGGAATTCAAGCCGGGCGAGACATGGCCCGTGCCCGCCAGGCCGGGACTGCTGTTCGCGACGGGCAACGCCGGGGGTACCGAACTCCTGGTCGATGGCGTGGTGGCTGCGCCGTTGGGCGGTCAAGGAATGATCCGGCGTGATGTGCGGCTCGATCCCGACCTTATCAAGGATGGCAAACTGCCGGCACAGATCCGAGCGGCCAAACCCGTTGGAGCGGTCTAGCCGGACCCGGCCACGGCACGCCGGAAAACGCCGTGCCTAAGCTCCCTGCAACGCGCGCGCCTTTTCAGCAACGATCGTCGGCGTGTCGCCGGGTTTGTAGATCGCCGACCCGATCCCGAAGCCGGCCGCCCCCGCCGAGCGCCATGCCGTCATGTTGGAGGCATTGATGCCCCCCACCGGGAGCACCCTCGTGCCGGACGGCAGCACCGCGCGCATCGCGCGGAGCATTGCCGGGCTGGCGCCCTCGGCCGGGAACAGTTTCAGCGCGTCGGCGCCGGCGGCGAGCATCGCGAATGCCTCGGCCGGCGTGAAGAAGCCGGGCACCGCCAGCAGGCCCAGGCGTTTTGCCGCGCGCACGACCACAGGGTCGGCGTGAGGCGTCACGATCAATCGGCCCCCGGCCGCCGCGATCTGTTCGACCTGCGCCTCGGTCATCACCGTGCCCGCTCCGATCAGCAACCGGTCGCCGAATTCCGCCGCCAGCGCTGCGATGCTGGCGATCGGATCGGGCGAGTTCAGCGGCACCTCGACGATGGCGAAGCCACCAGCGTCCAGCGCAGCGCCGACCGGGATGGCTTCCTCCGGCCGGATGCCGCGCAGGATCGCCACCAGATCGCAGCGATCCAGATAAGGCTTCAGGTCCATCGTGCTTGTTCTCCGATCAGTGCGAGGCCGCTTGCGGCGGCTTCTCCGTCATGACGTTCGGCATAGCCGCCGCACGCGGTGATCGCCTTGGCATACAATGCGGTCAGTTCGGGCGCGCCGATCACCTGCACCACAGCGCCGGCGGCCCTGACCAGGGCCGCTCGGATTTCATGGCCGATCAGGATGCCGGACAGGTAGGCGGGCGCCTCGGCTTCCTGCAGGCGATCGGCCAGCGCCAGGGCGCGCACGCCAAACACATGATGCAGCAAGCCGCCGGGTTCGCCAGACCGAGCCACCCCGGCGTCGAACGGGACGCCGTCGGAGGGGCCGTCGCGCATCATGCGGGCCAGGATGGTGTGGCCGCGCAGGGCGCTGAACGCCTCGCCGGTCATGTGGGTGGTGAACCCGGTGATTCGGCCACCTTCGACGCGGACCCATTTGGAGTGCGTGCCGGGCAGGCAGGCAATGCCGCCATCCCGCATCAGGGCGGTGACGCCCAGCACCTGGGTTTCCTCGCCGCGCATGACCTCGGCGACGCCCGATTCATCGGTGCCGGACAGGCCGGGGACCAGTTTGACCCGGGCCCAGTCGAATCCGATATCGACCAGCGCGCCAGCGAGTTCGGCAGGGCCGGCCGGGCAGGGCAAATAGGGGGCTTCCTTCCAGCCCTGGCGGCTGCCGACCATGCCTGACAGCAAGATGCGGTCCTCGCCGGCCGCCAGCCAGGGGCCGATTTCCTCCCGCAGCGTGTCACCGAACTTGCCGTCCGGCACTTTCAGAATGCCCTTCGGTCCGGCCCGCCGGTCGCGGATGGTGCCGTCGCGGGCGACGCGGAACGCACGGAAACTGGTTGTGCCCCAATCGATCCCGATCATCGCGTTGTCCTCCCGTCATTGTCTGAAGGACAGCGTAACACTGGTTTATCCCGGGGCGTACAGTGTAGACGTCAATGCGATCCTCTTTTTCCGGAGTGAGTTCCAAATGGCGGAAGTCCTGACCGCGTCCGCGTTGCCCGTGCCGCATGGATTTTTCACGCGCAACGGCGGCGTTTCGACAGGTTCGTATGCGAGCCTGAACTGTAGCGTCTCCGGTCAGGACGACCCCGCGTCTGTGCTGGAAAATCGCGGCCGGGTCGCTCGGTCTTTGGGCATTGAGCCGGCGCGGCTGCTGGGATTGAGTCAGGTTCACGGTATCCGTGTGGTGACGGCGACGGACCCATGGGCGGTTGGGGCGGGCGAAAAGGCGGACGCGATGGTGACCGACCGGCCCGGATTGGGCCTGGGCATTGTCACCGGCGATTGTGCCCCGGTGCTGTTTGCCGATTGCGGCGGGCGGATCGTCGGTGCCGCGCATGCCGGCTGGCGCGGTGCGGTGGCCGGTGTGCTGGAGGCAACCATCGCGGCCATGATTGCGTTAGGGGCTTCGCACGATGGGATCACCGCGGCGGTGGGGCCATGCATCGCGCAGGATTCTTACGAAGTGGGGCCGGATGTGCGGGATGCGGTGGTACTGCGATCAGAGTCCGACTCGGCGTTCTTCGCGGCGGGTGTGCGAGACGACCGCTGGCAGTTCGATCTGCCGGGGTACTGTGCGGGTCGCCTGCGGGCGGCCGGGCTGGGCGGGGTGATTGTGACGGGGTTCGACACACTGGTCGAGGAAGGCCGGTTTTTCAGCCATCGCCGCAGGACTTTGGCCTTGGCAAGGGGGAGCGGGGCAGGCCCGATCGGGCATCAGATCTCCGTCATCCGCCCCGCGTGAAAACCGGTCAGATATGATACAGACCGAAATCACTTCCGGCCCGCGCCGGCTTCTGCTTCAAGCCGTCGCATGATCCATCGGTTCGGCCGTCTGGCCCTGTTACTCTGCTTCGTTCTGGCTGGCTGCGGCGATCTGCCGGAACCGTTTCTGGGAAACCCCGGGGCGACGGCCAAGCGGCTGGCGCAACCGCTGACGTCGCTGCTCGCGGTGCCGCCCGGGACGGACACGCTGTTGCCGGATGCCGACAATCGGGCATTGGCGGAACAGATTGCTGCCGCGCTGCAGGCGACCGAAGTGCCGGCCATGGTGCGAACGCCCGAAAAGACCGACTGGCGCGTGATTACCAAAGTGGAGCGCGACGGCGATTTCGTCACACCGCTTTACTCGCTGCAAGACCCGCAGGGGCAGGAGCAGGGCACCGCCCAGGGGGAAAAGGTGCCTCTGAGGGTCTGGGCCAACGCCACCCCGGCCCTGTTGCAACAAATCGCCGCCGAGGCCGCGCCGCGCATCGGTGCGGTGCTGACAAGCATCCGGGTGGCGCATGACAAGGCCGATCCCGGCAGTCTGTATAACCGTCCGGCCAAGGTCGAGGTGTCCGAGGTGACTGGCGCTCCTGGCGACGGTGACCTTTCTCTGACGCAACAGATGCGTGCTCGGCTGGCCGTCCTGGGGCCGGTGGTGCTGACTACGCTGGCGGGCGCCGACTTCGTCGTTACGGGCGAGGTTAAAGTGGTGTCGATTCCCAAGCATCAGGAACGGGTGGAGATCCAGTGGATCGTCAGGACCGGATCGGGCGATGAGCGCGGCCGCGTGGTGCAGTTGAATGAAATTCCGGCGGGCACGCTCAGCCGTTACTGGGGCGACGTGGCAGTTGTCGTTGCAACCGAGGCATCACGGGGGGTTAACGACGTGATCCTGCGTCAGGCCGGTCACGATCCAAACGAAACCCGGCAGACGGCGAAGTAAGGGGTTGGCGGTTGGAAATTTCTTGACACTTGCCGCACCGCCAGCCGGGGTGAACCGGCCGGCGGTGCGTCGTTATCAGGCGCTGACGTCTTCGCCGAGCGCGGTTTCATAAACTCGCATCACCGAGGCCGAATCGGACTCGCCGAGGCCCATACCGCGCGCCATGCGCATCAGGTTCATCACCTGTGGCGCGATCATGCCGGGAACGCCGAGTTCGTCCGCCATTTCCAGCGCCAGCCGCAGATCCTTGTGCGCGAGGTTCAGGGCGAAGGTCGGCGTGTAGTCGCCGGCCAACGCCTTGTTGGACATGTTGTTGTAGGCCGAGGACATGCCGCTGGCGTTGCGAATTACCGAGTCCAGCTTCTTCATGTCGATGCCGGATCGCTTGCCCATCATCAGCCCCTCGGCCGCGGCGGCGGCGTTGCAGAACGCCATCATGTTGTTGATCAACTTGGCGGTGGAGCCGGAGCCGATTTCGCCCAAATGGATGACCTCGCCGCTGAAGGATTTCAGCAGGGGAAGGTTCTGTTCGAATACAGTTTCGGCGCCGCCGACCATGATGACGATCGTGCCGTTAGTCGCGCGGGATGTGCCGCCGGAGACCGGGGCTTCCAGCATCGCGATGCCCTTGGCCGCCATGCCGTCAGCCACCTTCCTCGCCGTGGCGGGGGAATTTGTCGAAAGGTCGATAAACACAGTTCCCGGCCTGGCGTTTGCCGCAATCCCTCTGGCCCCGAGTGTCACGTCCTCGACGATGCGCGGGAGGGGCAGGGAGGTGATCACCACATCGCAGCGCGCCGCGACATCCGCCACTGAAATGCCGGATGAAGCCCCGATATCGGTGCAGGCCTTCACCGCATCGGGGTTAACGTCGAAGACCACCACTTCATGATTGGTATTTCGAATTATGTTGCGGCACATCGGGCCACCCATGTTGCCCACGCCGATGAAGCCCACTTTCATGTCTCGTTTCCCTTTTTGCGGCCGGTCGCTCCGGCGCCGGGAGAGAGTGTGGCGGAACAGCGGGCGGATGTCAGGGGTACACCGGCGCGGACAACGGCGGGGCGATCGGCTTCGTTGCTGTTTAGCTGAAGTGAGCCGGGTCGATCTGTTTAGGGCGGCCGTCGTCATCGACCACGACAAACGTGAACTCTGCTTGCGTCACCTTGATCCGTTCAGTGCAACCGATTCTGAGTACCCAAACCTCGACATCCAGGATGATCGAGGTGCGTCCGGTTTTCTTTACGTCGGTATAAAAACAAACAGTATCTCCGACCTTGACCGGTTGCATAAAGACAATGTTGGACACGGCGACCGTAACGGTTTGGCATCCCGCTAGCCGCGTGGTCGTCATGGCCGCGGCCGCATCCATGGAGGCCATGATCCAACCGCCAAACATATTCCCCGCCGGATTGGTGTCCGCGGGCATTGCCAATTGCCGGGCCGCGAGTTTGCCTCGTGGCGCGGTGCCGGGTGGCTGCCCGCCTTCCCAAAATCTTGCTGTCTGCATAGTCGAAATCTCCTGTTTGGAGGGAGGCGCTCGCAGTCAGTCCCGCCGATAGGTGCCGTCGATGATTGACTGTATATCGGAGCGTCCGAGCCCAATATCCCACAGTTCCCGGTCACTGAAGTGTAGCAGGTCGTGGATCTCTCGCGCTTGCCGGCGTTTGACCAGCCAGAAGGCTATACTTTGCTTGATGCGTGCCGGTATCCGGATCCCCGTTTTACGGGCGGTCTGTTGCTTTCCAACAAAGAATAGCAGCGAGTTTGCGGATATGTGCATCTGCATGGTCCTTCGAATGCGCCAGGAGTTGCCTGGCTTTTGAAAGAAGGACGTTCCCCTCAAAACGTGTCGCATCATAACGGAGCGGTGCAACGCAACGTCAAGATATTTGTGTATACATCAGCTATGCGCAAATAGCCTTGCCGGAAGCTGATTCAACCGGTGATTCTCGTTGCGAGTTTGACAGACCGTTGCCGGTCGAGCCCGAACCGGTGACCAATGTGTGTGTTGCGCGCCGAATGAAGGTGATCGGTTTAACGATCGTTCCTTAAGGTGCAGGGTAAGGTCCAGATCTCACATATAGATATCGCATGCTGCATTGCAACATGAAAATTCCGGCCACGCGCTCTCTCCGGCCTACCGAAACGCATACGCATCCATGCGCAAGCTCGAATACATCGCCGAACTGTGCAGCCTCTCAGCCTTCAGCGGTTCCCCGCCGGCACCCAGTGCCACATACAACGGCAGCAGGTGCTCGTCCGTCGGATGCTGCCGCACCGCATATGGTGCCAGCGTGCGATAGTGCATCAAATCCTTCACCCGTCCGCCGGCAATCGCGTCATCAAACCAGTCGGAGAATGCCACCACATCGGCCGGCTGCGACCCGTCCACCGAGTCACGCCGCAGCGCCGACAGGTTATGCGTGAACGACCCCGAACCGATGATCAGCACGTTCTGCTCCCGCAGAGGCGCCAGCGCCCGCCCGACCTTCATGTGGTGCACAGGACCCAGTTCCGATTGGATGCTCACCTGCAGCACCGGGATATCGGCGTGCGGATACATCAGGCTCAGCGGCACCCACGCTCCGTGATCCAGGCCGCGCGCCTGATCGATCGCACTCGGCAACCCCGCCTTGGCCAGCAGCGCGGCCGCCTGCTCGGCCAGTGCCGGCGCGCCGGGCGGCTCGTAGCGCATCGCGAACAAGGCAGGCGGGAATCCGTAGAAATCATGGATCGTCTCGTTGCGGGCAACTGCGTTCAGCGTCGGCGCCCGCGTCTCCCAGTGCGCCGAGGCCACCAGGATGGCATCCGGACGCCCGAGTGTCGTTCCCAATCCGCGCAGGAAATCCCGCGCCGGGGAGTCGGTCAGTGCCAACATCGGCGAACCGTGGCTCACGAACAGGCTGGGGAACATAACGGACCTCCGGTGTGGAAAAGGCAACGGCCAGGACCGGCCAGCATGTGGTTGCAGAGATTACGGCGCCCGCCCGGAACACGCCAGCGCCCGTTCCCGTTCACGCCGGGATGACCGCGTCGCACCCAAATACCTCGTCCCACGCCGCCCGTAACGCCACATCCGCATCATGCATCGTCGCCGGGATACCGAGGGCTGCCAGGCTGGTGACGCCGAACTGCGGCAGACCGCAGGGGACGATGCCGCCGAAGTGGGAGAGGTTCGGTTCGACATTCAGCGCCACACCATGCCAACTGACCCAGCGGCTGACCCGCACGCCGATGGCGCCGATTTTTGATTCGGCGCCTGTGCGCGGATCGGCGACCCAGATGCCGACCCGGCCCTCGCGACGCTCGCCCTTGACGTTGAAGCGGTCCAGCGTGCGGATCAGCCACTCCTCCAACCCGTTGACGTAGCAGCGAATGTCCTGCGGCGGGACCCGGCCATGGCGACGGTTCAGGTCGAGCATGACATAGACGGTGCGCTGGCCGGGACCGTGATAGGTCCACTGGCCGCCCCGCCCGGCGTCAAATGTCGGGAATCGGGCAGGATCGGTCAATTCGGCCGGCTTGGCCGAGGTTCCGGCGGTATAGAGCGGCGGATGCTCCACCAGCCACACCCGTTCCGCCGCCGCCCCGGCCCTGATTGCGGCGACACGTTGTTGCATTTCGGCGAGGGCGACGGGGTATTCGGTCAATCCGTCGCCAATAAGCCATTCGGGAGCCAATGAGGTCATTGAACCATTTTCAATCATCCGCTATACCCCAGCCGCTGCCTACCACGGTGCGGTCGTGGCGGAATGGTAGACGCGCAAGCTTGAGGTGCTTGTGGGGGTAACCTCGTGGAAGTTCGAGTCTTCTCGACCGCACCAATTCTTTCCGGATCGAAGCGACAGGTGACCGTCAACGCGGACGGCGCGAGGTGTGGCGGTTGATCCAGACCAGCGCATCGATCAGCCAGTCCTGCTCATTTGCCCGGGCCAGACGCTGTTGCGTATGAACCGATAGCCGCGCGGTGCAGATGACAACGCCCACCAGGAAAACGACGACCGCTATCAGCAAAGTCCAATCCTGGAATGTCATCGGGACCTCACAAAGGCGCTTCGAACGCCAAGAAAATGCGCCTCTTCTTGCACGGATTCAACCCTTTCCCGCGATTTCCATTTCAAGCGCGTACGCCAGCAGTAAATTCGCCCCGCCGAGGACGACCATCAGCGCCAGCCAGGGCCATCCGATCCGCGATGCCAGCAAAGTGACCGAAAACATCATCGATTCGATGAAAAAGAGAAGCAGTAATATCAACAGATAGCCTAGCGGCGTTCGCTCCGCGCGGCCGGTATTCCACAGGAAGCGGATACAATCGAATATCGCGTTGCCGGCAACGGCCACGCACAGCAGCACGATCTGGATCGGCCAGAATCGCAGGTCGGTGAATGTTCGATCCGCGGCGGGGAAGGTCCCCGGCGGAGCGGCCGTGAGCGCCAACAGCATCAGCAACTGACAGCCGATCGGTATCGCCGCAACGATGAAGCCGACCAGCAGCATCCGCCGCTGCTGGCGTTTGATATCTCCGGTATCTGTCGTGTCCGCCATCCAGTCCGTTCCTGAGCACGCTCGGGCAGTGTGCCAGAAAAAGGTAAAGGATCGGTTAACGCCGCTTCGTCCGATGCAACCGACATTTGGCCGAGTTGGGCCGCGACGCGGGCAAGACGCCCGCCCAAGTCACCAGAGGAAAAGGTTGCCTGCTGATCAAAACACCCGGGTCCCCACTGGGACACAGCATAGTGTTACCCCTCAACATTCCCTTACTTTCATTATTGCGTTTAGCAAGGGTATGCAGGCTCCTGCCCACTGACATCGGACTTGGGAATAATGACCATTTCTTCCGTTGATCGCGTTCGACTGGAAGCGTTGCTCGGTATGCTTGGCAGCCCGCACGCAGGCGAACGCGACAACGCCGCGCAGCTCGTCGAACAGTTTCGTGCCAAACATGGCGTGAGTTGGGCCGACGTGCTGGGACGACAACGGCTGACCGAAATACCGCCGAATTTCCAAGGCCACCGGCCAAATCATGACCCGGCATCGCTGCCGGCGATCATCCAGATTGGCAATGCTCCGCGGGACACCGTGTGGCGATGGTCGATGATGATCGGCCTTGTCGCCGTGGGCTCGATGTCGTTTGTCTCGCTGATGCGCCAACCTGCGGCGCAAATCATGACAGTGGACGCCGCGATGGACGGTCGGTGTGCCGCTGGAACAGCGGAGTGCGCCCCGACTGCAAACCCCTCCGAGGCAATAAAGCCGCCTCTATCGGTGGCCGCTCCTGTCGTCTTGCCGCCGTTCACCCAGGGCACAGCGGATCGCAAAGTTGCCGAGACATGGCGGAAATCCCCGCTTCCCGGCTTATGTAACGGGCATTTCGGTCCCGATCAGGCAGAACTGAAATCAGCCTGCCTGACCGCGCGCAAGCTGCTGGCAAAATTCGATCAGCGCTTACGCACCGATCCGGAGTACCGGCGGGGCTGGAACGCCCCGCCCGCGTAACGTCAGACTGACGCCAGCGCCGCCCCGATCCACGCCGTCACCGTCCACAACCCGAACAGGGCCAACTGCGCCTTCATGGTCAGCGCCGGAGCGGCGGCGTCCGCTGCGATCGCGCGCCCACCGTTCAGCGCCAACGCGATCACCGGCAGATACACAATGAAGCTCGCCAGAGTCGCCAGCAGCAGACCTGTCACGCAAGCCTGCACACCGAATACGAAATACGTCGCCAATATGGCCGCCGCATGCGGCAGGCCGGGCAACCAGGGCTGATCGGCGGAATAGCCATAAACACCGGTCAGGGCACGAACAGCACGCATCGATCAGCTCCCCACATCTGCAGACAGGTTTTCATGAAAGTTCAGCCCGGCGGTCGTTGCCTGCACGACACCGGTTCGGATCACGTAATCACCGAAACGTTCGCCGTCCCCCCGTTCCTTGGCCCAGGACCAGAAGAGCGGTGCCAGAACAGCAACGATTTCGTCGCCATCGACGTCCCGACGATGCAGCTTGTTCAGCCTGGAGCCTTCGTGTGCGCCGCCCAGATACAGGTTGTAAACACCGGGAGTCCGGCCGACCAGGCCGATCTCGGAGATGTAAGGCCGAGCACAGCCGTTGGGACAGCCGGTCATGCGGAGGGTGATTTCATCGTCGCGCAGACCGAACCGTTCAAGCTGCTCCTCCAGACGCGTCACCAGATCGGGCAGGTAGCGTTCGCTTTCCGCCAGCGCCAGACCACAGGTGGGCAGTGCCACGCAGGCCATGGCGCTACGGCGCAACCCGCCGGCCGGCTGGTCCAGTCCGTGCGCGGCCAGCAAAGCCTCGACCGCCGGACGCGCTGTGGCAGGAATATCGGCCAGCATCAAATTCTGGTTCGCCGTCATCACGAAACGCCCGACATCCAGTGCGGCGATCGCGTGCAGGCCTTGCATCATGCGGCCCTTGATCCGGCCGTTTTCGACGAATAAGCCGAAATGCGAGTCACCGTCCGCGCCGTCCACCCAGCCGAACCGGTCGCCGGTAGAACCAAACGCGTAAGATCGAGCCGGCTCCAGCTTTACGTCCAGGCGCTCGTTTACCAACGAAACGAACCGCTCGATACCCATGTCGTCGATGGTATATTTCAGGCGCGCGTGCTTGCGGTTGGACCGGTCGCCATAGTCGCGTTGGACAGTAACGACTTTCTCGGCGACATCGACAGCGTGTTCCGGCTTGCAGAAGCCGATCACGTTGCCGGCGCGCGGATAGGTTTCGGGCTCGCCATGGGTCATGCCCATGCCGCCGCCGACCACCACGTTGTATCCCACGATGGCGCCATTCTCGACGATCGCGATCAAAGACAGATCGTGCGCGAAGACATCGACGTCGTTGTGCGGCGGCAAGGCGATGGCGATCTTGAATTTGCGCGGCAAATAGGTGCGGCCAAGAATCGGTTCATCCTCGATCTCGCCGCCGGCGACTTTTTCCTCGTTCAGCCATATTTCGTGCCAGGCGCGGGTGCGCGGCAGCAAATGCACCGAAATATCACGGGCGAGGTCGCTGATCTGCGCGTACAATCCCGGCTGCCAGGGCGCGACGGTCGCGATGACATTGCGGTTCACGTCGCCGCAGGCAGCGATGGTGTCCAGCAGATCGGCGTGCAGGCCCTGCATCAGCGGTTGCAGATTGCCCTTTAGGATGCCGTGGAACTGCACGGTCTCCCGCGTCGTCAGACGGATCGTTCCGTTGGCGCGCTCCAGCGCCAGCTTCTCGATCTTCAGCCATTGCTTCGGGGTCACGATGCCGGCGGGCACCCGCATCCGGACCATGAAGCTGAACGCTTTCTCCATCCGCTGCTTGCCGCGTTCGGCCCGCAGGTCGCGGTCGTCCTGCTGATAGAATCCGTGGAATTTCGTCAGTTGCGTATCGTCGTCGGCCAACGCGCCGGTTTCGACATGCGTCAGGCCGTCGGCGATGGTGCCGCGCAGCAGGTTGCTGGCGGACTTGATACGCTCATTGGCGGAGAGCGGCCGTTCGATATCCATATCCATCAATCCCTAATAAACGTCGCGCAGGTAACGGCCGTCGCGACGGATCGCGTCGAGTTCCGCTTTTGCCGCGACTTCATCCTGTTTGCCCTGGTCGGCAAGAATCCGCAGCAGCGTCGCATGCACGTCCTTGGCCATCGCATTGGCGTCACCACAGACGTAAAGCGCGGCGCCATCCTTCAACCACGCGTAGAGATCGGAGCGGGCATCCCACAGCGTGTTTTGCACATAGCGCTTCTCCGGCTGATCGCGGGAGAACGCGACGTCCAGACGAGTCAGCAGCTTGCTCTGAATCCAATCCTGGAGTTCCAACTGATACAGGAAGTCATGAGTATAGTTGCGATGGCCGAACACCAGCCAGTTGCGGCCGGTGGCCCCGGTGGCCTCACGCTCCTGCAGGAAGCCGCGGAACGGTGCCACGCCGGTGCCCGGGCCGACCATGATGATCGGGCGGTCGTTATCGGCCGGCAGCCGGAAATGCGGGTTCGTCCGCAGGAAGACTTTGAGTGAATCGCCCTCGCGATGCCGCTCTATGATGTCCAGCGACGCCACGCCTTCGCGCTCGCGTCCGTGCGACGTGTAGCGCAGCCCGGCCACCAGCAGATGCGCTTCCTCGCCAACGGCCTTGCGGCTGGAGGCAACGGAGTAATAGCGCGGGGCGAGGGGACGCAGCAGCGTGGTCAACTGGGCGACGGTCAAGGCGCCGGGCGCGGTTTCCAGCAGATCGATGATCCGGCGGCCCGTTGCCCATTCGGCCGGCAACGGCTTCGTGCCGGTTTCACGCGCAAAATCCTCGAGCTGCTTGTGGGTCAACGTGGTGATGTCGAGACGCTCGATCAGCGAGGCACGGAGCGTGTCGTCGCCGGACAGGCCCGCGGCCTTCAACACCGCATCCGCCAGTATGGGATTGTTCGACGCGACCACACCCAGCGAATCGCCGGGTTCATAGGCAATGCCGGAACCTTCAAGCGACAGCGTAACGTGGAGCGTGTCAGACGTGGACCGGCTGCCGCTCAGGCGGATGGATTCTGTGATTTCGGCGGCGAACGGGTGGGCGCGGGTCGGGGCATCCGATTCCTGGCCGGGACGCGCGAAATCGACATGGATAATGGATGCGCCGACATCTTTAACGCCAACTTCGGCGTTCAGCCGCTCCAGAGTGGAGTTGATCCAGCCGGTGGCCGGTGTCTCATAGTCCAGGTCGCAATCAATCCGGTCGGTGATGCGGTTGCCGCCCAGGGCTGCAAGCCGTTCGTCGATCTTGCGGCCGATTTCGCAATATTGCGCGTAGGCGCGGTCGCCCAATGCCAGCACCGCGAAC
The DNA here is from genome assembly GCA_903932145.1 of uncultured Rhodopila sp. Lineage (GTDB taxonomy): Bacteria > Pseudomonadota > Alphaproteobacteria > Acetobacterales > Acetobacteraceae > Rhodopila. Next base: position 107,081 of record CAIZFE010000034.1, on the reverse strand, counting down.
CGGGTTTTCTCAAAGCGCGGGGCGTCATCCGCCATCAGGGCTTCGTAGAAATCGACGGCGCGTTGCGGCGGGTCGCCCTCGCCCCAGGTGGCGGCGATAATCACCAGATTTTCCGTCGCGGCGGCCTGGGCCGGCGTGAAATCCGCCATATCGACGACCTTGGGTGCAAAACCGAGCTTGGCGGAGGCTTTGCGAACCTGGGCGGCCAAAGCCTCGGAATTGCCGGATTCGGTGCCGAACAGGATCGTCAGCGGCGCCCGTTTGGCCGGCGGAGCCGCCGGAACGGCGGCTTGCGACCCACCGGCGGCCTGCAGGCCGGCCAGGTAGCCGGACAGCCAGGCGCGCTGTTCCGGGGTGGTGACGGAGATCACTCGGTTCAGCGCCGCGATGTGCTCCTCGGCGAACGGTGCGGTAGTCGGCAAAATCGGCGGCATCTCGTTTCCTTCAGCCTTCTGCTCGGGCCGGGCGAACCGGCTCCGCGGTTTCAACAGTCATGGGTTCAGTCTGCTGCCAGTCCGCCAGCAGCGGGCGCAGCGCGATAACGGGGCCGACCAGGATCAGGGTCGGGGAGCCTGCCGGAACGCCGGCAATGTCGGCGGCAGCGGTCGCCAGCGTCGAAATCCGCACATCCTGGTCAGGGCAGGTGGCGTTGCTGATCAGCGCGACCGGTTCGGTGGGGGGGCGTCCGGCCTGGATCAGCCGTTCAGCGATCTGCCCGATGCGGCGTTGTGCCATATAAAAGACCAGCACCTCCGAGCCTCGCGACAACGCCGCCCAGTCCACGTCGGCCAGATCGCCGCTGGAGTCGTGGCCGGTGGCGAACGCGACGCTGCGGGCCAACCGGCGATGCGTCAGCGGAATGCCCGCGGCGGCGGTGCCGCCGATTCCGGCGCTGATCCCCGGCACGATGCGGAAAGCAATCCCGGCGGCGGCCAAAGCGAGGGCTTCCTCGCCGCCACGTCCGAACACGAGTGGATCGCCGCCCTTCAGCCGGACAACGCGCAGCCCCTGCCGGGCAAGCTGGATCAGCCGGTTATTGATGCGAAGCTGCTGCGTGCGGATGCCACCGGCGCGCTTGCCCGCCAGTTCCAGAATGGCTTGCGGTGCCAGTGACAGGATCGCCTCGGACACCAGGGCGTCATGCACGACCACATCGGCGCGGCTCAGCGCATAGGCGGCGTGCAGCGTCAGCAGCCCGGGGTCCCCGGGACCGGCACCAACAAGCCAGACGGAGCCCTGGTCGAAACGCGGGCCGGTCAGAGTGGGAAAATCCATCGAAACGGGGTGCCCCGGGACGCTCAAACAGTGTGAACCAAGCGCCTTAGGAGGATATTTTTCTAAAAACTGCAAGAGGAACCGGCAAGTTTAGGCGATGTTTGCAAAATTGGTCGCGAGAGTAGCGTTATTTTTCCCGTTCGGGCCAGAGGAGGCAAAATTCATCCGCGTGTTGCCAGCAAGCCGTCCGGCCACCATGGTGCGCCCGATCAACAGGACTGCCCGGGGGCAACGATGGACGACGATTTTCGCAAGGCCGCACTCGATTACCACCGGCTTCCCCGGCCCGGGAAACTGTCCGTCGAGCCAACCAAGACCATGGCCACGCAACGCGACCTCGCGCTGGCCTACTCGCCCGGAGTCGCGGCGGCATGCGAGGCGATCAAAGCCGACCCTGACGCGGCCTACGATTATACGGTGCGCGGCAACCTCGTCGCGGTCATCACCAACGGCACCGCGGTGCTCGGTCTGGGCAACATCGGCCCGCTGGCGAGCAAGCCGGTGATGGAGGGCAAGGCCGTCTTGTTCAAGAAGTTCGCCGGCATCGACGTGTTCGATATCGAGGTCGATGCGCTCGATCCCGCCAAGTTCTGCGATGTCGTCGCGGCGCTGGAGCCGACCTTCGGCGCCATCAACCTGGAAGACATCAAGGCGCCCGAGTGCTTCGCGATCGAGGCCGAACTACGCTCCCGCATGAAAATTCCGGTGTTCCATGACGACCAGCATGGCACCGCGATCACCGTCGCTGCCGCCGTGCGCAATGGGTTACTGTTGCAGGGCAAGAAATTGTCCGAGGTCAAACTGGTCACCTCCGGCGCCGGCGCGGCGGCATTGGCCTGCGTCGATCTGTTGGTGTCGATGGGTCTGCGGCCGGAGAACGTCACGCTGACCGATATCAAGGGTGTGGTCACCAAGGACCGCCCCGACATGCTGCCCAACATGGCTCGGTATGCCCGCGACAGTAACGCCGCTACCACCCTGCACGACGCGCTGCCCGGCGCCGACATCTTCATGGGCCTGTCCGCGCCCCGCGTGCTGAAACAGGAATGGCTGCATCTGCTGGCCGACAAACCGCTGATCCTGGCACTGGCCAATCCCGACCCGGAGATCGACCCGGAACTCGTTACCGCCGCCCGTCCCGATGCGATCATCGCCACCGGCCGCAGCGATTATGCCAATCAGGTCAACAACGTTCTGTGTTTTCCGTTCATCTTCCGCGGTGCCCTGGATGTCGGTGCCACGACGATCAACGAGGCGATGAAGATCGCCGCCGTGGAAGCCATCGCCAAACTCGCCCGGGTCGAGGCCAGCGAGGTGGTCGCCGCTGCTTACGGCGGATCGGCGCCGGTGTTCGGGCGGGAATACATCATCCCGAAGCCGTTCGATCCGCGCCTGATCCTGGAGATCGCTCCGGCCGTCGCCCGCGCCGCGATCGCGACCGGCGTCGCCCGCCGCCCGATCACCGATTTTGCGCACTATCAGCGTGACCTGGAGCGGTTCGTGTTCCGCTCCGGCTACCTGATGCGCCCGGTGTTCGAGGCCGCCGCTCGCGACCCCAAACGCGTGGTGTTCGCGGAAGGCGAGGACGAACGCATCCTGCGTGCCGCCCAGACCCTGGTCGATGACGGTATCGCCCGCCCCATCTTGCTGGGCCGCCGCGACGTGATCGCCGGCAAGGTCAAGGAGATGGGGCTGCGCCTGAAACTGGGGCAGACGGTCCAGATTCTCGACCCGTCCACCGATCGCGACGTGTTCGACAAGTTGATCCCGGAATATCAGCGCCTGAGCGGCCGTCGCGGCACGCCGCCGGACCCGGCGGCCCGGCGGGTCGCCACACGAGCGTCGGTGGCGGCGGCGATGCTGCTGCATGACGGGCAGGCGGACGCGGCGATCTGCGGTGGCACCGGCGCCTGGTGGCGGCAGATCCAGTACATCCTGCCGATCATTCCCCGCCGTCCGGACGTCAATAGGATCTATGCGCTGTCATGCCTGATCATCCCCAGCGGCGTGCTGTTCATCTGCGACACCATGATGGTCATCGACCCGACCGCCGAACAGATCACCGAAATGACGCTGCTGGCGGCGGAGGAAGTGCGCGGCTTCGGCCTCACCCCAAAGGCCGCGCTGGTCTCCCATTCCAGCTTCGGCGCCAGTGACAGCCACTCCGCCCGCAAGATGCGTCAGGCGCTGACAATGATCCGCGCCCGTGCTCCCGGCCTCGAGATCGATGGCGAGATGCACGCGGATGCCGCGCTGGTCGAGGCGATCCGTGACAAGGCGGTGCCGGATAGCCGCCTCAGCGGCAGTGCCAACCTGTTGATCATGCCGACGCTGGATGCCGCGAATATTTCGTTCAATGTTCTGAAAGCCGCCGCTGACGGACTGCCGGTCGGCCCCATCTTGTTGGGGATGTCCAAACCGATCCACGTCGTCGTGCCCAGCGTCACCGCTCGCGGTATTGTCAACCTCAGCGCATTGGCCGTGGTGGAAGCGCAGGAGCAGGCCAACCTGTCATGATCCTTTGGCTGCTGATCGGCGGCGCGGTTCTGTTCGTCCTGATGGGCGGGATGCGTGCGTTCGAGCGGGCTTCCGTGACCTCGATCAAGTCGATGGCCACCTGGGTCGCCGCCCTGGGCGGGTTGAGTCTCGCGTTGATGCTGATCCTGACCGGACGCGGCGGCATCGCGGTCGGCGCGCTGATGCTGTTCGGACCGATGCTGTACCAGCAATGGCAGGCGGCGAAGGGCCGCAAGATCGGCGGCGGGACAGCCGGTTGGCCGGGCCGCCGGCCTTCAGCCGCCCCCCGACCTGCCGCCATGTCCCGCGACGAAGCCTACGAGGTGCTCGGTTTGCACCCTGGCGCTTCGGAGGCAGACATCCGGGACGCGCATCGCCGGCTGATGCGCGGTGCCCATCCGGATGCCGGCGGATCGGACTGGCTGGCCGCACGGATCAATCAGGCGCGTGACATTCTGCTTGGGTGATGCAGTGCGGAAGGCTATTTATCGCATCGCCGCATTGTGTTGCGGCTGCTGGTACTATGAGCGGGCGACCCTGCTGCGTTCCGCCATATTTCCGCCCATCCCGCGTGATGTCTTTTGAAATATTCAAATCGGAGTCGAAGCGTGATCAAGAAACTGCGTAAAGCCGTTCTTCCTGTCGCCGGCCTGGGCACGCGCTTCCTGCCCGCCACCAAGGCGACTGCCAAGGAAATGCTGCCTGTCGTGGACAAGCCGCTGATCCAATACGCGGTGGAGGAGGCCCGAGCCGCCGGAATCGAGCAGTTTTGCATGGTCACGGGGCGTGGTAAGACCGCGCTGGTGGAACATTTCGACGTCGCCTTCGAGTTGGAAGCGACGCTGCGCGAACGTGACAAGACCGAAGCTCTGGCTTCGCTGATGGGCGCTCAAAGCGAACCCGGCTCCATCGTCACCGTGCGTCAGCAAACCCCGCTGGGTCTCGGCCACGCCATCTGGTGCGCCCGCGCCTTTATCGGTGACGATCCGTTCGCCATCCTGCTGCCGGACGATCTGGTGCTGGCGGACAAGCCGTGTCTTGAGCAACTCGCGGAAGCTTATTACGAAACCGGTGGTAACGTTGTCGCTGTCACGGAAGTGCCGCATGAGCATACCAACCGTTACGGCATCCTGAAAGTCGGCCACGACGATGGCCGTCTGGTGGAGGTTCTGGGGCTGGTCGAGAAGCCGCTGCCGAAAGATGCCCCGTCCAACCTGTCGATCATCGGCCGCTACATCCTGATGCCGGAAGTGATCAAATACCTCGCCATGATGGAACGTGGCGCCGGCAACGAGGTGCAGTTGACCGACGGCATGGCGCGCCTGATCGGCGAGCAACCTTTTCACGGAGTCCGTTACGAAGGCCGTCGCTTTGATTGCGGCGATAAGATAGGCTTCCTGGAAGCGCAGATCGCGTTCGCCCTGAAACGGCCGGACATGGCTGACGCTGTACGCGCCTTCCTGAAACACTACGTCTAGACCGAGAGTGACCCGCCCGATGGCTTTTTCGCATAATTTCGATCCGACCGTCCTGCGCGAATACGATATTCGCGGCATCGTCGGGCGCACTCTGCATGCTGCCGACGCGTTCGCGATCGGGCGGGTTTTCGGCTCAATGATCGCCCGTACCGGCGGCACCCGGGTCGCCGTTGGCTACGACGGCCGCCTGACCAGTCCGGAACTGGAACAGGCCGTCGTCGATGGCCTGCGGGCGAGCGGCATGGAAGCGCTGCGGATCGGGCGCGGTCCGACGCCGATGCTGTATTACACGGCAACAGTGAAAGAAACCGACGGCGCCATTATGGTGACCGGGTCGCACAACCCGCCGGACTACAACGGCTTCAAGATGATGATCGGGCGCAAGCCGTTCTTCGGCACGCAGATCCAGGCCATCGGGACACTCGCCGCGTCCGGCGACGTGGTGGAGGAGGTTGAAGGCTCCGAACAGACGATTGATATCGCGGACGACTATACCGCGCGCCTGCTGGCCGATTGGGACGGTGGCGACCGGATGCTGAAAGTGGTCTGGGACAACGGCAACGGCGCGGCTGGCGACGTGCTGGAAAAGCTGGTGGCATCGCTGCCGGGTGAGCATCTGGTGCTGAACGGCCCGATCGATGGCAACTTCCCGGCGCATCATCCCGACCCGACGGTGCCGGCCAATCTGGTCGAACTGATCGCCGAGGTGCGTGCCCGCAAAGCTGATATCGGCATCGCGTTCGACGGCGACGCCGACCGCATCGGGCTGGTCGATGACACGGGCGAAATCATGTTTGGCGATCAGCTTATGGTCGTGCTGGCGCGGGACGTGCTGAAATCTCATCCCGGCGGCACCATCATCGCTGATGTCAAGGCCAGTCAGGTGTTGTTCGATGAGATCGCCAAGGCTGGCGGTAATCCGCTGATGTGGAAGACCGGTCATTCGCTGATCAAGTCGAAGATGGCGGAAACCGGTAGTCCGCTGGCGGGTGAAATGTCCGGCCATATCTTCTTCGCGGATCGCTGGTACGGCTTCGACGACGCGCTGTATGCCGCTGTCCGCACCCTGGGCATCATCGCGCGGATGGACGGCAAGCTTTCGGATGTTCGGAAGGCTCTGCCGCATGTCATCAACACGCCGGAACTGCGGTTCGATTGCGACGACCGCCGCAAGTTCGCGGTGATCGAGGAAGTCGCGGCGCGTCTTGCGGCCGAGGGTGCCAGGGTGTCGGCCACCGACGGCGTGCGCGTGCAGACGGACGACGGCTGGTGGCTGCTGCGGGCGTCCAACACCCAGGCGGTGCTGGTGGCGCGCTGCGAGGCGAACACCGATGCCGGGTTGGAGCGGTTGAAGGCGGCGCTGGTGAAACAGTTGTCGGCCTCGGGACTGGCGGAACCAGATTTTTCGGGCGCCAACGCGGGGCACTAAGGGGCATTTCGCTCCTGTCGAGGCCCGGCTTGTCCGCATAGGCGTCGCCTTAGGCGTTTGACGGGCGGGGCTTGCCCACTCGTCATCGCATTTCTGTGCCGCATCAGGCACGGTCGGGGGGACTTGGCCGTGACGGAGACAATAAACCCTTGTCCGTGAAAAAATAGTCTCCGCCAGCAGACTATGTTGACGCCTATGCGGCTTGCCCGGGTACCTACCTCGACAGGGATCGGGCATAGGCGGGCTGGGTAGGCTCTGGTCAGGGTTACTTGCCGAGGGCGGCCTGATGGTCGAAATCCAGCCCTAGTGGCCCAGCCGCGCGCCTATTGTAATGGCTGCACCGACCAGTCCCAAGATCATTGCCAGATCAACCCACGCCTGCTTTCGTGTGGGGCGTAAAACGATCTCAGATCTTATTGTGGCGAGATCCGTCTTCATTGCGGCAATATCGGACTGATCGGCCAACGTCGGGGCGCAATGTTTCACAAAGCCGGCTAGATCATCCAGTTTCGGGGTTAGTTGGCGCATCACATCCTTAACCTCCGCGCTCGTCCTCTCCAGAGTCTCGATCCGATCAGCGTTCTTTTCCATGGTGCGCCCCAGAGCGGCCATCGCGTCTCTCAGGTGGTCAATAGACCCCGCATTTCGAACACGATCGAATCCGTGTTCTGATCGTAAGGTCGCACATCCGCTTTGCGCGGCGTTTGCACATTGTCGTCAGGCTCAGGGGTTCCTGGTTCAAGATCAGGTAAATGGTCAGCCATTGCCAGCGGGTTCTCAATGTTGACGTTGTCCAGGCACTTGCGAGCCAGCGCGCACCCGGATGCCGCGCCGTCAGGGTGATCAAACATACTTCCGGCCGACACGACAGCCGGCCTGGTCAGCATGGCAGAGAAAGGTTAACAGCCGGTTAACGGCACGCGCCCTCGCGCTGCCGCTCCCCATCCTTTCGCCGCTCCGGACCGGTCGTCACGGGATTTTCCTTGACGACCGGGAGCGCTCCCGGGGAACCTCGGGTCAGACGACAAAACCTGTCCGTGATTGCATGAACCTGCGACATGGGCGTCTCCGGTCTCCTCGCCGGATATTTCGCGGTTTGGATGCTGCGGTTCGTGCAGCTCTATCGCGCCGCCGCGCCGATTCCCGGCAGGTCCTGACGGGTCTGCCGCGTCAGACGCTGGGTCAGGAAATCCACCAGCACCTGCACCCGTACAGGCCGCGGCCCGCCTGACGGAGTCAGCAAAAACAAGCTGGCCCGAGACGTACTCCAGCCCGGCAGAATCGCCTTTAGCCGGCCGTCGTTCACCGCGTCCTCCGCGAGGAAAGCGGGCAGGCTGACAATCCCGAGCCCGGCGATGACCGCCGGCAATACCGCATCGCCGTTATTCACCCGCAGCCGGCCGGAGGGTCGAACCGTCACCTGCTCCCCTGTCGCGTTGGAAAAATGCCAGGCATCACGGGTGCGTTGATAGGCGTAGGCGAAGCAGTCATGATCCGCCAGTTCGGCCGGATGCGCCGGTCTGCCGCGCCGGTCCAGATAGGCGGGCGCCGCGACGATCATCCCCGGAACCGGTGCCAGCCGGCGCGCCAGCAACGACGAGTCCGCCAGTTCGCCGATCCGCAACGCGATATCGAACCCGTCTCCGATCACGTCCACCAGCGCATCGCTCAGGTGCAGATCGATCGACACGTCAGCATACCGCGTTAGGAAATCCGGCAGAATGGGTGCGATTTCCCGGACTCCGAACGACATGGGCGCCGCCAGCCGGACCAGGCCGCGTGGCGTCGCGGACTGAGCGATCAACGCCGCCTCGGCTGCCTCCGCATCCGCCAGCAGCCGGATCGCCCGGTCTGCCAGGTCTCGCCCGGCATCGGTCAGAACCAGCCGGCGGGATGTGCGATTGAACAGCCGCGCGCCCACCCGCTGCTCCAGCCGAACCACGGCTTTGGAAACCGTGGGGGCGGACAGGCCAAGGGCGGTGGCCGCGGCGGTGATCCCGCGCGCCTCCACGACGGTGGCGAAGATCGCCATGGCCTCCATGTCCGGCAGTTTAGACATCAAATTCCGAAAGAATGTGTTTCGGTATTTTCTATTTCTTTTGCATCGCGGCGTCCACATATCCACCGCATCGGATGCGTTTTCGCGCACCGCATTCAAACAAGGAGATCACGATGGCAAAGGTTCTGGTTCTGTATTACTCGGCATACGGTCATATCGAGACCATGGCCGCCGCCGTCGCCGACGGCGCCAGGGCGGCCGGTGCGCAGGTCGATGTCAGGCGGGTGCCTGAACTGGTGCCGGACGACGTCGCGCAACGGTCGCACTTCAAGCTGGATCAGGCGGCCCCGGTGGCGACCATCGCGGAGTTGGCCAATTACGATGCGATCGTCGTCGGCACCGGCACGCGCTTCGGCCGGATGTCGTCACAGATGGCTAACTTCCTGGACCAGGCCGGCGGGCTTTGGGCCACAGGGGCGCTGAATGGCAAGGTCGGCGCGGCGTTCACCGCCTCCGCCACGCAGCATGGCGGGCAGGAAACAACACTGTTCTCCATCATCACCAACCTGCTGCACTTCGGCATGGTGGTGGTCGGCATGGACTACGGCTTCGCCCCGCAAATGACGCTGGAGGAAATCGCCGGTGGCGCGCCGTACGGTGCCACCACCATCGCGGGCGGGGACGGCTCACGCCAACCGTCGCAAACGGACCTGGACGGCGCCCGCTACCAGGGCCGCCGGGTGGCCGAGGTGGCCGCGAAGCTGTTCGGATAAACCGGGCGGCTCATTTCGCGAGTTCGTAGCGAATCTGGACGGTCACCGTGGCCTTGTCTTGCGCCATGTCAGGCGGAAACGGGGGCACGGTGGCATCGCGGAGGATCGCCTCCGCCGCCTCATCCAGCGTGGTGGAGCCGGCGCTGCGCACCACCTCCACCGATAGCACATGTCCCGCTCGGTCGGCCGTGAAGCGCAGCGCGACGACTCCCTCGATCCCGCGCTGACGCGCCAGGTGCGGGTAGGTTTTGTGCCCCGCGAGCCAGGTTGCGATTGACTGCTGCCATGCACCGGACGCCGGATTGTCCGGCTGGAGCGGGCCTGCAACCGGGGCTTCCTGTGGGGCTGTCTGGCTGGTGACAGCGGTTTCGGCCGGTGCCGAGCGTGCGGCGGGTCTGGTGTTCGGCACCGCCTTGCGGACGATCGGCGGCCGGGGCGGGGCGACGACTGCGGGCTTCGGCTTTTCGATTGCCGGTGCGGGCGGTGGTTCGGGCACCGGGATGGGCACCGGCGGCGGTGGGGGAGCGGGTTCAGCTGGCACGTCCGGCGGCGGCGGTGTCTCAATCGGGGCTGGTGGCTGTTCGGGCGCAGCCGGCGCGGCTCGCTCCGTTGCTGCCGCCGCTTCGGCTGGTTCGGCCTGCGGTGGAGCGAACACCATTTCCACGGTTTGGTCGTCCTGAGCCGCCGGCGGTGCCGGAACATGCACGATCGTCAAAACGGCCGAGCATACGATGATGTGCAAGAGCAGGGCCGCACCCGCTGAAGCGGCGAATGGACGACGCCCCGCCAGACCGTGCGGCCAGCGCGCGGCTTGCGTCGCCCGTATCGGCGCTTCCGTCATCAACGCGGTCTCAGACATACCATTTATCAATACGTTATAACGTTCGACTGCGCGTGATGCATGCCGGTCAAATCGTCGCGTTGCAGACTGGTGGGACTCGGGATCATCGGTTGCGCGACACGCTGCCTTGTTGATTGATATGTTATAACATACTATTCCCTTGCGAAGCCAGCGAGCCTCACGGAGGGACCATGAAGATGCGTTTCAAGCAACGCCTGTTGCTCCTGGCGATTGCAACGTTGACCCGTTCGGCCGCGGCTCAGGATGCTGCCGGCCAGCCCCCCCTCACGATCGATATCGATATCGTCGCCAGGAAACTGGACGCCGCCCGGCAGCAGATCCAACCGGAGCTTGGTGCCAGCGCCTATAGCTTTTCGCCGCAGGCGTTGGAAGCCATCCCGCAAGGCGGCGCCTCGCCGCTGAATCAGGTGCTGCTACAGGCCCCGGGCGTCGCGCAGGACAGTTTCGGCCAGATCCACCTGCGCGGCGAGCATGCCAATGTGCAATATCGTCTGGACGGGGTGGAACTGCCCGAGGGTCTGTCGGTGTTCGGTCAGGCGATCGAGTCGCGCTTCGCCAACAGCATGACGCTGATTACCGGAGCGTTGCCGGCGCAGTACGGTTTCCAGACGGCCGGCGTCGTCGATATCCAGACCAAGTCCGGCACTGCCAATCCTGGCGGCGAGGTTTCGATGTACGGCGGGTCATGGAACTGGCTACAGCCAAGCTTTTCCTATGGCGGCAAGAGTGGCGCGCTGGATTGGTTCGTGACCGGTGACTTTCTGCATAATGACCGTGGCATCGAGAATCCCGCTTCCAGCTATGCGGCGCTCCACGACACGACGAACCAGTTTCATGGGCTGGCGCATTTTTCGTACGTCATCGATCCGGATACCAGGATCAGCCTGATTCTCGGCGGCTTCTCGGGCCAATTCCAGATCCCCAACAACCCCGGACAGGCGACGCTCGGTTTTTCGGTCCTCGGAGCGACGACCGCCAACAGCGCGACGCTGAACGAAACCCGGGAGGAGGATACGCAGTTTGGCATTCTGTCGCTGCAAAAGCACCTCGATTTGCTGGACGTGCAGGTTTCCGCCTTTTCCCGGCTGAGCCATCTGGCGTTTTCTCCCGACTGGATCGGTGACCTGCTGTTCAACGGGATCGCCCAGCAGGCGACGCGGACCGATCAGGTTTACGGGGTTCAGGCCGACGCGAGTTGGCTGGTGTCGGAAGATCACACGCTTCGCTTCGGCGCGTTGGCACAAACTGAAACGACCGCATCGAAAAGTGTCTCCCAGGTGCTGCCGGTGAACGCGGCCGGCACGCCGACCACCGATCAGCCGTTCGGAATCGCCGATTCCAGCAGCCGGCAGGGCGGCCGTTACGGCGTCTATGTGCAGGATGAATGGAGGGTGCTGCCCTCGGTGACCATCAACGCCGGCCTGCGCTTCGACGCAGTGGACGAATACACCAGCGAGACGGCACTTGATCCTCGGCTGAACGTCGTGTGGACACCGACCGAGACGACCACGCTGCACGTCGGTTATGCCCGTTATTTCGCGCCGCCGCCGTTCGAGCTGGTCGGGTCCGGCACGCTGGCGAAGTTCGCCGGCACGACGGCGGCACCGGACGTGACCACGAACGATCCGGTGCGCGCGGAACGATCCGACTATTACGACATCGGGGTCAGCCAGGTGGTGATTCCCGGTCTGACAATGGGCGTGGACGCCTATTTCAAGCAATCCCGCAATCTGGTCGATGAGGGACAGTTCGGTGCGCCCATCATCCTGACCGCGTTCAACTATGCCAAGGGATTGCAGGAAGGCATCGAGATGAACGGCAGCTACGACCATGGTCCCTGGTCAATCTATGGAAACCTGGCGCTGTCGCGGGCGATGGGGAAAGACATCGTGTCGGCGCAGTATAATTTCTCGGCACCGGAGCTGGCCTTTATAGCCGGAAACTGGATCCATCTCGACCACGATCAGCTTTGGACCGGGTCGGCCGGTATTGCCTACACGGCGAACAGCGACAGCGAGCGTCCAACGCGGTTCACGATCAATACGATCGTGCAAAGCGGCCTGCGGGCGAGCACCGCGACCATCCCGAACGGCATGGCGCTGCCGACGTATGGGGTGGTCAACCTGTCGGTGGTGCAAAAGGTCGCGGCCCGAACGGAGCTGCGATTGGACGTGCTCAACATCGGCGACAATACGTATCAGATACGTGACGGCACCGGCGTCGGTGTTGGCGCGCCGCAATACGGTATAAGGCGGACCATCCTGGCGGGGGTAACGCAGCGGTTCTGAGAGGCGCCCTATGTCAAGGCGGCCACCATCGGGTGGTTCCGGGGGGGTAGATACCGGCCGGTCGGGTGCCGCGGCGCCATGACGGCTGGGGTGTCGCTGAATCGAATCTCGATTCACGTGTGAACAAAGCTGGCGGGATGACTGTATTCGAACATCGCCAAATCATCCACGGCGTGCCGCGCCTCTCCGCCCGGATTGGCGGCGATATGGCTTTCAACATTGAGCATCATGGTGTTTCGGTGCGCGGTGTCGAATGGTGTCCAGACCACACCATCGGGCGCCTTGGGCACCCCTTCACGCGCGAAGGAGGTCCAGCGCGCCATGGTATCGCGGGTCAGGTTCGAAAGATGAGGACCGGACCCAACCAGACCGGCCGCTGCGTCGGTCGTGCCGAACGCGAACGGCACTTCCAATGTGTGCGGTGACTGCAAGACGCCACCGAGCACCGGGGTTTTCCAGTCGAAGACGTAGGCATAGACCGGCGCCTTCGCTCCGGCCGATTGCAGTTCCGCGACCCGGGTGGTGTTGCGCCGGTACATGTAATCGGTCGCGATCGCCGCCAGAAGCTCCGGGGGCGTGTTGCCTCGCCCCGCCGATCGGTAGGCGTCGACGATCTGCCCGGTCCGGGCCTCATCGGTCCCCAGATAGCGGGCGACACGCGTCTGCACCTGTTGTGCATCGAGGGAGAAGTTGGCCATGTCCGCAGCCATGAACAGGGTGGCTTCGGTGGCGGCATTGCCGATCATCAACGGCACGTCGGAGGCGAGCGAGGGCGCCGCCGGGTCGAACGGATTGCGCAGGAAATTGCGCCCGTCCAGGATCGGGCGGAATGGATCGGCGACGGCGTGCATGGCGACGATCAACTGATTCATTGGCACGGCTTGCAGTGCCACACCGCTGGTCTCCGGCATGCCCAGTTCTTTTGCCAGGGCCGCGGTTTGCCGGCTGGCCTCCTCGGGTCCATCGAGACGCAGGCCGCCGGAGCAGCTTTGCGCGATGGCCTTGTGAAATAATCCCTTGGCCGCCGGCAGGCCCATCAGGGCGGTTACCTTGGCCGCTCCGCCGGATTGGCCGAAGATCGTGACGTTGCCGGGATCGCCTCCGAACGCCGCGGCGTTGTCGCGCACCCAGCGCAGCGCCGCGACCAGATCCAGAACGCCGGCATTGCCCGCATCGGCGAAGCGCGGATCGCTGTCGCCCAAGGCCAGATAGCCGAACACGTTCAGCCGGTGATTGACCGTCACCACGACCACATCGCCGCCGCGCGCCAGGTTGGTTCCGTCGAACCCCGGGGCGGTGCCGGCACAGTTTGCCCAGGCGCCGCCGTGCAGCCACACCATGACGGGCCGGCGTCCCCGATCCAGCGCCGGTGTGAACACGTTCAGGAACAGGCAATCCTCGCTGATCGGCTGGGTCCGGGAGTACCAGGAGGTCAGGGCGCCGGGTTGACTGACAACCTGCGGAGCCGAGGCGCCGAACGCGGTGGCATCCCGCTCGCCGGCCCAAGGAACCACCGAGACCGGTGGCAGGAAGCGGTTTGCGCCACCCGTGGTTTCGCCATAGCGAACGCCCTTGAAGGTCAGGATGCCCTCCTGACTGGCGCCGCGCAGTTTGCCGTTCGTCGTTTCGACCACCGGCGCCGCAGCCGCTCGGGTCATGTGCGGCAGGCCAACCGAAAGTGCCGCTGCCGCACCCGTCAGGATGGCTCGGCGGCTGAAGGTTTGGTCGATGGCCATGATCGTTTGCTCCCGGACGCATGTTTGGGAGGAGCATACGGTAGAGTTTAAGCATGGCAACCTGACGAGAACATGCGTCGAAACGACAACCGGGACCAATGTGGCCAGGCGCGCGAGCTGCTTTCCTCTGTGGACCTTCGGGGTCCTCGTCCTTCCTCCGTGATGAATCTTTCCTTGTTTGCCTTCACCTGCCGAAAACCGCACCGAAGCGCCGCCCGCCGATGAATCCTGCGTGACGCTCCACACTGTTATTGACATGGACCCGGCGAATGTTGCCACACTGCGGCATCGAAGGAGGCGAACCCTAGCTGTTGCGCTTGACCCCGCTGGTGTGGCCGATCATGTGTCCCGCTCCCTGTGCCGGAACGGTTCGGCCGGGTTGCGCGGAGCCTCTTCGATGACTGAACCCAAACGCCTGCATGTCATCACCTGGGGTTGCCAGATGAACGTGTATGACAGCGGCCGGATGGCGGATGTCCTGGCGCCGCTGGGCTATGCGCCGGTGTCCGCACCGGAAGACGCCGACATGGTGATCCTCAATACCTGTCACATCCGCGACCGGGCCGCCGCCAAGGTGTTCTCCGAACTCGGTCGGCTGCGCGTCATGAAGGAAGCGTCCGGCGGCAAGATGATCCTGGCCGTCGCGGGCTGCGTGGCGCAGGCCGAGGGGGCCGAAATCCTCGCCCGCGCGCCCTATGTCGATATTGTGTTGGGGCCGCAAACCTACCATCGACTTCCGGAAATGGTTGCTCTGGCATCCCGGGCAGGGAACCAGGTGATTGAGACGGATTTCCCGGCGGAGGATAAGTTCGATCATCTGCCGGAAAGCCAAACCCCGCAGGGCGTGACCGCGTTCCTGACCATCCAGGAAGGCTGCGATAAATTCTGTAGCTTCTGTGTCGTTCCGTACACCCGTGGCGCCGAACAAAGCCGCTCCGCCGCCACCATTGTGCGCGAGGCCCGGCATCTCGTGTCCCAGGGCACCCGCGAAATCACCTTGCTCGGGCAGAACGTCAACGCCTGGCATGGCGACGGAACCGATGGCATGACCTGGGGCCTTGGCCGTCTGCTGCGGGAACTGTCAGACATCCCTGATCTGCTGCGGCTGCGCTACACCACGTCGCACCCGAGGGACATGAGTGACGACCTGATTGCGGCGCATCGCGACCTGCCGGCTGTGATGCCATACCTGCATCTGCCGGTGCAGTCCGGGTCGGATCGCATGCTGGCGGCGATGAACCGCAAGCACACCGCCGACGATTTCCGCCGTGTTATCGGAAAACTGCGTGACGCTCGCCCCGACATGGCGCTGTCGTCAGATTTTATTGTTGGCCACCCAGGCGAAACCGAAGCGGATTTTGAGGCGACCATGGCGCTGATTCGCGAGGTCAATTTCGCCATGGCGTACAGCTTCAAATATTCGCAACGCCCCGGCACTCCGGCTGCCGGCGCCCCGGCGCAGGTGCCGGAATCCGAGAAAGACCGCCGGTTACAGGCGTTGCAGGGACTGCTGCGCGAACAGCAGGTCGGCTTCAACGATAGTTGCGTGGGGCTGGACCTGCCGGTGCTGATCACCGGCCCCGGCCGCCACCCCGGTCAGATCGGCGGACGGTCGCCATTTCTGCAAGCCGTTCACCTTTCCGGTAGCACCGACCTTATTGGCACCGAATTAATGGTGCGAATCGTCGAGAATTATCCAAACTCACTTGCGGGAACCCTTGTCCAGGAGAGACGAATAGCTTGACCCACCTCGCCGCCCCCCAGGCACTGACTGCCTCCGCCCCATCTGGCGGCAAGGCCATCACCCTCCAGTTCAATAACAACAACCTGTTGCCCCTTCTTTTAGGGGATCACGATCGGCATTTGGTCCGGATCGAGCAGGCCCTGGGGGTTCGCCTATCGTGCAGAGGCAATCGGGTCGCCATCGCCGGGGACGCATCCCGGGTCGATCTGGCGCAAGAGATGCTGCGGGGGCTGTGGCGACGGTTGGAAAGGGGTGAATCCGTGGGGCGGCCTGAAATCGAAGCGGCGATCCGCATGGCGGACGCGGAAAACGATCCGCGGCTGCCATTGTCCGATACCCCTGCGATCCG
This sequence comes from uncultured Rhodopila sp., assembly GCA_903932145.1. Classification (GTDB taxonomy): domain Bacteria; phylum Pseudomonadota; class Alphaproteobacteria; order Acetobacterales; family Acetobacteraceae; genus Rhodopila. Next base: position 90,631 of record CAIZFE010000034.1, on the reverse strand, counting down.
CACCCGGCGCGGCGCGGTCGCGGCCCGCAGTCCGGGTCAGGCAGTGTATATGGAAGCGCTGGCATCGCACGAGATGGTGTTCGGCGTCGGCCCGGCCGGCACCGGCAAGACCTATCTCGCGGTCGCCCAGGCGGTAGCCATGCTTCAGGCCGGCAAAGTGGAGCGCATCGTGCTGTCGCGTCCCGCCGTCGAGGCCGGTGAGCGCCTCGGCTTCCTGCCAGGCGACCTGAAGGACAAGATCGACCCGTATCTGCGGCCCTTGTACGATGCGCTGCATGACATGATGCCGGCCGATCAGGTCACTCGCCGGATCACCAATGGCGAGATCGAAGTGGCGCCGCTGGCCTTCATGCGCGGCCGCACCCTGGCGCATTGCTACGCGATCCTGGACGAAGCGCAGAATACCACCTCGATGCAGATGAAGATGTTTCTCACGCGGATGGGCGAGGGGACGCGCATGGTGATTACCGGCGATCTCAGTCAGGTCGATTTGCCGAACGGAGTCCGCTCCGGCCTGCGCGACGCCCTGGACACGGTCGAAGGCATCCAGGGCATCAGCGTGGTCCGCTTCGAGCAACGCGATGTTGTGCGGCATCCGCTGGTGGCACGCATCGTGGGCGCTTATGATCAACGTGAAGCCGCCCTGTCCGAGGTTCGGCGGGAGCGGGAACGACCGCCGACCGGTGAATAGGGGCGTCATCGCGGACGCATGGCTCGGTTGCGATACGCTCGAAACGCTGGCCTCGCACGAGGTCAACGAGTAGAATGGTGTCAGAGATGAGCAACCGACAGCTTTACGATCAGGATTTCTTCGCCTGGGCCAACGAACAGGCGGTTTTGTTGCGCGCCAGGCGGCTCTCCGAGGCGGATATTGATCATATCGCCGAGGAAATCGAAAGCATGGGCAGGAGTGAGAAGCGCGAACTGGTCAGCCGGTTGCGGGTTCTGCTGGCGCATCTGCTCAAATGGCAATTTCAGGCGAGTCGTCGAGGCCCCGCCTGGAAACGTTCGATCGTCAATACCCGCGACGAACTGGACGAACACCTGGGTGACAACCCCAGCCTGAAGTCGCAACTACCCGGGGCAATCGAAACGGCCTATCGGCGTGCCCGGCTCGATGCCAGTACTGAAACTCGCATCGGCGAAGCGGTCTTTCCGCAGACCTGCCCGTGGACTTATGACGAAATCATGGACCCGGCCTTCTGACCGGGACCGACAAATTGAGAACCAATGGAACCTCCTAGTACCTATCCGCCCGATCCCGGTGGTCCTTCCATCGAGATCGTTGTGGCGGATCCGGCGTGGCACAGACTGATCCCCAATGTCGGGACGATCGTTCGACGGGCCGCGCATGCGGCTGGTATGGAGGGCACGATCGTGCTGTCCTCCGACCGCGTCGTGCGTGACCTGAATGGACGCCATCGCGGCAAGAACAAGCCCACCAATGTCCTGACCTACGAGCATCCGTCGCCGGAAATCATCCTGGCGTATGGTGTCGTCGCGGCCGAGGCCGCCGCGCAAGGCCGCCGGCCGGCGCATCATCTGGCGCATCTGGTGGTCCACGGCGCGCTGCATCTCGGCGGCGAGGACCACGACCATCCTGGCGACGCCCGCCGGATGGAAATGGCTGAATCCCGCATCCTGCACAGCATCGGCGTGCCCAACCCCTGGAAACGTTCATGAGTGCGCATCGCGACTCCCTGCTCAGCCGCCTCAGCTACCTGCTTGGGCGAAAGCATGCGGAACATTCTCTGCGCGATTCCATTGCGGAATTGGTGCAGGAAGCCGCCGACGCGCAGCAGAATCCGGGCGAGGCGCCTGAGCTCGATCGCCACGAAAGGCTGCTGATCGCCAACGTGCTGCGGCTGCGGGAAACGACGGCGGACGATGTGATGGTGCCGCGCGCCGATATCGTCGCCATGCGATCGGACGTCACGTTGGCACAGGCGATCGAACTGATCCGTAATGACGGCCACTCCCGGCTGCCGGTGTATCAGGAACAGTTGGACGATGTGATCGGCATGATCCACATCAAGGACGTGTTTGCCTATGTCGGTCGGCCGGAGGCGTTCACCATCGATTCCATCCTGCGCAAGCCGCTGATGGTGGCGCCGCAGATGCCGGTGCTGGATCTGCTGCTGCAAATGCGGATGCAGCGTATCCATCTGGCGTTGGTGGTGGACGAATACGGCGGCATCGACGGGCTGGTCACGATTGAGGACCTGGTCGAAACGATTACCGGCGACATCGCGGACGAGCATGACGATGTCGAGGCGCCGATGATCACCGAACGCCCCGACGGCGCGATGGACCTGAACGCCCGCATGCCAATCGACGAGTTCGAACAGAAGGTCGGCCCGATCCTCAGCGAGGACGAACGCGACGCCGACATTGATACGGTTGGTGGCCTGGTGTTCACCCTGGCCGGGCGAGTGCCAACACGAGGGGAAGTCATCAGCCACCCGTCCGGCATGGAGTTTCGCGTGCTGGATGCCGATGCCAGACGCATTCGGCGCTTGCGGGCGCGCCGGCCGGACACCGGCACGGTTCCCGCCGCGGCCGCCTGACGCCCCAACCGCCGTGCGAGGCGTGTGCGGGGTCAGGCGGCCGGCGGTTCCCGGTTAGATCGTGAAGCCCGTTGGTTCCGTGCGCGGTGCGAGATTGAGCCGATGGCGCAAGCTGGAGATCGCCTCGTAAACGACGCGGCGAACCCGGTTGATCCCACCGAGCGGCCGATGCGCCTCGACGCAATGCCAAGGGGTGAACGACAGGTTTTCGCTGAACGCGTCTTGCTCCGGTGTGCTGAACCCCTGCTTCGGGATGGTCAGCCGGGCAATCGTGTTGAACGGGGATGCCGTTTCGTCCCACGTAATCGTCGGGTCCTCGATCGGCATGCTGTCCGGTTCAGTGCGGAACTGGACCATGAAGTCGAATGCAAAATCGCCATCGGCGAGTTGTGCGATCAGGTTGGCCCGCAGCAGATTGGGATCGTCTGTCGCGGTAAAGGTGGAGAGCGGCAGGCGCGGCCGAACGGAAAACTTGCAGGCCACATCCCCGAACGAGATCGGCGTCATCGTCCAGTAACGAATATTCAGTGGGTTGGTTACCTTCCGCAGGGCGATGGCGAGTGCGACCTGCAATTCGTGGAAACGGAAATTCAGCGGGTTTATTCCGGGGAAAAAGAACTTTACCACATTCGATGCGGTCTGGAATTCAACATAATCGGCGGCGTTGCGTACGAAGAATGCCGGATTATCGATCATCAGAAAGTCCTGCGTCGTCGAAGGGCTGTCCTCGACGCCCATCAGCTTGATGGCCATACCGCGTCCGTCGGGAACGGAATCCCGTGTTGGCGTGCCCGATCCGTTGGAGAAGCGGACCCAGGCCGGAAAGACGCGGGGGCTGGCGAATACCCCGGCCCGCAGGAGAGGAGGAAGATTGTCCAGGACCTCGAATCTGGCCTGCACACAACCATGCGCCTTGGCGTGCGCGTCCCGCCGGGCGGGTGGGTTGGACACTGCGGTGGCGCGAACCTTGTCCTCGATCTGTTGCGTGATGATGCTGATCGCGGCAGCCTCGCCGGGGGGCACAACCTCTCCCAGTGCGGCCGAGGCGGTGGCGAAGCCGGCGTTGTTGAAATCGGACATTGGTAACGGTCCCCTACAGACTCTTGGTCGCGCGATCCTGCAACCGGCCGCAACAGGCCGGCCGGAGGTTTCTTCTGACGCTACGCACTTATCGCGCGAAGGCTGCGGTCGGGGGCGATCGCGGATGCCTTCGGGGGATGAAGACCAACGTTCAGTTGTGATGTGCATAAGTTGCCAAATCGATTCCGTCAACATATCGGAATAAATCGGCGCGCGTGGTGTCCGCTTTGGGCTGTAGTTTTGATATCGAGTCGGTAGGAAGAGGCGAATTAATGGTCGGCGCCGGGTAACGAAGGCCACGTCATTGGCTACGGGTCGCTCGTCCGGCCGTTACAGGAGAATGCCGTTCGGCCGAGGCCGAACGGCGGCCCTTCTTACGCGGGCGACAGGACGTGGATGACCCGGCTGGCGATCAGCTCCTTGGTCTTCGCGCCATAAGCGAGCATGTGCGGCGCGGCGGCGTGTGCCTTCAGGTGATCGACGCTTTCCCATTTTTCGATCACCAGGAAAGTATCCGAACCGAATTTGGTCTGGAACGGTCCGATGCCGTCGGCGTCAACGGCGGGGCCGTACTCGATGCAGCCGTCTTCGGCATGCACGGCCGGCATGTTGGCGCGAAAGGCCTCCAGGATGGCCTCGCGATGGCCGGGTTTGGCGGTGATGATGGCGACGACGTGGATCATGGTGTCACTGCTCCTTGGATCGCGCGGTTGCGCGCGGGTTGGCTGAGGCCGCGCGAGTGCGCGCCGCCGGCATGATGCCCCGGGTCAATGCCCGCGCGAAGGCCCGGAGGTCTGAAACGCCTCGCTTCAGGCATCCGCCAGCACAGTTCGGACTCCGGCCAGGACACCGAACCAGGCGCCAAACGGCGGCAAACGTCCGTCATCGCCAAGACTAGTTTCCAATCCGTGTCCGTCGATTGGCGCGCCGGGGTCAGTCAGCGGTAACGGCACCGGCTGGTCGGACAGGTTGAAGACCGCGAGCACACGCTGTCCTTGATGCTCCCTCACAAACCCCACCAATGGTGTGGCCAAAGCGAGGGGCAGCAGCGTCCCATGTATCAGCGCCGGCACCCCGCGCCGCCACCGCAGGAACCGCCGGAACGCATGCAACGGCGACGATATGTCGGCCTCCTGCCGGTCCACCGCCAGTGCCCGGTGTTCCGCCGGCACCGGCAACCAGGGTGACGCCGCGCTGGTGAACCCGGCATGCTCGGCCTCCGCGTTCCACGGCATCGGTGTGCGGCTGCCGTCGCGTCCGCGAAACTCCGGCCAGTAGGCGATCCCGAACGGATCGCGCAGGTCGGTTTCCGACAGCGTTGCCTCGCCCAGGCCGAGTTCCTCGCCCTGGTACAGGCAGACACTGCCGCGTAACGACAACAGGAACGCCATCAGCATCCGTACGAACGACGGATCGGGAGGCGTTCCGGGATTCGGGTTCCAGCGGCTGACGGCGCGTTCGACATCGTGATTGCTGAACGACCAGCAAATCCAGCCGTCCGTTCCCGTCCCGGCCAGATCGCGAACCATGGCGGTCACCGTCGCCCAGTCGAAGCCGCCACGCAACGGCCGCAGCGTGTAAGCCATGTGCAGTCCGCCGGTGCCGGCGGTGCGGTTCACCACACGCTCGAACGCACCGGGTTGGCTGGAGATTTCACCCAGCGTGACGGTTCCTGGATACTCATTCATCAGCCCCCGGATGCGTGCCAGCAGTCCCGTCGCTTCCGGTTGCAGCATGTCGTGTTGGTGGATCTGCATCCCGAACAGTTTCGCCGGAATGCCGCCGGAGGGCGGCGCGGCCGGATTGGACCGCAACATCTTGTCGTGCAGCAGGAAGTCGATCGCATCCAGCCGGAAACCATCCACGCCGCGATCCAGCCAGAAGCGGCCGGTGTCAAGCAAGGCATCCATCACGGCCGGATTATGCAGGTTCAAAGCCGGCTGATGACTGAGGAAATGATGCAGAAAATACTGCCGGCGCCGCGGCTCCCACGTCCAGGCCGCACCGCCGAACACCGACAGCCAGTTGTTTGGTGGCGTTCCGTCCGGGTCGGGATCGGCCCAGACATACCAATCCGCCTTGTCCGCCGTTCGGCTTTGGCGGCTGTCCAGGAACCAGGCGTGCCGGTCGGAGGTATGGCTCCAGACCTGGTCGATCAGCACCTTCAGCCCCAGCGCCCGGGCGCGTGCCAACAGGGCATCGAAGTCCGCCAGGGCGCCGAATAACGGATCAACCGCGGTATAATCCGACACGTCGTAGCCAAAGTCCCGTTGCGGCGAGGAAAAGAACGGACACAGCCAGATCGCATCGGCGCCCAGTCGCGCGATATGGTCCAGACGCGCGGTGACACCAGGAAGATCGCCGATGCCGTCGCCATTGGTGTCAAAAAAGCTGCGTGGATAGATCTGGTAGATTACCGCGCCGCGCCACCAGTTGGATGTTGTCATGCACCGTTCTCCTCGCGGCGGTGTCTATGGACAACGGCTGGATCGTTTCAACAACTATTTCGTAAATCGGCGAGATAATATCCATCGCCGCCGAGGGCAACTCACGCCACCCTTTATCAACATAGCAGGCTTGTGTCCGATCTTAACAACAAGCCGAACCATGATGAAATTCACGAATGGACGGCTGATTCGCTTATTGTTGTGCTTGTTGAGGGTCGCGTTGGTTTACCTGGATGCAGCGGGCGACGAAGGGCAGAAAGTAATCGACCGTGGGTGTTTGCAGCTCCCTCACTTTCGCCTGCTCATCGAAACGGCGTAATTGAATGGCATCGGCGGCTTGTGGAATGGCATCGAAGGCAGCGACTTCCTCCGCCGACATCGGGCCGCCCTGTAGCGATAGGCTCAACACCGAATCCCTGGACAATTGGGAAAAATAATCCGATTCCGTCGCGCACAAATACCGCTTCGCCGCGACATGCAGCCGCACCGGCTCAGTCACATCGGGGCCGAACCATGCCGCGAGGAACGCGTGCCCAAGCGCCTCGTGCCGATCGTCAACGCCGTCCTCAGCCGGGTTGTCGCCGAGGTTGTGCACCATATGACCGATATCGTGCAGCAGACTGGCAACGATCAGGCTATCCGGACAACCGGCTTTCTCCGCCAGCCATGCGGCTTGAAGCGCGTGCTGACGCTGATTGATCGTGCTGAGGCCATATTGGCCCTCGGCCTTCAGGGTCAGCAGTTCGGCGATACGGTCGAGTCTGGGATCGGTCATGGGATCTCATCAGTCGGGTTAGTGTGAATGGGCCGTCGCATCTGACAAAACCAACAGGGTCCGGGTTATGCTCACCAGCATGGCCACGTGATCACGCGTCACGGCCGCATCCAGGTGCCCGTGTGCGGCTTCATTTCGTAGCCGCGCGAGACTTCGGAGAAAATCGGCCTCCTCAGGCGTTATGTAACCATCGGATGCCAGGAGTTCCAAAAGCCGGCCCGATGGCTGCGGCCGGCCAAGATACTCCGGTACCAACAATCGTGCGGCGGCTTCGAATATCGACCACCCCATTAAAAGCGCTGGAATTGGGCCGGCCTCATCAAGAACCTTCGGGATACGATCAAGATTTTCCACCACCAGTTCACGAGTAATGACCGCTATAGCCTGATCGGTATTTTCGGTCGAAGCGTAAACGATACGCAATTCCCAATCGGGATGGGCCGAAAACATGTCCTGTAACCTCTGGATTTGAGGCTCCGCATGACCGGGCGCCGACTTCACCTCAATCGCGACTTTCCTGTCCCCCTTCATCGCTATCGCATCAGGTTAATACCCTTACATGAATGGGGGCAGAATCGACCGCGCGGGATGCAGAAACACCCGAAAGCCTTCGGCTTCCAGATTCGGCAGGAGCATCTGCATAATCACGGCGTCAGACTTGCCGTGGGCCAACGACATCAAACCAGGTCTTCCGTAGGATTATCGGATACTCGCACGTAAACCAGGGGTTTGTCAGCCTCGATAGCATGTGTCAGAATCGGGGATGGCGAGCTGAACTGGAAGACCTTATCGGGTTCAAATTTCTCGACCCAAACCCTCTCAACCTGCCGGTCATCGAAATAGATGTGCTGGCACAACGCATCAAGTATCGGTTTCACGGGATTGTCGAGCATTTTCGCGGCAGGAAAGTAAAATAACGTAATAGAAATTGGACTTCTCGTGGAAAAGTGCCCTTCGGGAAGCGATGCTTGGCTTGCGTGCCGGACTCTGTCCTTCCATGCCCTCCTGGAGTCCGCTCGTTTGGCCTGTAGCGAAACGGGCGTGCCGGGGACGCAGAACTCCGTTGGGAATACGATTTCAACGGACATGGGCTCGCTGGCGCATAAATCGAACTGTAGGAGCAGGCATCACGGTTTCGCCAGCGTTTTTGTTACCCCGCCTTCGCCAACTGCTGCTCTACCAGCGTCGCCCACCACGACGCCCCTACCGGCAGGATTTCGTCATTGAAATCGTATTGCGGATGATGCAGCAGCGGATCGGCTTTGCCCCGCCCGCCGCCCAGCATCAGGTACGCACCCTGCTTGGCGTTCAGCATATACGCGAAATCCTCGCCACCCATCGTCGGGGCACGCATCTCTCGCACGCCATCGGCGCCTGACACCAGTCGAGCCGCCTCGATCGCCAGGATCGTCGCCTCGGCATCGTTCACGGTCGCCGGGGCGTGGCGGAAGAAGTGCACATGCGCGGTTGCCCCGAAACTTTCAGCGATCCCCTTGACCATGCGGTGCAGGCCGGCCTCGATCGTGTCGCCAACCTCCGGCCGGTACCAGCGCGCCGTGCCCTTCATCACCACCCGTTCGGGCAGGATGTTGTAGGCCTCGCCGCCGACGATACTGCCCACGGACACGACGCCGCCCTCGATCGGTTCGATCGACCGGGAAACGATCGTCTGCAAGGCGCTGATAATCGCCGCGGAGACCACGATCGGGTCGATGCCCTGATGCGGCGATGCCCCGTGGCTGCCGCGACCGGTAATGATGATATCGAAGAACCCCACCGCGGCCATCACCGGGCCGGTGCGCCACAGAAACGTGCCGGCCTTCATCTCCGGCCAGTTGTGCAGCCCATAGACCTTCTCCATAGGGCATCGCTGAAACAGCCCGTCCCGCACCATCTTCTCCGCGCCGCCCTCGAACTCCTCCGCCGGTTGGAAGATCAGATACACCGTGCCATCGAAGTTGCGGGTCTCGGCGAGGTATTTCGCCGCCCCCAGCAGCATCGTCGTGTGGCCGTCATGGCCGCACGCATGCATCACGCCGGGGTTGGCACTGGCCCAGGCCAGCCCGGTTTCCTCGTGGATCGGCAGCGCGTCCATGTCGGCCCGCAGCCCGATCGCCCGGTCCGATGTGCCCGCTCGGATCACCCCGACCACACCGTGCGTCGCCATGCCGGTGATAATCTCGTCCACCCCGAATGCGGCCAACTTTTCTTGCACAACGCGCGACGTCCGGACTTCCTGCATCGACAGTTCGGGGTGGGCGTGCAGGTCCTGCCGCCAGGCGGTCATCTCGGGGTGCAGGGCGGCGATACTGTTAATGATCGGCATGGTGGCTCCGAAGCTGGATCAGTATTCGTGCGATGGAGGGAACGTCAGCGCAAGCCCTTCCGCCAGCGAAATCGGCTCGACGCCCAGCATTTGGCGCATGGGGCCGATATCGAACGCCTTGTCCTCGACCAGCCGGCGGATTTCCTCGGGCCGCACCCGTGGCAAGGCGGTGACGTGTTTGGTCAAACCCGCCGCCCGAATCAGCAGGCCAAGCGGGAAGGGAATAATCCATGGCTTGCGCAGGCCCGCTGCCGCCGCCACTTCGCGCACGAAGTCGTCGTATCGCACCGCCTCCGGACCCGCGATCACCAGGCTGTCCGGCCCAGTCCCCGGCCGATCCAGGGCGGCTCGGATGCACCGTATGACGTCGGACTGATGGATTGGCTGCACCAGGAAACGGCCGCCCCCGGGCAGAGGCATTACCGGCAGACGCCGCAGCAGCTTTGCCAACCGCTGCACATTGTCCTCACCCTGCGCGCCATAGATCATCGTCGGGTGCAGCATGACGCCGTTGCGCCCGGACTCCATCAGCGCCGCTTCCCCGGCCCGCACGCCGTTACCGTGCGCGTCCGGCCATCGGGTAAATTTCCGCGTGCTTCCCAGCAGCACCAGCGTCGCTTCGGGGGGCGAGGCGGCGATAATCGCAGGCGCGTACCGGGCGTGCGCGCACGAAACAATCCGGGTTGCCCCCTGCAACGCCGCCCGCAGCGCGTCCGCCGAACGCAGATCGGCAATCCGCATGTCACCGGGCAACCCGGTCGCCTCCCAGCGGTCGGGATTGCGCACTACCGGCACAACGGCCACGCCATCGGCCAGCAAGGACCGGCACAGCGCCTGGCCGGATCGGCCGGACGCGCCGATAATATAAACAGAGTCGGTCATCGCTTCTGAAACGCACATCCGGCATCATCAGGCAAGCCACGGACGCAATCCCTCTCGACAAGAACGCCGTTTCGATTAGCGTGCCGTCCTGCCAAAGGGAGATATAAACAAAATGACACTGCAACGCCGCACCGTGCTGGGAGCAACCGCCGCCGCCGCCGTGACTCCGATTTATCGCGCCCGAGCCCAGGCCAAGCCGGTGATCAGGATCGGCGTCATGAACGACCAGTCCGGTCCCTATCGCGATGTGAACGGCCCCACCAGCGTGGCCTGCACCAAACAGGCGGTGCAGGAATTTGCCGCTCACGGTTTCGATGTCGAAGTGCTGGACGCTGACAACCAGAACAAGCCCGACGTCGCCGTTTCCATCGCGCGGGAGTGGTTCGACGAAAAGGGTGTCGATCTGATCATGGACATCGCCGCGACCTCGTGCGCGCTGGCATTGGCGTCGGTGGTCAAAGAGAAAAACAAGATCATGATTTGCACCAGCACGGCGTCGTCCGACGTGACTGGCAAGGCCTGCACGCCCAATTCCATGCACTGGGTGTTTGACACCTACATGGAGGCCCGCTCCACTGGCGGCGCGCTGGTCAAGGCCGGCGGCGACACATGGTTTTTCATCACCCCTAACTATGCATTCGGTGCAGCGACACAGCGCGACACCACGAAATTCGTCGAGGCCGGCGGCGGCAAGGTGCTTGGTGCGGAGATCTACCCGTTCCCGGAAACCACGGATTTTTCGTCCTACATCGTGAAGGCGCAGGCGTCCGGCGCCAAGATCCTCGGCATCTGCGGCGCCGGGTCGGATCTGATCAACGTCATCAAGCAGGCGCACGAGTTTGGGCTTACAAAGACGATGAACATCGCCGCCATGGTAGCCTATTCGACGGACATGCGCTCTGTCGGGATCGAGATGGCGGCGGGCACGCGTCTGTCGGAAACCTATTACTGGGACCTGAACGAGAAGACCCGCGGCTTCCAGAAGCGCATTCAGCCGAAGGTGACGCTGTGGCCGAATATGGCGCAGGCGGGCAACTACTCCTGCACGCTGCACTATCTGAAGACGTGCCAGGCCATGGGGGCGGCGCAGGCCAAGCTCAGCGGCGCGGACACGGTCGCGCATATGAAGGCGATGCCGACCGACGACGATTGCTTCGGGCCGGGTCTGATTCGCGCGGACGGACGCAAGATTACGCCAGCGTACCTGTTCGAGGTCAAGAAGCCCTCGGAAAGCAAGCATGAGTGGGATATTTACAAGCTGATCGGCACCACGCCCGCGGCGGACGCCTTCCGTCCGTTGTCGGAGAACGCCTGCCCGATGCTGAAGGCGTAATACCGACACGCCGTCTGTCCACATCGCCGTGGCCCAGCCACGGCGATGCGGGACGCGCCAGCGCACATAAAAAGACCGGCACAGAGGCCGGTCTTTTCGATAGAAAGGCGTCAGATGGAGTCTAGCGCAGTCCGTGGCCGGGGATGGTCAGCGAACGGGGCCTGGCCGGCGCTTCGGCGACTTCTTCCACGATATGCCACGGCCGTTCGGCCACCGGGCGAAGGTCGGTACGCGCGGGGTTGATCTCCGGCAGCGGGGCCGGGCGAGCGATGCTCGCGGTCACAAACCCTGCGTCGGGACGATTGTAGATGAAACCATAGGTCGGATAGACCGAACCGAACGTGCCATCGCGGCCCAGTTCGACCCGCACCGCGGACCAGTTGTTAGCCTCGGACACGTCAACCACCGCGACATCCCTCGAGACCCCGCCATATCCCCCGATGCTCGGCCAGTTCGCATGGTCGATGATAACTTCGCGGGCATTCACAACGCGGGTGACGACGGCGACATGGCCCAGACGCATACGGCCATTGGCCCGGAAATTCAGCACGCTTCCAGCTTCGGGTTGCTCACCGCGAGCATAGAGGCCTTGCGCATTGCCCCACCACTGCCACGCATTGCCGGCAACCTGAATGCCGGACTCGGCCCGGGCGTATGGGACGCAGGAAATGCCATGGCTGCGCATCTGGGCATGCTTGCCGGCCATGTGCATGGCTGAGACAACATGCGCACCGGATTTCAGCGTGACGCGGGTGCTGATCTGATGGACGTGCGATGAGACGGCAAGTTTGTGTAACGGACGATGATGCTTGTCAGCCTGGGCGGCCTCGGCATTCGCGGCAAGCAGTGGGCAACCGAGCAAGAGTGCCGATCCCAATAGCCATGACTTCATCCCTGGTCCCCGCATCCGCCTCGACCCCACGCTGATTATCAGACAAGTCCAGCGGTAGCAGCAGGGTTGCAAAGCCGACAACCCTCTCCGGGGCAAAAAACGGGGTCGATATGCCATTTGCTTAATTTGACCCTGTGGATAACCCATAAAAATGGGACCATTTGCCTAAACACGAAAAGTTGATATCGGTGTGTCAAGTAAAATGTCACAGGTGTGTCTTTCATGCACGGTTCTGTCATCGCCCATTTCGGTGCGAGTCCGGCCGGGTTCGTCTCATGGCGTGACACTTTTGCGGGTGCTTGACCGCGTGTCTCCGGATCGGGACAACGGGCGCACAGACTCTATTTTTTGCAAAGGATCGTTGGCCGATGAACTCTGAAGCAACCCGAACTGTACGGGTAGGGATGATCGAAATCGGCAACGATCGCCCATTTGTGCTAATCGCCGGCCCTTGCCAAATCGAATCGCGGACCCATGCGCTGGAGATCGCGCATGCGTTGCGGGAGATGTCGGATCGCACCGGCGTGCCAGTGATCTACAAATCCAGTTACGACAAGGCAAACCGCACCAGTGCCTCGGCCGCGCGCGGGATCGGCATGGATGCTGGCTTACAGATCCTGAGCGATGTGCGGGAGGCGACCGGGCTACCGGTGCTGACCGACGTCCACACCGCCGATCACTGCGCCCCGGCGGCGCAGGCGGTGGATGTTTTGCAAATCCCGGCCTTTCTGTGCCGGCAGACCGATCTGTTGCTGGCCGCCGGGGAAACCGGACGCGCCATCAATATCAAAAAGGGGCAGTTCCTGGCGCCGTGGGACATGGTGAACGTGGCGGCGAAAATCGCCAGCACCGGCAACCACAACATCATGCTGTGTGAGCGTGGTGCCAGCTTCGGTTACAACACTCTGGTCAGCGATATGCGCAGCCTGCCGATCATGGCGCGCACCGGCTATCCGGTGGTGTTCGACGCCACCCATTCGGTGCAGCAGCCGGGCGGGCAGGGGACGTCATCCGGGGGCCAGCGGGAGTTCGCTCCGGTGCTGGCCAGGGCGGCTCTGGCGATCGGCGTGGCGGCGGTGTTTATCGAGACGCATGAAGACCCCGATAGGGCCCCAAGCGATGGACCGAACATGATTCCGTTGAACCAGATGGAGGCGCTGATCATTCGGTTGGCGGCGTTCGACCGGTTGGCCAAGCAGGCCGGGTGACCGCGGCCAGTCACGGCGGAAGGAAAGAAACATCCTCGTGGAGGTGCCGCAACGGCGCGACGGGATCGATGCAACAGGATCGCAGCGGTGACATCGCTGCCAGGCAGAGGTCAGTGCGGATCAGGACTGGTGGCCCGCTTCCGATCCGCACCAGACATTTACCGTTTGGTCGATGTCGTGTAGCAACGCCATAAAATGGGGTGACAAATCATGGAGCGGCGGATCGTTAGCATTGCTGGACGCGGATCTGATTGAAGGATGCATGCCAGATCGATCCAAGCTTGCCGAACGAACATATGATAAGGGTGAACGACGCTTCAAACACGTCGGCAAGGGACCAAAGCCCACTATCGAATTTGACGAGAGGCAGCCGCGCAAATGGATTGGAAAGTGCCCGGACACCATCCCGGACGCCAGAAAAAAAGAGCTGCTCGATGCGGCGATTGCTGCCCCGATCGGGGACCGTGACGTTGACTATGCGAAGCAACTGTACGTTGTCCATGAGGGTGCGATCTACGAAGCGCAGACGTCGGATGCCGGCCGTAGCTACCACGCGTATCCCTATAAAGGCCGGTTATCCAGGAATTTGCTGCGGGAACTGGAAGCAATGGCGACCAGGGACAATACCGTTCAAGCCTTTGAGGACTGGGTCAGCCTCTATATAGACATTGGTGGCGGGTCATGAGCGGGCATCTTCCTCTCCAGTTCATTCTCAGGTGGATCGATATCGAAGGCGGAGAGCCTGTCCACACAGTGGCGAAACTCAATGTTTTGATAGATGGCCGAACTGTATGGCCCGTTCCTGGAGAGCCGGAAGCGGCATTAGAAATCTTTGTGGATGACTTACTCTCACACCTGACGGAGTTCTGGAAACCACTGATGCTTCGCCAAACCTATCCGGTGGGAAGAGCCCTTGACCGGCCCAGCCGGCTCCGAGCGGTGTCTGAGGAGCGCTGGATCGCATTGTCCGCCGATCTCGTAGAGAGGGAAGACGAGAGGGTTGTTGCCTTCGAAGACGCTCACGATCTCTCACGGGCTTTCTCGGGGCTGTTCGGCCTTCCCTCCTTGTTTCTTTTCCGATCGGCGGACCGGATGCTCGTCGACACAACGTGGAAGTGTTGGGACGTGCAGTTCCTGGCGGCCAAACGCGCGTTGTCTGACATTGGTGACGAAATCGCACGGCGGCTGGAGACCATTGGGGGAGGGAAGTGGTCTGACTTGATCCAGTCATGGAAGACGCGGGACACCGGTAATCCGACGCGGTTACTTGCCTGGACCACCAGCCTCAACCCTGACGTCGCGCGCGCACTGGTCGAAGAAGGCGTTCTCGAGGCGCCCGTCAGTGTTTCACAGGCAACAAACGATGACGATGAGATGCGACTCGCCGCGCGCATGTCCAGCGCGCTTCCCGCCGACCAAATTCGGCAGGTCCTTAGCCTTGTTCGGAGCTTCAGTTCCCATCAGGCAAGCCGTTTTGATCGACTTGCCGATGCGACAGTCGATCACGTCCACCGCGGCTTTGCTCACGGTCAGCCGTTCGAGCAGGGTGAGGCCGCCGCGACATTTGTCCGCGACCATTTTGGACTGGCTTCGGCGCAACGCGTCGATGTCTTCGGGGTGATCGAGGACCTGGGCATCGAGCTTCAGACACGCTCGGTAGAGCCTTCAGGCTTGGACGGACTGGCCGTATGGGGGCGCAAGCACGGTCCTGCCGTGCTCATCAATGCTTCGAGTTCACGCGTGGCTGAAAAACGTTTCCTTCGCAATGTCGGAGCGGCACGCGTCACGGCCGCGCATGAACTGTGTCATCTGCTGTTGGATCGTGGGCATGCTTTGACAGCGGTGGACGTGCTGAACAGCAGAATGCCTCCGGGTGTTGAGAGTCGAGCTCGAGCCTTTGGAGGTGAATTCCTTCTGCCGAGGCAGTCCGCGGCGGACATTTGGTACAGGATGGATCAACCACGAACGTATGATGGCCTTCTTAAATGTATTGGGAGGCTGTGCACAGTATTTCGTGTGACGAAAAGCGTTGCCGCCTGGAAACTTCAGCACGGCGCTTCCTTGCACGGCATCGATCTTTCGCAGCAATTGCATCAGATTGTCCCGCAGCGCTGACGACGGAATCTACCCGATTGAAGAAATATAATGATACCGGATCGAGTGACGAACGAGAAAGTTCTTTCCGTTATTCTGAAATAATAACGAATAGGTTCGTGATATGAGGCGGATGCCAAGTCTCCGTTCCGCTATCTCAGCAAGCTCCGGCCAGCCAGATTCCGCATCAGCGCCCCCGGACCAAAAGTCCACGCCTCGCATTGGTCGGTCGGCATCATCCGGTTGACCAGACGGCCGAGCTTCGGCGCCGCAATCGTGACGATGTCGCCGTATTTGTGGGTAAATCCCTGGCCGGGCGTATCCCGGTCCTGGATCGGCGCGAACATGGTGCCGAGGAACAGCACGGCCCCGTCCGGAAAGCGGTGATGCAGGTTTAGCATCTGCGCCACCAGATCGGCCGGATCGCGACTGATCAGCGCAATCGAGGACGAACCCTCCAACACATACCCCTCCGGTCCATCGACCCGCAGCGTCACCACGGTCGAACGAATGTCGTCCAGTCCGAACCCCGGGTCGAACAGCCGCAGGAACGGTCCGATGGAGCATGATGCGTTGTTGTCCTTCGCCTTGCCCAGCAGCAACGCCGACCGGCCTTCGACATCGCGCAGGTTGACGTCGTTGCCCAAGGTGGCGCCGACGATCCGGCCGTCGGACGCGACCGCCAGCACCACCTCCGGCTCCGGATTGTTCCACGACGAGCGGGGGTGGAGGCCGGCGTCCATGCCGGTGCCGACGGCCGACATCGGCTGCGATTTGGTGAAGATCTCGGCGTCCGGCCCGATGCCGACCTCCAGATACTGGCTCCACGCCCCTTGCTGGATCAGCACCTCTTTCAACCGCATGGCCTCGGGCGACCCCGGCTTCAGCTTGCTGAGGTCGTCGCCGACCAATCGGGTGACCTCGGCGCGAATGGCGCCCGCCGCGTTCATGTCGCCGCGGGCGCGTTCCTCGATCACCCGTTCGAGCATCGAGATCGCGAACGTAACCCCGGCCGCCTTGACCGCCTGTAGATCGATCGGCGTCAGCAGCCAGGGCAGGCTGGCGTTGCGGCTCTCCACAGGCGTGTTTTGCAGAACGGCCGCGACGGTTCCGATCGTCTCGCCGGATGCCAGCCGTAGCGCTGCCGCCGGGTCAGGCATCTCGCAAAGGTCGCGCACGGTTGGAAACGTTGCCGAGATATCGACGACCGCACCATCCCTCAGCGCCACGACCGATGGACCTGCCACATCCGGCCGCCATACCCGTCCGACAAGCGAAGCCTGAGCGGCGTCGTCGGGCAATGCGTTGGCAGCAATCGAAAGAAGTCGGGTCATGGCGGGCGCCTCCGGTTTAGGACGTCAGCCTAGCCGATTCGCGCGCCAGGGAAACCCGCCGGGTTGATCTTCCCGCTAGGCGCGTTCAACCTCGGCGGCGGCCGCGTCTATGGCGGCCGCGATTGAGCGAACCCGCTCATCCGCGATCGGTCCACCGGCGATTCGCAGTCGCAACGCGGTTTTCAGATTCTCGACCGCTCGGATAATCCTGGGATCCGCGACGATGTTCCGCTCACGCGCGATGCCGTCGATACGGGCCTGGATCGCATCGACCGAGGTCCGGTTGGCGTTCAGAAAGGCTTCGCCCTCGGTGGTGGCACGATACAGCTTCTTGCCGTCCTCGGCCGAGCTTTCGGCGAATCCCTGTTCTTCCAGCATCGTCAGGGTCGGGTAGATCACGCCGGGACTGGGGCTGTAGCCGCCGCCCATACGCTCTTCCAACGCCTTGATCAGGTCGTAGCCGTGCGCCGGCCTGGCCGCGACCATGCTGAGCAGGATGAAGCGCAGGTCGCCATGGTCGAAGACCCGCCGCCGGCCGCGGCCACGATGGTCCGGGCCATGATGATCGCCGTCATGGCGGTGCCGTTCGCTACGGACGTCGTTGTCGAGCGGCCCTCTGGCGAACCGTTTTTCGCCGCGGTGTTTGTGATGATGGTCCCGGGTAGGCCCGTGCCGGTCATGGTGGTGATGATGCATTGTATCGCTGTGTCCTGCAAAGCCGAGCCGGAATGGTTCGGCCATAAAGATATGAATAAGATATATCTTGTAATCAAGATATATCTTGCGCCTCCCGCGTTTTCGTGAACGACCGACTCCGGCAGGTTGGGGTTTTGGCCCGGGCGGGGTGGTGATGGCGATCGAACCAAACCGTTCGGATCTCTGCAATAAATCGTCCTGGCGTGGGCATTGGCAATGTGCCGGCACAATGGGGGCCTCGCCGCCCTGCAGAGGGACCAGGTATCTGGCACCTGCACGGTGCCGGTTCGCCATAGGACTGATCGCATGGCCGACGCACGACCTTCCCGTTACTCACCACCATACGCTGATTGCTTGGAAAAGCCGCCGAGCAATGCCTGGTTGTATCGATGGATGTTTGGTCGGCGATAGAGAGTAATATTAATTTGTAAACAACGTCTGATTTTTGGTTGACATTTTCGGTGTGGCTGAGTGAAATAGAGTCGTTAATGAGATAATTTGAGGTTTTGGATATGGTCGTGTCCTTTTCCGCGCATCGGATGTATCGCCAGCGCTTCGGTTCGAACGTGAGACGCTCCCTTCCGCGGATAGCGATGGCTGCTCTCTTCGCTGTGGCTGGCCACGCCGCCGTGGCGCAGACCAATTTGGTTCAAAACGGCAGCTTCGCGGTTACCGGCGGCAGTACCGCCTTCCAGTTCGGCACGTTCGGCGGCTATACATCGACGGAAACATTGGCTGACTGGACCAGCACGGGATACAATTTCGTCTTCCTGCCGGGATCCAGCGTTGCGACGGGATATTATGGCAATCTGAGCCTGTACAGCGCGACCACAACGCCGAGTAACAGTTTCAACAACGCCAGCCCGACCGGTGGCAACTTTATTGGTGCGGATGCCGATTATGGCACCCAAGCGATCAACCAGACCATTAACGGCCTGACCGCTGGTAAGACCTATGCGGTTTCGTTCAGTTGGGCGGGTGCGCAGCAGACCGGCTACACTGGTGCGACGACCGAACAGTGGGAAGTGAGCCTGGGCAGCAGCGAACAAAGCACGTCGATCGTTCATCTCCCCAGCACCGGTTTCTCCGGCTGGATGAACACGACCTTCAATTTCGTGGCGACGGGCAGCAGCGAAGTTCTGTCTTTCCTCGCAAGCGGATCACCAGCGGTTCCGCCGTTCTCACTTTTGGCCAACGTGTCCATGAAGCAGGTCGCTGCACCGGAGCCCGCGAGCATGACCTTGATGGTCACCGGCATCGCCGGTTTGATCGGCGTCGTCCGGCGTCGCCGTTCCTCACCGCGCGATGCTCAGCCGTCCACATGAACTGAAAGCGTGGTATTGATCCGAACGATCAGGTAAGAACGTACCGACACACAGGTTTTTATTGTCGAGGTTCTGACCATGCGAAATGCCAAAGCCGGACCTCGCGCGCACTTGCTTTCATCTGCCATGGTTCTTCTTGCGCTCAGTATCCGCATTGCCGGGACCGCGTTCGCGCAGACGCCGGCGTCCGCGACAAACCTGGGACTTCCTCCTCCGGACATCGCGGCCACTGCCTCCCTGAGCGCGGCACTGGCCGAACTTGACCGTTCCGCCGGCACGGTCGTGGCGGAGGTTGGCGGTCAGTCGGTGACCTGGGGCGATATCGCGGACGCTATCAGGGCCATGCCACCCATCGTCAGCGCGATTCCTTTCCAGAAATTGTATCAAAATGCCACCGTCCAGGTGATGCAGCAAAAGGCGCTGGTCAAGCTCGGTGAGACAACCGGACTTGATAAAGATCCGGTGGTTCGGCGGCGCATGAAGAATGCGGCTGAGCAACTGATGGTCACGGAGGTCCTGCGCCGGTCGCTCGCGCCCAACATCACCGATAAGGCGCTGCGCGCGGTCTATGACGGCGTGATCGCGGGTCAGCCCGGTCCGGATGAGGTTCGTGCCCGAATTATCATGACTGAATCGAAGCAGCAAAGTGCCGACCTGATCAGCCGGTTACAGGCCGGAGAAGACTTCGGGACGCTGGCCCAAAAATTCAGCGCCGATGCGACCGCTGGCGCGGGTGGAGACCTGGGATATGCCAGGCTCGATATGTTGGCCCCCGAAATCGGGGCGGTGGTGTTTGCTTTGGGTGTCGGACAGATCTCGGCCTTTCCGATCCGGAGCGGAGAGTACTGGTTTATTGTGAGGGTCGATGGAAGGCGGCAACCGTCAACGCCGGGTTTCGAAGAGGCAAAGCCGGGATTGGAGCGGGATATCATCCACGCCGGCGTTCCCGAGTTGATGCGACTGGCCTTGAAACAGGCGGACGTCAAATACCACGGCCTGACTGGCCGTAAAGAAGCGGATACGGCGTCGAAATAGGGCGCAGGCCGTCAATTGGTCGCGGCGACCGCGTCCATGACGCGGCTGAGAATCTCCGGCGATATCTTCATCTCCCGAGCGACCTTGTCCTGTTCGGCCAGCATGGCGCGGCGTTGCTCCGCCAGTTCCTCGGGCGAAACGTAGGCGATCTTGACGCCTTGCGCTTTCAGTTCCTTCTCCGCTTTCTCCTGTGCGGCGGCCAGGTTGGCCCGATAGGCGCCGATGTTGGCCGCCCATAGATCGGTGAACAAGATCTTCAGCGCCGGGCTCAGAGCGGTCCAGAACGCCTCACTCACCATCGGGATGTAATCGCCCATGAACTGATGATCGATCAATCCGAAGCGCAATCCGGCATCCCACAGTTTGGCGCTCGCACAGCTTTCGTTGGTGCTCTGTAGCGCATCGAAGGTGCCCTGCGACAAGGCCAGCGGCACATCCGGCCAGCTTGTCGTGGTCGGAATGGCGCCATAGAACTGCGCTCGCCACGGTTGCGCGAACCCGCCGGAGTTGCGGATCTTGAGACCCTTCAGGTCGGCCAGGGTCAGCAGCGGTTTACGGGTGCTGTACCAGTTGGTGAACCCGAGATCGATCCAACGTCCGGGGATTTTTACGCGCAGCTTCTTGCTGATCTGCTCGTTCACCATGTCACCGGGCACGCCATCGATGGCACGGTGCGTCGCCTCGATCGGCTGTCCGTAGAACACGGGTAGCTGCGCCAGGTCCGCCTCCGGCACATAGGCGGAGACAAGCCAGGTACCCGGGGCGGCCATCTCGACTTGTCCCAGCACCAGGGCCTTGATGACATCCCGGTCGGGAAAAAGCTGGCCGCTATCGAACAGATGCGGCGCGATCTCGCCCTGCGACGCGGCTTCCAGCTTTTTTAAAAAATCCGCGATCGACGCCGTCCGGCCATGGCTGGGGGTGGTGTCGAGAGACACTCGCAGCTTGATCGGATCGGCTCGCGCGGTACGAATAAAAGGCGTTGCGAGCGCCGAACCGAGGATGATCCGGCGCCCGATTGCCATCGGTTTCAAACCCGCGTCGTAAGATCGCGGGCGCTGATCGACTGTAACGTGGACAACCGCTTGAACAGCACGTCGGCCGGAATGGGCGAATTGCCGGCGTCCAGGCAGTCCGCGAACTTGTCGTAAAGCTGCTGATCGGTCAGCGGGCGGGCAGGATGGCCGGTGGCGCGGGCGACCGGTTCGCCTGCAATGGTCCGGCCGTTGGCCATCGTTACCGTAACCTGATCGTGCGTCGCCGCCCCGGGCAGTTCGGGATCGTACACCGATTTGGTGACAATCTCGACCTTGCGCATCAGCGCCTGGATGTCGGGCCGTTGAACGAAATCGTCGGTCAGTTCGCGCAGTCCGACGCGTTGGGCGATGATGCCGCTGGCCATGCAGAACTCGATGCTGAACTTCGCGGCCAGACCGGTGTCAGGCTCATGATTGCGCAGCACGGTGGAGAAATAATCGCTGATATTGACGGTGATTTTTTCAACGTCGTCAGCCTTGATCGGGCTGGTGTTGACCAGATCCAGCATGCAGTCGATGGCCCGATGGGTGCAGTAACAGGTGGGGTATTTCTTGATGCCCAGGCCCTGCGTCAGGATCGCCCACTCGACGCCGGCCTTGCTTTCGCTGGCGCGGTCCTCGGTTCCGGTCGGGGAGATGGCGTGCAGGAAGCCCTGCGGGTGTTCCAGCGCGTCGGTATTGGCGGTGAACCCGGCCTCGGCCAAACGGGCCGCCATGATGCCGGCGTGGGCCGCCTTGCCGGCGTGGAACGGTTTGGTCATGGTGCCGAAATTCGACATCAGCCCGGCCGATTGAGACGCCCCCAGCGCGATTGCGATAGCCGACTTCTCAGCGTCCAACTTCCGTAGTTTCGCGCAGGCCGCGGCCGCACCGACGGCGCCGTACAGCCCGGTTGGATGCCAGCCCTTCTGATGCAGCAGGCCGGTATCGCGGCGGAACAACTCGGCCCAGGTCTCATACCCGGCGACATACGCCACGATCATGTCGGCACCGGAGGATCCGAGGTGTTCCGCCTCCGCTAAAATCGCCGGCACCAGCACGGTGCTGGGATGTCCGCGCAGCGCGACGTCGTCATAATCCAGCGCGTGGGCGGCGATACCGTTAATCCAGGCGGCTTCCGGGGCGGGGGCGTGCCGGCTGCCGAACGTCAGGCTGGAGGGGCCGTCGCCGGGGGCAAGCGTGTCTGTGATGATGCGAACACTGTCCTCATGGCGACCGGCGATCATGGTGCCGATGGTATCGATGAAGCCCATGCGGGCGACGCGGGCGGCTTCCTCGGGTAACCGGTTCGGCGAAAGATCGGCGACAAATTGGCCCAGCGATCGGGTCAGCGTAGATTGTCCGATGGTCACGCGACATGTCCTCCAGGTTTGCTTTTGGGGATCGGTTCAGGCGGCGGCGTTGTGTCGATACGGCAATAGACAGGTTGGATCCGATATTCCCCTGATCGGCTGGCGCGTCAACCAGCCGACAGACATTCGGCCGTCTGAGCCGAATGTCGCTTTTTCAAGACGCGGTTGCGATCTCACAGGATGTTGTGCGTCCCATGACAATTCGCCTCCGCGTCCCCACATAGTCAGTGTGATGGCGTCATCATCTGGACCGTCCGCCACGTCACGGTGGGTTCTGTCCCTGGCACAAGAGTAGAAAAACGGGAGGCTTCATGTTTCGTCGCTCACTGGTATTGGCCGGCTGTGTTGTTATGTTCGCGGGTGCGGCTTCGGCGGCTACGGTCAAATTCCATGCGGTTCTGACCCCGATGGCTGAATCGCCGCCGACTAAATCCACCGGCCTGGGGGAAGCCACGGCAACGCTGGATACCGCCACGCATGAACTCTCCTACGATGTGACCTTCAAGGGATTCAGCAGTGATGTGACGGCCGCGCATATCCACGGACCTGCGGAAGCCGGTAAGAACGCTGGTGTCGTGTTACCGTTGGGGAATGCGCCCAAGAGTCCTATCCACGGGACGGCCAAGCTGACTGCTGAACAGGAACAGCAACTGACCGCCGGGATGTATTATGTGAATGTTCACTCTAAGAATAACCCGAGCGGGGCCATTCGGGGTCAGTTGACGGAAGTGAAGTAGGCGGATTGGCCCGGCCGCGGCACTTTTGGAGTGCCGCGGCCGGGCCAACGATCCGGCCGGCTCGCGGAGATTACTGCCGCTTGGACGGATCGTCCGCCGTGTTGGCGTAGGTGATTGCAAACGGACCTTCAGCTTCAACCTGAATGACAGTCGGCGTTTTGGTCCACGCGAAATGGTTCATCTCAGCCGGAAGACTCGCAAATCCGCCGGCGGCGAACGGCTTGGAGCCTGCGCGGTCCAGCTTGTCACCCATCCCGGCGTAGAGCGTCCCGTTCAGGACAGTCACGTTCTCGGTCGTGGGATGTCGGTGGGCCGGGATCGCGTAATTCGCCGGTAGCCTCAGGCGGATCACGAACACGCCGGTTTTGCCGGGGTCGCCGGACAAGACGGTCATCTGCGCGCCTTTTGGCAGCATCGGTGGGGCGGCCGCCCATTTCATGGCACTGGTGTTCGGATACAAATTCATCGGCGCATCAACCGCCCGGGCGTAACCGGCCATGGCGCAAATCGAGACCGCGCAGATCATTCCACTGGACATTATCGAGACTCGCATGATCGCCTCCGTCAGGTGTTGGGAAAACATACGCGCTTCGCCGCGGCCGTTGCCTGAATTTACCGGCATCGCGCCCAGGCAACGAATTCCAATGCCTTACCGGCCCTTGAACACCGGCTTTCGCTTCTCGTTGAACGCCAGCACGCCTTCGCGTCGATCCTCGGTATCCACCAGGCGATTGTAGGCCTCGATCTCGAACATCAGGCCGCTTTTCAGGTTCATTTGCAGCCCGTTATGGATCGACTTCTTGGCCTGGCGCACCGACAGCGGCGCATTGGCACAGATGGTCAGGGCGGTTTCCATCACCTGGTCCATCAGCGTGCCGGGCTCGCACACCCGGTTCAGAATGCCCCAATCCAGCGCCTGCTGGGGGGAGAATGGCTTGCCGGTCAGGATAATTTCCTTGGCCCGCCTCTCTCCAACCACGCGGGGCAGCGTCTGGGTGCCGCCGCCGCCGGGCATGATACCGATCGTGACTTCGGTCAGTGCGAACCGGGCGGTCGTCACGGCATAGGCGAAGTCACAGACCAGAACGGTTTCCAGGCCACCGGCATAGGCGTGACCATTGATCGCGGCGATCACCGGGACGGGGCAGTCCAGCAGGGCGTCGCGGCCACGTTCGAAGATCTCGTGCTGATGCTGCCATTGCTTCGGCGTCAGGCCCTTGCGTTGCTTCAGGTCGCCACCGGCGCAGAAGATTTTCTCGCCGGCACCGGTCAGGATCACGCAGCGAATGTCGCCCGCATCGTCGATCAGTCCGGTCCACAGATCGAGCAGGTCCAGACCCATCTGGGTGTTGCGGGCGTTCCCCACCTCCGGCCGGTTGAGCGTCACCTTCAGCAGGTGATCGCCGATGGTTTCGATCAGGATGGTTTCGTAGGATTTCATGATGCGATGCAATCAGATGAGTCGATAGAAAGCAAACCGGCCAGCGTGAGTATCAAGCCCGGAAGATCTCGCTCGACCACGCGCCATACAAGACTGTCGTCGATACTGGTGTAACCATGTACCAGCACATTGCGGAAACCAACAATGCGGGCGAGATTGGGGATTTGTTTCGCCAGTGCGGGATCCGTTCGGCGAAGTGCCGCCAAAGCCTCCCCCACGATTGTCAACTGCCGTTCAACCGCCCAGCGCAGCATGTCGTTTGTCAGATAGAGATCGAACGTTTGGCCGGCGGGAGGCGTAAGACCTGGCCCGTGGCTTCATGAGCGTCCCAAACGAACTTTCGACCGGGATCAGTGGTCATGTCGCGGCGAACATTGTCCGGCGTGTCGCTTCAACCTCACGCCGGAAGTACGGATTCTTCAATGACGCCGCGGCCACCAGATCAATCTCCCGCCCGAGCAGTGCCTCCAGGTCTTCTTTCAGGCCGAACCATGCATCGGCATAGTCACGGGGGCCAAATCCATGAAGGTTACCAGCAGGTCCAGGTCGCTGCGGGATGGGTCGAAGCGGTCGGTGAGCACCGAACCGAACACATCCAGGCGCTGGACATGGTAGCGTGTGCACAAATCCCGCGTCGCTCGAAGCGTCGCTTCATCGGTGAGGTCGGCCAATGATCGTACCGCGGTCATGCCGGATTAGTGGCCCCTCGGACGGGTCTATGCAACGCCGGTTGTCAAATTGGATAACGAGAACAGCGGCGTTGCCAGGGGAGATGTCCACCCCGGCCGCGCCGCCGCCTGGTCAGTTTTCTATCGGGATCTTCTCTGCCATTTGCCTGTGGCGAAGCAATGTCAGTCCTCGCCGATGATCGGATTGCGCAGCACACCGATGCCGGAAATCTCAACCTCGATCGTATCGCCGGGTTTCATCCACAGCGGCGGCTTCTGATACGCGCCGACACCGCCCGTCGTGCCGGTGGCGATCACGTCGCCGGCCTCCAACTGCGTAAACGTCGAGCAATATTCTATCAGTGTCGGGATATCGAAGCACAGGTCGTCGATCGTGGCATGCTGCTGCTCGACGCCATTCAGCCGGCTCATCAAATGCGCCTTGCTGACGTCACCCATCTCTTCCGGGGTGACGATCCACGGCCCGAACGCGCCGGATTTATAGAAATTCTTACCCGGTATGAACTGCGAGGAATGCCGCTGCCACTCACGGATAGAGCCGTCATTATAGCAGGAATACCCGGCGACAACGCTCTCCCAGTCTTCCTTCTTCACATGCCGGCAACGGCGGCCGATGATCACCGCCAGTTCGCCCTCATAGTCGAACGTCTCGGAAATATTCGGCCGCACCATCGCCTGGCCATGCCCAACCTGGGAGTTCGGATAACGGGTGAAGATGATCGGCTTGGGCGGCAGGTCGCGGCCGCCTTCCTTGATATGAGTGACATAGTTCAGCCCGACGCACAGGATCTTGTCCGGATTCGGGATCGGCGGCAGCAGCGTCACGTCTTCCAGCTTGTAGTCGGCATGGCGCACGGCCTCTTCCGCCAGCGAGGTCATCGCCCACAGCGCGTATTTCAGGCCCGGAGCGCGGCTGCCCAGGTCGATGACGCCTTCCTCCTTGAGGATGCCCCAGCTTTCGGTGCCGTCCGGACGGCGGAAGCTTAGTAATTTCATCGCAACGCTCCTTTTCCTGTGCCGCCATCGATACGGCGGCCGGCCGTCTCGGGCAAGCCCGGGCGCTCAGGCAGCCGGATCCTCGATCAGCCGCACCAGCCGGAATCGCTCGCAATACAGATTCATGTCAGGCTCGAAGCTGCCACGGCGGGTAAAGTAAGTTTGGTGGGCCTGCCGCCAATAGGACAGCGAGCGGTCACCCTCGCCCTCATCGAAGGCGAATGCGGCATCGACCTCGGTAAAGCGGCGTTGCGTCAGGTCCACCGTCTCCAGCACCGCGCGTGCCTGTCCCGAGCCGTCAAGAACCACCATTTGTTTGCCAACCTCGACCCCGATGAGACCGTCGGCCGCCGCCCAACAGGTCGCCGTTTTGGTACCCGTCAGCACAAGGGCGAGCAGCCGGTCCGCCAAATCGGGACTGTCACCGAACGCAAATGTCTCCAGTGTCCGCCAGTCGGTATCGGATGTCCGGGGCATGATGCGATCCCTGCCGGGGCGTCGCCGGCGAGACCGGCATCTATCGATTGGTCATCCAACCCTGCGTGTGGGGCAAATGTCCTGTCAAGCACCCCGATTCAGCCGTCAGGGAGACAGCCTTCCACGGTCAGCCTGGATCACGTTCAGCACGGCAGCGACCGTTACGCGTCCCATCCCGTCATGCACCCCGGCGTCGGGCGCGGTGATCGGCACGATCTGGCTGGCATGATCGAACGGTTGGGTCGTGCCGAACAGCGCATAGGTCCGGGTGCCTGTCGCGGCGGCGATGTTCATCACGCCGGTGTTGTTGCCAACATAGAAATCCGCCCGCGACACCACCCCAACCACGTCGGCCAGATTCCAGCCCAGGGCGAGGCGCAAACGACTCCCCTGATCTCCCAGCGCATTGACGATCATCGTGGCTGAGGCCAGATCCTCAAGGCCTCCGACCAGCACAAGCGTGGGCCAGCCGGCATGCAGCAAGGCCAGGGCCAGATCGGCGAAGCGTGTGGCTCCCCATTGCCGCAACACCTCGCTGCTGCCAATGCCGATCGCAACGTATCCACCTGCGGTGTCGCCCAGGCGGGTTTTCGCCTCCGATAACCGTTCCAGGGTTAACGTGATGGCCGGTTCCGCCGACCGCATCGGAATGCCGGCCGCCTGGAGGTAGCGGGTCGCCCGAGTATGCTGATGCATCTTCTTGACATCAGGCGGCAGGAATGGCCCGGTGTTGAGGAACCAACGCTGCCGGCCCCAGCCATAGCCGCGCCGGTCGGGGATGCCGGCCCGCCACGCGGCGGCGGCGAGCAACGTGCTGTGATGAAGCAGAATCACGGTTCCGAAGTCTCCGTCACGCAACTTGCGCACGAGGCGAAGAAAACCGCCAATCCCGTCATGCGCGCCACGCCGGCCGGCCGGATTGATATCCAGCCACTGAATATCGGCAACCGAGGGTTCGTCGGCCAGAAGCTGGTCCGCCAAAGAGCGTGGCTTGGTGAACAGCGTCACGGGTTCCCCGGCATGTTCGGCGAGCGCTCGGATGTGCGGCAGGTGCCAAACCATGTCTCCAATGCCTGGCAACGGCTGGATCACCGCGACCGGTCCCCTATAGGGCGGCCAGCCGGTTTCGGACTCGCTCACGGGGCAGAATGGGAGGTAGGACGCGGATCCGCCTGCAAGACAGTCTCCTGGAAAAACCGACCCGGTAACGGCAGGGTTAGCGGACTGTCAATCGGTTGTTTGGCCGCCGCTTAGGAAAATGGGTCCGAGCGTGAGCGGATCGGGTCCATTTCTCACTCCACCGGTTCCGCCTCCACGGCTGTCCCGTGACTCGGTTTCCGCATCAGCAACAGCAGCAAGATCGAAGGCAGCGTGGTGCATATCAGCAGCACGTAATCGTCCATATAAGCGATGATCTCCGCCTGCTGACTGACGATCTGATCCAGCAGCGCCGCCCCGTGCCGTGTCAACGGATTATAGGCATCGATCGCCGACAGCGTTCGGTTGAAGGGAGTCGCGCTGGCACCGATCACCTCGTGCAGCGACTGCGTGTTCCGAGCCAGGACGGTCGAGGTGACTGACACGCCAATTGCGGCGCCGATGTTACGTAACAAGGCGAACAGCGAGGCCGCCTCGGTTCGCAAAGCGGGGGCCAGGGTGGCAAAGGCCAGGATCTGCAATGGCATGAAGACAAGGCCCAGTCCGGCCCCCTGCAGGATGATCGTCAGGACCAGTTCGCGTTGGGAGACGTCCGGCGTCCATTTGGTCATAATATAAAATGACGAGCACAGCAGCACCAAACCGGTCGCCACCAGGTAGCGGGGGTCGACTCGGGTCGCCAGCCGGCCGCTGATCATGATGGAGGTGAAATTGCCCAGGCCGCGCGGTGCCATGATCAGCCCGGCGGTTTCGACCGGGTAGTTGGACATCACCTGTAGCCAGGGCGTCATCAGCGCCAGGCTGGACACCAGCAAGGTGCCGACCGCGAACATCAGGATCAATCCGGACAGGAAATTGATGTCGCGAAACAAGCTGGGCCGTAGCAGCGGTTGCCGAGCGGAGAACAGGTGCACGATAAATAAATAAAAGCCCAGTCCGGACAGGATAGCCTCGGTCATGATTTCGCGCGAGGAGAACCAGTCCAGGTCCTGGCCGCGATCCAGCATCAATTGCAGGGCACCGATGCCGGTGGACAATACGGCAAAGCCCAGCCAGTCGAACCGCCCGCCGGAGGGTTCTCGCCCATTGGGCAGAAACAGTGAAAGGCCTGCCGCGGCCAGCAGGCCGAATGGTAGGTTGATGTAGAACACCCACCGCCAGTTATAGTGTTCCGTCAGGAAGCCGCCGAGTGTCGGACCCATGATCGGGCCGATCATGACGCCCATGCCCCAGATCGCCATGGCGAAGCCGCGCCGCTCGTGCGGGTAGATGTCCAGCAGGGTTGCTTGCGACAGCGGCACCAGCGCGGCGCTGAACATGCCCTGCACCAGGCGGAAAATAACGATTTGTGCCAGCGATTGCGCCGCGCCACACAGCATCGACGCGATCGTGAAGCCGAAAATGCAGCCAATATAGAGAGGCTTGCGGCCGAAGCGCGCTGCAACCCAGCCCACCGGCGCCGTCATGATCGCGGCCGCCACGATGTAGGATGTGAGCACCCATGTGATCTCATCGAAGCTCGCAGAGAAACTGCCTTGCATGTACGGCATCGCTACGTTGGCGATCGTTTGATCCAGTGATTGCAACAAGGTTGCACCGATCGCGGACACCGTAATCATCGCGCGATGCGCAACGACGCCGGCGTTGGGACCCCCTGTGATGGCGGCGGGTGTTGATCGGGCCTGGTCGGCCATGCTGCTACTTCTGGTTGACGTCTCCGGTGTTCACAGGATGGCCGTACCATTTGATCGCGGTCAATTGGTAGCGTGTAACGGCGCTCGTCCGGGTGTTGTGACCGCTTCGGCTGTTGGCTTCTGGTAACCTGTTGGTCCGCGAACAGTTTTTTGGTGGTTTGGAGGCTCGCATGGCGACATGGCGCGATCAGGTGGCGCTTGTTACAGGAGGTGGTCGCGGCATCGGACGCGCCATCGCACGACGTCTGGCGCAGGAAGGGGCGGCGGTATGTGTCAACTACCTCTCACGCGCCGACGCCGCCGAATCTTTGGTGGCGGATATCATCGGTAACGGAGGCCGAGCGATTGCCGTGGCCGCGGACGTGGCGGATGACGCGGCGGTGGAGGGCATGGTCGATCGTGTCGCCGCGGCGTTCGGGCCAGTCACCATTCTGGTGAACAACGCCGGGGTGTCGCACAAGGCAACCCTGGAGAGCTACGATCCGGACAAGCTGGATCACATGCGGCAGGTTAACGCCAACGGCGTGATTCACACCACGCGTGCCGTGATGACTGACATGCGCCGGCAAAAATACGGCCGGATCGTCAATATGACTTCGATCGCCGCTCTGGGTACAACGTTGCCGGGCAATGCTTTCTATGCCGCCAGTAAAGCTGAGGCACAGATTTTGACTGTACGGTTCGCCATGGAACTGGGGCCGTTCGGGATAACGGTCAATGCCGTCGCACCCGGATTTATCCAAACTGAGATGAATCGCGGTGCGGATGAACAGGCATGGAAAGCCACCGCCCAGAAAATCGGCGCGCTCGCCATGCTTGGCCGGGCCGGAGAGCCTGACGACATCGCCAATGCGGTCGCTTTCTTTGCGTCTCCGGACGCCGGGTGGGTGACGGCGCAGGTACTCGCGGTGGACGGCGGCCGGATGGATTATATCGGGCGCTGATCCAGCGCGCCCCACGACAGGACGCGTTGTATCCGGACCGCGATCACCGGTAATGGGGCCAAATCCATCGTCCTGTACTGGGGATAGCGTGATCGGAGCTGGTCCTGGGCATGAGCATGCTCGTCGCCACCGTTCAGGATATCGGCCGATCCGCGCAACATGATCCAGCCGAGGCGCGTCCAATCCTCATCCCACCGGTCCACCGTGAAAGCCACGGCGGGGTTCTGCTGGATGTTGCGGATGCGCTTCAGCGGCCAGTCGGTGCGCTTCGGCTTTTCATCGACGGTGATGTAAAGCGATAGCGTGTCCAAGGCGAAGCACACCGGGATGAGATGTGGGGCGCCCGTCCGGTCGGCGGTTGCCAGATGGCCGACCCGGGCCTGGTCGATGAAACCCCGTTGCACATCGTTCAGCATGACGGCACCATAGCGCCCAATGCGCCGA
The DNA here is from genome assembly GCA_903932145.1 of uncultured Rhodopila sp. Classification (GTDB taxonomy): domain Bacteria; phylum Pseudomonadota; class Alphaproteobacteria; order Acetobacterales; family Acetobacteraceae; genus Rhodopila. The sequence goes on along the minus strand of CAIZFE010000034.1, from coordinate 59,668 downwards.
TGCGCGACCGCGGATCGGCATGCCTCAGGAGGAACAAACATGTCCGACGTCGCCGAACCGACCAAACTTCTGTTGCGGACCCCGCCGCAGATCCTGGGTCCATTCTATCCCTTCATGATGACGCCAACCGAGGGCGGCGACCTGACCAGCGGCGGTCAGGCCAAGGGGACGGTGCTGTATCTGTCCGGCCGTGTCCTGACCGAAAAAGGGGAGCCGGTCGCGGGCGCCAAAGTCGAGATCTGGCAGGCCAACGCCGCAGGCCGCTATCCGCACCCGAACGACGACAACTACGCCGCGCCGTTGGATGAAAAATTCCAGGGTTTTGCGGTGACCACCACGGACGGGCAGGGCGGGTATGCGTTCAAGACCGTGCGCCCGGCGGCATATCCGGCGGCTCCCGGTCGCTGGCGCCCGGCGCATATCCATTTCCAGGTGACCGCGAAATATGAGCAGCTTGTGACTCAGATGTATTTCAAGGGCGACCAATACAACGAATCCGACGCCTGGCTGAACAGCTCCAGCCGGAAGGAACTGCTGATCACCGACCCGGCGCCGGTTGAGGGCAAGGAGCCGGGTGCGCAGGCGGTCACCTTCGACGTCGTCCTCACGCGGGGGTAGGTGCCTGAGGCCATTTTGTTACCGTCAAGGCTCGGCTTGTTCGGGCCTTCGGTGACAGGGCGGCTTCTGGTCACCGGCGCGTTGACCGATCGGTATCGTACTCTTTCCTGTATGATAGCCTGTTTCGTTCGCGATTGAAGTGACGTATCGTCCTGAAGCGGAATCACGGACCCCGCCAGGAGAGTCGCCCATGCGTCTAATGCCCCTCATGCTTGCCGCCACGATGTTGGCCGCGCCCGCGATGGCGGCGGACCTGACCGGCACGCTGCAAAAAATCAAGGAAACCGGCACGATCACGCTGGGTGTACGGGACAGTTCGATCCCGTTCAGCTACCTTGATGACCAGCAGAAGCCGGTCGGGTATGCCATCGACATCTGTTATAAGATCGTCGATGCGGTGAAGCAGGAGCTGAAACTGCCCGACCTGAAGGTGCAGACGGTTTCGGTGCTGTCGTCCAACCGTATTCCGCTGATGGCGAATGGCACGATCGATCTGGAATGCGGATCGACCACCAATAATGTCGATCGCCAGAAGCAGGTCGCCTTCACCAACACCCACTATCTCACGGCGAGCATGTTCGTCGCCAAGAAGGCGTCCCATCTGACCACCATTGAGTCGCTGGCCGGCAAGACCGTTGTCTCGACGGCGGGCAGTACGAACATCGTGCAGCTCAATCAGGCCAATGCCACGCGCAAGCTGGGCATTACCGTTTTGGCCGCCAAGGATCATGCCGAGGCGTTCCTGATGGTCGAAACCGACCGAGCAGCGGCGTTCGTGATGGACGATATCATCCTGGCGTCGTTTATCGCATCCGCGAAGGACCCGTCGGCGTATGCATTGGGCGACGAAGCATTCTCGCTGGCCGAACCCTACGGGATCATGCTGCGGAAGGATGATGTCCCGTTCAAGGCATTGGCCGATAAAGCGACGTCCGATCTGTATCTCAGCCCTGAGGGCAAGGCGATCTACGCGAAGTGGTTCCAGGCGCCGATCCCGCCAAAGGGCCTGAACCTGAACACGCCGATGTCCAAGGGTATGGTGCATGCGTATGCGCACCCGTCGGATAACCCCGACCCGGAGAGCTACGTCGAGTAACGCCCCAAACGCATGCTCTCATCTCGTTCCGGACGCGACGTGTCCGCCCCCCATCCGTCATGGCCCGGCTTGTCCGGGCCACCTCTGCCATGGCGGTGATGCACGTCCGGCCCACGATGGCCAGGAAATGCCTGCCGGTAACCGGATCGCGCCGCGGCTCAGACCGTCATGCACCGTCACCAGGGCCGCGCCGTGGGCTATAACTGGAACTGGGGCATATTCTGGGAGCAGTCGCCCGAGGGCAACGGCACTTACCTGGACATGCTGGTCCAAGGCCTCGGAACGACCCTGCTGACCGCTGCCCTGGCCTGGATCATCGCCCTTGTCGTCGGCTCCGCCGTCGGTGTGCTCCGCACCCTGCCCGGACGCACGGCACCGCTGCTCGCCAGCGCCTGGATCGAGCTGTTCCGGAACATGCCGCTGCTGGTGCAGCTTTTCCTCTGGTATTTTGTCTTTCCCGATCTGCTGCCGACCCCCTGGGCGATCTGGCTGAAGCAGCTTCCCAATGCCTCGTTCGTCACGGCCGTGATCGGCATCGGCTTCTTCATGTCCGCCCGCGTGGCTGTCCAAATCTCCTCCGGCATCGAAGCCCTGCCGCTCGGTCAGCGTGCCGCCGCGACGGCGCTGGGACTGACCTCGGCGCAAACGTATCGCTACGTCCTGTTGCCGATGGCCTTTCGCATCATCCTGCCGCCGTTGACCTCCGAACTGCTGAACACCATCAAGAACACCTCGGTCGCGCTGACCATCGGGCTGGCCGAACTGACGGCGCGGGCACGTGCGGTGCAGGAATTCTCGTTCCAGGTGTTCGAGGCGTTCACGGCGGCGACGTTGGCCTACCTGGCGATCAACCTGATCGCGACGTTGGCGGCGCGCTGGCTGGAATCCAGGGTCCGGGTGCCGGGCTACGGCAAGGCATGAGCAATTTCGACTTCGAGATCATCGGCCGCAGCCTGGGATACCTGTTCTTCGAGGGCATGCGGTTTACGCTGACGCTGACATTCCTGGCGGCGATTGGCGGCGTCATTCTGGGGACCGGTTTGGCGATCATCCGCCTGTCCGGCGGCCGGGTTCTGTCAGCGGTCGCGGCCGGTTATGTCAATCTGGTACGCGCGCTGCCGCTGGTTCTGGTGATATTCTGGTTTTACTTCCTGGTCCCGTATCTCGGGCAATGGTTGACCGGTAGTTCCCGGCCGATCCATGTCGGTGGTTTCGCCTCCGCCCTGATCACCTTCATTGTGTTTGAGGCAGCGTATTTCTCGGAAATCATGCGCGCCGGCATCGCGTCCATCCCACGCGGTCAGGCCGCGGCGGGGCTGGCGCTCGGACTGACGCCACTGCAGAGCATGCGTTACGTGATTCTGCCGCAGGTGTTCCGCATCATGCTGCCGGTGCTGCTGACGCAAACGATCGTGCTGTTCCAGGACACGTCGCTGGTGTACGTGCTGTCGATCACCGATTTCCTGGGTGCGGCCAGCAAGATCGCGCAGCGCGACGGGCGTCTGGTGGAGATGTACTCGTTCGCCGCGCTGGTGTATTTCATCGTGTCTTTCGCGGCCTCCCGTGGCGTGCAACGCCTGCGGGCGCTCATCGCCGTGCCGCGCTGATCAGGGGTTTTTGATGTCCTCCACCGCCGAACCCGTGATCCGGATCGAACACGTCACCAAGTCGTACACGTCGGGGATGCCGGTGCTGCGGGATGTTTCTTTAACGGTCGCGCGCGGTGAGGTCGTGGTGGTGTGCGGCCCATCGGGGTCGGGCAAAAGCACGCTGATCAAATGCGTGAACGCGCTGGAGCCGATCCAGCAAGGCCGCATCACCGTCGATGGCGAGCAAGTCGGCGGCAAGGGCGTCAACCTGCCGCGCCTGCGCGCCCGCGTCGGCATGGTGTTCCAGCATTTCGAACTGTTCCCGCATATGCGGGTGTTGGATAATCTGTGCCTGGCGCAGTGCAAGGTGCTGGGCCGTTCCCGTCAAGAAGCGGAATCCCGGTCAGAGGCGTTACTGGATCGTGTGGGGTTGAAGGCGTTCGCCGGGAAACACCCCGGCCAATTGTCCGGCGGCCAGCAGCAGCGTGTCGCGATTGCTCGGGCACTGGCGATGGACCCGGTGGTGATGCTGTTCGATGAGGCGACTTCGGCGCTGGACCCGGAGATGGTGTCCGAGGTGCTGGATGTCATGGTCGAACTGGCGCGATCGGGCATGACCATGATGGTGGTGACGCACGAGATGGGGTTTGCGCGGAAAGTGGCGCATCGGGTGGTGTTCATGGACCAGGGCGAGGTGGTGGAGGACTCGCCGACGACGGTGTTCTTCGAGGGCGCACAAAGCCCTCGGGCGCGGCAGTTTCTGTCGAAGATATTGACGTATTGAGGAAGGTTACCGGGCCAAGCCCGGCGGAACAGAGTCACAAAATTGCATAAGCGGCTTTATGAACACTCGCATTACGGGTCATAAATCCTGTTTCGCATGTGGCGGCATTTGCAACCCGGAATTAAGCCGCGACCACTCGGTCGGCCATCAATCCAAGATTGATGCGCCCGTAGTGCGGGCCCGGGCGAGGGGGGCTCGCCAGGGTATCGCCGGGTATCGAGACAAGGCGCTGCGACCCGGGAATGGTCAGGCTGAGCGGGCTCAGCCGATGGCCACTGTTTCAAACGTGTTGATAGCCAAGAACATGGCTCTTTTATATTACTTTCGATGGATTTTTTGTGTCGATCCGTGACTTTCACGTATTTATTTGCAATGGGGGCACCACGGAGCCGCCGCCGCTACAGGAGTTTGCACTTTTTGGGGTGGTTGAGCAGGGGTTTGCACTGGAAGGGGTTTTGTGACCGGTGCGGGGGGTGGATTGGGTTTGGGGGTGTTCACCTGGGCAGAAGCCGTGTTGGCTGCGTTCATGAATGCGAGCAACGAGAGCACCGCGACGGTCAGACGTGTCATTATTGAAACCCTCTCTCATTCGACATTTATCAGATACCGGCCTGTCCGGATAATCTTCTGAGCAACGTATCCGAGGGTCTCGTCGGGTAGCAAGTATCCATCCGCCGAGTGACGATAACTGTGTTCAAGCCGCCCGGATGTTATTCCCCGAAAACCAACGCGGGATCGGCACGGCGTGCTTCGCCCGAGCTCAAAATCATAAGAAAAACCGAACAATGGCAGTTTACCAGGTGTCTGACTGAGGACTGAGGCCAGTCATACCAGGTTTCTGACGCAGGCTGACCGACCGATCGGGTCCAGCCTGACCGATGTGCGCCATGTCCTGCCGCGGTCCAGATTGGCAAGGTCGGGCCTCGATCTGATTGAAGCGATTTGTGATCAAAACGCAAATTGCGTGCGCCGACTTCTATCTTCCAGCTACATCGATACGATCACGCGCCGGGTCAACTCACTATCCTGCTTCATTGAGTTCCCTCGGTGCCTCTCTGTGGTGAATATATACCGCCGGTTGTTGTGGTTTTGTAAGGAGCAATTCGGGTTTGGAAGTGCGGGCCGGTTTGTGGGGGTGCAAAGATGTTGCACCACAGAGACACAAGGCACCGAGGCACAGAGGTTCTTCGAAATGGCGCGATTTTGGCCCGGGCCGACCTATCGGCGATGGAGCCGATCATCGCGCGTATTGTGGTTCCTCGAACCACTACGCGGCAGCGTCGCGATCTCTGGTCTGATCGCGCCTGCCCGCCAAAATGCCCTCGACCGACATATCCTCATCCAATTCCGGCCAGTGGATGCCTTGCCCAAGCCCGATCAGTTCCCAATGCTGCCGCTGCGCAGGCGTGCCGTGCAACAAGCGAGGAAACCAGGCCAGTGGCACTGAAAGTTCGCGCCCATCGTCGAGCACCACACGGAAGGCGTCGTCCGAAAAGGAAACGCTGCTAGCCAGGGGTTCGGACTCAAGGGTTAAAGTGAGCATGCCACGCCTCCAGGAACGCGTCTCTATGTCTGGTCACAAGCCGATGCAGGGCAATGATCTCCGGTGCCGATCGGCGCTTGCCATTAGCCAATCCCACGCGGCCTTTTCTCCAGAAACCACGTGGATGTGTGGCGGCTCGCGCGGGTTGCCCTCGTCGCTGTAGAAGAAAAACCGATACCCATCAGCACGGAGAACGGTCGGCATATCATGTAGTCCGCTTTCGCACGCCGGCAATGACCTCGATGCCGTTTGGCTTGCCACGGCGCTCAAGCACCATGTTGATTGCCTCGACCAGACGCTTCTATAGGCTCTCGGTCGAGACAAGGCCGCACGTCGCAGGCCAGACTGTCTGCGTTCAGAAACAGATCCAGGCCATTATCCGGATTTTCGATTTCCAGTTCACCGATCTCCACCGCCTGTTTCAGCAGCTCGTTCGGCAGATCGGAGGGGGCAAAATCGGCGTCCTGAACCAATAACGACAGATCAGCCCTGACCGCCGGAAATTGCCCCCTGATGGCAGCCAAATGTTGCTTCACCAGTCCGACCACCCATGCCAGGTGCGTTGCGGGATCATCGCCCAACGGGCGCCCTTTCGTGGTGATGAACCACGTTCCGGTCCTGGCAATAACCGGGCGCCCCGTCGAACTGACCGACAGGATCTCGCCCTTGTTCGCCGCCTTCGTCGGCACTTCGCCGATCATAGACCCAACAACATCAACCCGGAGGTCGTCGGCGAAAATCCTGAGCGTTGCCAAGGGTATGTGCGGCATAGCGGCTAAGCAGTCCTTTCACGGATCATACAGGTTCCCAATCGCTTCCTCGGAAAGACTATCATAATCCTCGCCGTCATCGAGACAAATCACGACGGACTCGTCTCCGCGCAGTCCAGCGGCACGCTTCAACGCATGCAATCGCGCTTTGACCTCATACTCGCTCAGGTCCAACTGAATAGCGATATAGGCACGATCCAAGCGAGTGCGGGCGTAAGGCCGGTTACACGGCAATGGCATGGGTGCTCGGGTTCTGAGGTCGGGGGCATTCGGATGGGGCCGCGGGAAAAGCCAAAGCAGACAAGGATCAAGAGTGACAGAAAAACCTTAACGGCCGGTTAACACGCCGCACAGACGGAGGCGGCCCGCACCCCTTACCTCGGCAGCAGCCCAGCCAGCCGATAGCTATCGATCAACCCGTCATACAGCGCGATATCCGCCCGGCTCCGCGCCATCAGTTGGGCGCCGGCTATGGCGGCGAAGATGGCGCGAGCCCGATTCTCGCTTTCCACCGAACCGACCACGCCCGCCTCGATCAAAACCCGGCCGAGCCACGCCACGTTGACGTCGGCGAAGGCCTGGACCTCGGTCTTCACCGCGTCCGGCAGATCGTCATATTCGGCGGCCATGAAGCTGCACAGGCACATGCGATTGCCGTTCTCGAGCGACGTGCGGAAAATGCCGGGATACCGATGCAGGCAGCGGATCGGATCGGGTGACTCGGCGGAGATCGCTTCAAGGTCGTCAACGATATCCTCCCAATAGCGCTTCGCCACCGCCGCCCCGAGATCGGCCTTGCTCGGGAAATAATGGTATATGCTCGCGGCCTTGATACCCACCTCATCCGCGAGCGTGCGGAAATTCAGGCCGCTGTAGCCATGCGCCATGGCGGTCCGCTTGGCCGCCGCCAGAATCGCCTCTTTGGAACTCGTACTCACTGGGCTGCCCTCAACCTACCAAGTGGAAGATAGGGCTTGACGGTTCTAAGTTAAAGCCATAACCGCTCCCTACCAATTGACAGGTAGGGACAGTCATCGTGAACACCGCAAATATCCAGTCCGCCGGTTCGCCGGGTCTCCGCATCTTCACCTCGCCCTCCGCGTTCCCCAACCCGCAGCGCCTGCGCCTGTTCATGCACGAGAAGGGGATCGCCGATCAGTTCGAAGAGCGCGTTTACAACATGGCGCCGGTGGGCGAGCAGCGGCAATGGCCGCATCTGAGGATGAACCCGTGGGGTGAGACCCCGACTCTCCAGTTGGCGGATGGCAGTTTTTTGGCCGAAACCGCCGCCATCGTCCGCTATCTCGACCAGTCCTACCCCGGGCGGAAGATCATGGGCGAGACGCCGTTGCAGCAGGGTCTCGACACCATGTGGGACAACCGCATCTGGGTGCATATCCTTTACCGGATCACCACGATGTTTCACGTTCAGCATAACGGCCTCGGTCCGAAGCTGGAACTGACCACCAACACGGCTTGGGGCGAGCATTGCCGCAAAGAGGCGCTGGCGCATGCCGGCCTGGTCAACCAGCATCTGTCGGACGGACGCGACTGGATGCTCGGCGGCGACGCGCCGACTTTCTCGGATATCACGCTGGCAACCGCGATCGCGTTTTCCAAGTTTCCCGTCAACGCCACCCCGCTGGACGAGCGGTTTGAGCATCTGGATGCGTTCTGGCGGCGCTGGCAGCTTCGGCCTGGCTTCCAGTCGGCTTATGCTGATCGCAACAGCGGCGTGGCGGAGTTGGATAATCAGGGCTAACGAAACTGCATGTAATCGCGATCTGACCTCACACCGGTCCCGTTGGATCGCGGTCAGGCCGGAACCGGGAAACCGCCGCGCCGATGCCGCGGAACGCCGGTTTCTCGAACGGCACAGGTGCGGCGTCAGTTCAACTCCTAACTGAAGTGCCGCAGCCCCGGCGCGGTCACCGGCAAGGATCAGCACCACGGAACGTCCGGACTGCCCCCCGAAGCGTGCAACGCCCGATCGGGAGGTACGTCATGACTCATGTTGGGCCTGCTTCCATCGTCGCGGACGCAGCTTATCCGATAAAAGTAAATAAATGCTTAACGGGATCGAACAATACAGGGATTCGGGCCGCGCGAGTCCTCGCGTCCTCTCGGTGGAATCCGGCGATCCGTTGCAAATCAATCCCGCGTATCTCAGGACTTATCCTTGCAAATCGAAAACCTGACGTTCAATTTGCAAGGATGCTGACCCGTCGCGTCCAAGCCGGACCACTTCTGAGCTCGTCACGTCCCCCGCCGTCGCGTTGCTCGGTCGGCGTCAGGTCGCAAGACCAGCCTCGCGCGGGCGATCGGGGAAACGACGCGCTCAATCTACACCGCGCGGCGCTTCGTGGTTTACGGTGGGGACGATCCTGTGCCGTTGGACAACGATGTCCAGGCCATCGGGCTGACGGCACTGGCGGGATTGTTGCGCGAGGAAGGTTGATCGCGCCCGTTACAGCACCAACTCAAACCGCGTCATCTGTTCCAGCGATCCTTCGAACCACGACACGATCGCCGCCTCACGCTTGCCGACGAACACCGGCACGCCGTCCTCCAGCACCATCGGCATATCATGGCCCGGCACCAGCAGTGTGCCCGGGCGCTGCCGCCACAGCGTCCACATGGTGTCGATCGAGGCAGCGGTGACGGCGGGATCGTAGGTCATGTCCGCCGCCCGGGTCAGCAACTCGATCCGGTTCTTGGCGGCATCGCCGGTGAACAGAATATCCCGGTCATTACCGGACAGCATGAAAATCAGATGCCCCGGCGTATGCCCCGGTGCGTCATACGCCAGCATCCCCGGCAGCACGGTGTCGCCATGCCTGATCCGCTTCAACTGAGGCGACCCGGCCAGTTCACGCACATAAAGCTCCGGCACCGGCGTGCTGCCCCAGGGTTCCTTCACCGACCAGTCCAGTTCCTCGCCGCCGATCCAGATGGTTGCCTCCGGAAACAGCACCCAGTTGATCGAGTGATCATGATGCGAGTGGGTCAGCACCACGTCCGTCACGTCGGCCGGAGTCAGCCCGTGCCGCTGCAAACCGGCGATCAGGTTGGCGCGATGGCTGAACGTGCCGCAATCGATCAGCGCGACCCTGCCGTTGCCCCGCAGCAGGACGATCGTGCTCCAGCCCAGGCCGCCATGGCAGACGGATTTCCCCGGATAGCCCTGAACCAGAATGTCGAGCTGATAATCTTGCATGTTCGTTTTCCCCACCCCATCGCGTTAGTCCAGCCGATATCGCGGATCGGACGGGCCGGCAACCGCCGCTATCCTGGTGGTTGTCTCGGGCTGGCGTTGCTGAGACAATCCAGCCGATCGACTCGAAGCATCCGGTCCGACGGACCTTCGCAGACGCGATCGTCAATGTGGCCTCAATCACTGGAAAACGGATACAGACTGATGGATATCGCAGCCATCACCGCCGACTATGTGGACCCGGTCCGCCAGTTGCTGACCTTCGGCGAATCTACAGAGTTTAATCACAAAAAATGGCCCGACTACGTTACGCGGTTCGGGTTTGGCCCTGAACATTCCGACGCGTTGATCCGCATGGCCTGTGACGCGCAATTAAGCGCACTCGATCGCGAGGCTATCGAAGTCTGGGCGCCCCTTCATGCTTGGCGCGCCCTGGGACAGTTGCGCGCCGAGGCAGCGATCGAACCGCTGTTGGCACTCTTCGATCCGTCCACGATCGACGATGATTGCATTATCGAAGTCCCCGAGGTGTTCGGCATGATCGGGCCGGCCGCGATGGCGCCACTCGCCGCTTACCTGGCGGATCGGTCGCATTTGGAATGGTCGATGGTCGCGGCCATGTCAGGGGTCGCCGCGATCGTGGAACGACATCCGGAGTATCGCGACATCGGCATCGAGATCGTGGCCAAAATGCTGCCACAGCGCCGGAACGAAAGCAAAGTTGTCATCGGTGCGGCCGTATCGAGATTGGTCGAACTCCGGGCCGTCGAGGCGATTGATGCGATTCGCGCGGCCTTCCGTCGAGGCGCTGTCGAGAGCCTCTTTCATGGCACCTTGGAAGTTGTCGAAATTGAACTGGGATTGAGGGAGCCCCGCCCGAACAAGGCCTCCCGCGATTCACGCGCTGATGGCGGCCGGCTCGGGCGTTCGGCGGACAGTCATTGGGAGGGGGATATCCGTTTATTACAGAAACGCCAGGAGGTTGGACGCAACGACCCTTGTCCGTGCGGCAGCGGCAAGAAATACAAGAAGTGTTGCCTGTAAAAACCAAAGCCCTGAATCGGAAGGTTGTCACGACGATGGCGAAATCGATGAAAGTGCCGAAGGGGTCGGAAGACTCCTTCGCCACGCTGGCCGCGCTGACCGACACGTTTTGCACGGAGCATCTGAACGCGGAATATGGCGAACTGGCCCGTTTTGCGATTGCCGGTCTGTGCCGCAAGCGGCCCAGCCCTCTCACCAGCGGCAATCCGCGCACATGGGCCTGTGCGGTTCTGTACGCCCTTGGCCAGGTCAATTTCCTGCATGACAAAGCGTCGAAGCCATATATGGCGATGGCCGAACTGTGCGGACATTTCGGGATCGGCGCCAGCACCGGCGGCAACAAGGCCAAGCTGGTGCGAGACGCGTTGGGCATCGGCCAGTTCGATCATACCTGGACCCTGCCGAGCCGTCTGGGCACCAGTCCGACGGTGTGGCTGATTCGGGTTGATGGCTTGGTCGTTGACGCGAGGGGGCTGCCGGTCGAGATGCAGGAAGCCGCGGTCGCGAAAGGGCTGATCCCGTTCGTCCACCAATAAGGCAACCAGGGCTGTGATGCGCCGATCCTGGCCGTTGGGATCGGTGCGCTACTCGCGCTCCGCCGCCTTAACGCGCTGCCAGCCGGCCTCCAGTTCGTCCAGTGACAAATCCCGCATGCTCTTGGCGTCCGCTTCGAAGGCACGTTCCATGGCATTGAATCGGCGGGAGAATTTCTCGTTCGCGTGACGCAGGCACGTCTCCGGGTCCAGGTTCAGCTTGCGCGCCAGATTGGCCAGGACGAACAGCATATCGCCGACCTCATCGGTCAGCCGCACCGGATCGGCATCCGAGAGTTCGGCCTTCAGCTCCTGAATTTCCTCGTCCAATTTGGCCAGAACCTGTTCCGCATCCGGCCAGTCGAACCCAACCCGAGCCGCTCGGTTTGTCAGCTTCAGCGCTCGGGTCAGGGCAGGGAGGCCGACCGGGACCCCGGCCAACGTACCGGATTGCTTGCGGGCGGCCCGTTCCGCCGATTTTTGCACTTCCCAGGCCGCGGTCTGGGCGGCGGCATCCCGCGCCGCCGCGTCCCCGAAAACATGAGGATGCCGGCGGATCATCTTGTCGGTGATGCATTTCGCGATGTCGGCGAAGGCGAACTGCCCGGCTTCCTCGGCCATGCGGGCGTGATAGACGACCTGGAACAGCAGATCGCCAAGCTCGTCGGGCAGCGCTGAAAAATCGCGTTGGGCGATGGCGTCGGCGACCTCGTAGGCTTCCTCGATCGTGTAGGGCGCGATTGTCTCGAAGGTTTGCAGCTTGTCCCAGGGACAGCCGGTGTCCGGGTCGCGCAACGCGGCCATGATGTCGAGCAGGCGGCGGAGTTCGGTTTCGGCGGTTTGGGTCATCGCTCGCGGATACGGGACCGGCCAGCCGGATGCAAGGCGTTTGCGGGCGTGGTATCGAGGTTGGATGGAAGATGACGATGACGAAGGGCCGCCCAAACTGCCAGGCGGCAAATTCTACATGACGCCGGAGGGTCACGGTCGCCTCAAAGCGGAACTGGCCGCTCAGCGCACCGAACGGCACCGGGTGGTGGAGATCGTTGCCTGGGCCGCCAGCAATGGCGACCGCAGCGAGAACGCCGATTACAAGGAAGGCAAGCGCCGGCTGCGCCAGATCGACGGGCGGCTGCGCTTCCTGATGAACCGCATCGCGCATGCCGAAATCGTCGATCCGGCCGAACAGGCCCAGCGCGACCGCGTGTTCTTTGGGGCGACCGTGACCTATGTCACCGAACGCGACGAGGAAGTCACCGTCAGCATTGTGGGCGTCGACGAGGCCGACATGGGGGCAGGGAAGATCAGCATCGGCTCGCCGGTCGCGCTGGCGTTGTTGCGGGCGCGGCGCGGCGACGAAGTGTCAGTCCGGACGCCGCGGGGACCGGAAATGCTGGAGATCGTGAATATCCGCTATCCGGATCGGCGAGCCGCCCCGTGATCGACAACCGCGCGGATCGGTGAGACGTTTCCTGCCAAACCGGGCGCTGGCCCCCTCAGCGACAAATGGCTTCGCCTATGGTCGAACTGGCAACCGGCCTCTGGTCATAGTGGAATCCCGGAATGGATCGGTTTTTGCGGCCTTCCGGTTAGACCCCGGGCCGGCGGATGTTCGGAGATTATGGCAATTCATCGATGGCTAAGTGTGATACCCTGGGGCAGTGGTAAGGGTGTTCAGATGGTTGATGTGAGACAATGATCGGATCGTCGGATAGGATTACCGCAATACGGATTGCTGGCTTCAAATCGGCGATTGCGCCCGTGACAGTCAATCTCAAAGGGATCACGATCCTGGCCGGCGCGAACAGCGCGGGCAAGAGCACGATCATGCAGCCGTTGCTGCTGCTCAAACAGACGCTTGAGAAGGCTTTCGATCCAGGCGCTTTGGCGATCGACGGACCTTTGGTGCGGTTCACCAGTGCGGAGCAGTTTTTCTCACATGGGCCGTCGAAGCAGGCTTCGCCCTCGTTCGAGGCGACCTATTTCCATAACGAGGATTACGTATCTTTTTTTTATGGACGATCCCGTGTTAGCGGGGTCGATCTCGAAACCATGGCATTTTCCCATCAGGCAAGGGATTATATCTGGAAGAATGGTCAAAAACTCAGCGACGAAGAGGTTAAGGATCTGGCCAGCTCAGTTTTCGCGAAATCTGAGCTGGCTAATATCGTGCGTTATTTGCTGAAGCAACCGGGGGGCATGGCGGTAGGCCTCACTCGCTCAGTATTTGCCGCTGGGGTTGCCGGCGAGAGTAAAAATTCAGGTATAGGGTTTCCATTTTTCAACCCGGCAGCGGCAATTTCCGTCGAAGCAAGCAATCTGATTCATCTTCCAGGTTTACGCGGCAATCCTGAGCGGACCTATCTGATAAGTGCAAAGGGACCAAAATATCCAGGTAGTTTCAATGATTACGTGGCAAGCATTATCCATCGTTGGAACATCGATAAAGACGGACGTCTAAAGGAACTCGAAAAATCACTCAAACGTCTCGGCCTAACCTGGCGTGTGACGACTCAGGCCATCGACGATACCAGAGTTGAAATAAAAATTGGTCGTTTGCCGGGGCCGGCCCAGGGTGGCGCGCGCGATACAGTCAATATCGCGGATGTCGGCTTCGGTGTTTCGCAAACGTTGCCGGTGCTGGTTGCTCTGCTGGCGGCAACACCCGATCAGCTTGTATTCGTGGAGCAACCAGAAATTCACCTCCATCCTCGTGCGCAGGTGGTCATGGCGGACCTGCTCATCGAGGCGTCGCAACGAGGGGTCAGGCTGGTTGTGGAAACACACAGCAGCCTGTTGATATTGGCTTTGCAGGCAGCGATTGCCGAACAACGTGTCTCACCCGACCACATCTCCATGAATTGGTTTACGCGCGATGCAAGCGGGCAGACCGTGGTTTCGGAAGCGGAGCTTGGCCTGGATGGCAGCTATGGCGACTGGCCGGTTGATTTTGAAAATATCGAAATGCAACTACAAGATCGCTATATGACCTTGGTGGACCGGCTGCGTGCCGGCTAGTAAACCGCTGCGCAAGGCCCGAGTGTCCCGTGTCCTTGTTGTCGATGCATCGGTTGTCCGGGCTGCCGGGTCATTGGAGGCGATCGAGCCGGTGCCCGCCATCTGTCGTGATCTTCTTCAAACGATTCTGGAGGTCTGTCATCGCGCCTGCATCAGCGACGAATTGCGAGAAGAGTGGAGGCGTCACCTCTCACGGTTCAGCCGAACCTGGTTGCGGTCAATGTATGCCCGCCGGAAAATCATCACCGTGCCAACTGAACCGGATGCCGGGTTGGAAGAAAATTTTCTACAAGTCCGGGGACTCTCTGAGAACGAACAACAAGCATTGATAAAGGATATGCATCTAGTCAAAGCGGCCATTGCCTATGACAAAATAATCATGTCTCTGGACGATCGTACACATAGAATTCTCCGGAAGATCGCGGATCAAAACCCGGGTCTCGTTGACCTATCGTGGATCAATCCCACTACGAATTTCAAATTAACGAAGGAATGGCTTCATGAGACGGCCGCCGCCGATCCGGCATGGCTGATTATTCCCGCGAACCGGCCGAAACCTTCCAGGCGTGGCCATCGCCAACGCCCCGGCGAAGGCGGCTAGCGGCCCGAAACCACTACGCCCCGACCAACCCCCGCGCGAAATCTTCCGCAACGAATGGCCGCAAATCCCCGGCTTTCTCCCCCACGCCAACCGCGTGAACCGGCAGCCCGTATGTCTCCGCCAGCGCCACCACGATGCCGCCACGAGCGCTGCCGTCCAGCTTGGTGACGACAAGCCCGGTCACCGCCACCATCTCCTTGAACACCTTCACCTGCTGCATCGCGTTCTGTCCGGTTGTTGCGTCCAGCACCAGCAACACCGAGTGCGGCGCCGTCACATCCTGCTTGCGCAGCACGCGGATCATCTTCGCCAGCTCATCCATCAGCGCGGCTTTGTTATGCAGCCGCCCGGCCGTATCGATCAGCAGCACGTCGCAACCGGCCTCGGTCGCTTTCGTCAGCGCATCGAACGCCAGCCCGGCCGAATCACCATTCGGCGGCCCCGCGATCACCGGCGTCCCCGTCCGTTCGCCCCAAATCTGCAATTGCTCCACCGCCGCCGCTCGGAATGTGTCGCCGGCCGCCATCATCACGCGCTTGCCCTGCTCGTGGAACGCCAGCGCCATCTTGCCGATCGTCGTGGTCTTGCCGGAGCCGTTCACCCCGACGACCAGCACCACATGCGGCTTGAGCAACGGGTCAAGCGCCAAGGGGATGGCGACCGGCCTAAGGATCTCGGCAATCTCTTCCGCCAGCGTCTGCTTGATCTCCTCGTCGGTCACTTCGCTGCCGAACCGGGACCGCCGGAACGAGGCGATGACGCGGCGCGCCGCCTCGGTCCCGAGGTCGGCGGAAATCAGTAATTCCTCCAGTTCCTCTAAAGCCTCATCGTCCAGGCGGCGTTTCTTGAAGACCGCGGTAATACCGCCCGCCAGTTTTTGAGTGCTGCGCGAAAGCCCATCTTTCAGGCGCGAGAAAAAACTACCAAGCGCCATCAGGCGGCCTCCGCCAATAACATGTCTTCAGTGGAACCGGTCACGATCGCGCGCACCAGCCGGCCGGCGGCCAGCGGTTGCGCCAATCGCACCGGCGCGAAATGTTCGGTGTGGCCGGATGCGTCCGACTCTGTCAGCAACGACACCACCTGTCCAACCTGACCCGCAAAGAAACGACCGGCCGCGACCGCGCCAGCCTCCCGCAACGCCGCCGCCCGCGCTTTCCGCACCGGCTTGGCCACCGCGGGCATCCGCGCTGCTGGCGTGCCGGGGCGTTCGGAGTATGGAAACACATGCAGATAGGGCAGGGCGGCCTCTTGCACGAAGCGTAACGTATCGTCGAACAAAGCGTCAGTCTCGGTCGGAAAACCGGCGATGAGATCGGCACCAATCGCAATCCCCGGCCGCAAATCCCGCGCCCGCAGCACAACCGCCATCGCATCGGCCCGCAAATGCCGCCGCCGCATCCGCTTGAGAATGAGATCGCTGCCAGCCTGTAGCGACAGATGCAAATGCGGCATCAGACGCGGCTCCTCGGCGATCAGCCGCCAAAGATCGTCATCGATTGCTGCCGGATCGATCGACGACAGGCGCAATCGAGGCAGTTCCGGCACCGCCAACAACACCCGCCGGATCATCTGCCCGAGCGAAGGCGCGCCGGGCAAATCCGGCCCGTAGGAGGCGACATCGACGCCCGTCAGCACAACCTCTTGATAACCGGAGGCCACCAGTGTCCGCACCTGATCGGCGATAACGCCGATCGGCACCGACCGGTTCGGTCCGCGCCCAAACGGGATGATGCAGAACGTGCACCGGTGATCGCAGCCCTGCTGCACCTGCACGAACGCCCGTGCTCGGCTGGCAAATTCGGTGACCAAATGCGCCGCCGTTTCGCGCGCGACCATGATGTCGGACACCGCAGATCCGGCGCCGGGCAGCCAGCTTTCCGGCTTCAGCTTGTCGTCGTTGCCCAGCACGCGGTCCACGTTCGGCATCGCCGCCCAGGATGCGGGATCGATTTGCGCCGCACATCCGGTCACGACGATCCGCACGCCCGGCCGTTCCCGCGCCACCTTGCGGATCGCCTGCCGAGCCTGCCGTTCGGCCTCCGCCGTCACGGCACAGGTGTTGACGATCACGGTATCCGTCACGGTGGCGGACAGCCCGCGCATGACCTCGCTTTCGTAGGCGTTCAGGCGGCAACCGAAGGTGAGAATATCGACGGTCATGCCACGATCCCGGAGAACGACAGAGCCACGGGGCCCGTCATCAGCACGTGTCCGTCATCGCGCCACTCGATTTCCAGTTCGCCGCCATCGACGATCACACGGGCGCGCCGGTTGGTCAGGCCGCGCCGCACCGCGTTCACCAATGTCGCGCAGGCGCCCGACCCGCAGGCCAGCGTCAGGCCCGCCCCGCGTTCCCACACTTTCAGGCGGATCGTCTCGCGATCGACGACCTGCGCAAACCCGACATTCACGCGCTGAGGAAACAGCTTGTCGTGTTCGAACCGCGGCCCAAGCTCGGTCACCGCCACCGCATCCAGGTCGGCGACGAAGAAGGTCGTATGCGGGTTGCCCATGCTGACTGCCGCCGGTTCGCCCGGAAGGTTCAGCCGCAGCGTGTCCATCGGCCGGGCCAACGGAACGTCCGCCCAATCGGTCCGGGCAGGCCCCATATCGACCTGGATCAACCCGTCGGTTCGGCGCCGCGATGGCAGTTCGCCGGATATGGTGCGGATCGTGACGGCGTCCTGGCCACTCTCGCGGGTCAGGATGTCGGCAACGCAGCGGGTGGCGTTGCCGCAGGCGCCGGCCTCCGATCCGTCGGGATTGTAGATCCGCATGAAGGCGCCGGGCTCGATAACGATCAATTGGTCGCAGCCGATCCCGGTGTGGCGATCAGCTAGCGCGGCAGCTTTCGCCGGCGTCATGCCGAGCGATTTCGCCCGCCCGTCCAGGATGACGAAGTCGTTGCCGCAGCCATGCATCTTCACGAACGGGATGGTCATGGCGCGGATATAGAGAAACTCGCCCGGCTGCGCCATGTCCGGCATGACATGGCAGGGCAACCGGGTGAACGTGCGAAAATTCGTCACGGGCTAAATGTGGCTGCGTCATCGTCTGGACCAGGCGCTGCCGGGGAAACGGCGATGCCCCAGTTGCGGCGTTTACCCTGCATCCGGCCGGTGCGCGCGCAAAAGCGCCCCCGGAATCAGAGGGTGGGACGCATGTCCGGGAGGATGGGAATCAGGGAGGGGCTGTTGCCAGCAGCGGATCGAACGGATCCGAAATGGGCAGCTCGCCGATCATGTACCCCAGCACCTGGCGAACCGTCTCCGGAGGCGGGAACTTCCAGTCAAAGCCCCAGGTGTCAGGCTTCTTGTCTCGCTCTTTTTGAAACGATGTCTCGCGGTATTGCCGTATCTTGAACAGCGTCGTGAAACTGCCACCGTAGTTCATGAGCGTGTCGGATATCTGGTTCCAGAAAGGGCCAGTGCAGAAACTCGGAATGATGGCGAGGTCCATGCAGATCGCGAGGACGGTGCGGCCGAGCGGCCGTCGGCGCACCTCGGCGTCGAGTTCCTCCGGCCCGGGGATGCGGAGATCGTCAGGATCGAACGCGGGGCGCCCGGGCGCTTTTTCGTCACCGCCGGGCTGGCCCGGTTCGGCTCGATCACCGGGGCCATCATTGGCCGTCTCTCCCGAATTCGACGCCCCTTTTTGCGGTTCCGCTGGCGGCTTGGCCGGCGGGCGCTCGCGCGCATACACGAACCCGATCTCGCGGCCCTTTGCGGCGCGGGCCAGCAGGTAACGCTCCAATGCCATCGCGCGCAGGATACCGCGCTGGAGCCGGGCAAGGATGGTCGGTAGGGCATAAGTACCGCAAACCCCGGCCAGGGCGGAAAATTCCAAATTGGCGGCGCGCTCTGGCACCGTCTCAATGAGGCGGCGGCCGTGACCGAGCAGAACGCGGACGACATGCAGCAGGGCGGCGAGGCGCTCCGGCATAGTGCGGCCGGTCCGGTCCTGTTCGGGATCGGGCGAGGCAGGCCGGGTCATGGTTGGCGCCGTATGCTCCATGTTTGTGGACTAACATAAACGTTATAATATGTCAACACTGGAATGCATTATACCAGCGGCTCTCAGTTTCGACCGGCCGGCCCAGACCGCCATGACGCGAGGAGGCGTCACTGAGGCCCGTTAGTATAACACGGCGCGCGCGATAACGACTTGTGCCGACGGGCTTCATCGGGTCGGCACGGGGAAGCAGCGGAACCGGTTCGAGCAGCGGTCTGATGCGCCCGGTACACGGTTCGGCGCCGGGCTTTACCCATGCTGCTGGCGCGCCATCTCCCGCAACCGGAATTTCTGTATCTTTCCACTCGGGGTGCGCGGCATGTCCGCAACAATTTCCAGCCGCTCGGGGATGTATTGCCGGGCCATGCTTTGCGCGTTGAGATATGCGCTCATTTCGGCGAAGGATAAAGTCGAGCCATCTCGTGTTTTGACGAACGCGCAGGCGCGTTCACCCAAACGCGCATCCGGGAATCCCACCACGGCCACTTCCGCGACCGCCGGATGGCGGAACAGCAGATTTTCCACCTCCACCACCGGGATATTTTCGCCGCCCCGGATAATGATGTCCTTGGATCGCCCGGCAATCCGGATGTAGCCGTCCTCCATCCGCGCGAGGTCGCCCGTATCGAACCAGCCCTCGGCATTGGTATTGTCCAGTTCCGGCCGCTTCAAATAGCCGGCGAAATTGGAGCAGCAGCGCACCTGGAGCTGCCCGAGTTCGCCGGCCGGCACGATGGCGCCGTCTGGATCGACCACGCGCAGCTCCACGCCGGGCAGCGGACAGCCGTCGGTGGAGATTGCTTTTTCTTCAGGATCATCCAGCCTTGTTGTCGTCACCGCGCCATTTTCCGACATACCCCAGGCCGAAATGATAGCGGCACCGAGCGTTTGACGCGCTTTGGCCACCAGCGCCCGCGGGATGGGGGCGCCGGCGGATGCGAAAACCCGCAGACTGTCGATCACCGTTCCGGTCTGTTCAACGTAGTCAGTCAAATCGTTCAGGAACGGCGTTGCACCCAGTGTAACGGTTGCCCGTTCCTGCACGATCTGGCGAGCCATTTCGGGGGGCGCGAACACGTCTTGCAGAACGGCGGTGCAGCCCAGCATAACCGGTAACATCAGCCCGTACAAGAAACCAAGTTGATGCGCCATGGGCGAGGGCATGTGGATCACGTCATCCGCACCCAGGCGCAGGCGTTCGGCAAAGGGCACGAGATGCGACAACAATGTGTTCGACGTATGCAGTACGCCCTTCGGCTCGCCGGTGGTGCCGCTGGTGTACAGAAGCTGCATGACGTCATCGGGGCCTAACGTGCTCGCGGGGCGTGCGGCCGGCACCAGCAGCGCATCGAACGGCTCCGCGTCAGGCGTCTCACCGCCGGCGGCGAAGACATGCTGTAATGCCGGCAACCGATCCCGCATGCCGGCGACCATGGCGGCATAGTCGAAGCCGCGGAACCGGGCCGGAACGACCATGACTTTCGTTTCAGCCAGTGCCAGCATAAAACCGAGTTCACGTTCGCGAAAAATCGCCATCAGCGGGTTGCTGACCGCGCCGGCCTTCAAACACCCGAGATGCAGGACCGTAAATTCCCACCAGTTAGGTAACTGGAACGAAACCGTATCGCCGGGATTAATGCCGCGGGCTCGCAGATTGCCGGCGATGGAATCGGACAGAAGGTCGAGTTCACGGTAACTGATCCGCCGTTCCGCGGCCGTTCCATCCGATCGGATCGCCACGACGGCCGTCTTATCGGGAGTCGCCGCGACCGCCCTGGCCAGGTGATCAAGCAGCGTCTGATCCCGCCAATCTCCGCGCGCAACCATCAGCGCTCGCCTCGCCAGCAGCCTGTCTCGATCGTATTGCATTTCGTCCTCGTTTCTTGTTTTTAGTTGCGATTCAAATGTTGCACGGCAATCTTGCCGGCTTTTTCCCGAGCAACGATCAGCTTCATGATCTGCGCGGTGCCGTCGCCGATCTCCAACCCCATCACATCGCGCAGTCGTTGCTGATGCGGCAGGTCCATCGACCAGCCGTAATGGCCATGTGTCAGCAAGCATTGATGGATGACATCGACAGCGGTTTTCGGTCCCAGCCACTTGCACATCGCGGCGTCTGCCGTGTGCGCCTCGCCCGCATCGCGCAAACTGAGTGTGTGATAACAAAGCTGCCGAACGGCCGCGATCATGCCCTCGCCCTCGGCCAGTGGGAAACTGACGCCCTGATATTGCGCCAGCGGGGCACCGAACGCCGGTCGTTCCGTTACGTACGTCCAGCTTTCATCCAATGACGCCTGCGCCGAAGCAATACATTGCAATCCAATCAGCGCTCGGCTGTAGTCAAAACCTTGCATGACTTGCACGAAACCAAGTCCTTCGGCCGCCAGCATATGGGAAGCCGGGACACGAACGTCGTCGAAGAAGATCGAGCCGCGACCGACGGCTTTGCTGCCCAGGTCGTTAAAGCGCGATGTGGCAATGCCCGGCGTGTCCATCGGCACCAGAAAGGCCGAGACGCCTCGCGCCCCACTATCCGGTGCACCGGTGCGGGCGAAAACGATCGCGACGTCGGCCTGATCGGCCATGCTGATCGAGGATTTCTCGCCGTTCAGCACATAACAATCGCCATCCCGCCGCGCTGACAAGATCAAATTCGCCGCATCCGACCCGCCGCGCGGTTCTGTCAGTGCGAGGGCGGACAGTGCTTCACCCGAGACAATGCGAGGCAACCACGTTGCCGCCAGCGCTTCGGACGCGTGCCGGGCGATGATCTGGCCGTTCAGCGAGGCCAGCAGCGGCACATAAGCAACGTTCAGGTCGGCGTAAGCAATGGCCTCCATGACGATGCCGGCGGTGACACTTGGCGCGCCCAGGCCGCCGAAACGCTCCGGCAGATCGACGCCGATCAAACCCAGCGCACCCATCTCTCGAACCAGGACGCGGTCGATCTGTCCCGCGCTTTCACGCCGCATGAAGTCCGGCGCGATCCGGTCAGCCGCAAAACGACGCGCGACCTCCTGGAAGGCGCGCTGCTCTTCCGAGAAAATCACTGATACCGCCGGAAATCGGGTTCGTTGCAGGCATTGACGCCTTCACGGACTATACCCTCGCCGCTGCCGATCGCGACCTTCTCCTTCAGACCGCGCATATATTCCCCCTTTATCGCTGGCCAACTTAGATGTAGCAATGGTATGTCATATCCATCGCTGGCTGACAAGCAGGATATGGCAATCTATTGATGGATATGATCGACACGCTCCCTTCGGCGACCGACGCAGCCCGGTTTGACACCGCCAACCGGCTGTTTCTGCGGCTATACCAGGCGTCCAACCTGCTTCACAAAACCGGCACCAAAGCTGTCAGCCACTACGGCGCCACCACCCAGCAATGGGCCGTGCTCGGTGCCCTGTCCCGTCCGGCCGCCCGAGATCACGGCCTGACGGTTAAGGAATTGCTGGCGTTCCTGATGGTCAGCCGGCAAAACCTGACTGCGGTGCTAGATCGCCTGGAAACCGCCGGACTGGTCGAACGCACCCGCATCGCCGGAGACGGCCGCCTGCGTCACATCCGCCTGACATCGCAGGGCGTGGACACATGGCGGGCCATGCAGGACAGCATCCGCACCTATTACGACACCGCCCTGGCCGATTTCCCAACCGAGGACGTCGTCCAGTTGTTCCGCCTGTTGGACAGGCTCAAAACCGGACTGGCAAGAATTGCCGGCGACTGATCACCCCGGTTCGATCGGCATCCGGGCGATGCTGAGCCACGCAACGGGCGCGCCCGCGCCGTCGGCTGCCTTGGCTGCCGGTACCGCAACGTCCCAGTCCGCCGCGATGAACCGCCGGCCGCTAACGGTCCCGGCCTCCTCCGAGACCAGCCACAGCAGCGGCGGCAGCATGATCTCCGGCCGCAACATTTTCGAGCGGTCGCCGGCATCGCCCACCAGCGGCGTGTCGGTGACACCGCCCGGCACCAGCACGTTCGCGGTGACACCGGTGCCGGCCAGATCCGCCGCCAGCACGGCCATCGACGATTCCGCGGCGGCCTTGCTGGAGCCGTACAGCAAATAACCCTCGCGCACCATCGTCCCCAGGCTGGTCGTGACAGTAATGATCCGGCCGCGGTTCGCCTTCAGCATGTGCGGCAGCACCGCCCGCGACATCATGATCGGGGCCGTCGCGTTGACGGTCAGGAAGCGGTTCCACTGTTCGGGGGTGACCTCCCAAAAGCGGATCGGGTTGCGCCGCTGGTCGTCGCGGATCGCGGCCTGACCGATGCCGGCGTTGTTGATCAGCACGTCGATGCGGCCGAACGCGCTGAGCGTTTCCGCAACGATCCGATCGAACGAGTCAGCCTGCGCCAGATCGGCGGCGACGGGTTTGATCGGGGCGGGCAGGGTGCTCAACGCCTCGACGTTGCGGTCCACCGCGACGACATCGAAGCCGGCTTCGGACAGGCTGATGGCCATGGCGCGTCCCATGCCGCTCGCGGCGCCTGTGACGATGGCTGTTTGTCTGGATGTTGGCATTGTTGGTTCCTCCCGCCCGCGAGTGTGCGGCGAACCGGGCGGGATGCCAAATCGGAGGCTGTCGGTCGCGGGCACCGATGCCTTTACAAATCCATCACGAACTGTGATTCTGCCACCAACTTCAATCGCCCGGTCGTTGATGCGACCGAACGATTTTTGATAAAAGGGAGATAATTCGTGGCTTCAGCGGTTGAGCGGTCGGCTATGCGGAAAATCTATTGGCGGCTGCTGCCATTTCTGGTTTTCACCTATCTTCTCGCCTACATCGACCGGATCAATGTCGGGTTCGCCGCGCTGACCATGCGTGGTGACCTGCATATGAACGCCACGCAGTTCGGTTTCGCCTCCGGCATCTTCTTCTGGGGGTATTTCCTGTTCGAGGTCCCCAGCAACATCATCATGGAAAAGGTCGGTGCGCGCATGTGGATCGCGCGCATCATGATCACCTGGGGTCTGATGGCCGGCGCCACCGCGTTTGCCACCGGCGTGAACAGTTTCGCGACCGTGCGCTTTCTGCTGGGCCTGGCCGAGGCCGGCTTCTTCCCGGGCATCATCCTGTATTTCACCTACTGGTTCCCGCACTACCATCATGCCCGGATCATGTCCGGATTCCTGATCGGACTGCCGGTCGCGGTCGCCATCGGGGCGCCGGTCTCCACCGCGATGCTGTCACTGGACGGGCTGTACGGCCTGCATGGTTGGCAGTACATGTATATTCTGGAGGCGATACCGACAATCCTGTGCGGAATCGTTGTCCTGTTCGTGCTGACGGATAAGCCCGATCAAGCGAAGTTCCTGACGGTTGAGGAACGGAGCTGGCTCGCCGGGCAGTTGGCGTCGGAACGCAAGGCCAAGGATGCTGTGGAGATCCTGAGTGTCTGGAAGTCGTTCTATGACCCGCGCGTGTTGCTGCTGTCGCTGAACTACTTCGGGATTATCACCGCCAGCCTGGGGATGCTGATTTTCATTCCGCAGATCATCAAGTCGATCGGTGTTACCAGCAACATGACCGTGGGCTGGCTGACGATGATCCCCTATATCGCCGGAACGATCTCGCTGATCGCCTGGGGCGCGGTATCGGATCGGATGAAGGAACGGCGCTGGAACCTGTTCTGGGCGTGTGTGGTTTCGACCGTGGGACTGGTGATCGCCGGCATGACGATGGGGACTTGGTGGGCGCTGTTCGGCATGACCATCGCCGCGTGCGGGTTCTATGGCTCCAAGGGGCCGTTTTGGGCGACGCCGTCGATGTTCCTCAGCGGATCAACGGCGGCGGCGGCGATTGCCTGGATCAGTTCGATCGGCAATCTCGGCGGCTTCTTCGGGCCTTGGTATGTCGGGTTTATCAAGGATACGACCGGTAGTTACGCCGGGGGACTGTATGGGCTGGCGCTGTTGGCGTTCGTCGCGGCTGCGGTTGCGGCGTTCGGGTTGCGTATTCCCAACGCCGCCGCGGCTGCAACGTCCGGTCAAAAGAAAGCGGCAATCCGTCCGGCTCTCACACTTATTTCCTAATGTTTCCAACGAGATCGCCCCGGTCCGATCAAATCCATTGCATACCGATAATTAGGAGTATATCGTCACAGAAGGCTGAAACGCGGCCCCGGAGGCGTCGAGATGACTGCAACGTTAACCGAACCGGGTGCGCTGGTGTCGTCGGACCCCGGGTCGGCCGGGCATTTTTTTCTATCCGGCTCAAAGGCGCCCCAACCGGCGCCTGACTATGCCGCGCTCTCTGTTCGGATGCGCCCAAGCGAATACACCGCCGCCTTGTTGCGGGTGATCGAACAACGGTCGCCCGCGCTGTCGATCCGTCGAACCATCGACATTGGAACCGGCAGCGGTGTTCTGCTGGCCGCACTGGCGCATTCTGGCGCCACCGACTTATGGGGCGTGGACGTTGACCCGGATGCATTGAGCCTGGCCGGGGCGTTGCTGGCATCAGAAGCGCCGGGCGTGCCGATCACATTGCTGAACAGCCATTTGTGGAACGACGTGCCGGCGCTGCGCTTCGATGCAGTCGTTGCAAATTTGCCGCATTATCCCGCCGAAGTGCCGTTGTCGCCAGGGCGTAACCCAAGCTGGAGCGGCGGCGGACGCCGCCTGTTGGATGAATTTCTCGATGGCCTCGCCGGCCATCTGGCGCCCGGCGGCGTCGCCTGGATCACGCATCACGCGCTGGCCGGTCTGGACGTTTCAAAGGCAATGCTGACCCGGCATGGCCTTGTCGCCGAAGTCGTCCTCACCTGGACGGTCTACGAGCCCGGAGACCGGGTCGCCGCATTATCGCCCGCGGTCATCGCGGCCGAACGGCCGCGTTCGCTTCGGTGCATTGCCGGCTATCACTTCGTGGATTCCCACGTGTTGGAAATTCGCCGCGCCGGCGACCCGGTGGCCACGTCATCCCCCGCATCGGCGGGTCTCCAATTCGGTAGCAAATCCTCTCATACCGGGACTGTCTGAATGAAAAACTGGCAAATGCCCCGGTGGTTGGGGCTGACCCTGATGCTGATGGCGGCTGTTCTGTCCGGACGGGCGCGTGCTGACGCCGTTGCCGCCGATCCCACCAGGGCGGCGATCGACGCGATCCTGGCCGAAGCCGCGAGCGAGGGTTGCTCGGATCGGACAGACTCGCTGCATCGGATCTTGTGCGATCGCGTCATACGCGTTGGCGTACGCAATAATTACCCCGGATTCGGGGTCCAGGAAGGCGTTCTGTTTCGCGGCTTTGACATCGATGTTGCGACCCGAATCGCGCAACGGCTGAATGTGAGGATGGAACCGGTGGTCGTGACACCGGCCAACCGCATCGCGTCGCTGGCGGATGACAGCGTGGATGCGGTGATCGCAACCATGGGCCATTCCATGACCCGGGACAGCCAGATCAACTTTGTCCGGCCGCATTATTTCGCTTCCAGCACCGCCGTGGTCGGCTTGCGCGCGCTATCGGTGCCGAAGGCCGACGCGCTCGCCGGCCGTACCGTCTGCGTGCCACAGGGGTCCGCGTCAAACACCATGCTGGCGGAGCAAGGCGCCCGCCTGATGATCTTCGACCAGCCGCGCCATCTCTTGGACGCGTTGCTGTTCAATCGCTGCTCATTGGTGGCGCATGATGATATTTTCTTCACCGAAAGCATGCTCGACAGTGCATTCGCGGCCAGATTCGAGCAAAAACTGACCCTGGCACCGTTGCCCTGGGGGATCGGCCTCAGCCGCCGCTCCACCAGCCGGACGCGGCGTCTGCTGTCTCTCATGATAACGGATTTTCATCGCTCCGGCGTCCTGATCGACATTGCGCACCACAATCAAACGGCCGACTCTTTCCTGATACAGCAGCAAGCGCGTTGGTTGGATCCACAGTGTATTCTCAGTAGCGGCGATCCGGCGCCGGCCTGCATGTTGGAGCCGATCCGAGACATTGAAGAGCCGACCGAAATGACTCCGTATGTTGTCGCGGTGGAAACCTGGCTGCACGAGCGATTTGATGTGACCGTCACGTTTCCGATGCTGAAGGGGCGTGACTCGCTGGCACTGTTCAAGCAAGGCATCGTCAATACCCTGATACTGGTTGCGGGTGCGATCTGTGCCACCCTGCTGTTCGCCCACCTGATCCAGATCGGGCTGCGCGATCCGCGGTGGTGGGTTTCGTTTCCGGTCCGCTGGTCAACCCGATTGCTGCAGTCCAGCCCGATCGTGCTGCTCTTTATCCTCGGTTACTTCATCGTCACCGCAGTGTTGTCGTACAGCCCGGTTGTGGCGTTGTGTACCTCCATCGTTGTCATCGGACTGCCGAACGGCGCATTCGCGGGTTCGGCCATGAGCGACGCGGCACGGACGTTCGTGATCGAGACGGGTTCGACGCAACCGCCGTTGTCCGCCATCATCCGCCGTTCGGCCACGCAAATAACCAGTTTCGTGGTGAACGCGGCGCGCGCGAGTGCCGGCGCCAGCTTTATTGGCACCCCGGAACTTCTGAATGTGTTGACTGATATCGCTTCCGTAACAACAGAGCGACGTACGACATACGGGATTTTGCTGGTTGTTTATGTGTCCATCGTCATGATCGTGGTTTTTGTAAGCGGCATTGTGGCCCGACGCATTGGCGCCAGGGAAGCAATCGCATGACGCAGGCCCCCGACTCGTTCATCTTTGCGTTTCTGACCGGTTTCGTGACGAATATTTGGGTCGCGGCGGCGTCCCTGGCTCTGGGCACCGCGATGGGTGCGCCGCTTGCCAAATTGCGGCATGGTGCCGGATTGCTCGGTCATGCGGCGGCTGCACTGACCGGTTTGCTGCGGGCGTCGCCAACCTTTGTTGTCATGTTTTTCTTGCTGAACATGCTTCCATCCGAAATCGTCCTGTTCGGGTTGGTGATTCCGGTCCCGGGGGGCGCGATCCTGGTGTTCGCGCTGTCGATTTATGCCGCCGCTTACGTGTCCGACAATTTACTGGATACTTTCCGGCACCTGCAGGCCGGCTCCATGAGCGGTGCGTTGCTGTTCATTCCGAACATGCTGCGGGCCTTCAGCGTCCTGGTCATGGCATCATCCGTGGGCGCCGCGATTGGCGTCGAGGAAGCCGTTACGATCACCCTGCGGCAGACTGACCGGCTCACGTCGGTCAGTGGCCGTATTTGGCTGATCGTTGCTGCCATTCTGTTCTTTGCCGCCGTCATGCAGATCGCGCAGTGGGCCACCGTGCAATTGACCCGGTCTTTGAGCGCACGGCAGGGACGTCGTGACGATGAAAAAAAGACTGCACGCTTTACGCAAGAGATGGGGTCATTTGTGTTTGGCCGCGGCCGGCATGGCTGGACGACAGCCGCGTTGATCGCCGTGGTCGCGGTGGCCGGCATTGCCGCGCCGTTTCCTCCGACGAACGTCACGATCGAAGCCGGAGCGATCGATGGATCGTGGTATCGCAACGCTGCCCAGTATCGGGATTTCCTTGAATCCCGAGGTATTCATGTCGAGTTGAGATCGCGGGCTGACACCGCTTCTATCGTTTTTGACGTGAACGACCCGGCGGCCGGTGTCGATGTCGGGTTTGTCGCCAATAAAACCAGTCCGAAGCTGATCCCGAATGTCACGACACTGGGTAGCACCGGCTATGAGCCGTTGTTCGCCTTCGCGCGCAAGTCGCTGGGACCGTCTCCGGATCTGTCGCGGCTGAGTGGTCTGCGCATTGGATTTCCGCCACGCGCGAGCGTGACGGCATCCGCGGCGCTTGACGTTTTGCGGACGCTGGGACTGACCGCGGAGAACAGCCGGTTTAATTTCATGCCACTGAACGAGGAAATTGCCGCGTTGACCGCGGGCACGATCGATGTCGGTTTTGTCATGCAGTCCGCGGATAATCCGCTCATTACTCTGCTGGCTCGGAATAACGACTTGCAGATGCTGGATTTCCCGCAGGCCCGGGCCATTTCGCAACGGCTGGGTTACCTGCGCGACGTCGTCCTGCCGGCGGCGACGTATGACATTCAGGACAGCATTCCCGCCACCCCGCTGCATGTGCTCGCGGCGACGGATCAGGTACTGGTGAAAAAAGACCTGCATCCCGCGATTGCCTTTCTGTTGCTGGAGGCGATGGAGGAGGTCCATCATGCCGCGACGATCGTTTCACAGGAGTCTGAATTTCCCGCTTTGAGATCCACCGGATTGCCAGCCAACGAGCAGGCTAAGACCTACTATCATTCGGGCGTACCATGGATATTTCAAAATCTGCCGATTTGGCTGGCGAGCGTGGTCGGCTATTATACGGTCCTGATCG
Organism: uncultured Rhodopila sp.; assembly: GCA_903932145.1. Taxonomy (GTDB): domain Bacteria; phylum Pseudomonadota; class Alphaproteobacteria; order Acetobacterales; family Acetobacteraceae; genus Rhodopila. Next base: position 30,541 of record CAIZFE010000034.1, on the reverse strand, counting down.
TTCCGCTCTTCGTTCTTATGCCAATTTATAACTGGCTGGCGTTACCGCAAGGACCGGAAGTCCTTGGTTGGCTGCGCTCGACGATCTGGTTGCGTACCTTAAAAGACATCGAAACCGGGCTGGCCGAGGGGCGGCCGCTCGCGGGCAGCGACCTGGCGACGGTTCGACTGATCCGGGCATCACTGGACAAGCCGGATCGGTCCAACGATTGCCGCCGGGTGCTGGAACGCATCCTGAGCCACCGGACGGCCACGGAAGCGCCGGCGCCGGCATCGGAGTCAGCGGATAAGGTCTGATATCAATCGCCGTTGACAGTGACACACGTCAGCGGCGATTGGTATTAGCGGTTGCTCGCTGATACCTGTGTATCATACGGTAACTTCATCGGGATCTCAAGCGCTGGCACCAAGCTGGCCAGGACCGGCCAGGGAGATAAAAGTGGACGACGTCATCGAAAAATCCGCAATGCGCAAAATCTATTTGCGACTATTGCCTTTTGCCATATTTACCTACTTTCTTGCCTATATCGATCGTATCAACGTCAGTTTTGCCGGCCTGACGATGCAAGGCAATCTGCATATGTCGGCCACCGCGTTCGGTTTCGCCGCCGGCACTTTCTATTGGGGCTACTTCATTTTCGAGGTACCCAGCAACATCGTGATGGAAAAAGTCGGCGCTCGACTATGGATCGCTCGCATCATGATCACCTGGGGGATATGTGCCGGATTGACCGCGTTGGTGGTCGGTTCGAACAGTTTCGCCCTCGTTCGCTTTTTTCTGGGTGCAGCCGAGGCCGGTTTCTTCCCGGGTATCATCCTGTACTTTACCTACTGGTTTCCCAGCTACCATCACGCTCGGATTGTTTCCGGGTTTCTGATCGGCCTGCCTATCGCGGTGGCGGCCGGTGCGCCGATTTCCACTGCGATCCTGACTCTCGACGGTCTCATGGGCCTGCGCGGTTGGCAGTGGATGTATATCGCCGAAGCGATACCGACCGTGCTGATCGGTGTCGTGACACTGTTCGTGATGACCGACCGGCCGGAGCAGGCGACCTTCCTCACGCAGGAGGAAAAGACCTGGCTGGCGTCGAAGTTGCTGGCCGAACGCAAAGCGAAAGAGGCAGTGAAGACATTCACCCTGTGGCAGGCGATGTTCGATCCGAAGGTGCTGCTGCTGGCGTTAAACTATTTTGGCATCGTCGTGGCCAGCCTGGGCATGCTGATTTTCATTCCGCAGATCATCAAGTCGATTGGCTCGACCAGCAACATGATGGCGGGTTGGTTGACGATGATCCCTTACGTCTGTGGTGGCATTTCACTGGTGGTCTGGGGACGTATCTCCGATCGTATGCAGGAACGGCGGTGGAATCTGCTGGGAACCTGTCTGGTGTCGGCTCTCGGGCTCATCATCGCCGGGTACATGATGGGAACCTGGTGGTCGCTGGTCGGTATGTCCATCGCGGCGATGGGCTTCTATGGCTCCAAGGGGCCGTTCTGGGCGATGCCGCCGATGTTCCTGACCGGAACGGCAGCGGCGGCCTCGATCGCCTGGATCAACTCGATCGGCAACCTCGGCGGGTTCTTCGGCCCCTGGTATGTCGGTGTTATGAAGGACATGACGGGCAGCTAAGCTGGTGGTCTGTATGGTCTGGCGATGTTGTGTCTGGGCGCCGCGGTCATCTGCGCTTTCACCCTGAACATCGAGGATGTGGCCAAGCGGGCCGTGCCCGCCGGCGCGCTGGCCGACTGATGCCTGTACAAATCCATCGTTAATACCAACCGCTTAAGTTTCGACCGGTCGGCCCAAACCCGTCATGACAGGCGAAGGCCCGCCATGACGACGAGGAGCCGTCACTTAGGACCGTTGGTACAACAGCGATTCTACCGCCAACTTCTATCGCTCGGTCGTTGATGGGACCGAGCGATTTTTCACTGGCGGGGGATAGTTCGCGGCTTCAGCGGTGACCGCTCGCACCGGGCGGCGAACTTCGCCTCGGTCCCGGATAAATGCGTCAGCGTCCCGCCCAGGCCGGCGAGAAAAAGATCGCCAGATTGCAGGCAACGCCGATCGCCCAGACCGTTGACCGCAACGAGGGGCGATCGGTCAGGTAAAACAGCGCATAGGCGATACGGACCGCGAGAAAACCCAACGCCAATGCATTCAAGGTTCCCTGTGGCACCGACCGCATTTCAGCCAAAAGCACGGCGGCGGCGAAGAACGGAAACGCTTCAAAGCCGTTCAGTTGGGCGCCTTGGGCGCGCGCGCGCAAACCCGGCGTATAGAAGTTCGGATCGCGCGGGTTGGCGTTGTCGTAGGCTCGCTTGCCGTCGATCTTGGCGGGCATGATGGACAGCAGCGTCACCATGACGACTCCCAACAGACACAGTTCGGCGATGGTCATGGCGGCGCACTCCGTTTAATATCGGCAGCAATATTCCACGAACGAGATGGACGGAACACCCCATGTCCCTGCGCTGCGATTTGATCATCCGCGATGCCGCCGTATTCGATGGGTTGGGCAGTCCGCGCGTGCAGACCGATGTCGGGGTGACCGGCGACCGGATCGTCGCCATGGGCGACCTGGGTGCTTGGGAAGCGGATCGGGATGTGGATGCCGACGGGTTGGCCCTGGCGCCGGGGTTTATTGACGCCCACACCCACGATGACAGGGCAGTGCTGTGCGGGCCGGCGTGCATGCTCTGCAAAATGTCTCAGGGCGTCACCACCGTCGTCGTCGGCAACTGCGGGATTTCGCTGTCGCCGGTACGCATGAAGGCGCGTCCGGTACCGCCCCTGGACCTGCTTGGCGACGAAACCTGGTTCGCCTTCGACAGTTTCGCCGAATATGCTGACCGGTTGGCGCGCGATCCCTCGCCGGTGAACACCTACGCCCTGATCGGCCACATGTCGCTGCGGGTGGAGGCGATGAACGGCGACACCCAGCGGGCCGCCAGCGACAAGGAAGCCGCCCACATGCAGGCGCGGTTGCGGCAGGCGCTGGCCGAGGGGGCCTCGGGGTTTTCCACCGGCCTGTATTACCCACCCAACATGATGGCCCCGACCGACGAGGTGATCGCCGTCGCCGAAGCGTTGCGCGCGACCGGCGGGCTGTATGTCACCCACATGCGCGACGAGGCAAACGACGTCCTGCTGTCGATCGAGGAAACCCTCAAGATCGGCCGCGCCGTGAATGTGCCGGTGGTGATCAGTCACCATAAATGCTCGATGCCGGAGAATTTCGGCCGCAGCGTCGAAACCCTGCCGCTAATCGACAAGGCGGCCGCCGGCCAGAAAGTCGATTTCGACATCTACCCCTATGCCGCCGGATCGACCGTGCTGATGCCGCACCGGCTGCGCAAGGACGTGCCGGTGCAGATCACGTGGTCGGTGCCGCATCCGGAGCTCGCCGGGCGCATGCTGGCCGACATTGCGCGGGAGTGGGACCTGGACGAGAAGGTGGCCGCCGAACGGCTGGTCCCGGCCGGAGCGATCTACTTCCAAATGGACGAACCGGACGTGCAACGCATCATGGCGCACCGGTTGGCGATGATCGGAAGCGACGGGTTGCCGCACGACTCTTACCCGCATCCCCGCCTGTGGGGGACCTTTCCCCGCGTGCTCGGTCACTACGCTCGCGACCTCGGGCTGTTCAGCCTGGAAGAAGCGATCCGCAAAATGACCGGCCACACCGCGTCGGTGTTCGGCATGGTCGATCGTGGCGTGATCCGCGAGGGCGCCTATGCCGATCTGGTACTGTTCGATCCGGCCACGGTGCGTGACGCCGCCACCTACGACGCCCCGACCCGGGTGTCCGAGGGCATTCTGGAAACCTGGATCAACGGCCAGTCCGCCTATGTCTTCGGCAATGGCGCGACCGCTGCGAGAGCCGGCCGGCTGGTCACCCGTAACCGAGCGTGATGTCATCGAATTGCCACGTCATTCGGGCGTGACAGTATCGGTGCAGGCAGCTAACAGCACCGGCACGCAATACCGCGGCGGAAATCGATAGCTTAACATCATGTCAGCCACGAAAATCCCCTTCATGGCCGCCGGTTGGCGCATGCCGAACATCTGGGACGTCGCGGCGTTCGTTTGCGTCATCGGTGCGTTGGTCGCGGTCGGCCACGTCGCCCAGGGCACGATGGTTCCCATCGACGCACCCGGCGCCACCGAGATCACGCTCGATCCCTGGAACCTGCCGGAGTATGCATTGCGCACCACGATGCGGATGTTCGCGGCGCTGGCGGCCTCGCTGCTGTTCACCTTCACCTACGGCACCGCCGCGGCGAAAAGCCGGCGCGCCGCGCTGGTGCTGGTGCCGGTGCTGGACGTGCTGCAATCGGTGCCGATCCTGGGGTTTCTGACCTTCACCGTCGTGTTCTTCATGAACCTGTTCCCCGGTCAGGTGCTGGGACTGGAACTCGCGTCGATCTTCGCGATTTTCACCAGCCAGGCCTGGAACATGGCCTTCAGCATGTATCAGTCGCTGAAGACGGTGCCTGCCGATTTGGCCGAGGCTTCGGTGTCTTTCCACCTCTCAGGCTGGCAGAAATTCTGGAAGCTGGAGGTTCCGTTCGCCACCCCAGGCCTGGTGTGGAACACCATGATGTCGATGTCCGGCGGCTGGTTCTTCGTGGTGGCCTCCGAAGCCGTGTCCGTCGGCGACAACACCTGGAAGCTGCCCGGCATCGGATCGTATGTCGCGTTGGCATTGGAGCAGAAGGACATCCTCGCCGTGGCCTGGGCGATCCTGGCCATGTTGGTGGTAATCCTGGCCTACGACCAGTTGCTGTTCCGGCCGCTGGTAGCGTGGTCGGCAAAGTTCCGTTTTGAAACGACGGCCGGCAGCACGGCGTCCGACCCTTGGATGCTGCGCGTGATGCGCCGCACCCGGCTGATGAAGTTCATCGGCGAGATGGTGGGCAATGCGGCCGCCTATGTCGGCGGATTGCGGCTGTCCTTTCGGTCCCGGCCCGTTGCCGAGACCTCCAAACAGCCATCACGCACGGTCGATTTCCTCTGGAGTGCGTTTTTGCTGGTGGTTGTGGCCCTGGCGGTTTGGCGTGTGGTGATCTTCGCATCCCAGGCCCTGGTTTGGAGCGACATTGGCGAAGCTGTGGGCCTGGGCCTGATCACGCTGGTTCGCGTCGTCGTGCTGATGATCCTCGCGACGCTATTTTGGGTCCCGATCGGCGTTTGGCTCGGTTTGCGTCCGGAATGGGCGCGGCGGGCTCAACCGATCGCCCAGTTCCTGGCGGCGTTTCCGGCCAACCTGCTGTTCCCCCCGTTCGTGCTGTTTATTGTGTATTTCCATCTCAGCCCGGACATCTGGCTCACGCCGCTGATGATCCTGGGCACCCAATGGTATATCCTGTTTAACGTTGTCGCCGGCGCCGCCGCCTTCCCGGGCGACCTGAAGGAAGCCTCGGCCAACTTCCGCATCAGTGGCTGGTTGTGGTGGCGCAAGGTCATCATCCCCGGGATTTTCCCCTACTACGTGACCGGCGCGATCACCGCCTCCGGCGGATCGTGGAACGCCGCGATCGTGGCTGAAGTGGCGTCCTGGGGTGACACCAAGCTACAGGCGCATGGTCTGGGCGCCTATATCGCCGACGCGACGGACAAGGGCGATATGGCTCGCGTCGTGTTGGGCGTGGTGGTGATGTCCGTCTTCGTCGTTCTGTTTAACCGTTTGCTGTGGCGTCCGATGTATGCCTATGCGCAACGCCGTCTTACCCTGGCCTGAGGATACAATCATGGACGCAGTGGTCGATGTTCGCCCTTGCCTGATCGAAGTGACCGGGTGCCGGCAAGCCTATCACAAAGAAGCCAACGCCGATCTGGTGGTGTTGGACGACGTTAATCTGACCCTTCGCGAAGGCGAGATCGTCGCTCTGCTGGGCCGTTCGGGGTCGGGCAAATCGACCCTGCTGCGGATTGTGTCAGGGTTGCTGAAGCCGACATCCGGCAGCGTCAAGTGGCGCGGCACCCAGATCACCGGCCCGACCGATGGCGTGGCAATGGTGTTCCAAAGCTTCGCCCTGTTCCCCTGGCTGACCGTGCAAGAGAACGTCGAGATTGGGCTGGAGGCGCGCCGCGTGCCTCGCGCCGAGCGGGAAGCCCGCGCGGAAACCGCGATCGATATGATCGGGTTGGGCGGGTTCGAGAACGCGTATCCGAAGGAACTCTCCGGTGGCATGCGCCAACGTGTCGGACTGGCGCGGGCGTTGGTGGTACATCCCGATTTGCTGCTGATGGATGAACCGTTCAGTGCTTTGGACGTGCTGACCGCGGAAACGCTGCGCACCGATTTGATCGACCTGTGGATGGACGGCAAGCTGCCGGTCAAGTCGGTGCTGATGGTGACCCACAACATCGAGGAAGCGGTGCTGATGTGCGACCGCATCCTGGTGTTCTCGTCCAATCCCGGCCGCGTGGCGAACGAGCTGAAGGTGCCGTTCCCGCATCCCCGCAACCGTCTGGACCCGGATTTCCGCCAGTTGGTGGACGACATCTACGGCATCATGACGCGGCGTCCGACCGCCAGTCCGAAGGCGGCACTGGCTGCTCCGGTCTCGCCGCTGGCGATGCCGCTGCAACGGGTCGGCACCAACATCATGTCCGGTCTGATGGAGACATTGGCGGCCGAACCCTACGCCGGACGCGCCGACTTGCCGGCCCTGGCCGCGTCGCTGCAATACGAGGTCGATGACCTGCTGCCACTGGGCGAAACGCTGCAACTGTTCCGTTTCGCGGTGCTGGAGGAAGGCGATATCCTGCTGACCGACCTCGGACGCAAGTTCGTCGAGGGCGACACGGACGAACGCAAGCAGATCTTCGCCGAAGGCTTGCGGGCGCATGTGCCGTTGGTGAACATGATCCGGCAGGTGCTGGACGAGCGGTGGAACCATCGCGCCTCGGCCGTGCGCTTCCGCGACGAACTGGAAGACCACATGTCGGCCGACTACGCTGCGGACACGCTGCGGACGGTGATCGGCTGGGGCCGGTATGCCGAGCTGTTCGCCTACGATGAGGAAGCCGAGCAGTTCAGTTTGGAAGATATCGAGTAATATCAATCGGCTTTGATACTGATTTACGCGGATCGTCCTCATATCGTCATGGTGCGCGAAGGCGCACCACCCACGTCTTTGTTTTCAATGATAAAAGACGTGGATGCCGACCTTCGTCGACATGACAGGAGGATCCTGGTCGCCAGCACAGGTCTAGCCGCGAAGTGCCCGTGTCCCGGGTTCGTCCACCGTTCCATCCTCGGCAACCGCCACCCGGTACAGCGCCCGGGCATTGGCGACGGAGACCAACCCGTCGCGAACGTCCCGAGCCACCAGAACAGGGTCCCGTGCCGCCGGATCACCCATCCCGGCGCCGCCCGGCAGCTCCAGAATCAGCCGTTCGCCATCGGGGATGATCTGAAACCCCTTCGTCCGCAACAGCGTCCCACCCTTTTCCGCGACCCTGCCAGCCGCGCCGTCCAGTCCACCCTCCCGGCCTTTCGGGGCATGGGCGATACGATCAAAGCTGGCATTGACGGCGAATTCCAGGTCGCCTTTGGTCGCGATCTCCATGATCTGACCGACCCCGCCACGGGTGCGCCCCGCGCCGCCGGAATCCGCCTTCAGTTCCTTGCGCCACAAAATCACCGGGGCCACGTTCTCAGTCGCCTCCACCGGCATGGTGCGCACGCCGGACGGGAAGGCGGTCGCGTTCAAACCGTCCCGGGTCGGTCGCGCCCCGGTGCCGCCGGAGTTGAACGTAATAATCTCAAAATCGGCAATCACCGGCTTGTTGCCGCGCGCCTGACCGGAAATCGCGCCACCCCCGCGCAACGGCGGATTCCACAGTGACGACGCACCTTCGGCGGTCACCCGTTCAGGCACCACCTGATGCAGGCAGCCCATCATCAGGTCAGGCAGCAAATGGCCGATCACATGCCGCACTGAAACCGGGTAGGGGCGGGGCGCGTTCAAAATGCAGCCCTCGGGTATTTTCATCCGAAACGGCGCCAAAGAGGCCCAATTATTCGGTATCTCCGGCGCCACCACGCATTTCAACCCAAAACAGGAGTAAGCTCGGCAATACGCGGGCGGAACGTTAATGCCGCGTCCTGACAGGCCCGAGGTGCCGGCGAAATCCACCTCGATGGCGTCTTCCAGAATTTCCATCGACGCTGCCAGCCGCACCGGTTCCTCATACCCGTCGGAGTAAATCTCCGCCGTGAACGTCCCGCGAGGAATGCGGGCGATCTCGGCCAAAGTCGCCCGATGCGAACTGTCAAAAATGAACACAGCCAAAGGATCCAGGCTGGTCATATCGAATTCGTCCATCATCTCGACAAGCCGCTTGGCGCCGGCATCGTTACAGGCACAGAGCGAGTAGATGTCGCCCTCCAATTCGACCGGCAAGCGCGACCCGGCGCGCATGAAGTCGAAGAACGTTTCGTTCGGTTGGCCCTGGTCGAAGCATTTGACGATCGGGATATACATGCCCTCTTCGAAGACCGATCGCCCCTCCGGCCCCATCCCGAGCCCGCCGATATCGATCACATGCGCCGTGTTGGCGAACAGGCCGACAATCCCCCCGTTATGGAACGCCGGTGTAACGACGGTCAGGTCGTGCAGATGGCCGGTTCCGAGCCAGGGATCGTTGGTGATATAGTGGTCGCCGGGGCGCATGGTCGCGGCGGGAAATTTCTGCAGGAAATGTCCGACGCTCTCCGCCATGGAATTGACGTGTCCCGGCGTGCCGGTCACCGCCTGGGCCATCATCCGCCCGTGCAGGTCGAATATCCCGGCGGACAAATCCCCTGCCTCCCGCACGGTCGTCGAGAACGCAGTCCGGATCATGATCTGCGCCTGTTCCTCCACCACCGCGATCAGGCGGTTCCACATGATCTGGCGATGAATCTGCGCAAGCGCGTTGGTTTCGTTCGACATCGGGTGCAAGCCTGTTGGTGCGGAACACCACTCTGGCACGGTGCGCAGCCGTCGGCGAGGCCGCACGATTTATTTCCCCTGGCGGGGGTTAACAATGTGCAACCCACCCTCAACATAGCAGCCGATAAGAGGGGTGAAAAACCGCCCCCGGGCTAGGGAGAGCAACACGTTTGGCCGGCGGCACTTCACGGTGCGGCAACGCGGAATCGTGCGTCTTATGATCCGATATCGAAACTAGACCGATCCGCACCTTCGCACCACCGTCCGCGCCAATTCAAACTGGGAGGGCGCCATGGCAATTCAACGCGAAACCGCCGGTTATATACTTGGGCGGAAACTGGATAGCATTCCTTTCTCTGGTTACCACTTGCTGCTGATCGTTGTTCTGGGCACGGTCGGCTTCGTCGAAGGCTACGATCTGGCCCTCGGCGGATCGCTGATCGTGCTGGCGAGGGAACCGCTGGGCCTGACCCAAAGCGACATCCGATGGCTGGTCGCCGCCCCGACATTCTGTGTGGTGATCGGCGGTTTCACCGCTTCCGGGCTCTCCGACCGGTTGAGCCGCAAAGTCGTCATGCAAATCGGCGTGATCGTCAGCACGCTGTTCACCCTGATGATCCCGCTGGCGCAATCCGCTGACCAGTTAATCGTCCTACGGCTGCTAACCGGCATAGGCCTCGGGTTCGCGATCCCGGCACCATTCCCGATCGCCGCTGAACTGATGCCGGCGCAGCATCGGCGCACCTACGGCGCGATTTATGAGGTCATGCTCGCCAGCGCCTTCACCCTGCTGCCGTTCATCGCCTTCCTGTTGGCTGGCAATCCGCTCGGTTTTCGTCTGATCGCGCTACCGGGCGGACTCGCATTGGGTGTGGTGCCGCTGTTGGTGCAATTTGCCATTCCGGACAGTCCCCGTTGGTATCTGCGTCACGGCAAGCCTCAGGCGGCGGTCGATGCGGTGAACCGGATCATCAAACGCTGCGGCAATCGCGTGCCTCTGCTGACGGTCGCCGGACTGGGACCCAGCCTGACATTGGGTCGTGAGGCACTGCCGCCCTTTGTGGCGTTATTCCGGGCGGGTCAGCTTCGGTGGACCGTGGTCGGCATCCTGACGGGCGTCAGTGCCAGCACGGCCTATTACACGTGCGCGATTTTGCTGCCCAAGGCGCTGGTGGACCAGGGCGGCGCGGTTGCGTTGGGTTTTGGCGTCAGCTCCGTTCTGTTCATGGCCAGTATTCCCGGGAAACTGTTCACCGGATACCTGATGGAGATCATCGGGCGCCGCTGGACGATGACGTATTCACTGGCCGGATCACTGCCAGGGATTGCCCTGATGGCGGCCGCGCATTGGACGGGACCAGCCGCCACGGTGGTGTTTATCGCCGGTGGGCTAATCACGGGTTTCACTGTGTTGTCGGCGTTTCCCTGCACCCGGGTTTACCTGTCCGAACAGTTTCCAACGGAATTGCGGGGCAGGGGCCATTTCTTTGGGGAATCGACGGCGCGCATGTTCTCGGGGGTGCTGTTTCCGTTGTTCCTGGAGCGCTTCACAGCCTCGCCGGTGGTGTTCTTCGGCACATTGCTGTGCGTGGTTGGGGTAGGCGCGTTTGTGCCACTACTGTTCGGGCGCGAGACGGTGGGCCAGTTGGAGACTGTTTCGTCCGAGGAGGTCGGGTTGGCGGCATAATACCCGACCATCAACTGTCTGCCCTGGTTCGTTTGGAACGCTGTCGATCGGTGATCGCGTCTGGCTGCGGGGCGGCCGAGTTCTCCGCAGCCAACGTTGATAGCGAGACCGGATGAAAAGACTGGCGGGACACCACATTGGTGTTACGTTATGCGCAATATGGTAATACCAATTTGGAATTTACAGCATGCCCGTAGTTCGGAGCCAACCCAACAAGACGGGGCAACACCACCGATCGCCGCCGGCCACCAACACATCGGAACCACGCACTGCCGCGCTTCGTATAGCCGATGGCATGGGACTACTTTCTGGACCGAAAACGAAGCATTTCAACGCTAAAGTCTCTCCGAAACTCTTCGAAGCCGCCGCTAAGCGGCTTGGTACAACCTCACCGGCAGCCATAATCAATGCCGCACTGGCGGCACTCGCCACAGAGGACGAGCTTGGACCCTGGCTTGCGGCGAATTGGGGAACGCTAGCCGACACACCGTCAGAGATACTGGAGCAGATCGACCTGTAAGCCGATCCGATGCCGTCGCCGACGAAAGAGAGATTGCGACGGGATCGTGCGTCTTTGCCAAAGTTGGGCGATTTGGTCCCGCATGGCCCGGTTCTGCTGGACACCAACGTCTTCATCAACGCCTTGGCCGGAAGAGGTCCTCCGGTCCTGCGCGCGTTGCTTAACGCTCTACCGCGCATGTTTGTTGCCGCGCCGACCAGAGCGGAATTGGCTTGGGTGCGTGGTCGTTTGGACCCGGATCATCCCGGGACGCATCGCGTCCTGGCGACCTACGCGGCTGTTTTATCGCGGATCGACCCGGCAAAAGTGCTGGTTCCAACCGACGCCGACTGGCTACAGGCGGGTGAGTTGGCGGGTCACGCCGCCCGCACAGTTGCCGGGGGCGGCGGCGAGATCGCGACGGCGTTCGACCGTGTCGAACTGATCAGCGACGCGCTGACCGCGATTGTGGCGGCCAAGGCCGGTTTCACAGTGATCACGGAGGATGCGGATTTCGACCTGTTGTCTCAGCTTATCCCCGGCCTGGAGGTGTTGTTCTACGATCGGCGCCGGGACGATTGATCAACCGCCCCGCACCATCTCGATATACCCCAGACCGTTAACCGTCGCCGACCATCCCGGCCCAACCAGCGTTGAGGTCTCGTCCTCCGCCACGATCGCCGGACCCGTGATGGTCATCCAGGGTACCAGGCTGGCTCGGTCATAGATCGCCCACTCCGACACCGCCCCGGTCGTCGTGTCGCGCACAAGCTGAGTGCGGATCGGCGCCGCTTCGGTGATGAACAGGCTGTCTTCCCGCGCCGGCACGACGACATCAGGGGTAACGGTGGTCACCACGACCGCATAGCTCATGATTTCGACGTCCGATCCGGGGACCGGCCGGTCGAAAAACCGAGCATACTCCTGGTCGTAGCGGTCCCGGATCAGGGCGACATCCTCTGGCCCCAGTGCATAATCCGGCAGTGGCACCGGGATTTCGTGGCCCTGCCCGACGTAGCGCATATACGCGGTGCGGGTTTCGACAATCTGCGCTCCGAAACTGCCCTTGGCGACAGCGGCCTCGGCTTCCTGTCGCATGTCGTCCAGCAGGTCGTTGACCGCGCTCACGTCGAACGTCGAGAACCGCTGATACAGACTGCGCACAACCTCATATCCGACCGGCGCCCGCAGGAAGCCGATGGCGCTGCCGACACCGGCGCCGGAGGGCACCAACACGCGGTTGATGCCGACTTTCTCCGCCACCCGGCAGGCATGCACCGGACCGCCGCCGCCGAAAGCGATCAGCGTGCGGCCTTCGTAGGTTTTGCCGGATTCGATCGCGTGCACGCGGGCGGCATTGGCCATGTTCTCATCGACCATTTCGACGACACCCAGCGCCGCGAGTTCCGCCGTCAGGCCCAACGGTGCTCCGACATCGGCTAATAGAGCTGTGTGTGCCGCGCCGGCATCCAATGCCATCGATCCGCCGGCAAACCTGGCGGGATCGTAACGACCAAGCGAAAGGTTGGCGTCGGTAACCGCCGGATGAATCCCGCCACGCCCATAACACGCCGGTCCAGGGTCGGCGCCCGCGCTTTCCGGCCCCACGCCGATGCGTCCCATCGTATCGACATGCGCGATCGATCCACCGCCGGCGCCGATCTCCACCATCTCAATCACCGGAATCCGCAGCGGCAGACCCGATCCTTTTCGAAATCGCCCAACCCGGGCAACCTCGAAGGTCCGCGCTGTCTGCGGCTTGAAATCGTCAATCAGGCAAATTTTAGCGGTCGTTCCGCCCATGTCGAACGACAAGACACTGTCCAGGCCGCACTCCCGCGCGATGAAGGCCGAGAAGATCGCACCGCCGGCCGGCCCGCTTTCGACCAGCCGGATCGGGAAACGGCAGGCGGTTTCGATTGTCGTCAGCCCACCACCCGACATCATCAGGAACAGCGGGGCGACAGCGCCGGCCGCGTGCAGATCGGCCTCCAACCGGCGCAGATATCGCGCCATCATCGGCTGCACATAGGCGTTGGCGACCGTGGTGGAGAAACGTTCCCATTCCCGCATCTCCGGCGACACATCCGAGGACAGCGACACGGGGATGTCGGGGAGTGCCTCTCGCAGCAATGTCTGGATACGGCGCTCATGCACAGGATTGACGAACGCGTGCAGCAGACCGACCGCAATACTTTCGACGTTTTCTTTCCGCAGCACCGGGATCAGGGCCAGCACCGCGGCCTCATCCAACGGGCGCAAGATCTTTCCGGTATTGTCGAGCCGCTCTGGCACCGGCAGGCGCAGGTACCGCGGCACCAGAGGTTCCGGCAGCACAATATTTAAATCGTATTGATCGTATCGGCTTTCGTTGCCCATCGCGATGACATCCCGGAAACCCTCGGTCGTGATTAAAGCGGTGCGGGCGCCCTTACGCTCAATGATGGCGTTGGTTGCCAGCGTGGTACCGTGGATGATCAGTTCGATGTCGGCGGGCGACACTCCGGCTGCCTGAATGATGGTCCGGAAGCCGTCCATGACGCCCCGTTCCGGGTCCGCCGGGGTGGTCAGAACCTTCACGGTGGTGCGCCTGCCGCCCTGTTCGAGGGCAAGATCGGTAAACGTGCCGCCGATATCGATGGCAAGACGGGCAAGCTGCATCCGGGTCCTCGATATGGTTAGCGTGGGGCGCGTGGCTGTTTGGCGTTTGGTCTGGCCAACCCTAGGGCTATTCCCGTCGCTCTCCTATACGCGACCGGCTTGCCGTTCGGATGGTAATCGCCGCACTTGAGCGCATCCGCTCGGTTGCAACGCGCGACTATGCCCAAACGGTCAGCCCGGGAGCCGGCTCATATAAGATCGATGCGGGAATGGTGTCACGTCACGGTGATCGAGACCAAAAGCCGCTGGCGGTTACACCAATTTCCGGTGCATTCCAATGTCACACTCCTGGATCGCCCCATGCGCCGGCCTTTGAATTCCATTAGCCTCGGGCCACCGTCCCAACCGAGGGAAGCCCCGGCCGAGGTTCCATCGTCGCGGGGCTACCTTGATCTCTATGGTCTTTTGAAGCCGCCCTTCGGCGAAGGCCGGGACAATGGTGGTTACATCCATTTCAAGTCTCAACAAAAAGCTTTCGACCTTCTCACCGAACATCTTGCGCACGGCACCGGTGTAATGATGCTTGTGGGTGAGGAGGGAATCGGCAAGTCCGAGACACTGCGCGCCGCGGCGTCCATCTCTGCCGGGTCAGGACAGAAAACCATCCTGGTATCCCGAACAGCAACCGGCCACCTGACACTGGCGCAGCTTGTTGCCGCACTTCTCAATCATCCCAATGCCGGCGAGTGGGTGCCCGAGCGTGTGATTGAAAAGTTCCTGGATACGCCATGCCAATCGTTGATAATAGACGACGTTGATTTACTTTCCGATGACTGCCTTGACCTCCTGCTCGGTCTTGTTCAGGCGATACCTGCCGATTCATCGAGTCCAGCGATCGTGCTCAGTTGCACGGCGATCCTTGCTTCCGAGACGGTCCGGCCTGAACTGACACCACTCACGACTCCCGCCCGTCAAACAATTCGTCTCCCCCGACTTGCACCCGCGGAAAGCCTCCAGTTTATCGAACGGTTTTTATGGATAGCGGGGGGAACGGCCCGCCGGCTCATTGCCCCTGACGCAATGAAGCTGATTGTGACCCGATCTGGAGGCGTGCCCGGACTTATAGACCGTCATATGGAGGCGGTTTTCACAACAGGCTTTGCCCGCTCTGACGCAAAGATTACAGCGCGAACCGTCACCGCCGCCATGGGATCGATCGCTCCCGCGAAGCCAAAATATCGAGACGACCCGGGTGTCACCATCGTGGAACGTGTCGTGCAGATTACGGCCGCCGGTTTTCTTGCGGTTGGAGCTTCGGTTTTTCTTTACAAAGCAACCGGTGAGCGAAATCAGCATTCGCAACCGGTAACCCCGGTGGCGCCTGTGATTGTGGCTCCACTACCGCAACCGCCACAAACCGCCAGGCCGGCCGATACGCTGTCGCCGGCGTTGATGGCCGCTCTATTGAAGCGCGGGGGGCAATCGTTGGCCTTAGGCGACGTTGCCGTTGCCCGCCTGTTATTTCAACGCGCGGCGGAGGCCGGTAGCGCCGAGGCGGCGGTATCGCTTGGCAAGACCTACGATAAGAATTTCATCCCGCCAGGCAGCAAGCCGGATCCGGCTATGGCGATAGAGTGGTATAAAAAAGCAGTTGTGCTGGGCGATACCCGGGCCGCGGATCTCATCCAGCGGTTGTCGATCGCTCATTGACGGGTCCGGTTTAGGCGGCACTTTAATGAACAGTTTGTTTCCAAACGGGCCACCCGTCGCGGCATCATCAGGGCGCAGGTAGTCCGGACACGCCGAGCTATGGCGACGGGTGGTCGCACTCTTTTCAGTCCCGGACAAAGTGCTCTAACGTCTTTCTTCGCACAATGGCAGTCTGACCAACCAAGCCAGACGACCGAAGAGCGTATCGTGCATGGCTCCGGTATCGCGGTCGCCGGTGCACCGTTGACAATGAAGGGGGTAAGCCATGCTCAGCATAGAACCGACCGACGAGATACTCGGCGCCACCGTTCGAGGCATCGATCTCGCAGAGTCTTTGTCCAACCCGGACTTCGGACGCATCCTGTTGGCGCTCGGCGAACACGGGGTGCTGCGGTTTCCTGATCAAAAGCTGGACGTCGGGGACGTCAAACGTTTCTCCGAACTGTTCGGCGAGATACAGGGCAATCCAATCAGTGCGGTCGATCCGAACCGAGCGTTCCCCGAGGTTGGTATTCTGTCCAACATCAGGGAAAACGGCGCTTATATCGGTAGCCCTGATGCCGGGCAGGACTGGCACACCGACATGTCGTATCGGGAGACGATTGGCTTCGTCAACGTCCTCTATGGCATCCGCATCCCCCGCCGTCACGGCGTTCCGCTCGGTGGCACCGAATTCGCCAACACGCAGGCGGCGTATGAAGCATTGCCGAATGGGATAAAGACCCGACTGGACGGCATGACCGCGACCCACGATTTCGAAAAATTCTGGGAACACATGCGCCGCGACAAAGCCAGTGGGCGCCCGGCGATGACGGATGAACAGCGCAAACGCCGCCCTCCGGTGGTGCATCCGCTGTTCCTGACGCATCCCATCACCGGCAAGAAAGTGCTGTATTGCAACGAAGGCTATGCTGTCCGCATCAACGAGCTACCGCAAGCGGAAAGCGACGAGATGCTGGACTACTTGTTCCGGCATCAACTTGAAATGCGCTTCCGGTATAAGCATGACTGGAATGAGAACGATCTTTTGATCTGGGATCATGTCGGCACGATCCATCGTGCCATCGCCGACTACGCCTCGGACGAAATCCGCCTGATGCGCCGCTGTCAGGTCATGGCGACGAAGATCTTCGATCCGGACTTCCTTCGTCCCGCTTTGGCGGCGGCGAACGTATAGTGCGAGTTTCAACCACTCGTGACCAAACGTTCAGATTAAATCGATATCAACTGTCCCCGAGACGCTGTTGTTAGGGCAATAAAACGGTCGGGGAGACTATGCATGCAAGACGACATGGCCCGCCGCATATCGGCGGAGTTCTTCGGTACCTTCTGGTTAACGCTCGGTGGGTGCGGCGCGGCGGTGTTGTCCGCCGCCTTTCCGGCCGTTGGGATCGGCCTGCTGGGCGTCGCGTTCGCCTTTGGATTGACCGTGCTGACCATGGCCTATGCCGTGGGTCACATTTCCGGCGGACACTTCAATCCAGCGGTAACGCTGGGGCTATGGGCAGCCAACCGGTGCGCCAGCAAGCATGTGCTGCCCTACATCATCGCCCAGGTTATCGGCGCCGTCGTCGCGGCCGGCATATTGTGGTTGATCGCATCGGGTAAACCGGGTTGGGTTCCGGCCGGGTTCGCCGCCAACGGCTATGGCGAGCTTAGTCCCGGCAAATATGGCTTGACCGCTTGCCTGATCACCGAACTGGTCATGACGTTCTTCTTTCTGTTCATTATCATCGGCACGACGTCAAAAGGCGCGGCGGCGGGGTTCGCCGGCATCCCGATTGGTCTGGCTTTGACGCTGATCCACCTCGTGTCGATCCCGGTCACCAATACCTCGGTCAATCCCGCTCGCAGCACGGGGCCGGCCTTGTTCGCCGGCACCGAATATATCGGACAACTCTGGCTGTTCTGGGTAGCGCCGATCGTCGGCGCGATGGTGGCCGGCGCACTGACACGCTGGATGTACGAACAGGATACTCTGATCGAAACGGTCGTCGTGGAGGAACGTCGAATCGCCTGAACTTGCCAGAGCCCCCGGGTAAGAGCGATCATGGCGGATCAATAAACGGGGGATCCGACCATGCGCTGGGTACGCTTTAGCAAAGACGACACCGTGTCCTATGGCTCGCTGAACGGTGAGCGGATCACGGAAGTGCGTGGCGAGCCGTGGGGTGATGCCACGCCGACCGGTCGAACATTCGTCCTGTCCGACGTCAAATTGGAGCTGCCGGTCATCCCCCGCACGTTCTATGCCGCTGGCATCAACTACGCCGCCCATATCCGGGAAATGGCGCAAAAGCGCGGCGTCGAACCGGTTTTCCCGGAGAAAGCCGACATCGGCTATCGCGCCAACAACGCTCTGATCGCCCACAACGAAAACGTGGTCATTCCGCACAACGCTCCGCCCAAGATCAACTATGAGGGCGAACTGGTCGTTGTGATCGGCAAAAAGGTCAAACACCTGAGCGAGGCCGACGCGATGTCGTGCATCTTCGGTTACACGATCGGCAACGACGTCAGCGAACGCACATGGCAGCGCGGCGACCGCACCTTCTGGCGCGGCAAGAACACCGACACGTTCAAGCCGATGGGGCCGTGGATCGAAACCGACGTCGATCTCGATGCGATGGAAACCACCATCCGGGTCAATGGTAAGGAGGATCTACGCTTCAAAACCAACGACATGATCTTCGGCATCGCCCACTACATTTCGGTGATGACGCAGAATCTGACGCTGTATCCCGGTGACGTGATCTGGATGGGCACCGATGGAACGTCTCCCGATCTGGTCGATGGCGACGTGGTCGAGGTCGAACTGACCGGCATCGGCGTCCTGCGCAATCCGTTCGTGCGCGAGAAGGTCTGATGGGCAAGCTCACAGGTAAAGTCGCGATCGTGACCGGTGCCAGCCGCGGCATCGGTCAGCAGATCGCCGAACTGTTCGCCGCGGAGGGTGCCAGGGTAGTCTGCGCCGCTCGCATCCTGAACGAAGGTGAGCACCGGTTGCTGGAGGGTTCTTTATCCCGCACCGTCGGCCTGATCCGCGACCACGGCGGCGAAGCAATCGCGGTTACCGCCGACGTGTCGCACGAATCGGAATGTCTCGCGCTGGTGGAGGCCGCCCGTACTGCCTACGGACCGATCGATATCCTGGTGAACAACGCGGCCCTGAACTACTACCTGCCCACGGAAACCTATCCGACCAATCGCTGGGTGCGCTGTTTCGCGATCAATGTGCATGCGCCGTTCATCCTGGCGAAAGCGGTGCTGACCGACATGACGGCACGACGGACGGGCGCCATCATCAATATCAGCTCCGGTTCGGCGATCGGGCCGGGCCGGGGGCCATACGACGACCAAACCGTCCGGGGTGGCGTGATGTATGGCGCGAGCAAGGCGGCGCTGGAGCGGTTCACCCAGGGCCTCGCCCAGGAAGTCTCGCAGTACAATGGGATCAGTGTCGCGGCAGTGTCCCCGTCGCAGGTGGTGCCAACCCCCGGAACCATCCACCACAAACTGGTCACTGGCATCGACGACCCCAAAGGCGAGGCCCCCATCCTCATGGCTCAGGCGGCCCTGCTGCTGGCGAGTGAACCGGCGGCCAAAGTGAACGGTCGGGTGACCTACAGCCAGAAAATCCTGAAAGAGTTCGGCTGGATCGAGGACGCCAACGGGCGCGGCGTCACCACAAGTGGATCAGGCTATTCCAAGATCTGAACGCGGAACGGGCGGGCATCCTCTTTCCGACCCGTGTCGCACAAACCCACCCTCGAGATTATGCGGGGCGCTGAGCCTTCATGCGTTGTCCAAACCGGCGGCGGATAGCGGCGAGCCCAGCTACACCAGTTCCAAACAGCAGGATCGACGCCGGCTCCGGTGCTGCTAACGCCGGGTTGATAACGAAGACAACGTCGGCCAATTTCAACGTCTGACCAGCGGTCGCCATCGTGCCCATACTGATCGAGAAATTTGCGGATGTTGTCGGCGTGAAGGTTGCCGATGTCGCGGTTCCGATGATCGATTTGATCTGCCCGAACGTGGTTGGACTGGTGCCGGTAATCGCGGAATACACATCGCTGTTGCCGGCCGAACTGGTGTCGGTAGCAGAGAGGATCTGGGAGATTTGGTTGATGCTGGGGGTGCCGGTCACGGTGGCGACGTTGAGGTTGAAAGCAAGCGAGTAAGTTCCGGTGCCGGAGTAAATGTAACTGCCGGTGGAGCGTGTGACTTCAATCTCGGTCTTACCGCCGAGGGTGGTTACCCCGATAATCTTGGCATTAT
This sequence comes from uncultured Rhodopila sp., assembly GCA_903932145.1. Lineage (GTDB taxonomy): Bacteria > Pseudomonadota > Alphaproteobacteria > Acetobacterales > Acetobacteraceae > Rhodopila. Next base: position 10,812 of record CAIZFE010000034.1, on the reverse strand, counting down.
CCGAACTGGAACAGGTCGCGCCGTCGAACACGCAGCCGGTGATTGTAAATTGCTGATTACCGTAGGTGAAGGTGGTGGTGCCGCCAGAATTGAGCGTGGCCAGGGTCTGGGCGCGCGCCGATCCTGCCGCACCCGTCAAGGCACACACGACGAAAACCAGAGCTGCGAACCGCAACCAAACCCTCATGAAATCTCCTCGGCGGCGTCGATGCCAAGCGTTTAGATCGACCTTCACCATAGCGACCATTTAGCCGAACTAGTTACGGATGTAAACTACAAATACACGCAATTTGCGCGTGATGAAAATATTAAATTACATATATATTATTATTTAGACGAATCCTGGGCGCGCCTGACGCCGTTCGAGGCCAACGAACCTTCGGTTTCCTTGCCGTTCACATCATATTCCCGTACCGCGACGTCCTTCATAGCGGCGCGAAGCACGTCCGCCGCCCCCTCGCGCAGCATGCTCTGCCGCAAGCTGTCGCGCACCACACTAAAGCCTCGAATCGGCTGACGCCGCCGTTCCTCGGCTTTCAAGACGAACCAGGAGCCGACACTGCGTACGGGAAACGGGGTGAACTGTCCTGTCGGCATGGCGAACACAACCGCGCCCACCTCGGGCGTCAGTCCATCGAGTGTCACGAACCCGGCGTCGCCGCCCGCGGATGCCGTGGCGTCTTTGCTCGACCGCTTTGCCAGGGTGGCGAAATCCGCCCCGGCGCGCAGTTCAGCGATGATATCGGCCGATTCCTGTTCGGTCGGAGTCATGATGACACGGACATGCACCTCTTCGGGGCCGGGTTTCCCGGCGTAATCCTTATTGTAGCGATCCAGCAGCGCGGCTTCGGTGATGGAGCGGGAAATTTCCTGCTCCAACAGGGCATTGGCCAGGACGCGGTCGGATGTCGCCTTGATCTTGCGCCGTACGACCGGATCCTCGTCCAATCCCTGACGCTGTGCCCTGATCACCAGCGCCTGCTGGCCGATCAACTGTGCCCGAATGCTGGGGAAGATGTCGGAAAACGGTAGATCGCGAACGGTCGAGGGCAGTTCCGCGATAGCATCCCCGACATCGCCCAAAGTCACCGCTCGGCCATCGACTTCCGCCACGAGCGTGCTGGCACTCTTGGCCTGCGCTCCGTCAACATTATAGCTGGGCGTTTGCGTGTCAAAGACCGGCCGCTTCAAATCGCCCGGTGCGAACGGGGAGGCATCTTGGGCCTGTGGTGTTTGCACTTGCGCGTGAGCCGAACCGGCCACGACGAGCCCAAGCATTATCAGAAGCTGCGCCGGCAGGCGCCATAGGGTTCGCAAAGACATGCACATCCATTCGGAAACATCAACGGTGATCCGGCCATAGCACAGCCGGCGCTGCCGATGCGATGGTGCAATGCAAGCCGCGCTCAGCCGATCGTGATGGGTTCGTTCTGCAACGCAGATTTTGCCACCGCCTCAAACACTGCAACGCCGTGGATGATTTGCTCCAGAGGCGTTGGAAACAGGCGCCCGCATTCGATACTGGCGGCGAATGCGTGCAGTTCCGCGGTCAACATGTTGAAACCGGCTGATTCAATAACCTCCGCCGGGCCCGTGCCAAAGGCGGCACCGTCGATGGCCGGCACCAGCCGGAACGTCGTCATGGAATGGCCCAGTACTTCGGCGAATCCGCCGGTGCCATAGACCGCCATGCGGTAGTGCGGGGTGGCGGCGGTGGAGCAGAAGATGTGTCCGGACGCACCATTAGCGAATCGCAGCATCACGTCGGTGGTATCGTCCGCCAGCGGCGCCGCTCGGCGCGAGACCTGCGCGTAAACCTGGCTGACCGGGCCGAACAGATCGATCATGCCATCGACCAGATGCACGCCGATGGCCGTCATCGCGCCGGCCGGGGCTTCGTCGGGGCGGGCGCGCCAGGCGCCCGGGCTCATGGTGATTCCGTGCAGCGCGGTCTGTTCGGCGCTAATAGTTACCAGCGTTCCTAGCCGGCCATCGATCACTGCTTGGCGTAAGTATCCCATGGAGGGATGAAATCGGCGGTTGAATCCAACCGCCAGTACGATGCCGGCCCGGTCGGCGGCATCTCGCGCCCGTTCGGCGTCCGCGACCGAAAGGCTGAACGGCTTTTCCATGAACACATGCTTCCCGGCCGCCGCGGCGCGGATCACCTGTTGCGTGTGCTGCGTGTGAGGCGTCGCGAACACCACGGCGTCGATCGTCGCATCGTTCAGGATTGTGTCCAGCGACTCGACCCACCGTAAGCCGGACGTGGCACAAAACGCGGCCGCGGATTCCCGAGTTCTTGTGTGCGCGGCGGTGAACCGCATGGTCTCGCTGTCGCGCACGCTGGTGACGAGGTTTTGGCCCCAGCGGCCGAGTCCAACGATGGCCGCGCGGATCATGGGCGGTCTCCTGCTATTTCGCCTAACAACGCCCCCACGAAGTCCTGCATCGTTCGCGTTCTTGCGTCCGCCAGTGCCTGGCCGGATGCGGTCTGAAAATTTCCGGCGATTTTGAACAGTTTTGCGCCAAAATGGTCCAACGCAAAGTTTCGGTCGTCAAGGTCGCGGTTGGAGGCCGAGGGATCCACGGGATTGTACAAACGGGAACCCATCCGGCCGGCCACGTAGAAGCAGCGCGCGATTCCGATCGCGCCGATCGCGTCGAGCCGGTCGGCATCCTGAAGAATGCGGGCCTCGCGCGTTTCCGGGGCGATGCCGGCGGAAAAGCTATGCGCCTCGATGGCGTGCGCGGTTTGCTCGATCGCCGCCTTGTCCCAACCCAGTTCCGCCAGAACGGATCGGGCTCGGGCGGCAGCCAGCCGCGAGGCCTGAGACCGAAGCGGTGAATCTTTTTCCACGGCCACGCAATCGTGCAGGATCACGGCGGCCGTCAGGACGGCGCGGTCGCATCCCGGTTCCTGGTCGGCAATCGAGACCGCATTCCGAAAAACCCGCAATAAATGCGACCGGTCATGCGAACCGTCGGTCCCGGGTGGGCCGAGGATGGCCAGCAAGTGTCCCGCCAGCGCCGCCTGGTCGCCGAAAACCACGTCTGTCGAATCCATCTGTGTCCCTGACCAAGCCCGTTCGCACCCACCATGCCGAACCCGCGCCGGTCTGGCGAGTTTGACCTGGATGTTCGACAGGTGTGCGATGGTATGGAATGTGATCTGGCAGGACGGGGATGAAAAACATGAGCGATTTTGAATTGGTCTGGGATTCGCGCTGCGGTGTCGCGGAATCGCCGGTGTGGGATGCGGCAGCCCGACGCGTGCTGTTCTGCGATATCAACGGCAAGCGGATCAATGCGCTTTCGGTCGATACCGGCGCTCGCGAAACCTGGGATTTCCCCGAGGTAGTGGGCAGTTTTGGCCTCTGCCGCTCCGGCCGTCTCGTGGTTGCCCAGCGCCACCACGTCGTGCTGTTCGATCCGCGGTCGGGGGTGTTGACCGATCTGACCCCGAAGATCGACGAGCCGCCGACCAACCGGTTGAATGACGGCAAGGTCGGGCCGGACGGCGCTTTCTGGGTCGGCAGCATGGACGAAAACTCACCTCGCCAGAAAATCGGCGCCCTGTACCGGGTGACGGCCGACGGCAGGATCACCAGGGAAGCCGAAGGGTACGCGGTCTCCAACGGTCTGGCGTGGTCGCCCGACGGGCGCGTCATGTACCACTCCGATTCGACCGCCGGCACCATCGAAGCCTGGGATTTCGATACCGCGACGGGAGGCCGGTCGGGGCACCGAATTTTAGCGACGCTGACCAACGACGACGGCCGTCCGGACGGGGCCGCGACCGACATGGACGGCAATTACTGGTCTGCCGGTCCATCGGCCGGATGCATCAATTGTTTCAATCCAAGCGGGGCCCTGCTGCGCAAGTGGGCGTTTCCGGTGCCCGGACCGACAATGCCGTGCTTTGCCGATGAGTTTATTTATGTAACGTCACTGCGCGAGGGTAAATCAGCATCCGTCCTGTCCGAATTCCCAACTCTGGGTGGCCTGTTCCGCGCCAAAGCCCCGGCGACCGGCGTCGCCGTCAGTCTGTTCGCGGATCAATAGCGGGTTTCAGGAGATGGCGCGCAAATGCGGCCGTTCCGGTTGCATGTCGGCACGCCCGAGATGATTCAGGAAAACCGTTGAGAACCGCCGAGCGGTGTTGGCGGCGACTTTTGTGTGAAGGGACTCCCAGCGTTCTTTGCGTTCCTCCAGCTCCATCGCAAGGCCGATATGCATGGCCTCGGCGATTTCGTCGGAATCGTAAGGATTGACGATCAGCGCCTCGGTGAGTTCCTCGGCCGCGCCAGCGAAACGGGACAGAATCAGGACACCAGGGTTGTCCGGGTCCTGCGCCGCGACGTATTCTTTGGCCACCAAATTCATGCCGTCCCGCAAAGGCGTTACGACAGCAAGACGAGATAGCCGGAAGAATCCGGCCAGCGTGTCCCGTTTCACCGCGCGGGTCATATAGCGCAACGGTGTCCAATCGAATTCGGAATAACGACCGTTCGTGTCGCCGACGATGCGGTCCAGTTCACGCCTCAGTCGCTGATAAGCGCCTTGCTCCTCGCGTGAGCGAGCGGCGATCTGCAGGAAACTGACCTCGCGCCGGTGCTGCGGATAATTAGCGAAAAACCGGCCGATCGCCTCAAACCGGTTGATCAGGCCCTTAGAATAATCCAGCCGGTCCACGCCGATGGCCAAGCCGCCCTTGCCGAGGCTATCCCGCAGCATGCCTGCGTCCGTGCCGTTGGCGGCGATAATGGCGCGTTGGGCGAAACCGTCCGCGTCGATCCCGATCGGATCGACGATGGCGCGCACCGCATGGCCACGAACGACGAAACGACCGTCGTCAGGATCGGGATGAATGCCCAGATTTTCCGCCACGCAGTCGAGGAATGCCGCGTGATAGGACCGGGTGTGAAAACCGACGATGTCATAAGTGCACAGATTTGCCAAAAGCTCCGCCGAACGGGGCAATGCGTTGAAAATCGCAGGCGGAACAAACGGGGTGTGCAGAAAGAAACCGATACGGTTAGTTACACCTAAGGCACGAAGCTCTGAGGCCAGCGGGATAAGATGGTAGTCATGCACCCAGATTAGGTCATCCGGACGCAACAACGGCTGCAGCGCTGCGGCGAACTGCCGGTTGACGGACCGGTAGCCGTCATAATCCTCGGATTTAAAGTCGAGCAGGCCCAAACGGAAGTGCAATAAGGGCCACAGCGCGCCATTAGAGAAATTGACATAAAACGATTGATAATCACTCTCGGTCAAATCGATCGTCGCGTAAGTAACGCCCTCCGACCGCTGCATATGCGTGGTGGCAGAGCCACGCGCGGATCTGCGCCCGCTCCAGCCAAACCATAATGATCCTGGCTGCAATGCATCCGTGAGAGCAACCGCAAGACCACCTGCCTTCGCGCCGCGTTCGGATGGAAGTGGTACTCTATTCGAAACGACAACCAGTCGTGGCATGGGTCGGCATCTCCCTGTTCATTGGGCTCGGGATAAGCGGAGGCATCGATAACTCCTAAACGCAAATGGGGGGGCAAAGTCGCTTACCGAAGTTCACATAGTCGTGATAAGACAGTCTATGGCCTGATTGTGCAGGCATCTGCCCCAAAAAAAACCTGATCTCCCCATCATGTGCTGGTTCGAAGACAAACGCCGGGAGTTATTTTCAACATGCGTATAGCCCAGATCGCACCATTGACCGAGTCCGTTCCACCGCGCACCTATGGCGGGACAGAGCGAGTTGTCTCTTACCTCACCGAAGAACTCATGGCGATGGGGCACGACGTGACCTTGTTCGCCAGCGGCGATTCCGTAACGACCGCCCGGCTTGTCGCCGGCTGGCCACAAGCCCTGCGCTTCGATCAGAATTTGCGCGATGCCATGGCGCCGCCGATGTTGCAGATGGAAAAAGTCTATCAGCACGCCCACGAATTCGATGTGCTGCATGGACATCTGGATTACTGGCCGTTTTCGTTGCTAAGCCGTCAGCCGACACCGTTCCTGACGACGCTGCATGGCCGTCTGGACCTGCCGGAATTGACCGACGTCTATGATTGCTTCGCGGATACGCCGCTGGTGTCGATCTCCGACGCACAGCGCCGGCCGCTGCCGCGTGGTAACTTCGTCGCTACCGTGCATCACGGTTTGCCGCCGAATCTGCTGACGCCGCGATCGATGCGGCGTGATTATCTGGCGTTCCTGGGCCGCATCTGCCCGGAAAAATCGCCGGATCGCGCCATCCGCATTGCCAGGGCGGCCGGGATGAAGCTGAAGATCGCGGCCAAAATCGATCGGGTTGATCGTGACTATTTCGAAACTAAAATCCGGCCGATGATCGATGGTGACCAGATTGAAATGATCGGCGAGATCGGTGACGCGGAAAAGCCGGCCTTTCTGGATGGCGCCAAGGCCATGCTGCTGCCGATCGATTGGCCGGAACCGTTCGGTCTGGTGATGATCGAGGCGATGGCCTGCGGCACGCCCACCATCGCGTTTCCCGCCGGTTCCGTGCCGGAAGTCATTGATGATGGCGTGACCGGCTACGTCGTGCCCGATGAGGCCGCCGCTGTCGCCGCTTTGGCTCACCTGGACCGGCTGTCCCCCATCGCCATCCGAGCCCGCTTCGAACAACGATTTACCGCTCGGCGGATGGCCGAAGACTATCTGGATTTATACCGCCACATGGCTCTGAAGTCGCGTCCGGCGCTGCGTGTGGTGACCTGACGTCTGGTCAAGCTGGCGCGGTTCCGGTTCAATACCCCGCATAAGAATGGGGGAACCGCGCCATGGCTTCGGTGCAAGAATACGACTATATCATCGTGGGGGCCGGGTCGGCCGGCTGTGTGCTGGCCAACCGGCTGAGCGCGGATCCGAATAACCGGGTCCTGCTGTTGGAGGCGGGCGGTAAGGACACCGATCCGTGGATCCATATCCCGGCCGGTTTCTACCGCAACATCTACAATCCCAAGGTGGCCTGGTATTTCGAAACCGAGCCTGTGCCGGAGTTACACAACCGGCGGATATCCTGGCCGCGCGGCAAAGTGCTGGGCGGATCGTCCTCGATCAACGGCCTGATCTACATTCGTGGTCAAAGCCAGGATTTTGATTTGTGGCGCCAGCTCGGCAACGCCGGGTGGTCGTACGACGACGTCCTGCCGTATTTCCGCAAGGCTGAGGATCAGGAACACGGTTCCAACGATTTCCACGGCGAGGGTGGTCCGTTGGGCGTGTCCGACCTGAGGACCGATCACCCGTTGCACGATGCGTTCATCGCGGGTGCTCAGGAGGCCGGGTATCCGTTCAATCCCGACTTCAACGGCGCGAAACAGGAAGGCGTCGGACCGTTGCAGTTGACGGTAAAGGGCCGCCGCCGCTCGTCCGCCGCTGTCGGCTACTTAAACCCCATCAAATCGCGCCCCAACCTGCGGATCGAGGTGCGCGCGCTGACGCACCGGGTGTTGCTGGAGGGCAAAAGAGCGGTCGGCATAGAATACAGCCAGAATGGCACGCTGCATCAGGTGAAGGCCGCCAAAGAGGTGCTGCTGTGTGGCGGCTCCATCAATTCCCCGCAAATCCTACAACTGTCCGGTATCGGGCCGGGCGCGCTGCTGCAATCGTTGGGCATCGAAACCAAACACGATCTGCCGGGGGTGGGCGAGAATCTGCAGGACCACATCGGCGGCCGGATCATCAACCGGTGCGTGGACGGCACCGTGACGATGAACGAAATCTACCACAACTGGCTGCGCCGTCTTTATGCCGGGGCCGAGTGGATCGTCGCCGGCAAAGGCCCGCTGATGACCGGCGCCGGACCGATCGGCCTGTTTGTGAAGACGCGGCCGGAATTGGAAAGCCCCGATGTGCAATACCAGTTCCTCGCTGGCAGCGCGCCGAAGACCGGGGAGCCGATGCATACATTCCCCGGCTGCACGATGATCGCGATCCCGTGTCGGCCGGAGAGCCGGGGCTGGTTGCGTATTCAGTCACCTGACCCGACGAAGGCGCCGGCGATGCAACCGAATTACTTGTCCACGCAGGGGGATCGCGACACGATGGTCGCGGCGCTGCGGGTGATCCGGACTGTGTTCGCCACCAGCAGCATGCAGCGCTATTGCAAGGAAGAAATCTTCCCCGGACCCGCGGCGGCCACGGATGACGAGCTGCTAAATCATGTCCGCGAAACCGCGGGCACGACGTTTCACCAGACCAGCACCTGTATGATGGGGCCGGGGCCGAAGTCGGTCGTGGATATCGATCTGCGCGTGAAGGGTATCCAGGGGCTGCGGGTGATCGATGCCTCCATCATGCCGACGGTGGTTTCGGGCAACACGAATGCCACGGTCATCATGATAGCGGAGAAGGGGGCGGATATGATCCTGCGCGGGGCATAACCATGGAACAGACATTTTTCGGCAAGGTCGCGCTGGTCACCGGCGCGGGCAAGAACATCGGCCGCACCATCGCCTTGGATCTCGCGGCCCGTGGGGCGTCTGTAGTGATTAACGGCCGCAGCGACCGAGCGGCGGTGGATGCCGTGGTGGCGGAGATCAACGCCGGGGGAGGTCAGGCAATCGGCTGTCTGGCTGACGTGGCCGACCCGGTGGCGGTCGAGTCGATGATCTCCGATACGGTCGCCGCGTTCGGCGGATTGGACATCCTGGTCAGCAACGCCGGCCTGCGCCGCCAGACTCCATTCCTTGAAATGTCGCTGGCCGAATGGCGTGAAATCCTGTCCGTCGCCCTGGATGGCGCTTTCATCCTGGCCCGCGCCGCGGTCCCCCATATGCTCGGCCGAGGCAGCGGCGCGATCGTCGCGCTGTCGGGCATCTCCACCCATGTCGGAACGCCGAACCGCTGCCACGTTTCTGCCTCCAAAGCCGGGTTGGAGGGGCTGATGCGCTCGTTGGCCGTCGAACTGGCACCGCACCACATCACCTGCAACAACGTGGCACCCGGCGCCGTGGATACGGTGCGCGGCGCATCGGCCGGGGTGATGCCGAAAACCCTGGCTGACGGAGGCATCCCGCTCGGCCGCAAGGCGGCGATGGAGGAAATCTCCGCCGCTGTGCGGTTTCTGGCCGGGCCGGATGGCCGCTACATCACAGGTCAGACATTGCATGTGAACGGCGGCGCGTTCCTGGGATAGTACGGCCGGCTTGCAATGCGGCGGGCCTTCTGGTCCAAGGCGCGGGATCAAGCGCTGGTGACATACTCCCATGACCGATTCCTTGCCTGATCCCGCCGATACGCCCGAACGCATCCTGATTTTGGATTTTGGCAGTCAGGTCACTCAGTTGATCGGCCGCCGTCTGCGCGAGTCCGGAGTGTACTGCGAAATCTGGCCGTTCAACGCCGATCCCGGCCGCATCACCGCCTGGGAACCACGCGGTATCATCCTGTCCGGCGGGCCTGCGTCCGTCCACGAGGCGGTGTCACCGGCCCCGTCACCGATCGTGTTCGAACTCGGCGTTCCCGTCCTGGGCATCTGCTACGGCGAACAGCTTCTGTGCCATCTGCTGGGTGGCGCCGTCGAACCGTCGGACCACCGGGAGTTCGGCCGCGCCTACGTCGATATCGCCGCCGACTGCGCGCTGTTTCAGGGCGTGTGGGCCAAGGGCGGCCGCGAACAGGTGTGGATGAGCCACGGCGACCGTGTGACCCTATTGCCGCCGGGGTTCCGCGTGGTTGCAACCAGCGAGGGCGCACCGTTTGCCGCCATCGCGGACGACGCGCGGCACTTCTACGGCGTGCAGTTTCACCCGGAGGTCGTCCACACTCCGCACGGCGCGCAATTGTTGCGTAACTTCACGCATGACGTTTGTGGCATGACCGGGTCCTGGACCATGGCCGGATTCCGAGCGACGGAGATTGCTCGGATACGGGCACAGGTCGGGACGGGGCGGGTGATCTGCGGCTTGTCGGGCGGCGTGGATTCCTCGGTCGCGGCGGTGCTGATCCATGAGGCGATCGGCGACCAGTTGACCTGCATCTTTGTCGATCATGGGCTGCTGCGCATGAACGAAGCGGATGAGGTGCTGGAGACATTCCGCGATCGGTTCAATATCAAACTGGTGCATCGCGATGCGTCCGATCTGTTTCTGGGCCAGTTGGAGGGCGTTACCGACCCGGAACTGAAGCGCAAGACCATTGGCCGCTTGTTTATTGAAGTGTTCGAGGAAGAGGCCGCCAAGATTGGTGGCGCCGACTTCCTGGCCCAGGGCACGTTGTACCCCGACGTGATCGAAAGCGTCAGCTTTACCGGCGGCCCGTCCGTTATGATCAAGTCTCACCACAACGTCGGTGGCTTGCCGGAACGGATGCGGATGCAACTGGTGGAGCCGTTGCGGGAACTGTTCAAGGACGAGGTTCGTAAGCTGGGGCGCGAACTAGGTATCCCGGAAACGATCGTCGGGCGGCATCCGTTCCCGGGGCCGGGATTGTCGATCCGCATTCCGGGACCGATCTCACGCGAGAAAGCCGACATCCTGCGCAAGGTGGACGCGATCTACCTCGAGGAAATCCGGTCGGCCGGATTGTATGACGCCATCTGGCAGGCGTTCGCGGTGCTGCTGCCGGTGCGGACGGTGGGCGTGATGGGCGATGGCCGCACGTACGATATGGCGTGCGCGCTGCGGGCTGTGACCAGCACGGACGGAATGACGGCGGACGTATATCCCTTCGAGATGGCGTTTCTGACGCGCGTTGCCGGGCGGATCGTGAATGAGGTTCGGGGGGTGAACCGGGTGACTTATGACATCACCAGCAAGCCACCGGGGACGATTGAGTGGGAGT
>CAIZFE010000033.1 GCA_903932145.1 uncultured Rhodopila sp. | reverse complement strand
CGGGTCTGAGCCGGTAACGGAGGCTCCGGTGACCGGCGGGTTGACCGGGACGGATTGGGCCGATGCGATGCAGACCGTGGCGGCGACGCTGGAGACGGATGCGGCGACGGCCTCGCCCGAGCAGCGCGAGATCGATGCGGTTTGGATCGAGGCGCTGAACGGGGTGGGGGCTGAGCTGCGGGCAGGTTCGCCGGCCGAACCCGGGGACACGCGATCACGGCTGATGGCGACGTTCGGGTCTGGCGGACCGCCGGGATTGTTCAGCAAGGGTAAGCGGAAGCGAGGCGGGTCGAAATGGCGGCGATCCGGCTGAATTGGGGACCCACGTCTCTTGACATCTCTGACCAGCCACGACGGGGATGGCACGCCGCCGCGCACCAAGATGCAGACCATGATCGCGACCGCGAGCAGCATAGAGCATCTTTACGATGACTAAAAACATTGCAATTTCCCGTCGTCATGGCCCGGATTGTCCGGGTCACCTGTCGTGGCACCGTCGGGTCACGGGTGGCCCGGACAAGCCGGGCCGTTACGATCAGGGAGACCTGTGCGATTCCGGTCAAACTGAACATGCTCTAGTGAGAAATCGCTAATCCCCCCAACCCTTGCCCCCAACTCCGATCCGGGGAATCCTTTCCCCAAATCCAAAAGGGGGAACCAAACCATGACTGTTTTCGTCGTCGGCGGCACCGGCTTCATCGGCACCCGTGTCATCCCGCTGCTGGTTGCACGCGGTGAAAGCGTGGTCTGCATGGACATCAACCCGCACACCGCCAATTTTTCCGCGTTCGAAGACAAGGTGAAAGTCACGCGCGGCGACGTCACTCAATTCGACGACGTCATCAACCAGATGGATGCCTCCGGTGCCGACCGGGTCATGAATCTGTCCTACAACCTCGGCCAGGACCTGCCGCCACACCTTGCCACCAAGCTCAACATCATCGGCATGGACAATTGCTTCGAGGCCGCGCGGATTTTGAAAATCAAGCACACCGTCTATGCCAGTTCCCTGGCGGTGAATGGCCAGCAGAAGCATTTCGGCGACCGTCTGGTGACCGAGGACGATCTGCACCGCGGCGACTACCAGTACGCGATGCACAAATCCTTCAACGAATTCCAGGCCAAGGACTATGTCGCCAAATTCGGTATGACGATCACCGGCATCCGCCCGGCCAACGTCACAGGACCTGATAAAGTGCGCGGCTCTGTCGATCACGTGAACTGCATCACCCGCCCGGCCCGCGGCGAACCGGTCGAGTTCCCGTTCGCTGACGCCATGCGCTGCCCGATCCATGTGGACGACATCGCCGAGGTGTTCGTCCGCGTCATCATGACCGACAAGCCGGCGCACCAGATTTACAGCTCCGGCGGTCAGGTGATCAGCATGGGCGACCTCGCCGCGATGGTGCGGGGCTTCCTGCCGGACGCGCGTATCACCTTCGCGCAGCAAACCGGCGGCAAGGACAGCTCCGGCAATTATCTCATCGACAACACACGGCTGGTGTCAGAGTTCGGCGTGCAATACCGGCCGTACCGGGAGCGTGTGCTGCAAATCATCAACGCCGTGCGGCAGGAACAGGGGCTGGCGCCGATTGCCGGATAAGACGCGACAGTCGTTAGCGCCCGATCACTCGCCGGAACAGCGCCAACTGACCGGCCGTCGTCGCGTCCCAACTGAACGGCTCCGCATAGGCGCGGGTCGCCGTGCGGAGCGGCAGGTTCGCGAACAGCTGCCGCACCCCGGCGGCGACACCGTCCGGGGTGTTGGATTCGTAAATCACTCCGGCGGCCGGTGCCTGCACGACCTCGGGGTTGCCCCAGATGTTCGCGGCGGCGACCGGGGTGCCGCAGGCCATCGATTCCAGAAGCACGTTGGCCCAGCCTTCGCGTGAGGATGCCAGCACCGAGGCATCCGCCGCACCGTACAGGTCCGGTAATTCTTTGTGGGGCCGGGGTCCCAGAAGGCGGACGCGGTCACCCAACCCGAGGGTCTCGATCATGGCCGACAGCCGGCCGCGCTCTGGTCCCTCGCCGGCGATGATCAGCTCGAAGCCCGGAAGCTGTAGCATCGCCTCGATCGTGCGGTGGTGGCCCTTTCGTTCGATCAGGCCGCCGACCGAGATCAATGTCGGCCCCTTCAGGTTCAGACGCGACCGGATCGCGGCGCGATCGGCGGGGGGACGAAATAGGTCTGTCTCCACCCCGTTGCGTAGCACGGTGACTTTATCGTCGGGCGCGCCCAGATCCACCAACACCTGTTTCAGCGCGGCACTTACGGTGATCAGCGCGCTTGCGTCACGGATCGCGCCTTCAATCAACCCGCGCGGCACCCGGTATTGCGGGATCAGATTCACATCCGTCCCGCGTGCGGTGATGACCACGGGCAGGCCGAAGCGGCGTCCGAGCCATGCGGCGGCGACGCCGTCGGGATAGAAGTAGTGGGCATCGATGGCGTCAAAGCGATGCCCCTCGGCCAGCAGGCGGGCAATCTGGGGAACCATCGCGCGGTACAGCAACCAGGGGGCCGCCGACATCCCGATCTTGGGGATGACCGGAAAACGCGGGTGGCGGATTTCAAACCCGTGGCGGGTTTCGACCGCCGGGGCGCGTGCGTTCAGTGCCCAATCGCCAAACCGGGCGGATCGGCTGGGAAACCACGGCACCGGCGCCAGCACCGTAGTGGTCGCCTCGCCGCTGGCCAGCAGATGACGCAGTCGATTCTCCACGAAGATCCCCTGGTTGGGGCGGGCTTCGTGGGGAAACAGCGTCGAGAACGTCAGCAGCCGGATCGGGGTCATGGCCTGTGCACGCAAGGCGGCTCAGGTGCCTTTCGCCAGATCGTCCATCAGCTTCTGCGCTTCGGCCCGGTCTTTGAACGCGCCCTTGTTTTCCAGGACGATGCCAAGCTGCTTTTTGGCCTCGTCCTTATCACCGGTGTCCTTCAGGGCCACCGCATAGTGATAGACGATGCGAGGATCGGGAGTGCCGTCGCCGGTTGCCTGACGGAGCAGCGTCACGCCGCTTTTGGCGTCGCCGGAGGTGGTCAGGATCCAGCCCAGGGTGTCGGCGGTTTGCGGGCTGGGCGACAGTATGTAGGCCTGACGCGCCAGCGCCTGGGCCGGAGCATCTTTGCCCTGCTGCTGATAAACCCAGGCGAGATTATTCAGACCCACCGGATCGTGCGGCTTCAGCTTCAGCAGCATTTCCAGGTATTTTGCGGCGTCGTCCAATTTACTCGTGGCAATGCTGATTTCAGCCACCTGTTCGATTGCCACCAGATCCCCGGGGTGATCGCCCAGCCATTTCAGGAGCAGCACCTTGGAGTCGTCGGCGTGGCCCGTTCGCAGCAGCGCGCCGGCCAGACGGGTGACCAGAAGACTCGACGGTGCCGCGTTATTCGCCTCGGTGTAGGCCGCCACGGCGTCGATCGGACGGTTCGCCGCCAGATAGATGTCGCCCTTCAGGGCCTTGATGCCGGGGAAATCGCGATCCTGCGATTGCAGACGGTCGGCTGTTGCCAGCGCTGCCTCCATCCCGGTCGATTTCAGATCGATCATGACGTAGTCCTGATAGAGCTGATAGTTGCGCGGGTTGGCGGAAATCCCGGCGATAACCGTGTTGCGCGCGCTTTCGAAGTCGCCGGCCTCGATGAGCAACGCGACAAGCTGCCGGCGCGCGCCGACCACGGTCGCGTCGTCTTTCAGGATGTCGGTATAGACGGTGCGGGCGTCCTTTTTCTGTCCCAAAGCCAGGTAGGCTGCCGCCTTCAGGCTCAAGATGTCGGATGCGGTGGCACTGGGTCCTTTTTCCGCCCCGGCCAGGTCGAGCGCTTTTTGCGGCGTGCCGGCTCTAATATACAGATCCCCCAGGCTGACGGTTATGCGGGTCAGGGCTGGTTCGGTTTTGTGCGCCCTTTCCAGCACCGCGATCGCTTCCGGCAACCGGTTCGACTGGGCATAGGCGGAGACCATCATCGACATCGCCGGTTCGGCGACCGGTTGTTTGGCCAGGACGTCGATCAGGATCTTCTCGGCCGCGGGCCGGTCGCCCAGCATAATATTGACGCGGGCGAGATTGATCTTGGCCGGGGTGAAATCCGGATATTTTTCGACGAGTCCGGCGAAGACCGTTTTGGCACCGGTGAAGTCGATCTGCGCCAGCTTGAACAGGCCGTCCAGATTGCCCACAATCTCAGTCGATCCCTGGGCCGCATGGATTTTGGCCAGCGCGGCCCCGGCCTTGGTTGTGTCGCCGGTGGCCAGTGCGGCAAAGAACAAAGCCTCCCCGACGGCCGGCAGCTTCGGCGCCAGTTCGAGCGTGTGTTCAAGGTCACCCATGGCGGTATCGACGTCACCCATGCCCATGCGAACGGAGGCCAGCCGGGTTTGGACCCCGACATCGTTCGGCGCCAGCGACTCCGCCTTTTGGAACGCGGTGACTGCGTCCGTGGCACGTCCGGTGGCGGCATAGGCCCGGCCGAGCAAGTCGTAGGCCTCGGCGTCGCCTTTGCCGGATTCGGCAACCTTCGCCAGCGTCTCAATGACCTGCTCGGGCCGGTGTTTGGCGGACTGGATACGCGCCAGGACCTTGTAGGCGGCCAGATCGTTCGGCGCGCGTCCGAGGTATTTCCGGGCGGCTTCCTCGGCTTGCTCGAGCTGACCGAGTTGTTCCTTGATGACGGCCTGAAGGTAGAAGGCTCGCTGAATCCGGCCGATGTATGGCGCGATACGTTCAAGGTCGGTGTCGGCGGCTTTGTAGTTGCGGGCCTGGGCTTCCATGACCGCGAGCAGATAGATGGCTTGCACGTTGCCTGGCGTGCCTTTCATCACGGCATCGATGTCGGCCTTTGCGGCGTCGTTCTTACCGGCGGCCAGTTCCAGGCTGGCGCGATCCAGCCGGGCTTGCATGACAGTCGGCTGATCGGCGATCAGCTCATCCAGCACGGCGATGGCGCCGGGCACGTCGTTTTTCAGGCGCAGCAACTGCGCCTTGGCCAGCAACGCTTCCTGCGATTTCGGCTGCGCCGCGATGGCCCTGTCGATCTTGAGCTGTGCGCCGTTCAGATCGGCGCGGGCAACCGACAAACGGGCATCGGCCAGCAGCGGCTCCACCGCGTTGGGTGCGACCTGTTCAGCCTCGCCGAAGGATTTTTGCGCGTCTTCGGGCCGTTTCAGGCCCACCTGGGCATAGCCGCGCGCTACCAGAATAGCGGCGTCAAGCTGCGGGTCCTTCCCTTCCGGCTTCAGCATTGTCAGCAGTTCGTCGAACTTGTTTTCCGCCAGCAG
This sequence comes from uncultured Rhodopila sp., assembly GCA_903932145.1. Classification (GTDB taxonomy): domain Bacteria; phylum Pseudomonadota; class Alphaproteobacteria; order Acetobacterales; family Acetobacteraceae; genus Rhodopila. Next base: position 48,522 of record CAIZFE010000033.1, on the reverse strand, counting down.
CGCTTGCGAGAGCAGCGGAACCGTCTGATGCGGGTCGAAACCGCGCTCACGGGCGGCGATCGCCTCTCGTTCGGAGGCGACCGGGTCGCCCAGTTCGAAGGTGACGCGCCCGAGCCAGTAGTGTGCTTCGGCGTTTTGGGGGTCGTTGCGTACGGCGTTGCGCAGATCGATCTGGGCGGACTTGAGGTCGCCCTTTTTCAGCGAAGCCTTTGCCGTGGCCAGATAGTCCGCGGCATGGGCAGCAATCGGGAAGGCACCCATCCAGGCGCCCATCATGATCCAGCCGAGAGACCTGTATCGCATCGATTTCATCCTCAGTCGTTCTGCAGCGTGGTTTCAATGGCGGAGGTGACCCCCGCGTTGCCGAGGGCTTCGGCGGATTTCAATGTTTCAGTCCCGTAGCCGTGAGCGTCCATCAGCGCATACAACGTTGGACGGCTGACGCCCAGGAGGCGGGCGGCGACGGTGTGATTATTGTTCCCGCGAATCAGTGCCTCCTGAAGAACATCGCGCTCTGCCCGCAATCTGGCGGCCCGCAGGTCGAGGTCAGGCAGCTCTTCCACGATCGCCGCCAATTCCAGGTCGGCGACGTCGAGAGTGCGCCGGTCGGCCATCACGACAGCTCGTTTGATGCGGTTTTCCATTTCCCGGACGTTTCCGGGCCAGTCATGACCGTTCATCGCGTGCAAGGCATGTTCGGTAAAGCCTCGGATGCCGCGGCCAAATTCCTGGTTGAACCGGTTCAGGAAGAAATTCGCCAACAGCACGATATCGGTGCCGCGCTCTCTCAAGGGTGGAATACGAATGGTGAAGGCGTTCATGCGATAGAAAAGGTCGCCGCGGAAAGCGCCTTGGGCGATCTTGTCGTCCAAATTGGCGTTGGTGGCGGAGACGATGCGGACATCGACCTGAATCTGTTGCCGTCCGCCGATCCGTTCGACGATCTGGTCCTGCAGAAATCGTAACAGTTTGACTTGTAATGGATGCGGCAGGTCACCCACTTCGTCAAGGAACAGCGTACCCTTGTTGGCGTTTTCGATTTTGCCGATCGTTTGCTTCACGGCACCGGTGAAGGCGCCGCGCTCGTGCCCGAACAACTCGCTTTCCAGCAGGTTTTCGGGGATGGCGCCACAGTTGATCGCAACGAACGGTTGCTTGGCGCGGGGTCCCAGATCATGCACCGCCCTCGCCATGGCTTCCTTGCCGGTGCCACTTTCGCCTAACAGCAGCACGGGGACGTTGGTGGTGGCGATTTTTTCGATATCGCGACAGGCTTTCAACATAGCCGGGCTGGCGGTAACGATCCGCTCGATCGGGGATCGCCCGGGCGCCGCGGCGAGGCGGCGATTCTCATCTTCCAACCGGTGCAGGTTCAGGCCGCGCGCGATGATTGTGCGCAGGACTTCAATCTCGACCGGTTTCTCACAGAAATCGTAGGCACCGAGGGCGATGGCGCGGAGTGCGTTCTTTCGCTCACCGTTGCCGGTGACGATAATCACCTTGGTCTGCGGAGCAATACGCAGCACGTCCGACAGGGTCGCGAAACCCTCGCTGACCCCATCCGGGTCGGGCGGCAGGCCAAGGTCCATGATGGCAACCGGAGGATTATCCCGTTTTGCCAGGGCCACAGCCTGCGGCCTCGCGTGGGCCAGCAGCACCTCGCAGGCCGGAAACGCCCAGCGGTACTGCGAGCAGAGTCCCTCGTCGTCCTCGACAATGAGCAGTTTCGGTTTCGCTGCTTCGCTCATGCCTCGGCCGATGCTGGTTCGGCAAAGCCCGGGCGCACCAACGGCAGAATGATCCGCATCGTTGTGCCAGCGTTTTCCCGGCTCAGCACGAGCAGGTCCCCGCCGGCATCGCGCAGCAATTCCCGAGCCTGGAACGCTCCGATGCCGTGACCATCACCCTTAGAACTCCGTAACGGCCGAAACAATTCGTCGCGGACGAACTCGGGACTCATGCCCGGTCCGCGATCTGCAATATCGATAACGACCCCATGTGGCTCGGTTCGCAGTTCGACGCGAACCGGATCGTCTCCATTTGATGCTTCGGCGGCATTATTCAATAGGTGACCAACAACCGCATCGAATGCGTCCGGCGTTATCGCGGCGCCTACACCGCCGCCGCTATCGATCACTTCAATGGCACGCTGGCGGCTGCTTTGGCAGGCGGCGGCCAGATCGCGCAAGCGTTCCACCGGGGCGATCAAGGCGTGGTCGCGTTCCTGGCGTTCGGCTTGCAGGCGAGACAGCAGGCGGGTGATCTTACCGACGGACGCACGCACCGTCAGGAGCATGTCGCGCTGGAATTCGGGATTGTCCGCGTACAGTTCGGCATTGGTCAAAAGCATGGAGAGCTGGCCGGACACGTTCTTGATGTCGTGGATGACGAACGCGAATCGCTGGCTGTATTCGCGGAGTTCCCGGGTCTGCGCCAGCACCTGCACCGCCCTCTGCTCCGCCACACGGCTCGCGATTTCGCGACCAACCACTCGTAGCAGGTCGTACGCTTCCCGGTCCAGTTGGAATTGTGCGCGTGAACGCGCCAGCACGACGAAACCGATCAGGTTTCCAAAGTGATTGAGCGGCAACGCCAGCCACGATCGTGGCAGATCGGGAATCCAACTGCTGGCCCTCGGATGATCGTCGAATTGCACGATCCAATCGCCGTCGCCGAACAGACCGATCAGTGGGTGCCCCGGGGGGATCGGTTCGGAGACTGCCGGCATATTCCAGGAGCCGGCCCATTGGAACGCGACATCGCGCGGCGGCCGAACGAACAGCGCACCGGCGGGACTGTCCACGATTTCGGCGGCGGCGCGAATGGCCCGTTTGTGGAGCGCGACGAACGCCTCGGGCGCGGTGAGCGCATCGATGCAGCGCATCCATTCCCGGCGGTAATCGTAGCGCGTACTGAAGAAGTTCTGCACGACCATGGCCTTGATACGCGACCGTGCGGACCCCGAGGTGACGATCACCGCGATCACGACGATGCCACCGAAGATCATCGACGTTTCAGCAACCTGTCCCCATTCGGAGCCGCCGCGGCGAAACACTTCCCCGATCAGCGAGACCGCCAGGAGAAAAATCCCGCTGCCGATCAGGGTGAACGTGTGGAAGACCACATCGCGGGACACGCGAAGGTCAACGGCCCAGCGGCGGTTGCGGACCACAGCCAACGCGATCAGCGGGGCGGCGATAATTGTGACAGGCGCACGCGCTTCCATCAGGGCGAAGGATAACCGGTGGAACAGCACGCCATCCGCATACAGCAACAGGTCGTACAGAAAAATCCCGCCGAGGGCGACGCAGAGCAGGTTGATGTTCCAGCGCGACTCGACAGGCGTGTTGAAATACAGGTTCTCCAGTAGCAGCACGTTGCAAATCGCGAAGCCCAGCCGAATGGTGGTGCCCAGAGATTGGAGACTGACGGAGCCCGGACCGGACAACCATTGCAACAATAGTGTTCCGCACACTACGATGATCGCCAGCAGCCCCATGGTCTTAAAAGCTTTGGCGATCTGCTCGTCCGATCCGACCGACCGCCGGTAGAGGTGCAAGATGAAACCATACCAGCAGGCGGATCGTCCCACCTCCAGCCATTCGGCTAAGGGAAGCAGCGGGGCTCGCCAGGCGAGGGCAAAAATCGCGGTCCAGGAGGCCGTCATCGCGCAGGCCAGGGCCAGCCATGCGTCGGTGCGGCTGAGCGGCCGGCGTAGCAGGATCACTGTTGCGAGCACCGCATAAGCGACGGCGCAGGCCTCATGAAGGAGGACGATGACGGGTATGTCCGGGATCATGATCGTGCGTGCCCCATACTTTGGGCATTGCACCGTCCCGATGAGGCAGTCCAGCGAAATTCATCGGAACGATGCAGGTGCGTGTTCAGATCGGCCGCGGGTACGTTATATATGATGTTGATCGGATATGGTGTCGCCCGCGAATCAGGGACCAAGGTTTGATGTACTCGGCGGGACAATGACCCGAGCGACCGTCTCGGATTACAGAGGGCGGATCAGGGAATGTTTTTAGGTTAATTATTTTTTTCGACTCATTGCTTATTTTGGGGGGTATTTTTGTACCGACCCGTCGATTTTCGTGCTAATGGATATCGATTCATTGTATTTAGGCGAGCGCCGTGATATTTTGTAACTTGAAGTGGCGATCTGAGGTCCGATTTCACGCGGTGCCGGTTAACCTAATACGCTCGTTGAACAGTCATCCTTGGAGTGTTATAGAACACTCACGGACATGAGAGGTCGTCTGTTACGAAACTTCATGCCGCCGCTGTCCGTCTCGGGGGGCAACGGCGATACGGAAGGCGTGTAGCTCATTGGCAGAGCGCTGCCTGAACATGGCAGATGAGGGGGTTCGATTCCTTCCGCGCCTACCACCCAACCCCGTGCGGACCTAGATTCATGCCTGTCCGGCGTGTCCGTCATCAAGATGGCGGCGCTCGGCCTTTCCAGAGGTTACAGTGATCGACGATTGGCCCCACCCGACCCGGCCGGATTATCCGTGGTCAGCTTGCCGCTCTGATCGCGTGGCAGACATGCGGATGGTTTCGGGTCGTCAGCTTGTCGCACCCCTTCTCGGGATGACCCTGTTGCTGGCATTGTGCGGTTGCGACACGCAACTTTTCAAGTCTCAGGCCGAACCGCCTGTGGTGGCAAAAAACGCAACCAAAGCAGCCGACGACTACATCATCGGCTCCGGCGACAATCTGAGTATTTTCGTCTATCGCAATCCGGACCTCAGCGAAGGCGGCGTCGCGGTGCGCCCTGATGGGCGGATTTCCACGCCGCTGATCGAGGACATCGCGGCTGCGGGCAAAACGCCGACCCAATTGGCAAGGGAGATCGAGGAGCGGCTGGCAAAATTCGTCCAGGAACCGAACGTCACGGTAATCGTTCGCAGTTTCATCGGACCCTCGGACCGGCAGGTGAAGGTGATCGGCGAAGCGACCGATCCGATCGCGATCCCGTTTCGCGACCATATGACACTATTGGACGTGATGATCGCGACCAAGGGCCTGACGAAATATGCCTCCGGCAACCGAGCCAAAATCATACGTATCGATCCGGATGGAAAGCAGCAGATCATCAAGGTCCGGCTGAGCGACCTCATCAAGGATGGCGATATTACACAAAATGTTGAGATGAACCCGGGCGACACGCTGATCGTCCCGCAATCCTGGTTCTAGGGGCAACCGGGCGTGGACTCCATTCGCCTTCTCCTGTCGCAGTACCTGCGTGCGGCCTGGCGCCGTCGCTGGATGGGGATGATCGTTGCTTGGCTGATCTGCGGCCTCGGCTGGGCCGGTATCTACACTATCAAAAATCAATACGAATCCACCGCTCGTTTGTTCGTCGATGCGGACGCGGTGCTGACTCCCTTGCTGCGTGGCCTTGCCGCCGATTCGGCGCCAACGACTCAACTCGAGATTCTGCAGCGCACCTTGCTCAGCCGCCCGAATATGGAAAAATTGGTCTCGAAAACCGACCTCGATCTCAGTTTGAACAGCCCTTCGGACCGCGAGCGGCTCCTCACCCGCCTCGCCATGGACATCAAGGTTAATCCACAAACCAAGAACCTGTTCACCATTACCTACCGCGACAAAAGTCCGAAGCTGGCGCATGACGTCGTGCAGACGTTGCTGACCATTTTCGTGGAGAGCGCGACCGGCGGATCCCGCTCCGATATGGAGAATGCGCGCCGCTTTTTGGAGCGGCAAATCCAGTCCTATGAGCAGCAGTTACGAGCGGCGGAAAAGCGGCGCGCGGATTTCCGGGCCAGGTATATCGAAATCCTGCCGGCGGATAACAATCCGAACGTGCCGGCATTGGAGGGGGCTCGCAGCGCGGCCGCGGCCCTTGAAGGCAGGTTGCAAGACTTGCTGATTTCACGCGACGCCTTGAAGCAGGAGGTGGAAAACACACCGCCGATGCTGGTGGTTGAGTCCGGTGGCCTGACCGGATTGTCGCCGCTGTCCGGGCCGGTCGCGAAATCCAAAATACAGGAAGCGGAAGACCAGCTTCGTTTGTTGCTGTTGAAGGACACCGAGGCGCATCCGGATGTGATCGCCCAGCGGAAGTTAATCGAATCGTTCAAAAACGCGCCGAAGGAAGGCCCCTCGGCCGCCGAAACCGCCGCGAAAGACGCCGCCGGGCGCGAGGCTGCCGCGGCCAACACGATCAAACGTTCGGTGCCAAATCAGGTCTATGATCAGTTGAAGGTGAAATTGATCGAAGCCGATACCGCGATCATTACCCTGCAACGGCAGCGCGACGACGCAGTGCGGTATCGCGACCGGCTCGAAAAAGTCCAGCGGGAGCAGCCCGGTCTGATTGCCGAATATCAAAATATGGATCGCGACTATAACGTGCTGCGGCGTAATTACGATGAACTGCTTGGGCGGCTGCAATCCGCCAACATCGCACAGGCGGCCGATACGCAGGCCGACAAGGTCAAGCTGCAAGTGATCGATCCACCGGAAATCCCGCGGCTGCCGGTGACCCCCAATCGTATGTTGTTGGTCACCGGCGTACTGATCGCCGGCCTGGGTGGAGGTCTCGGTGTGACAGTGTTGTTTGGCCAGCTTGACCGTTCGTTCTCCACGGTTGATGACCTGCGTAAACTGGGCCTGCCCGTGTTGGGCGGCATTTCGGTCCTGGGTCTGATACCGTTGCGTCAGCGTTTGATGATGGCGCTGCGCTTTTGTGCGGCGGTGTCGGTTCTGGTCGCTATTTACGGCGGCCTTGTGATCTACATCCTTCGTTCCGCGCGCTGATCTGCTGTGTCATTTTATCGGCGATGCATTTTTCATCCACGCAACGCCCCCGGTCTGGATCGTACCAGACCGGAACCAGTCGCCGGTGCGGGATCATTCGAATTTGGCGCTCGGGGGGATCGATAGGTCATGCTGACACCTAAGGCCGCCCATCTGGTCGAACGGGTAACGGATCGTTTGTTGCGATCGGGCGCGCTGGACGCATCTACGGCACAATTGCTCGGCGCAGCCTCGGGCGACGCAGCCTCGGGCGACGCGGTCGAGGGCGGCCAAAGCGTGCAGGCAGGCGGCATTCCTTCGCCGGCCGTTCCGTCACCGGACCCGCAAGCGCCAGCGCACTCAGCACCCGTCCTTTCAACGCCGGCCGCGAAATCCGTCGGGCAGACCGCACCGGTCAATGCTGTCGCCGGCACGCGCGGCGCTGCCTCGGAGGCTGTTGTTCCGAGGTCCAAGCCTGAAACACCTGCCGCGGTGTTGGACGTTCCGGTGGTGACGTCAGTGCTCCCGGCGGCTCCACCGGTTCCCGCGGCCGTCGCTCCCCCATTACGGCCGGCGGCTTCGGCTCGCCGGTCAGCCCTGTTTGCCCCCCCGCCAGCGGCTGCGCCGCTCTCAACCACGATGCCGCCTCCCATTCCGCCGTCCGAGTATCGGCCGGTGTCGCCATCGCCAGCGGCCAGGCCGCTCATGCCGCCGTCCGCACCCATGGTGGGCGCCCTGGTCTCTCCGGGAACAACATCCGCCGCGAGCTTCTCGTCATCAGCCGGCGCCGGGATATCGTCGGGGGCGTCCCGAATGCCGGCACCCGGTCTTCCCGAGATACAAGGACAGGCCGGATCTTTCGACCGCTCCGCGGGATTTACGCAGTCTGCCCCATCGCTGCCGAACCGGGGTGTGTTGGCCGACCCGGCCGCGGGCATGCTGCAAGGACCAGTGTCGGTCGATGCGATATCGCTGGAACGTGCCGGTATGGTCGATTGGTCGCGTACTCGTACCCGCATATCGGAAGAATTCCGCCTGGTGCAACGCCAGATCCTGCGCTCCGCCTTTGGTCCCGGAGCAGAGCCGGGCTTTTCCAACCTGTTACTGGTCACCAGTTCCAGGCCAGGGGAAGGCAAGAGCTTCATGGCCACCAACCTTGCGGGCAGTATCGCTCGCCAGGGAGACCACCATGTGCTTCTGGTGGATGCCGACTCCAAGCGCGATTCGATTTGCTACAGCCTCGGACTGGCCCAGGCGCGCGGGCTGTTGGATCTCGCGGCCAACCCCAAGCTCGATCCGGCCCCTTTGATTGTCAAAACGCCCATTGAGCGGCTTTCGATCCTGCCGGTCGGACGCGAGCGGGAGCGCAGCGCGGAGCTGTTTTCGACCAAGGAAATGACGCGGCTGATTCAAAGCCTGGGCCGCCGTTATGCGGACCGCCTGCTCATCCTGGATGCTCCGCCGTGTCTGTCCACCTCCGATCCGGCGGTCCTGGCGCAGGTCGTCGGCCAAATTCTGTTTGTGGTGGAAGCGGATATTACCCAGCGCGATGAGATCGAGGCGTCGCTCGACCTTATCCAGGCGTGTCCGACCATCACCATGGTTCTGAACAAGCAGCAGATTTCGTCTCGCTACACGTTTGGTGCCTACTCCTCATACTATTCGTCTTAGGTGGCGGCACGTCCCCCGGTAGCGCGTGCTTGTTCCGCCAGGCGTGGTGGCGCATTGTTGGCGCTGTTGCTGGCCTGGGTGAACAGTGCGGCGGCGTTTCCATTGCTCGATTCCGAGAATACCGACGGCGTTCCATCAGGGACGGAACTGGCCGCGCCGGACGCGCAGGACCTGCGGCATCAGTTACAACTCGCGAACGGGTTGTCGGCCCCGGCCGGTGGCGGCTGGACCTTTCTGCCACGGATCGATTGGCAGGAGGAACTGACAGACAACGCCTTGCAGGCCCATAGCCCGCGAACGGCCGATCTGGTGTCGTTTCTCGCGCCCGGTTTTAATCTCGCGGGCGATATGCCGCGGGTGAAGCTGACGTTCGATTTTGCCCCGACGTTAAGCATCTATGCCCGCACCAGCGGCCTGAATTCGTTAACCGAGCAGATGAACGGTCTCGGCAACGTCACGATCGTGCCGGACCTGGCCTTCGTCGATGTTCGCGCGGTGGCTGGCGTGCGCAGTCTTTATGGTGGCGTCGGCGGGCTGGGGGTCGGCGCGTCGACCGCGGCGCCAACCAGCACTATATCCAACTTGGCTGGTAACACGCAGGGTTTGAACAAAAATAACGAGGTTCAGACGACAAGCTTCGAGATTTCTCCCTACCTGGTGCGGCGTTTCGGCGACTGGGGCACCGGGCGGTTAGGATACTCGGTGGGCATCACAGAATCGGATCAAATAAAGAGCTTTGCTGCCCCACCGGTTCCGGTCGGAGGGACGACCGCCCAGACAATGCTGACCAATGAACAGACCGCCCATTTTGTCAGCGGCGACATCCTGAGCTATGTGCAGGACACCTTTGACCTCGATTTGACCGAAACCCAGACAACCTCGGGATCCAGCATCGGGTCCGCTCAATCCGGAGTGGCGGGGCAGACTACCCAGCATATCTCTTCCACGCGGGTCATCGGCAGCGACCGGATCGATTACGACCTCAGTCACAGCCTTTCCGTGTTCGTGTCCGGCGGCCATGAGTATATCCGGTACACCGGCAGCAGTCTGCGAGCGATCGATGACCTGACGTGGAGTTTTGGTTCGACCTGGTCACCCAACCCCGACAGCCAATTGACGATGAGCTACGGCCATCTGAATGGCATCAATTCGCTGTCCGCCAGCGGGCATTATGCGCTGAGCCCGCGCACGCTGCTGACCGTCAGCTACGGCTCCACGCTCGGCACACAACTTGAAGGGGTGCAGAATCAGCTCAATCTTGCGACCTCGGGCAACGGTGGTCTGGTCAACGGCCAGACAGGCGGACAGTTGTTCGGCTCCACCAATGCCCTGGCTGTGCAGAATGGCCTCTTTCGTACTACAACGCTAACAGTTAGTGCGCAGACGGCGCTGGACCGCGATATATTTTCGGTCAATTTGCTCATGGCACAGCAGGCCACCACTGGTGTCAGCACCGGGACGTCGAATACCAGCAAGACCGCCGTCGCAAGCTGGACGCATCAGATGCGGCCGGACATGACCGTCATTGGTTCGTTGTCTTATGCGATACAGGATCAGAGTTCCGGCGCGGCGATCGGCGGCAATTTGGGCAATTCCGTGACAATGTCAGCCAATCTGGCCTGGCGGTGGCAGATTTCGGATACCCTTAGCGCCAGCTTGCGGTATTCGTTCCTGGAACGGCAATCGCCGGTCACCGCCTACCAGCTATACCAGGACATGCTGATCCTCGGCATCTCGAAAACCTTTTGATCGCACCGTGTTCCATACATTCTATAACTTCTCCGGCCAACCGTTTCTGCTGACGCCCGACGCCCGATTCTTTTATGGATCGAGCGAGCACAGCCGGGCGATTTCTCACCTGGTTTACGGACTGACGCAGCAGGAGGGCTTCATCGTCATCACCGGCGAGGTGGGGGCGGGTAAGACGACGCTGACCGAACAGCTCTGGTCGCAGCTTGATCACAACACCTATATCATTGCGAAGGTCGTCACCACGCAGGTGTCGGGAGACGATCTGTTGCGGCTGGTCATGGCGAAGTTCGGGGTGGAGGACACCCAGGATGCCGGCAAGGCGGCGCTGCTGCGGCGATTTGAGCAGATGGTGGCCGAACACCACAAGCAGGGGAGACGATGCCTGCTGGTGGTGGATGAGGCGCAGAACCTGTCGCTGTCGGCGATGGAAGAGCTGCGGATGATTTCTAACATCACCGTGGACGGCATGGCGTCCGTCCAAACCATCCTGCTGGGTCAGCCGCAGTTCCGCCCGATGCTGGCGAGCAAGGACTGGGAACAGCTTCGCCAACGCGTGCTCGCATCTTACCATCTGGGCCCGCTGAGCGCGGGGGAGACGCGGCTGTATATCGAGCACCGGCTGCGAACCGTCGGTTGGAAGAACGATCCAACATGGGACGATGCGGCGTTCGAGGCGATCCATCAATACACCGGCGGCATACCGCGTCGGATCAACACGCTTTGTTCCAGATTGTTATTGCTTGGCGCGCTTGAGGAGACGCATGCGATCACCGGCGAAATGGTCAATGAAACGGCTGAGCAACTGGATCGTGATCTCGGCGCGGAAATAGAGCCGGTCGCATTGAATCCTGCCGGCGACCCTGGCCGGGACGACCTGGTCCGGCGGATCGAAATGCTGGAGCGGCACGCTTACCTCCAGGAACAGGCCTTTAAGCGGCTGATCAGCCTGTTGGAGCCGAAATGACCCGAACGACCGGAAATGCCCCGATCTGCAACGCCATGACGGTAGATGTAGAGGATTACTTCCAGGTCCAGGCGTTCGCCCATTGTATCGACCGCAAGGATTGGGATGCGTTTCCGCGCCGGGTCGATCTGAATACCAATCGTATCCTGGATCAGTTCGAAGCGGCGGGCGTCAAGGCGACGTTCTTCACGTTAGGCTGGGTGGCCGAACGGTTTCCAGAGCTGATCCGCCGGATTGTCGCGGACGGGCATGAACTGGCGAGCCATGGCTGGGACCACACGCGGGTCGATTCGCAGGACCCGGAAACGTTCCGAGCGGATATTCGCCGCACCCGCGCCTTGCTGGAAGATACCGGCGGGGTACGGGTGACGGGCTACCGGGCGGCGACGTTCTCGATCGGCGCGCGCAATCTCTGGGCGTTTCCGATCCTGCGCCAGGAAGGTTACATTTACAGTTCGAGCATTAATCCGATACACCACGACCTGTATGGCATGCCGGGTGCGCCGCGGGTGCCGTTTCGACCTGATACTGATGGTGTGATGGAGATTCCAATGACGACGGTCCGGCTGCTGGGACGCAACTGGCCGTGCTCCGGCGGTGGCTATTTTCGTTTGTTGCCCACGATGCTTTACCGAACCGGATTGGTCCGGGTGAATGATCATGACAGGCAGCCGGGGATTTTCTATTTTCATCCGTGGGAGATCGATGCCGATCAGCCGCGAATCCCCAACGCCGGTTGGAAGTCGCGGTTGCGGCACTATACCAATCTGGACCGGATGGCCGGCGACCTCGACAAACTGTTGCGGGATTTCGCCTGGGATCGGATGGACGCAGTCTATGCCTCGGTGCTTACCGACGCCGGAGCGGTCTGATGGTCTCGCCGGTCAGTGTGCGGACGCTGGATAGCGGCAGCGAAACCGCCTGGGATCATTTCGTTACGGCGATGCCGAACGGCACATTCTTCCACCGGGCCGGTTGGGCCAAGGTGATCGAAACCGCGTTCCGTCATACGACGCATTTCGCGTACGCCGAACGGGACGGGCAGATCACCGGTGTGCTGCCGTTGGTGCGGGTCAAGACCCTGCTGTTTGGCGATTCGCTGATATCCAACCCGTTTTGTGTCTATGGCGGCCCGCTGGCGGCGGACGCCGAAAGCGAGGCGGCGTTGGTGACGCACGCCGAAGCCTTGCTGGTGCGTACCGGCGCCAGCGCGCTGGAGTTCCGCGGTCAGGTCGCGATGCCGGAAGCCGATGGCTGGGTCGATGGGCCGGATCTTTACGTGACGTTCCGCAAGGCGATTGCGGCCGATCACGACCACAATATGAAAGCAATTCCGCGCAAACAGCGGGCGATGGTGCGCAAGGGGATTCAGAACGGGCTGACATCGGTGGCGAACCGCGATGTGGCTGTGTTGCATAGCCTTTATGCTGAGAGCGTCCGCAATCTGGGAACGCCGGTGTTCTCTCGCAAGTATTTTCAGATCCTGATGGACGTGTTCGGGGAAGACGCCGACATCGTCACGATCCTGGATGGTGAGGTGCCGATCGCCTCGGTAATGAACTTCTATTTTCGGGATGAGGTGCTGCCGTACTACGGCGGCGGGTCGGCGGCGGCGCGTGGCCGGGCGGGCAACGATTTTCTGTATTGGGAAACCATGCGCCGGGCGGCGGATCGCGGTTTGCGGATGTTCGATTTCGGACGCAGCAAGCTGGGCACCGGGTCGTACTCGTTCAAACATAACTGGGGTTTTGAGCCGGCGAAGCTGCATTACCGGTTCCGGCTGAAACCGGGGGAGACGATCCCCGACCATAACCCGCTGAACCCGAAATACCGCCTGTTCATCGCCGCATGGAAACGTTTGCCGTTGCCGGTCGCCAATCTGATCGGCCCGTTCATCGTGCGCGGGGTTGGATGATGCGCGCGGTGGCTGCGGTGCCGGAAATTTTTGTTCTGAGGCAGTGGCACCGCAGCCCCCGGGCAACCATGCCTTGTTCTACCGAAAGCGACCGCTCATGAATGCTCCCGTGCTGGACGAGACTCTGTCGGCAGACCGGCCGGCGGCGACGACCGGGCCTGACTGGGGCCGCGTCGCCCTGCCATTGACCGCGGGCATGCTGTTGCTGGGCGCGTTGTTCAGCACAGAGATCGTCGCCGCGGTGCATACGTGGAATGCATCGACCGCCTACAACCATTGTTTTTTGATCATCCCCATCTCGCTGTATCTGCTGTGGGATCGCCGGTTCGACCTGGCCGGGATCAAGACCCGGCCAATGCCATCGGCGATTCTGTTGGGTTTGCCGTTGATGGCGGTGTGGTTGATCGCCGAACGGCTGGGCATCATGGAGGGGCGCCAACTCATGGCCGTCGGCTTCGTCGAGGTGCTGTTGCTGGCCGTCCTGGGCAAGCGTCTGTGGTGGGCTATGGCCGGGCCGCTGCTGTATTTGTTCTTCCTCGTGCCGTTCGGCGAATTCCTGACGCCGAAGCTACAGGATGTGACCACCTGGTTTATTCGTCAGGGCGTCGATATGGTTGGCATTCCCGCCTACATCGACGGTTATGTCATTGAGATCCCGCAAGGCACGTTTTTCGTCGCCGAGGCCTGTGCCGGCCTGCGCTTTCTGATCGCCTCCATCGCGTTCGGCTGCCTTTACGCATTGATGATGTATCGCAGCCCCTGGCGGCGGGCAGCGTTCATCGTGGTTTCGATGATTGTGCCGATCATCGCCAACGGGTTTCGCGGCTTCGGCATCGTGTATCTGGGCTATGTCCTGGGCAGCGCTCAGGCAGCCGCCGCGGACCATATCATTTACGGCTGGATATTCTTTTCCATCGTGATTCTTTTGCTGATCGCATTGGGTTTGCCGTTCCGCCAGGATGAACAATCCACCCGGACCGCGACGCCACCAGAGGCGCCGGCACCATTTGCCACGCGCACCATATTCGCGATCGTGCTCGGTACGGTCGTGGTCGCGGCGATCAGTCCGACGGTGGCGGCTGGTCTGACATTGTCCACGGTGGCCGGCACACGGGTGCCGGACTTCATTGATCCCGGGCCGGGTTGCACCGTGCGTGCGACGCCGCCGGGGCCGGCCACGCCGTCGAATCGGCGGACGGAACGTGCGATGTGCGGGGGGGTGCCAATGGAGCTGACCTGGACGGCGTTCTCACCCCGAATCACCGCCGCGCCATTGATGGCCGAACGGCGGCGTCTGGTGATGCGGGGGGAGATGGAGGGATTGCAGGAAAACTGGCTGGAAACCGGCGACGGAACGTCCAGCGCGTGGCGCATCATGCGCTCTACTGATCCACAGTTCATGATCGGGGTCGCGATGTGGGTCGATGGGAAACTGGTGCGTCCCGGGTTGGGAGTTCGGGCCAGGATGGCGATGAACAGCGTATTCGGATCGGCGTTTCTGCCGATGGTTGTCACCGTTACGCCGGCAGTCGATTGGGCCGCGCTGAGTGCGGGGGAGGCAAACACAGCCGCCGCGGCTCTGCCGGCATTCCTGCTGCGAAATCCGGCGATGAATGAAACGATAGGGGCGCTGACCCGGCGGTAGATGCTTTGCTTGCATGGACGACTGTCCGGCCCGGGTTCGCTCCGGTGTCCGGACTGCGGTGGTATATGTCTGGTGGCGCGGGCTTTACAAAATGCCGGCCGATGAAACCGGTCGCGCCAATCAGCAGAACATGCATCGGCTCAGAAGAACCGATCAAACCATTCCAGCAGTTCCCCGGGAGCCTCTTCCGGGATGTAATGCCCGGATTGGACAGGGCCGCCGATCACGTCTTTTGAGCAATACTCTCGCCAGATCGCCAGCGCATCGTACCATTGGCCGATCTTCCCCTTGGTTCCCCACAGCGCCAGCATCGGACAACGCACCTTGATCCCGGCCGCCCGCGTCGCCCGATCGTGTTTCATATCGATACCGGCGGCGGCCCGATAATCCTCACACATGCCGCGCACCATCTCCGGCTGGCGCACCGCGGCGAAATAATCCGCCAATGCTTCAGGGGCAAACAGTTCCGGCAACGACGGATCGCGGCTGGTGTGCTGGCGCCACCATTTTTCCGGGTCCTGATTGATCATCCATTCCGGAAACGGATGCGGTTGGGCGAACCAGAACCAGTGATAATATCCCAACGCAAAGTCCGTATCCGCACGCTCGAAGTGCTCGATCGTCGGGATGATGTCCAGCACGGCGAGTTTCAGCACGCGGTCGGGATTGTCCAAGGCGATCCGATGCGACAACCGGGCGCCGCGATCATGTCCGGCCAGCAGGAATTTATCGAATCCAAAATGGTCCATCACCGCCGTCATGTCCTGTGCCATCTCGATCTTGGCGTAAGGCGCGTGGTCGGAGGTGGCGGGCGGCTTCAGGGAAAATCCGTAACCGCGCAGATCCGGGCAGATCACGGTAAAACGTTTCGCCAGAGTCGGCGCCACCAGATGCCACATCGCATGCGTTTGCGGATTGCCATGCAGCAGCAGAAGCGGCGGGCCGGAGCCGCCATGACGCAGCCGGATCGTCCCGCCGGGGACGGGTACCCGGGCCAGGGTGAAACCCTCGAAGAACATCGCTTACTCCCGTTGGCCGGTTCGTTCGTAGAGGTCCAGGTTGGACCCGATCGCGACGCGACGCCAGTCCGGGGCGGCAAAGGCCGAGCGCATCGCGGCGACCGCAGCGGCACTGTCGCGGTCCTGCGCAATCGCGGCTACGATGACGCGTTTGGTGCCGACAATCTTGCTCAGGAACGAATCTCCCGGGCGCACGAGCAATATGGGCAACCAAGAAGGCGCCTCGATACCGAACGCACCGACGATGCCGACACCGTCGTTGCCTCGGGGCAGCAAGATCAGTCCGTCCCCGGCCACACGTGCCGCTTCGGTCGCGGCAATGCGGGCAGGCTGCATGGTGCGGGGGGACAACAGCAATCCCGCGATGCCAGCCAATTGGGTGGTCACGATCAGCGAGATCGTTATCGCCCGCCAGAGATCGGATCGTACGAAAACCGTTCTTATTTTGGCGTTTGCAGCCTCGATCACATTCCTCGTCATGGTGCGCGAAGGCGCACCATCCACGTCTTTGCTGGTCCGAGATACCCCAAAACGTGGATGGTGCGCCTTCGCGCACCATGACGGTTCGTTTCGCTGAACCGACCCATACTGAAACAACCATAATGGAAACACACGCCACGTCCGCCTCGAATCCCAATGGCGACGGGACAAAGCTGTGCTCGCGGTCAAAACCCGGGCACCCAGCATCGCCACGAACGGCAACCCGAACGATAGGTAACGCAACTCGATCGGCGTGGTGTCGAACACCGCTCCAAGCAGCATCAGGCCAACCGGCGTGGCGATTGCCCCCGCGAGCAACATCCGAACCGCGCGGCCGAAGGACAGCGGACGGGAACGCGCAACGGCGATCATCAGCGCGACCGTCAATCCACCCACGCCGACGCCCACAATGAACCGAGCCAGTCCATCGACATACAAAGGCAAACCACCAAACACCGCCGCCGTTTGATATTTTGCCAATCGAATCACGCTCGCCCACACTTCGAACGGCGGAAATTGGCCGGGTCTGGCGGCGCGCTGGGCAGCGAAGAACCAGGCATCGACCGCCAGCAACGGCAATGCGGTCACGACCGCGAGCCATTCACCGCTCGCAACGACGACGGCGGCCGCAATGAATGCCGCCAGGTAGTTGCAACAACAGGCGGCGCCGAGACAAAACCCGGCGAGCAGCCGTCGCCGCCCCAGCAGAGACACAACACCGGCCAGAACAAACATCTCCGCCGGTGCGAAATTCCGGGCGATGGCGTTTGTATAGACAAAGCCGTAGCAGCCGAGGGTCAGGGCCATGGCCAGGGCAGGGCGGATCGCGCAACGCCGGGCGATCGTTCCGATTAACCAAAGCGATGCCAACCCGCACAGCACCGACAGCATCCGAACGGCGAACAGTCCGGAACCGAACACCATCCGCCAGACCAGAACGCCCTGGAAATACAGCGGCGGATGCACGTCGGTGGCGCGCAGGTCACGAACGAGTCCGCCGAGGCTCGCGTGGCCCGCCTGGATTGCCGCGATCCGCCCGGCCGGAAATATCCCGTCGGGCCAGTCGGGCCGAGCCGTGCCAGCGGTCAGGAACAAGGTATATTGCTCGTCATATTCAGCGCCGCGCACCCGGGCGGCGGTGGTAAGCACCAGCGCCGCCAGTAACATCACCGCGCACCGCGCACGAAATTCCCTGACGTTAACCACTCGTTAAGACTTTCCGGTCATGCTGCCGCGCAGTGTGCCTGCAAAAGGTTAACGAGGTGTTTATGCCGGACATTTATCCTGACCATGCGCGGCCATCCCCGGTGCCGGAGGTCTCGGTCGTCGTGCCCGCGTTTAACGAGGCAGCCGGACTGTCCGCGTTCCACGCGCGGCTTGTTCTCGCTATGCTGGCGGTCCCGCGGTGGGAGGTGGTCTATGTCAATGACGGCTCCACTGACACGACCCTGGCGGTGCTGGAGGTTCTGGCGCGCGCCGACCGTCGTGTTGCGATCGTCAACCTGTCACGGAACTTCGGCAAGGAAATCGCCGTCACCGCCGGGATGGATTATGCGGCCGGGGACGCGGTGGTGCTCATCGACGCCGATCTGCAGGACCCGCCGGAGGTCATTCCGTCCTTGATCAGGGTCTGGCGGGCCGGATTCGACATGGTCTGTGCCAAGCGCCGCAGCCGCTCCGGCGAAACCTGGCTCAAGCGCCGGACGGCCGGTGGCTTTTACCGCCTGATGCAGGTCCTGGGCGACGTAACAATGCCCGCGGACACTGGCGACTTCCGGCTGATGAGCCGCCGCGTGGTCGATGCGGTGCTTCAGTTCCGCGAGCAGCATCGGTTCATGAAGGGGCTGTTCGCCTGGGTTGGATACAGGACCACGTTTGTCCTGTATGACCGGGAGCCGCGACACGCCGGCCTGTCCAAATGGACCTACTGGACCTTGTGGAACCTGGCGCTGGAGGGGATCACCAGTTTCACCGTGATGCCGTTGAAACTGGCCACCTATGTCGGTTTGGCGGTGGCGTTGCTGTCGGTGATTTACGCCGCGCAGGTGATCGTCAAAACGCTGCTGATCGGCAATCCGGTGGCAGGATATCCCAGCCTGTTGACCATCGTGCTGTTCCTGGGCGGCGTGCAACTGATGTTCCTGGGGGTCATCGGCGAGTATCTCGGGCGGATTTTCAACGAAACCAAGCAGCGCCCGCTGTATCTGGTGGAACGGTTTCAACGGGGTTCGGTGCAGGCGACCGGCCCAACACAGAGTCCTGTCAACGCGGCTTATCCGCCTGTCACTCAGTCGGCGCAGGATCGATCGTCCGGCGGGATGGTGCTTCGGCACATGGAGGCAGGGCAATGATACCAGTCCGCGTTCGACATTGACGTTCTGCGGTTCCACTTCGGTCATGGTCCGGCTGGTCTCTGGAGCACGCTTTCGTCCCGTTTCCGGAGCTACGTGTCCCGACCCAATCCGTTATGGCCCGGCTCGTCCGGGCCACCTGTGCCTTGACGGTGCCGCGACAGATGGCCCGGACGAGCAGGCCCATGACGACAGGACGCGCGTTCGGATCAGACGATGCCTGAAGTTTATTTTGGTTTCGCTGCTGTCCACGGGCCTGCTCGCCGCCATTCCAGCAGCCAATGCCGAACCGGTCAGGCTCACGCGGGGCGTCAACCTGACCAACTGGTTCCGTTACCCTTCCAGCCGCGATCCCGCCGCACTGGCAGCCTATCTCAGCGACCGAGCCTTGGCCGACCTGCAGGCGACCGGGTTCGATTTCGTCCGGCTTGCGGTCGATCCTGAGGTCGTGTCCGGCGACACCGCGGTACTGATCGGGGCCATCCGTCGTGTCCAACGTCATCGCCTGGCGGTGATCGTCTCACCGCACCCGCACGACTGGACTGTGGAAACCGAACCCGGCCGCTTGTCGGCGTTCTGGCTCGTACTGGCGCCAAAACTGGCCGGGTTGGACCAGGCACTGACCATCCCGGAAGTGCTGAACGAGCCGGTGTTTCCGAACGACCCCGGCGGCTGGGCTGCGGTGCAGCACCGCGTTCTCGGCGAAATCCGCCACGCCCTACCGCGCGCCACGGTCGTGCTGAGCGGCAACGACTGGGGCAGTGTTGCCGGTCTGTTGGCGCTGGCGCCGGAAGCAGATCGGAACGTACTCTATAGCTTTCACTTCTACGATCCGGCGGAGCTGACATCGCTGGCGGCCTATCGCCACGACGTTGATCGGGCCGCGCTGACCGGGTTGCCGTTTCCGGTGACGGCGCAATCGAACTGTGACGTATCAGCCGATCCGGCGACCGCGGACCTCGCCCATTATTACTGTTCTTTCTTCTGGGACGCGCCTCGGATCGCGGCTGGAATCGACAACGCAGCGCGTTGGGCGCGGGACCACGACGTAAAATTGCTGTTGGGCGAATTTGGCGCATCGGCCGACCTGAACGCCCCGGCCCGTCTCGCATGGCTGAAGACCGTGCGTGAGGCTGCGGCGCAGCGGCATATTGGCTGGGCGCTGTGGGGATACGACGACAGTATGGGGCTCGCGATCGCTCGGCCAGTTGGGGGGCGACCTGTGCTCAACCCGGCGGTTCTGTCCGCGCTTGGCATGACGGCGGTAAAGTGATGGCACCCCAGCCCGGCGCCGCCGCTTGGGAGCGGATGGAAAGTCTCGATCCGGTTGACTGGTCCGATCTGCGCGCCCTGGGGCACCGCATGGTCGAGGATATGTTCGATCACCTGGAGACTCTGCGTGATGGGCCGGTTTGGCGGCCAATGCCGCAGGCACTTCGGCAGGACTTAACAGCGAAGCTGCCGCGAAAGCCGACGTCGGCGGACTCGGTTTACCAGGATTTCCGCCGCCTCGTGCAGCCGTATGCGACCGGTAACCTGCACCCGGGATTCATGGGCTGGGTGCATGGCGGCGGCAATCCTATCGGCATGCTGGCGGAACTGCTGGCGGGCGGCCTGAACGCCAACCTTGGCGGCCGCGATCACGCGCCGATCGAAATCGAACGGCAGGTCATACGCTGGGCGGCCGAGATGCTGGGTTTTCCCGAAGATGCGTCCGGCGTGCTGGTGACGGGCACGTCGGTCGCCAACCTGATCGGCGTGCTGGTCGCGCGCTCCGCCAGCCTCGGCCCGTCAGCGCGGACGGACGGCGTCGGTCAAACGCGGCTGGTCGCCTACACCTCGGCGGCGGCGCATGGCTGTTTGCCGCGCGCGATGGAGATGGCCGGTCTTGGCCGGGATGCACTGCGGCTGATCGATTGCGATCGGAATGGCCGGATGCGTCTTGACCTGCTGGCAGACCGTGTCGCGCAGGACCGTGCCGCGGGAATGCGGCCATTCCTGGTGGTCGGCACCGCCGGCAGCGTCGATATCGGCGCCGTGGACGATCTTTCGGAAATCGCCACCTTCGCGGCGCGTGAAAAAATCTGGTTCCACGTCGATGGCGCCTATGGCGCGCTTGCCGCGCTGGCGCCGAAGTTGCGGCCGTTGCTGGCGGGAATCGAGCGGGCGGACTCGGTCGCGTTCGATTTTCACAAATGGGCGCAGGTGCCATACGATGCCGGCTGCATCGTGGTGCGCGATGCGGCGCGCCATCTGGAAGCCTTCGGGGCCGAGGCCGCCTATTTGCGGCGCGAACATCGCGGGCTGGCGGGCGGTGGCGTCTGGCCCTGCGATCTGGGGCCCGATCTGTCCCGCGGGTTCCGCGCGCTGAAAGTGTGGATGACCTTTTCGGTGTACGGGGCCGACCGGATCGGCCGCATCGTACAGCAGACCTGCGATCTGGCATCCGCACTGGCGGAGCGGATCGACCGCGAGCCGGCCCTTCAGCGCCTCGCCCCTGTGGCGTTAAACATCGTTTGCTTCCGCTATGTGGAGGCGGACGGCGATCTGGACCGGCTGAACGCCGATATCGTCGCTGATGTGCAGGAATCCGGTATCGCGGCACCGTCCACCACTACCGTGCAGGGCGTGCTGGGCATCCGAGCGGCCATTGTCAATCATCGGACCAACCGTGCCGATATCGTTGTTTTGGTGAAGGCAGTACTGGCTGCCGGCCGGGCAAGAGCGGTGGACAAGAAAAAGCCCCCGGTTATGCACCGGGGGCAAGTATACAGGGAGGCTTCACGTCTGGGAGACGCAGGGACCAGAGGCCCCTTTCCAGCGCCTGGCGCTGGAACTCTGGCGGCGCCGTAGTTGGGGACGCCGCCGTAACTCGTGAATGAAGTTTAATACCGCAACTGCGAAAGGAACCACTGCCGAGAAAAGGCAGCGGGCATGCTCTTTGCGCATATCTACTTATTGGTATGCGCGAAATCGGAATGGCTGATGCTCATATGTGGACACTCGGGCTTGTCCGGTCCGGTCCGTGGCGGTTTCGGAAACGTTTGGCGAGTCTGTTAAGTCGGTGAAAACCTGCTGTCTGATGATGGATCGTCAGGAAGCCCGCATTGATTCACATCAACCGCGCGTGCCCGGGGCCAGCATGCTCGCTATGGCATTCAGGGCCGGGACACCGATCTCATCGCGTGGGCGAACCAGGCTGCGTGAAAACGCGATTCCGTATTTGCAGCGGCGAATTGTCCGCTGCGGGACGTCCGGGCAGGGGGCTTGCCCACCTCCGGCGGTAACAGGCATCGTTTTGGCAAGGCGGACGCTGTTAACGACGGCGCCGCTTTGGCCGGTCAGTGCATCTCCGCCAGTCGCGCCAGCAGGAAGTCGCGGAACACCGCGACCCGCTTCGAATTTCGCAGTTCCTCAGGATACACGAAGAACACGTCCACCTTCGGTCCCTTCAGATCGGTCAGCACGTGCACCAGATCGGGGTTCTCGGACACCGCGTAGTCGGGCAGGGCGCCGATCCCGAGACCTGAGCGAATCGCCAGCAACACCGCATGGATCGAGTTCACCTCCAGAACCGCGCGCCTTGGACTGCCTGGACGCCGGCCCGCCTCAGCCAGCCAGTTGACCTCTTGCACCGGAGGATGGTGGCTGCCGAACAGCACCAACCGGTGCGCGTCGAGATCCTCGGCCCGCATCGGTACGCCATGCTTCTTCAGGTATTCCGGCGACGCGCAGACATGCCACTGCTGGGTCATCAGGTGGCGCTGCACCAGATCCGGCTGTTTCGGTGGACGCATGCGGATCGCCACATCGGCCTCACGCATCGCCAGATCCAATTCGGTATCGTCCAGCAGCAGCGACACCGTGACGTCCGGATAGGCTTCCAGGAACGCCGCCAATCGCGGCGCGAGCCATGCCGAACCGAAGCCCACCGTGGTGGTCACCTTCAACCGTCCGGCCGGCTTTTCCTTGCTTTCCGTCAGCAGCGCCTCAGTGATCGCCAGCTTGGCGAACACTTCACGCACCGTACGGTTCAGCGCCTCACCTTGTTCGGTGAGAATCAGCCCCCGCGCATGGCGGTGGAACAGCGGCACCTGAAGGGCATCCTCCAGCGCCGAAATTTGGCGCGAGACGGCCGATTGGCTCAGGCTGAGGGTATCCCCGCCATGCGTGAAGCTGCCCGCCTCCGCCACGGCGTGAAATACACGCAGCTTATCCCAGTCCATTGCAAAGCCTCTCCCGCGGCTGGTTGGGTCGGCGCCGCACCGAATCGGCTGCCTACAGTGCTTGTGTGCAGTGCGTCAAGCCTAAACGTACTTTAAGATTCCCGGGGCGGAAATTGATGCCCCGCGGCAAATTTCGTTAAAGTGCGGCTTCCGGAACCCGAATTTCGTGTTCGGCGATGAATTTTTCCGCTTCCAGCGCCGCCATGCAACCGGTTCCGGCCGCGGTGACCGCCTGACGGAAGATTTTGTCCTGCACATCGCCGGCCGCGAACACACCGGCGACCGAGGTCCGGGTCGATCCGGGCACGGTGCGAATGTAGCCGTCCGCGTCCATATCGATATGACCGGCGAAGATTTCCGTGGTCGGGCTGTGGCCGATGGCGATGAACACCCCGTCCACGGACAGGACGGACTCCGCGCCGGTCGCCGTATCGGTCAACCGGACGCCGGTGACCACTTCGGGCGCGCCGCCGCCCAGGATTTCCGCCACCGCGCTGTTCCAGATCACATCGATCTTCGGGTGCGCGAACAGCCTGGTCTGGAGGATTTTTTCGGCGCGCAGGGTGTCCCGGCGATGGACCAGGGTGACCTTGTCGGCGTGGTGGGTCAGGTACAGAGCTTCCTCGACCGCCGTATTGCCGCCGCCGACCACGGCGACCGTCTTGCCGCGATAGAAGAACCCGTCGCAGGTGGCGCAGGCCGAAACGCCGCGGCCCTGCAGCGTTTGTTCGGATGGAAGACCGAGCCAACGGGCCTGAGCGCCGGTGGCGATGATGATGGAGTCGGCGATGTAGGTGTCACCCGAATCGCCGGTGCAGCGAAACGGCGGTCCGGAGAAATCCACCTCGGTGATCAGGTCGTGGATGATGGTGGTACCGACATGGGTGGCCTGGGCCTCCATCTGCTCCATCAGCCAGGGGCCTTGGATGACGTCGGCGAAACCGGGGTAGTTCTCGACGTCGGTGGTGATCATCAACTGACCGCCGGGCTGCATGCCGGCGACCAGCAGCGGCGACAGATTGGCGCGGGCGGCATAGATCGCAGCGGTGTAGCCGGCGGGTCCGGCGCCGATGATCAGGACTTTGGTGCGGTGTGTTTGGCTCATGCCGGACCATATCGGCGGGCGGGGTGTTCGGGCAAGCCGGAGACGTTATCCTGACGCATGGAGTTCATGAACCGAGTGCCTTTCACGCGGGCGAAAACAGGTTTCCGGCTGACCGGTGCCTTGGCTGCCGTGCTGGTCCTGTGCGCGCCCGTGTTCGCCGGACCGCCGTTTCGCACCGACGATCCCGAACCGGTACTGTTCGAGCACTTCGAGATCACCCCGGCGACGATGGGCACAAGGACGACGGACGGCTGGACCGGTTCATTACCGGCCATGGAGGTGAATTACGGGGCGGTTCCCGGCTTGCAACTGCATGTGGCGGTCTCGCAAGGCTACACCGCGCCGGTTGGCGGTCGAACCGGGTTTGCTCCCGGTGATTTCGAGATTGGCGGCAAATACCGGTTTGTGTCGCCCGATGCGGACGATTGGTTCCCCCGGGCGGCTGTCTATCCCCAAATCGAGGTGCCCGGGGGCAATCAGAAGCTGGGTTTCGGCACTGGCCACGCCGCCGTCTTCCTGCCTCTGTGGCTCCAGAAGGATTTCGGTCCCTGGACCACGTATGGCGGCGGCGGTTACTGGATCAATCCCGGCGCCGGCAACAGGGACTACAGCTTCGCCGGTGCCGCGTTGTGGCGCAAAATCAGCGACCCGCTCAACGTCGGGATCGAGGTGTTCCATCAAACCTCCCCAGCCGATGGCGTGAAGCAGAGTTCGGGTTTCAACGTCGGAACCACCTACGATTTTTCCGAGAACTGGCATCTGCTGGCCTCGGTCGGCACCGGCATTCAAAATAGCGCCGCAACCAATCAACTGTCCTATTTCCTGGGGTTGCAACTAACGTTCTGAACCGGGTCGCCAAGGTTGATGGCCCGCGGCGCGAACCATCGGCAAGGCGTTCTGTGTGGCCGGAATATCACGCGACAACCGTGCCGGGGCGCCCCATTGTATCCGTATGCGTCGCCTCCTTCCCCTGCTTGTGCTTGTCGCCCTCGCCATCTCGGCGTTTGTTCTGCTGCGCGGGACCGGTTGGGACAGCCTCGCTCGGTATCAGGGGCTGTTGACCGGTTGGGTCCACGCGCATCCGATCGCCGCCGCCGGCCTCTATGTGATTGCCTATATCCTGACCGCGGCCCTGTCGCTGCCGCAGGCGACCCTTCTGACGGTGGCGGGAGGCCTGCTGTTCGGCACAATCCTCGGCGGTATTTTGACGGTCATCGGCGCCACCATTGGCGCATCTGTGCTTCTGGTGGCCGTCCGTTCGGCATTTGGTTCGGTGCTCGAGCGCAACCGCCATCGTATTCCGGCGCCGATGCAGGACCGGTTGGCGCGGGATGGTTTCAGCTATCTGCTGGCGCTGAGGCTGATACCGCTGTTTCCGTTCTGGCTGGTGAACCTGGCCGCCGCTGTCGCTGAAATCCGTCTGCCAGCCTTCGTCACCGCTACGCTGCTGGGCATTGCCCCGGCCAGTTTCATCCTCTGTTCGATCGGCGCCGGCGTGGGCGGCATCCTCGCCGAGGGCCGTACGCCGGACCTGTCGATGCTGTTTTCAGCCCGCGTCCTGTTGCCGCTGGCGGGCCTGGCCATCCTGGCGTTGTTGCCTGCGCTGCTGCGCCGCCGCCCGGGTGCGCATGCCTGATTTCGACCTCATCGTCATCGGCGCCGGCGCGGCGGGGCTTTCGGTGGCCGCGGGCGCCGCGCAACTCGGCGCCTCGGTCGCGCTGATCGAGCATGCGGCCATGGGCGGCGATTGTCTCAACACCGGCTGCGTCCCCAGCAAGGCGCTGCTGGCGGCGTCGCATGCGGCGCGCGGCATTCGCAACGCCGCGCGGTTCGGGGTCACAGCGGGCGAACCCGCGATCGACTGGGATCGGCTGCGCATGCACGTCCAGGGCGTGATTGCCGAGATCGCCCCGGTGGACTCCGAAGCGCGCTTTCGGGGTCTCGGCGCCACGGTGATCCGCGGCGAGGCCCGTTTCACCGATCCGGCAACCCTCTCCGTCAACGGCCGCTCCCTGACCGCCCGGCGTTTCATCATCGCGGCAGGCAGCCGAGCGGCGGTGCCGCCGATCCCCGGGCTGAACAGCGTGCCGTATTGGACCAACGACTCGCTGTTCGATCTTGCACAAAAGCCAGACCACCTGTTGATCCTGGGCGGCGGTCCGATCGGTCTGGAGATGGCCGACGCGTTTGCCGGACTGGGGTGCCGCGTGAGTGTCATTGAAGCGCTCACCATCGCGGCAAAGGACGATCCCGAACTGGTGGCCGGCCTGCGTCAGGCGCTAACAGCCCGTGGTGTGGCCTTCCGCGAGGGCGTCAACGTCGTCGCCGCCGAACCCGGGCCGGTGCTGGTGCTGGCCGACGGAACGCGGATCGCGGGCTCCCACCTGCTGGTCGCAACGGGACGCACGCCCAATCTGGCGTCACTGAACCTGGCGGCGGCGCATATCCAGGCCGGGCGAGCCGGAATCGCCACGGATCGTGGTCTGCGCAGCCTCACCAACAAGCGTGTGTTCGCGGTCGGCGATATCGCCGACCCGGCCGGCATCGGCCCGCGCGCCTTCACCCATGTCGCGTCATACCATGCCGGCATCATCATCCGCCGCGTCTTGTTCCGTCTTCCGGCCCGCATCGACTACGCGGCGCTGCCGCGGGTCACCTACACCGACCCCGAACTCGCCCAGACCGGTCTGACCGAGGCGGAGGCGCGCGCCGCCGGCCTGACCATCAGCATCCTGCGCTGGACGCTGGCGGACAACGACCGCGCCATCGCCGAACGCGACACCGCCGGGCTGGTCAAGCTGATCGTCAGCCGCAATCGCGTCGTGGGCGCCGGCATTCTGGCGCCACACGCCGGCGAGATGATCAGCCAATGGTCGCTCGCCATCGCTCAACGCACCAAGCTTTCGGCGCTGGCTGGCCTGATCGTGCCCTATCCCACCCGCTCCGAAGCCGCCAAACGCGCGGCTGGCAGCTACTTCGCCCCCAAACTGTTTTCGCCCCGGTCGAAGGCGCTGGTGCGGTTGCTGGGTAGGCTGGTGGGGTGAGGGAAAGAAAAGGCCAGGGCTCTGCCCTGGACCCGCCAAGGGCAAGCCCTTGGAACCGCTTTTTAAGGTCTGTTGAAGGGGTGGGCCATCTGAGACATTGCAATATCTCGGATGGCCCACCCCTTCCACAGACCTTCAATGAATGGATTTCGAAGGCTTGCCTTCGATGGGGTCCGGGGCAAAGCCCCGCCTTTCTTCCCTTCCCCCACTTGCCTTCCCGCCAACCCGCGCCC
Organism: uncultured Rhodopila sp.; assembly: GCA_903932145.1. Classification (GTDB taxonomy): domain Bacteria; phylum Pseudomonadota; class Alphaproteobacteria; order Acetobacterales; family Acetobacteraceae; genus Rhodopila. The sequence continues at coordinate 21,349 of CAIZFE010000033.1, read as the reverse complement.
AGCCTTCGGCCATGACGAATGATCGCATTGCGTTGGCTTTACAGGGTGGCGGCTCTCATGGCGCTTTCACCTGGGGTGTCGTGGACCGGCTGCTGGAGGATGGGCAGCGGATCGACCACATTTGCGGCGTGTCCTCCGGGGCGATGATCGCCACGATGGTCACGCAGGGCCTGGTGCGCGGTGGCGCCGCCGCCGCTCGGGCGGACATGCGGCGGCTGTGGCAGCGGGTGGCGAGTGCGCATTCGATGAGTCCGCTGCAGGCGGCGCCGTTGGAGCGTTGGCTGTTTGGCGGTTGGGATCTGTCCAACTCGATGCTGTGGCAGGGCATGGAGGTGGCGATGCGGATGTTCAGTCCGGCGCAGATGAATCCGTTCGGCCACAACCCGATGCGTACGCTGTTGGAGGACCTGATCCAGCCGCATCTGCTGACGGATCCAAGGGCGCCGCGATTGACCGTTGCGGCGACCGACGTGGCGACCGGGCAGGCGGTATTCTTTGAGAATGCCGACATTACCGTGGATGTACTGTGCGCCTCGGCCTGCTTGCCGTTCGTGTTTCCGGCGGTTGAGATCGACGGCCGGGCGTATTGGGATGGGGGCTATGCGGGTAATCCGCCACTGGGGCCGCTGCTGCGGCCTGATCTGCCGGCGGAACTGATCCTGGTGCATGCCCAGGCCGCGCACCGGCCGGGGATCCCGGCGACACCGAGCGACATTACCAATCGACTGAATGAGATTGCGTGCCAGAATGTGCTGAATGCTGAATTGGCGGCACTGCCCGCGTCGGTCAAACTGCGCCGGTATGAGGCGGATGACGCGCTGATGCATTTGCCGATCTCGTCCAAGGTCAGTGGCGAGGAAGCGTTCCTGAAGGAACTGTTCGAGGCCGGGCGGCGATTGGCGGGCGCACGTTAAAGTCTGTCGTGGCCGCCTTACGCACAGACGCGTTCGGCCTGTAGAGCCGGCCTGACGCGGGCGGATATTTCCTGAGCTTCGATCGCGTCAGCCTCCGCGTCGAGCTCAATCGCAACTTCCAGTAGCATGCGGGATAGTCTGATGTCATCACCGGATTGCGCCATCTCGCGCGCTTGTGCGGCTTTTTGTCTGAAATGATTGGCGTCCAACGCAGCCTCCTGTTCTGAAACTACAATAGGGATGAAAGAGCAATCATACCTATCACGTCCCCGAGAGTAGTCGATTAATGCTGGGGATAACCGCTGAGAGCAAAAATCATCTACGAAACGAAAGCAGTTCTATCCGATCTGGGATGGCGTGCAGAGACATAATCGGCAACGCCAAAATCACAAAAACGTGATTACTTTGGCCTGAAATACCTGGCCGGCGCCCCGTCTAGTATTCAACCACTGATTGTTGTTATCGAGGCGATCACGGGCGTGGCTGATTAACAAAGCGAGGGCATGCAATCATTTGTCTTAATTTTGAAGGGTGCGCCATCTTCTGACGCAATCGGTCGCAAATCGCGGGCTGGTGTCCGAACCGGCGCTTAAGCCGTCGAGGCAGGCAAAACTCATCGGATCGCCCCGACACGGCAGAATCGCGGCAGCCGCATCGACCTGACAATCGCCGCGGCAGATGGGTCGTCGGAGGTGATAATCAATTGCGCGCTATCGGGTTATGACCGGGTTCACCCGTTTATAACCCGATAGCGGCACCGGCCGCCGAAGCGGCCAAGGGGTCAGGCGGCGGCGGCCTGACGCTTGATCTGGGCCTTCTCGATACGGCGCTTCAGCGCCTTACCTTCGATGGTCAGCTTGGTGTTGGACGTGCCCAGCAGGAACGCGTCGATGCCGCCGTTGTGCTCGACCGTGCGGATGCCACGGGTGCAGAGGCGCATACGCACTTCCAGGCCCAGGATATCGGACAACAGCGACGTTACCTGCAGATTCGGCAGGAACCGGCGACGGGTCTTGTTGTTGGCGTGGCTGACGTTATTGCCACTGAGAACGCCCTTACCCGTGATTTCACAGCGACGAGACATCGCACTTTAATCCTTAGTACTGATTTGGAATGGCGGCTTATGGCGATACACGCCCTTGCCGTCAAGGCGGAGTGTGCCGGAGTCGCGGTTTAATGCCCGTTTACGTCCTGATGGGCGCGTAATTCGCCGGTTCGGACGCTCTCCATGGCGTTGGTCAGGATGCCCAGAATCGCCTCATCCGACATCGAGCGGGCGAGCAGCGCCATCGAGCCGCCGAGCAGCGCCGAGGCGATCGCCAGCGACGACAGGTTCTGCTGCATCATGTATTCGATCGCCTTATCCACCACCGCGCCGGCGTGGCTGAGATGGGCAGGGGCTTCGTTCATATCGTCCGACATGGGCAAGATCCTTGGTAAGAAAAAGGCACGTATCCGGCCGGGTAGGCCGTTCAGGCGGCGGGTTCCAGGTCGTGTTCGGCGGCTTGCAAGGTCCACATGCGGCTGTACAGACCGCCCCTGGCCAGCAGCGCTGCGTGGCTGCCGCGTTCGGCGACAAGCCCGTCCTGGAGGACAATGATCTCATCGGCATCGACCACAGTGGACAACCGGTGGGCGATCACCAGGGTGGTGCGGCGGTTCGATACCGCGTTAAGCGCCGCCTGGATGTCCTGTTCGGTGCGGCTGTCGAGCGCGCTGGTGGCCTCATCCAGCACCAGGATGCGCGGGTCCTTCAGAATGGTGCGGGCGATGGCGACTCGCTGTTTTTCGCCGCCGGACAGTTTCAGGCCACGTTCGCCGACCCGGGTATCGTAGCCCTCGGGCAGTTTCAGGACAAAATCATGCACCTGGGCCTGTTTCGCCGCTTGTTCGATTTCGGCCTGCGAGGCGCCGGGGCGGCCGTAGCCGATATTGTAGCGGATGGTGTCGTTGAACAGCACGGTGTCCTGCGGCACCACGCCGATGGCATTGCGAAGACTGTCCTGGGTGACATCGCGAATATCCTGGCCGTCGATCAGGATGCGGCCGCCGGTCACGTCGTAGAAGCGGAACAGCAGGCGGTTGATGGTGGACTTGCCGGCGCCGGTGGGGCCGACGATCGCCAGCTTGCCGCCGGCCGGGACGGTGAAGCTGACGCCTTTCAAAATCACCCGGTTGGCCTGATAGCCGAACCGGACATTGTCGAACACGACCTCACCCGCCGATCCTTCCGACAGATGCGCCGTCAGTGCCTTGGCGCCCGGCTTGTCGGCGATTTCGCGCTGGACGCGCAGCAGGGCGAACATTTGCTTCATGTCCACCAGGCCCTGCTTGATGGTCATATAGACCACGCCCAGAAAGTTCAGCGGTTGGTAGAGCTGGATCAGATACGTGTTCACGACAACGAACTTGCCGACGGTCATGGTGCCGTCTCGCATACCCGACGCGGCCAGCAACATGATCAGGGTCAAACCGATGGCGATGATCGCGGCCTGGCCGAGGTTCAACGCATTCAGCGAGACCTGCACCTTGACGGCGGCGCGTTCGTAGCGCGCCAACGCGTGGTCGTAGCGTTGCGCCTCGTGTTCCTCGTTGCCGAAATACTTCACCGTCTCATAGTTGATCAGGCTGTCCAGCGACTTGGTCGAGGCGTCGTTGTCGGTGTCGTTCATCGTCCGGCGGTAACGGCCGCGGCGGCCGGCCAGGACGGCGGTGAAGGCGACATAGACGACGACCGCGAGGCAGGTGACGACCGCGTAGCGCCAGTCGAACATGTGCCAGATGATGGCGGTGACCATCACCAGTTCCAGTGCCGTCGGCACCACGTTGAAGACCGCCAGACGCAGCACCGACTGCATCCCGAGCACGCCGCGGTCGATGACGCGCGAGAGGCCACCGGTTTGGCGGTCGAGGTGGAAGCGCAGGCTGACCGCGTGCAAATGCCGGAATGTGCGGAGCGCCAGCAGCCGGACGGCGCGCTGTTGCACCGAGGCGAACAGCGCGTCTCGGATTTCGCCAAACCCGGCGGCGCCGATGCTAACCAGTCCGTACGCGACGATCAGCGCCGCCGGCACGATGAATGCGGCGCCGCCGCCTTCCGGTGCCAGCGCATCGACGATGCGGCCGTACAGCACCGGCACATAGACCGTGGCCACTTTCGACAGCAGCATGAACACCAGTGCCACCACCACGCGCACCCGAGCGCCGGGGTTTCCGACCGGCCACAGATACGGCAGCAAGGACACGATGGTCTGGAAGGTGGTTCGCTCCACCCTCAGTGAGGGCGGCTGATCGGCCGGCGCGCGATGATGGTTGCCGTGGTGGCTCATGTGCTTCGTCTCATGCAGCGCATGTGGCATGGTGCGGCATGTTTTGAAAGTCAGGCGGATGGATCAAGACCTTCAGGGTGATGGATTTCAGCGTCATGTGCGCGCCTGCAACAATGCCGCGCTGCCGGGCACGCGGTTGCCGTTCCTGGTTGCCGGGCAGGCGGTGGGATGGCTGCCGCCTAAGATCGTTGCCGCTCTGGCGGGGGTGCCGGAGGTTGTCTGTGCGCCCGGCCGCGTCGACATGGCCGATCCCGCCGCTCTGCCGGGCGTGGCGAAACTTCTGTCAGAACGCGGTTTGTATCGTTGGCGGGGTGAGGCGTTCGACGTGCGCGCCACCCCGGATGGCCCGGCCCTGACCCGGATCGATCGCGGCGCGCTGCCGTCGTTCGGAATCCAGGCGACCGGCGTCCATGTCAACGGCCTCGTCCAGCACGACGACGGGTTGCACCTCTGGGTCGCTCGGCGCGCCATGGACAAGCAGTTGGACCCCGGCAAGCTGGACCATGTCGTCGCGGGCGGCGTGTCGGTCGGATACGGGTTGATGGACACGCTGATCAAGGAAGCCGCTGAAGAAGCGGCGATCCCGCCGGAGCTGGCGGCGCAGGCGGTGCATGTCGGGGTGATCGGCTACGCGATGCAGCGGCCGGAGGGCCTGCGCCGCGACTGTCTGCACTGCTATGATCTGGCGCTGCCGCACGATTTCACCCCGAAACCATCGGATGGCGAGGTGGAGGCGTTCGAACTGTGGCCGATGGGGCGCGTGTTCGAAACCGTCCGCGATACCGGCGATTTCAAGTTCAACGTCAATCTGGTTCTGATCGACTTGTTTATACGGCAGGGGCTTATCGCCGGGCCGCAGGCGGACAGTCTGCGGGCCGGTTTAACGCGGCCCGCGTAGTGACCGCTGAGGTCGCCCATCCGTGTTGCCGGAACTGGACCGAGAGAGGCTTCGTTTCGTGATGAGAGTATTTCGGTCCCTGCGGCAACGACCCGGGATGGAACTAAGTCTCCGGCCATCCGAAACGGGCGGCAGGGGGCGGACGTAACTGTAACGCAAGGACCGGCAGGCCATCATAAGGCCGCGGCGACGCCACCGCGACAGGTGTGCCGGACAAGCCTTGCCATGACAATAAGGGGCAAAAGGCGTCCTTATTGGCTGTTGGTATAACGGCTACGCAGGCGGCGCGTAGCCCATCTCCTGATCGATCAATCGCACCAGTGTTTCTCGCTCGGCCTCATCGTGCTCGTTTGCAAGTAACCGACCGAAACGAGCGATATTCTCGGATCGGACAAATCGTTCGATGCGTTCATGTGAGTCATTCTCAAAATCATTCATCACGACCTCCCCTGTATGCGTGGCGGAAAGTGAAACTCCGTCGAATAACCTCGCCAGTCGATGGTGCGGATTGCGTAGATATTAACCAAACACGTCTCAACCGTCGGAATCTACCTATGCTTACGCCAGAACACCGTCGGCCAGGCTCCGCTCGCGGCAACGATGTCCCACGAATGCTGTCTGGATCGATGGTGGTCGCCGCCATGCAATCCTGGCCTGCCGGTGGATGATATCAGCGGCCCGATCGGAAGGCGGGAAGGGTGGCCACCCGGGCGATGGGTATTACCCGGGAAGTCGCAACATTCTTTGATGAATGGCGGAGAGGCAGGGATTCTCCGTTCTGTTAACGTAACTTATTGAAACCCATATATTATCGGATATTACCTCATTTTTGTTGGTCAAAACGTTGGTCAAAATGGGCCGGATTTCACCTTGTTTGCTTGCCTTTCACGGTTCGACTCCCGATCCGTCATTCGAACCAGAGGTGACATCAAAAAGTGGTATATTGTCTGCACCATCACGCCTCGATCCCTGACTTAAGGCCCGGAACGCCAACAGCTATGGCATCACCTCGACTGTACCGTGCATCCCGAAGAGGCTGTGAAGGAAATGGGTGCATTCAACGCGGTATATCCCTGGCGTGCGAGGCACCACCGCGATCTCAACCGTCTGGTTGGACCCGACAGGTACTTTGCCGTTCAGTGGCGGCGACGAGCCGGGTGGAAAGCTACTGGCCGCGAGAAATGCGGGAGCACTGAAGTCATGCCCTCCATCGCTTTCGTTAACAAGGCGCAGCCGGAGTGGCACGCCCGCCTTCAGTCGCAGATGTTCAGGATCAAAGGCGAAGCTCGACAACCGAACCGTGATGGTTTCGCCATCGCTGATCGGTGCTGTAGCCCGTTCGACGCTGCCTGAGGGTGGCACCGAAAATGCTGAGAGCACGATTACCGAGATGCACGCAATGATCCGCATAACTTCGCCTGTCCCCGATCGGCCTATACGGCCTCCTTCAACTCCTTGGCTGGCCGGAAGGCGATCTTTCCGCTGGCCTTGATCTCGATGGCTTCGCCGGTCTGGAGGTTTAACCCCGTCAGAGTGGGAGGTCTCTGAATTTGCAGGATGCCGAGACCGGTCAGTTGTATTTTGTGGCCATTCTTGAGATGCCGGACAGCAAGCGCCATAAGATCGCCCACCACGGCTTCTGCCTGCTTCCTCGACAGATTATGGCCCTCGGCCACCTCGGCGGCCATCTGCTTGAGCGTGATGGTAATCTGGAAACCAGCGTTCACCGGGGCAGACTTCTTCGCTGATGGCATGACGATTTCCTTGATCCAACCCGGTTGAGAAAACCTGCCCCCACTGCCCGGAGTCGATCAACCCCATCGACGTGACAATCGGCTTTCGTTGCCACCAGGGGGTTGGATTAGGAAGGTCCTGACAGTGTTGTCGGGATTGACGGTTGAGTTCAGCCTCGGCCTGCCAGTAGCCGACAGAGAAATCGATCAGGTCCGACCCATACTCATTCCAGACATGCCCCACCAAGGCCCCCTGGAAAAAGCCGCCTTTGTTGTTGGGTAGTGAGAACCGAAGCGTGTCGCGTATCGGATGTGGACCGGCGCGGAAGATCATACTGCCCGGCACCACTCGTGACGGAAGGCCGCAGGCCAAAAGAACTGCATGTGCGATCATTGCACGCGGTACGCAGTTGCCGCCTTCATCTTCGGTGAACCGAAACATGGTGACCGTGCTAGCGATGTCGGTCTTGATATCGTCACCGAGCGGAGTTTTCGTCACTGGGGCCAGCCGACGTCGTTTGGTTTCGCCCATTTTTCACCTCTAAAATACGTTGCTCATAAAAATTCGTTTGCCATCGCCTCGACGGTTCGCTCTGAAAATGAGCGACCCTTTCCTGGTAATTCCTTCTGTGAATAACAATATATCTACAGTTAATGACTCCAAAGGTCAATATGCACGGCGTATTTATTGATAATAACTCAATTAATATTCACCAATAGTTCGTCATTACCCAATTACAGGGCGCATGACTTGCGATGAGCTTCTCGGATGTGGGATGTCAACAACATGACCCCTGCCAGAGAGGGCCGCCCGCCGTTCCTACCCACTCTCTTACCCTATGCAGAAAACCCGTCTGGAATGTCGCCCCGCAACCGAGGAAATCCGCCACCTTCGCGATCACCATCAGCACATGCAATAACCACTTGATTTCGGCATAGCGATGAGCATGTAGACCAGCCCAGGTATAGGATGTCGGTCATGGCGAAGTCAGTTCGAGCGGCGATATATCTCCGAGTCAGCCGAGACAGCCAAACCACCGAGAACCAGAGGATCGTCCTGACCAAATTGGCAGAGCGTCGTGGTTTCGAAATCGTCAAGGAATACGAAGATCAGGGGATCAGTGGCGGTAAGGGCCGCGACAAGCGCCCGGCGTTTGACCAGATGCTCAAGGACGCGATGCGCCGCCGGTTCGATGTCCTATTAGTATGGTCGATGGACCGCCTCGGTCGCTCAGTTCTGCATGTCGCCCAAGCGATGGCCGAACTCGACGCGGCCAACGTCGCGCTGGTCAGCGAACAGCAGGGCATCGACGCGACCGGTCCCTTTGGTCGGGCAATGATGCAGATGGCCACCGTGTTCGCCGAACTCGAACGTTCAATGATCAGATCGAGAGTCATGGCCGGGTTGGATCGCGTCCGGGCCGAGGGCCGGACTCTCGGGCGTCCCTCGGTGGGTCGGACGGTAGAGGAAGCGATCCGGCAAGAACTCGCCCTCGGCCACGGCATCCTCAAGGTCGCGAAGATCGTGGGATGTGGCAGTGGGACGGTGCAAAGAGTGAAGCGGGAAACGGCGGATCAGTCGGCGAAAGCCGCCTGATGAAGGTGATCGACGATTGACCCTTCTAGCAGCGCAAGTCTTTTCTCCATGAAAACGCTATGCGGGTTCGCTTGATAGGAACCAAACGGACCTCGTTCACGATAGCCACATCGACGGTAGAGGCCCAACGCTTCCAGACTTTGGGGGCCGGTTTCCAGCAACACGGTGCTGATACGCTCATGCGCCACGGCTGCCTCTATCGCATTCAATAAGTTGAATCCGATAACTTTTCCCCGTGCATCTGGACGCACGATAAACCGCTTCAGTTCTGCCGTGTGATCGGCGCCGAGCACGGCAGCACCACAACCGCCTGCCACCCCATCGAAGCGAGCAACGAAAAAGCGGACCTCGGGTCGTGCCAGAAAGATTACATCAACGGGATAGCGACACTCCTCGGGATACCGCGAGGCCGAATAGGCGTCAGAGTACTCGATAAGCTCCGAAATCTCGGGCTGGCGTGCGTCTTCCCGGATAACATGCAGCATCACCACCTCTCATTGCCTACCTCGTCATTCTGCCGAACTCCCATCCGTAATCGCAATAAGATTCGTTGCGAGTTGCAGATCGCGGGACTGGTTGGGTCGGTCTATTCGACGGCTGAGGTATTTCGGCTAATCTCGCACGCCTATCGATTCGAGCGCATACCTTTGCCCAAGTGGTCGGTCGGTCAAATACCACGACGCGCTCGCGGCGGTGCTTCCAGTCTATGCGGGGACGGCGGATGTCACATTACAATGCCCCGACCAGCAGCGCACAGGCAATAATGGCGCCGACCAACATCAAGAGGCCCCCCGTTAACAACACCTTCGGTGGTAGCGGCGAGCGGGCCGGAGCCTCGGTAAATGGGATACGATCATACAGGCGCATGGTCACCTCCTCAGAGGTAAGCCATTTTGGCCGGGTGTTACTTAAATGGATTTACATAGCGATGGTATAATTGGTGCCAGTGATTTTTCAAGGTAGTTTAAGCATTTGGCGACGATAGAGAGGTTCCACGCCGTCTCTGATGGGACTGCGCCCTCGACCACCAGTGTCCACCGGCTCAGTCCCGAGAGATATTTCCAATCGGTTCCGACTGGGACCAAATCACTGGTTCACAGAGTTTCTTCTTTTGTCCGTTGGGGTATACCCCTGCCTACAATCAAAATTGTCGTCCAACCGTGTCCGTAAGGGTTGCAAATCATCAACGAACAGCAATATATACGGACACTACCCTAACGGACGAAGGCGGCTTCCAATGCGAACATTCTTGTATGCCCGCGTCTCCGACGCCGCCCAGACCCTCGACCATCAGAAGTCCCATGCCGAAGCTACCGGGTTCCAGATAGACGAGGTAATCGCGGACCACGGCGTTTCCGGCGTCACCACGAAGCTGGCAGATCGACCCGGCGGTCGGCGGTTGCTGGACAAGGTTCGAGCCGGGGATGTCGTACTTTGCCGCTGGGTGGACAGACTTGGCAGAAACTACGACGACGCTACCGGCACCATCCGCCATCTGATGAATGAAGGGGTCATCGTGAAGACCGTCATCAACTCGATGGTATTCGACGGGGCAACCACCGATCCAATCCAGAAGGCCGTCCGAGATGCGATGATCGCATTCATGGCTGCGACAGCGCAGGCACAGGCGGAAGCTACCAAGGCTGCCCAGAAAGCTGGGATTGCCCATGCAAAACAGCAGCCCGAAATAAGGTACAAAGGCCGAAAGCCCTCATATACCCGCGAGCAATTCGACATTGTTCTCGGGATGCTCGACCAGCATCAGGGCGTGAGCGTTATCGCAAAAGCCGCCGATCTGAGCCGCCAGACGGTCTACCGGATCGAACAAGACCCGGCGGCGGCGGAGGCGGTGCTAGCCACTTGGAACCAATGATGGGCGCGAAACTCGTCCAATCTCACGACGCGCAGATCGACGTTGAGGGGCGCGAGCTACCGAGCGCTTGGGCGGCAGGTTCGAGTCCAAAGGACTGGGCATGTCCTCGTTTCTGGTCGGGGGCAGCGCGACCAATTGCTACGACCTCATTAGACGCAGGAACTGAGGATTTTTCATTATTACCTGAAGACGGTTTTGGTATTGCTCGATCATGCCCAACGCACAAACACGTTTACCTTGAAGCGTTGACAGTTTTCCAAACCGACTTTCGTACGCAGACAAATTGCTCTGCCAAACTATCAGAGCAAGTGTTTGTTGCGGGTATGGTCGATCTAGGTTGATGTAAGTGACCTCAGAACGGGCGCTTACCTGTGCCACCTTCCCGCACGCGAGGACGCTCTCGCCCACGTGGAAAGGAGCGCGCAGTGCCTCGATTTGCTCTTCGGCCAGCGAGTGATGAGGTGCTGCACTTAACCCGATAAGCAACGCGAAGGTTAAGGGCAGCAGGGAACGAGCATTACGGCAAAATTTGTTCACGGCGTTCGATCTCGATTTGTGGTTTGCCAAGGTATGACTGAATCACGCCTGAAATGCACACTTGTTGGTTCTCCACCAGTTGCAAAGGTCCAATTCTGTTGATAGCTTGGTGCCAAATAACGGCGGTCATCACTGCGTTTGGGTAGGGTCTATCAAAATTGATAAAGAAGCCTGCCGGGAGTTCCTTCGATCCGGCGATATGGCCGCAAACTTGTTTGTACTTACCGATATAAGCCTGTGCCTGAGACGCCAGTATGAAATCACCCGAAGGATTTGCATGCGGGACAGCGACTGTAATCTGGGGTTCCTCTCTCGCATCAATCGACGCTGTAGCAAGAGGTGTCTCCTGAACAGACACATCCCGCTCAACGACTGAGGTCGGGGACTTCCCTCTCATGCCGACTGATGTGGTCGCCACAGGTGTCTGCTGAACAGACACATCGTGGCGCCCTCCATTCTGCCAAACAAAGTAGCTCAGGCTGATCGTGGCAAACAAAGCCGCCGCGCCAACTGTCAGAGATTGTCGCCATACCGCTCGACTGGAATGCGAATACGCCTCCTGCACCGGAGTATCCCTATTCACTTGCTCGGCAAACTTCTTAAGAGCAACCTGAAGTTCGATGTACGTTTGCTTGGAAGTTTCTTGTACGCGGTTCGCAGATTCTTGGATCAACAACTCTCTCGAAATCTCGCGGATGATCTCGCTCGAACTAGAAAACATCTTCTTGTTAGAGTAACGAAAAAGCTTCCTGAAGCTTCGTAGCAAGTCGTTTTGACGCTCAAGAAAATCGTTCCAATCCTCCCCGATATCGCCGTTCGGTTTATGTTCCCCATCAAGTTCAATCGGCAATAGGTATCCTTTGTTGGGATTGATGATCATAAAGTCGATGCGTCTTTCCTTTCCCCTTTCGTCAAAAAAAACGTATTGTGGTACCACATCCGCAGGGCAAAGTCCGGGAATCCGGGATAGCACTACGTCCACGAACTTCTCTTCATACCCCGCTACATGCGCAATCTTTTTCGCATTGACGCGCTTCCACTCTAGCCAATTATCCAACGGGGCAGTCCTTCCATGCTTAAAGCTACGTCCGCGCCGGTTTTTCGGCGAGATCGGCCATTACGCGACCGATCATCATCGCGCGTCACTAAGCTAAGGTGCCCCCATTCGGTCATATTTTTGCTTATACGACACGGTACTCGAACCGCAAGGAGAGTTTTCTCTAACGGGCCGAGGCACGGGTCGCGCTGCCAGCCGGTTGTTGGCGCGGCAGATCGCGCCGAGCAAGCTCACGGTGCGGCTGACAACATTACGACTTGACGGTTCGGCTCGTCGTCGTGACGATGATGATGATCGAGTGGATGATTGCCGACACCATCATCAATGGACCCGTTATGGCGGAGGCGTGAGCACACTGCCAGCGTGACGCCCCACACCCTTGCCAAGCCGCCAGCGCGGCTGGGCGAAGCTGAACGCCAAGAGCGGCACGAGCTTTCCTGACAGCCCATTTTGGGAAGGCCGGGGATTATTACTACGCGGCAGCGCGGGGGGAGGAGGACCGGCCAGTTGTCGCCGACCGTCAGCGCAAGTCGTTTGGCGTCGAGATAACGTTTCAGCGTGACCTGTTGGCTTGGCACGAGGTCGAATCAGCATTGGCGCCTTTGGCTGCTAAACTCTGGGTGGCACACAGCCGGGCGGAACTATCGGGGCGGACGGTGACGGTGAAGGTCAAATACGACGACTTCCAGCAGATCACACGTAGCCGATCATGTGCCGATCCTATTGGCGATCAGGGAACTATCGAGCGGGTCAGCTTGGATTTGCTCCGACCTCTGTTCCCACCACCCCGAGGAATTCGCCTGCTCGGGGTGACGATCTCGAACTTTGACCAAGTGTCCGAACCATCATTACGGCAACTGGCTCTGACGTTGGCTGGGGGGCTGGCTCCGATGCCGAAGCTCTTGGGCTTCGGGTTGGGAACAGGTGGGGAGTGATGCAGGAGATGGCTCGGATCATACCTGCTACGGCATCGACCTGATACCAAAGCCACGTTACAGTCGGTCAACAGCCATATCGGCAGAATCGGAATTGTGTGAATTGATAGCAGGGACGCCGGGCATGCCAAAGGCTGAAGAACACCCGTCTCATCGAGACAGTCGACAGAAAGTCATGAGAGAATTTTGACTGTGTTACGCTACAAACAGGTACTACAGCCCGGAGAGGCGGTGCGATACATCGGTTCATTGCATTGGGTGATCTACAAATGGGCGATCATGATCAGCATCTGTATGGTCGTCCTTGATGTCTTGGTCTCGGCCTATCTCAAAAATCCGAACGGCCAGTGGCCATTTTTATTGGTTCCGTTGGCGATGGGCGTTCTATCGTTCATTCCCCCGTGGTTCAAACGGGCGACCACTGAGATCGTGGTTACCGATAAGCGGATCATCCATAAAGTTGGTTGGATTTCCCACCGGACCGAGGAAATGAGCATGACGAAGGTCGATACGGTTAATGTCAGTCAGGCAATTATGGGGCGCCTATTTGGGTTTGGTACCGTGTTGATAATTGGCGCTAGTGGGAGTTGGGAACCTCTGGCGTTCATTGCGTCGCCCCTCGATTTACGAAACGCCATCATGGTCGGATTAAGAAATAGATTGTCCGGTGCGAGTTCGACCGGTCATCCTCACACCTTCGGTTATTGATTACCGCCGGAGGCCGACAATCACGTTGATCAGCCGAGGGCGGCCTTCGACCCTCGCATTCTGAGCGTCGCGCATCTTCTCCCCAAACTTGGGCCTGCCGCCACATGGACGTCGAGGATCGTTGGACCGGCGGACGCGCTAGCGACCCCGCACACTGATCGGTTGCCAATCGCCCGAGCCGTAGGTGCGCCTCTCGGGCGGGCGGTTCGAACATGCCCCCATGTAGACGGCTGTCACTGTGAAGCCTCCCACCAACAGAAGGGCCATCGACCCCAAATCGACTGGGGCTGCTACCATCTGGACCAACACGTTGTTGAGGCCGAGCAGGCAAACAAGGCGGTGTATATACATCGGCGCACGAAGCGGATTCGCTCTCGCGCCTCGACCGCTGCCTGCTGTGCCACCTCGCTCGAATACCGATCTCAGGACCATGATGGCTCCAAGTCCGAGAACGATTAGCGTGAACTGAAATGCCATCAGCCCCGATGTCCCAGTCTTCGCCGCCACGACCGCGCCGTCTGCTTGCGACACAATCCACGCCAGGGCCGACAGATCGATGCAGAAGCGCGAAATCTGGAAACAATCGAACGTCATGGATTCGAAAATCCAGTCGGCCAACGGCTGACATACTTTGTCGATCAATGTGTCATCCAGGCGCGCGAGGTTCTTCTGCATCATTCCCTCCAACAGATTGTCCACGCTAAGCACGAACCATGCCACGATAAAATTCCCAACAATAGTAATATGTTGGCGATGGACAATGGAATGATGGCGTACAAACCGTAAAGTTTTCCGACGATTCCTCCCTGTTTCGGAGAAGGCAGTTGTCTTGCCGGACTGCCTGATCTCCGGCGGGGCAGAGAGTGAACCGTCAGATGGTTCCGGCCGTGACGGAGGCGACGTCAGGCGGCAAGGGCTGGCAGCCTGCTTTCGATGACCAAAGTGCGACGAGCGACGACACCCGTTTGAACGCCTCAAATTTTACCGGCGATATAGGTGAACTCGGCTGCCAGTTTGGTGCCGAAAGTGGTGACAGAGGCAACGATGGCAATTGCGACCAGTGAAGCGATCAACCCGTATTCCAAAGCAGTGACACCGCGTCGGTCACCTCTAAGACGAAGCATCAGAGACATAAGAGCGCCCATCATAACATTTCCACCTTCTAGTTAGGGTTGGCACTCCGGTTCGAAATCCACGACACCTTCAGCCCATTATGAAATCCGACCATTCCGATAATGACGGAGGTGTCCTTAGGAGGTGCAGCCGCCTCTCGTCAATAAAACCAAGAAATCGTCACTAGAAGTTGTTTTCATGTCGGCTTTTGGGAGAGCCCTGATTTTATTGCGTAATATCATATAACGTAATTCCGCGTCACATCGATTCTCTGGCGTCATGGGCTTTCCAGTGGTCAGAAGCAGGGTGGCGCCAGACTGTCCTCCTCTCTGATGCCGTATCGCCTCTTTGCCTGGACAACGAATTGGCACTGAGTTTGCCGCTCACTTTCAGGCCGATATTGGTCGTGGTGATGTGGATCAGGTTGTCGATAAAACAATCAGCTTCCGCCCAGACACGAGAAGAAAGGCGCGGCGGCGGAACGTCGCCGGGGTGCTCGCCTCGATCTCACGCTCTGACCATCACGGCGTTGATCAGACGGGTTCGACCTTCGACCATTGCCTTCTGCGCGTTCCGCATCTTCTCTCGGAAACTCGGACCCACCACCACATGAATGCCGAGGATCGGCGAAACCGACGGGTTTGCCGTGATCCGACCACGCTCGGCCGCTGCCTCGGCAAGAGCCGCCTCGGTATTGTCGATCCATTGCATGACGCGGAAATCTGCTGCCTCCAGCATCGCCAGCGTTTCGTCTGGAGTGCGGAGAAAACTGATCTCCGGCCTGTCGGCCCACATGACTGGGAAATCCAATTCGTCACCGTTCCCCATCGCCACGTCTTGGATCGCCAGCCGTCCACCAGGACGCAGCACACGATGCATCTCAGCGTAATAGCGCGATCGATCGGCGATGTTCATCGCCACGTTCTGGGACCATGCACAATCGAAAGAGGCATCAGGAAACGGAAGGTCCAACGCAGAACCGACGCGGAAATCCACGCGATCGGTTAGGCCGACGCGCGACGTCAGAGCCGTTGCGGTCTCGACAAACTCCGGTGTCAGATCGAGCCCGCTGACCCGACAGCCATAGGTCTTGGCCAAATAGCGTGATGGTCCGCCGAGACCCGAACCGATGTCGATGACATGATCGGTGGCTTCTGGAGCTAGCAGGGCGGCCAGTTCTTCGGTGGCAAGGCGACGGCGGGAATGAAATTCATCGACTGGGGCAAGATCGTCGATGGTGAGATGATCGATGTCTTTATCTTTCCAGACGTTGCGTTGCCACGCAAGATCATCCAAATTGTGTAGAAACAAACATTGCGCGGCGTCGAATCGATCCACATTGGAGCTAAACCGCGATCGATCAGCGCTTCGAACTGCGCATGGCATTTCGCGGCGAGGCGTCCATCGCGGGTGTGCAATGGATCATTCGAATACCAGAGATGGCCGAGGCTAAACGAAAACCACGGTGGCGGAATCTCCGAATCATAGCGCTCGTCAAGCGCTACGCGGAATTTTTCGTTTCGGCGAATGGCCGCCGAACCTTGGGGCTTCACGAAACCTTCGCCGCCGGACTGCCACGCGCGTTTCAAGATGGCGATCATTGATGCACTTCGCGCCGGTAGGTCAACGTCATCGAACACGGTGAGGCCGCAGCCTTCGTACTTGCGACTCCACAACTGGTAGACCAGATCGACCTTGTTGGCCGGGTTCAACTCTCCGACCTTGATTCCAGCGCGCTTGCATAGTCGCAATGTGTGGGTCTTGCCCAAGCCTGGACTGGAACAAAAAATTGCGATCCGCCTATGATCCAGGGCGGTTGTCAGGTCGCCGACGGCAGCGGCTTTGGCGTACTCGATCACATCCAAAACGGTTCGCCGCATCTCCTGGCAGTCCAGGTAAGTCGGATTATTTTCGGTATCGAGCCAAGTCTCTGGGGTCATAATGCATCATCCCATCGGATCGCGCGATCGTCCCGCATCTTAGTTCCCGGCGAAAAACGCCAGTCCGCAGCCGCGTTCGATCAAGATGCCCCAGAGAGGCGATCGCGCGGCAGGCAAGGCGTAGTACAACTGCATAGGCATCCCTGAGGGACCGCAGGTGTGTCGGGGTGAGGAACGCGCCATGTCCGTGCTGATGTCGGCCGCCAATTCAGCACGATCGTAGGGTTCGGTTCATCCCCGATGGCGCACAGGTATGCTCGGTCATCGTCTGGATCAAGCACCGCCGACTATTATTTCGTAACGGATCAATATACCGAAATAAAACGAATCACCTTGGTAAGAACGGCCTTGGTCCGTCACAGCACGCACCTGCCATATTAGTTTTCGATGATTTGTCAACCACTTTAACCGGAACGAATACTACAAATATCACGGGAATGTGATCCGCCGCATCGAACATGATGCGATGATGTTTTGTCTATGACACCGCATCAGCTCGTCATCGGAGGGCTGTTGACGATCCCGAATCCGCGCATATAGAGAATGGGCGGTAGCGCTGGGTGGTTATTGGCGGCCCCGACCGAAAGGGTCTGATCGTCAACAAACTTTGTCTCTCCTCCACCATGTCGGCAAGACTACCGTAGGCCCCGCTCCGGCTCCGGGTCACTCGGTTCTGGTCCCGGCTCGTCATATGGTGTCGGCTCGCCAGGCAGTAACGCTTGGAGGAAGGTAATGGTGGCATTTGCCTTCTGCAACAGCCTGAGGGCGGTATCACGTTCCTCGGTCACCTCGGCCAATTCGGTGATCGATTCGGGGTCGTCACGAGGGCCGGTTTCCGGTTTCCGTTGCGGGGGCGGTTCACCACCCCACCACGGTGGTTCGAGTTCGCTGACGAGGCGGTCATGTTGTTCCGCGTGGAAAGCGCACAACGGCTCCCCGATGATCCCACTTTTCAGCGACTTATCAATTGCGTCCATCGTGCTTAGATCGATTGCCCCAATCAGGGGGGTCAGCACATCTTGTTCCAGCTCGGGCCGCTCTGAGACGACGACGGCGAAAAACGCCAACAGCATTTTGTACCGTTTGGCAATCGGGTTGTCGGTTGACGCGCGCGGCGTCGGTTTCAGGCACAGCTCGGCAGTGGCCGCAGCTTCATCTTCGTTAAGGCCATTTTCGGTTGCCTTCGCGTACGCTTCTGCGAACTTCAGGGCCTTGTCGGCTAGAGCGGTGGTGCCGACTTCTGGTAGTTTCACATCCGCGTCGAAGCTTTCGCGATGGGCGAGCAGCATTTCTTGCGCTTGCTGTGTCTTCGCCCAGTCCTTCGCCAAACGGCGATACTGATTGATTTGCGAAACAGAGTACCCCCATTCTCTATCGCAGTATGCAGCGAATGCGGCCTTGCCGGTCGGTGCCCAGCCATGCTCAATCGCCGACGCCACGGCGTAGCCGATCAGTGCGCCATGCTTTGCACTGTCCATCTGCCGCCGTATCTTGAACGCCTTTATCTCCCGTTTGAGGTTGGCGGGATCGCCGATGGCCTCGATCCTTGCCCGCTCCAGTTCGAACTCGTCGTCGGTCATGGGCGCATGGATGCGGGTCGCATCTGCTCCGAAGTGGGCGCACGAAACTTCGGCACTCCCGACGTTGGCCGCTCCACGACCGGGTCCGCCGAAGGGGCGCCATCTCCGCACGACAGGCTCTTACCTTCCTTTGGGACTTCCAACCTTCGGGTCCTCCGCTCGCCTGAAGAATCGACAATGGGCCACCGTATCACATCTTGTCAACTTAATCGGGCCGTGTTAGCACATTCACTCCTTGAACGGAGATATGCATGCCGCAATACGTGCCAAAATTTCGAGAAAAGCGTCTGGAGCGGGGCATGACCCAGCAGCAGGCGGGAGCAAGTCTCGGAATTGACCGAACTACAATCCAGAAATGGGAGGTGGGTGTTAACTCGCCAACGATGGACGACATCTACCGGTTGGCCAATCTGTACTCAACCAAGCCCGCTTCATTCTTTGAGACGGTAGATAGGGAAATAGACGGTGAATTCATCGTCGCTGACCGACGTTTTGTTTTCCAATGTAAAGGCACGTCAACGCTCTCGCCCGAAAGGCGCGACCAAATCCTTCTCCGGCTAAAGGAATGTGAGGAGGCGTTTCTAAATGTCCCGCTTGATTTCGTAGATCACTGGGTCGCGGCGCTGAAAAGCGTGGCGGCGCTTGCGTGCAAAGCGAGGGCCTCAGAGCGAACCCCACGCAGTCGGAGATCGACGCAACGGGAGGTGGCGGAAGAAAGATAGGAAGTGACCAGAGCAACGAAATTTAACGCCCGCGTCAGCCGCGAAGTTCCGCGTTGGCGTCTGCAACGAGATAACTGGACGCTGAGGATTCCGCCGAACCATCGGCCTGACGGTTGCGCCGTAAGCGTAAAACATGAAAGGAACATCTGAAATGACTGCCAGTGAAAGTGCATACGCACATGACAAATGGGGGGCGTAAGATGGCGCGCAAATTTGAATATGCCGAAGGGCGGCACGCGTGGTTTATGGAAAAATGTGAAGAACGCTGGCTGATCGCCTTGTATCATGAAGTAGCGCCCAACATTCCGAATAATTTAGGGTGGAAATTGGCTTTCGAGTCCAATTTCTTCTCCGACGGTGCGGGGGTTGGTGCGCACCACGTTGCCGAGATCAACAACCAACGAACTCGTTTGTCGCTGCGTTCGCTCGCGTTCAGGGAGACTCACGTCTACGACTATGCGCGCAACTCGGATCGGGCCTACAAGGCGCAAATGCGGCGGGACTGGCGTGATGAATATGTCGATCTTGACCCGGCTGCGCAACAGGCGTGGATCAAGGACTGCGAAATGGGCATCGCCAATCTGGAGCCGCCGCACCGCACATTTGAAGAGTATCAGCGTGACAGTCGCGAAAGGCGCGATCGCGACGAGCAAAAAAGTGTGTCCCGTGAGCGTGAACGCCGTATGCAGGCCGTTATTGAGGCACGGATCGAAGAACCTCAGGCGGTGGCCGCGCAACAACACCAACAACGTTCCTTGCCGCATCTGCGGTCATTGCCTGATACGACTCTGCGGCAGTTGCGACTCGCTGCGCGGTTGCCGGATGCAACGGCGTTGTTAGGCGACATCATTGGCGGGATCAGTCCGGACGCGGCATTGGATTTGGCAGAGACTATGGACGACGATCCGATCGTGCAGATGGCGCTGCTCAGGCGCAGTATGATTTGAGTCGGACGAAACCGTTTCCAAACCGTCTGCCTGAGCGCGGGGCCTGACGCCTCGCGCCTGATCGTTTGAAACAACAATATGGAGACATGAAAATGGTGATGACGCCGGACGAATATGCCGTGCATGGTCAAAACTGCCCAGTCTGTCGCTCGCCTCTGATCGAAGGCGAACGAGTAGATGTGGATGGGACTACCGCCTGGGGAAAGGTCGCCTGTAATGCCTGTAAATCAACGTGGACGGATGTGTTCGATCTGGTTGGCTATGACGAGTTGATCGTCGCTGGAACACCGTGCGCCGCGAACGTCAAACAACAATAGGAGACTGACTACATGGACCGTTTTCGCGAAACCGTGCCGTTTCTTCCCCAAACCAGCTGGTGGCTGCGATAGAGATGCTTGAATCTGCGGTCGCTTTATTGAAGGAGGCTCATCACCCCTAAGACGCAGAAATGTCAGCAATGGACAACACCGATGGGACGCCTTTGAGAAGGTCACAACGATCATCTGGGGGATTTAGGATGGACATGGCTTGATGGCTGATCATTCCTCCGTCCTATCGTTGGGTAAACGGTTAAATGACGTTCGGTGGGAACGGTTGGGTGTGTCGTTTCCGCTCACACAACGAAGGGTTTAGCCGCCGTCGGCACGAACGTCGCGGCCAAGCCGAACGGACAGATGTTGCCTAGCCGACCGGACCTAGCCACGGTGAAACTAACACGGCGGGAAATAGATTAGCAGAAACATTGGAGTATGAAATGACCATCGCCTATGCGGCCCTGCACGCCCACCTCCGGTATCGTCACGAAGATACCGGCCTTTACGTTGCCGCCTTTGCCGATGGGCGGATGTTTTTCAGCCGTTTTCAACCACGGCTATACGACCGACAGGCTCGTCCAATTCCGACACGGGAGGTTCTGCCCGGCTCCTATGTGAATATCAGCTACGCAATCGAGCGCGGCCTCAAGATGATGGAGGCCGTTCAGTTGGTCGAGGAACCGGCGGAGATTTCGCCGTTTGATCCCATTCTGGATGATGGTCATCTTTGACCGAACGATAGCGGATCGCCTGGGCAAGCCAGCGCGCCCGCTGATCCATTCGCGTTTCACCCGAATAGAGGCCGAAAGTCATATCGGTCTTCGCATGACCGATGATGTCCTTGGCCACGCCCGGCGGGCATTCGGCGGTTTCGAATAAGTGTGCAACGGTTTTTCTGATCGAGTGAAAGACGAACCGCCCATCGAAGCCGAGTTCTGTCTTCAAGCGACCGAACCGCTTCCCGAGCGGCTGACTTCGTTCGCCATATTTGTTTTTGGCCGCGCTGTAGATCGTAAGCGGTGCTCTGACGCCCTTCTTCAATCACTGCCCTGGCGGTGATTGAGTTGCCCGAGGCAGAGGGCATCGAGCTATCGTTATGTTTGACTTTAATGACGACGCGAAGGGTGAATACCGCCGGGTTGAAGTGCTGAT
>CAIZFE010000032.1 GCA_903932145.1 uncultured Rhodopila sp. | reverse complement strand
GCCGGATCTCGGCAATCGTATCCATAAGCAACACTCCAGATTCTCCAGCGGAAACGCCGGATGATCGCATGAACCAGGGTGGAAACTATTGGACGCTGTTTACCCCCGGAATCTGGAAAGTTTTGCACGCTGTTTTACAGTTCAGGCCGCTGAACTGGTTGGACAGCAGGTTGTACACCGAGGGCGAGATCGCGCCTGAGGCAACTATTCGGAAATTCCGAATAGTTCGACCAGAGGGTAACCGGCAGGTCGCGCGCATCATCGAGCACTATAATCTCGACGCCATACTCGCCGTTGGTTTTCGTGTCCGCTCCCCACGTGGCGTACAATTCCGGCGTTGGGCGGCGGACCGACTACGTGAATATCTGGTCAAGGGATTTACCCTCGACGACGCCCGTTTGAAAAATCCGCCGTCCGCCGGGTCCGATGTCCCGGACTACTTCGACGAACTGCTCGTCCGCATCCGCGACATTCGGGCGAGCGAGCAACGCATGTATCTGCGGGTGCGGGAGATTTTTGCCCTCGCCGCCGATTACATCCCGTCCAGCGAGCAGACCACCGTCTTCTTCCAGATTATGCAGAACAAGCTGCACTTCGCCGCCACCGGCCAGACAGCCGCCGAACTGATCGTCCGGCGCGCCGACCATAGGCTTTGGAACCAAGCTGAAGTTTATCTTCTCGCACTCGGCTCTGAGAGAGGGATGGGACAATCCGAATGTCTTTCAGATTTGCGCGCTGCGAGAAATTGGGTCCGAGCGTGAACGCCGACAGTCAATCGGGCGGGGTCTGCGCCTGTGCGTCAATCAGCAAGGGGAGCGCCTGCGCGGATTTGAGGTCAACACCCTGACCGTGATTGCCACCGAGCGGTTCGAGGATTTCGCGGCGAACCTCCAGAAGGAGATCGAACAAGAGACCGGCATCAGGTTCGGCATCGTCGAGAAGCACCAGTTTGCCGCGATCCCGATCGTCAAGCCGGATGGCTCTGTCGGTATGCTGGGTATGGCCGAATCGCAGGCGATCTTCGACTACCTGGGCGCGCAAGGGTTGGTTGACGACAAGGGCCGGGTCAAGGACACGCTACGCACGGCGATCAAGGACGGAACGCTCACGTTGCCGCCCGCGCTGACGCCGCATCTGCAAGCCGTGCGGGACGTGCTTCGCAAGGTTGCGGGCAGCCTCAATATCAAGAACTCGGCCGACCGCGTGACCATACGAGCGCGGCAGGCGGTCTTGGACGGTCCTGATTTCAAGGCGTTGTGGGATCGGATCAAACACAAGACGACGTATCGGGTGGAATTCGACAACGAGAAGCTGATCGCAGACTGCATCAAGGCGATTGCCAACGGGCCGCCTGTGTCCCGTGCTCGGGTGCGGATACGCAAGGCCGACATCCTGATCGGTAAAGGCGGGGTCGAAGCGCATGAGCAGACTTCGAACAGCGCGACCATCCTGACCATCGAGGAAGGTGACATCGTGCTGCCCGATGTGCTGACCGATCTTCAAGACCGAACGCAACTCACTCGGAAAAGCCTGGTGCGCATCCTGACCGAGTGCGGGCGCCTCACGGACTTCAAGCGCAACCCGCAGTCGTTCATTGAGATGGCGGGCGAGGTGATCAATCGCACCAAGCGGTTGGCGCTGGTGAACGGCGTCAAATACCAGCGGATCGGAGACGAAAGCTACTATGCCCAGGAACTGTTCCAGCAAAAGGAACTGATAGGCTATTTGCGCAATACGCTGGCCGACGAGGGCAAAGGGGTGTCTAGATAACTCGGAGGCTATCCGGCATCTCAGTGTCTATTCCGGCCATTAAGCGCACGGCTTGGATTTGTAGACGCGACTTTGACAGTAGGCGCCTAGCCGGGTTTCACCGCGCGCGCGGCATGGGTCCTCTCTCGCGTTCCTCGCGTGCGGATTAGGCGCTTTGACCGGATACACGGTGGATATGAGCACAACCGCGCCACCATCCGCCTGCGTCGTCACACTAGGCCAGATCGTGCATCGCCTCCCGGTCCTGGACGTTGCTTGTAACGGGTGCGAACGACGCGGCGGACTGCGGACGGTGCGATTGATCGACGAACACAGGCCGGATATGTCGCTCCGCGAACTCCGGCTAGAGCACGGTAGCCTATCGTTGACTCGCTTGTGAAACCGCGACGCGGCGGAGATTTGCTTGAAGATGCTGGCTGGAGATGGAGGCCAGCATCAATGGGTCGACCCTATTCCCTTGATCTGCGTCAGCGCGTAGTGGCCGCGATAGCGACCGGCATGAGCGGGCGCGAGGCGGCGAAGCATTACAACATCGGCGAGTCGACGGCGCTGCGCTGGGCCAGGCGGATGCGCGAAACTGGAAGCCCACAAGCGAAGCCGATGGGTGGCAAGCGTCCCTTCGCCCTGGCTGATCAACGAGAGTGGATCGTCGCTCGACTGGCCGAAAAGCCTGACCTGACGTTGCGGACTTTGCTGGCCGAATTGACGGCGCGTGGCGCCAAGGGAAGCTACTTCGCGGTGTGGAATATCGTTGATCGCGCAGGCCTCAGCTTTAAAAAAACTCTGCACGCCAGCGAACAGGACCGACCTGACGTCGCCCGCCGGCGCACACTGTGGAAGCAGCATCAGCACAAGGTTGATCCGACACGCTTGGTTTTCATCGATGAAACCTGGGTAAAGACGAACATGACCCGCACGCACGGTCGATCTGCGGTGGGACAGCGCCTGGTGGACAAAGTACCGCATGGCCACTGGAAGACTTTGACGTTCGTCGCGGCACTCCGTTGCGACGCGATCACGGCGCCCTGCGTGCTCGACCGACCGATCAACGCCCGCAGCTTCCTGGCCTACGTCACCCATTTCCTGGTGCCGACACTGCGTCCCGGTGACGTGGTCATCATGGACAACCTGAGCAGCCACAAGAGCCGCCTGATCCGTCAAGCCATCCGCGCCGCCGGTGCGTTGCTGCTGTTCCTGCCCGCCTACAGCCCCGACCTCAACCCAATCGAGCAGGTCTTCGCGAAGATCAAGACGCTGCTGCGCAAAGCCGATGCTCGAACCGTCGACGCGGTCAACGATGCCATCGGCGGTCTACTCGAGAAGTTTTCACCGAAGGAATGTGCCAACTACTTCAAGGAAGCAGGCTACCGGTCAACCTAAACCTATCGTGCTCTAATCGTCGCGGCGGACTGACCTCGGATGCAGGCAGGGAAGATGCATGACGTATGCGGGGTGCATTTCCCCGGCTTGTCGGGGGGGTGACGCGAGGGGACGGATAAGCGGCAGCGTCCCGTCACGTTCGGTTCAATCCGCGCAGAACCGTAGGCCAGTTTGTAGGCCAGCTTTCTGCATCGAAAGAATATGCAGCAAAATCAATAACTTAAAAGAGAGAAATGGCGGAGGGGATGAGATTCGAACTCACGGTACGGGTTGACCCCGTACAACGGTTTAGCAAACCGCCGCCTTCAGCCACTCGGCCACCCCTCCGCGGGGCACATCCCCGAACCCTCCGTTTGCACGGAACGATCAGACACGGCGTTTGCACCGCGTCTTGTAGGGATGTGCCCGGCGTTCGTCAAACCCCAATCTTAGCTCAGCGGCACTTCGAAGCCACGAATCGTCGCCGGACGCGCCATGATCGTCTCGTACCAGTGCTTTACGTTGGGGAAGTCCGCCAGATCGATCTTGTGGCGCTCATGCCGCCACGCCCAGCCCAGGATGGCGAAATCAGCGATCGAGATCGCATCCGCGACATATTCGTGCTGCGCCAGCCGTCGGTCCAGCACGCCGTATAACCGAGCGGTCTCCTTGGAATAGCGTTCGAGGCCGTAGCGCTGGTCCTGCGGGTTCTCGACTTGCAGGAAGTGATGCACCTGGCCGGGCATCGGGCCGAAGCCGCCCATCTGCCACATCAGCCATTCCAGCACCGCCACCTGCTTGCGCGGATCGGCCGGGTAGAACAGACCGGTTTTCTGGCCGAGGTAAATCAGGATCGCGCCCGATTCGAACACGCTGATCGGCTTACCGTCGGGACCGTCCGGATCGATGATCGCGGGAATGCGGTTGTTCGGGCTGATCTTCAGGAAGTCCGGGGCGAACTGCTCGTTCTTAGAGATGTTGATCGGATGGACGCTGTACGGCAGCCCCATCTCTTCCAGCGCGACGCTGATCTTGCGGCCGTTCGGGGTATTCCAGGTATAGAGTTCGATTGGCATGGTTCGTCCCGTCTTGAGGTTTGACCGAACTCTGACCACAAGCACGCTATAGGGGCAAGCCGCCCGCCTTATCAGGAGCCCGCCGACGTGAAGATCGCCACCTGGAACGTCAACTCGATCCGCCAACGCGAGCAGCATGTGCAGAACTGGCTGGAGGCCAACCAGCCGGACGTGCTGTTCCTGCAAGAGATCAAGTGCGAGACGCATGCCTTCCCATCGCTGCCGTTTCACAGCCTGGGTTACACGGCCGAGGCGGTGGGGCAGAAATCCTACAACGGCGTCGCGGTGCTGGCGCGCAAGCCGTTCACCGTGATCCACCGGGCGCTGCCCGGCCTGCCGGAGGACGACGCCCAGTCTCGATATATCGAGATTGAAATGGACGGCATCACGCTGATCGGGATTTACCTGCCGAACGGCAATTCGCGGGGTGACGAGGGATTCGCCTATAAGATGGCCTGGATGGACCGCCTGGCCGATCGGGCTCAGGAGCTGCTGGACGCTGACCGGCCGTTCGTCATCACCGGCGACTTCAACGTCGCGCCGACCGATGAGGATTACGCCCCCGGAGCGCTATCCCCGACGGACGCCCTGGTCCGGCCGGAAACGCGGGCTCGGTTTCGCCGGATGATCTGGATGGGGCTGACGGATGCGATCCGGGCGCTGCATCCGCGTGGGCGGATCTACACGTTCTGGGATTATCAGGCCGGGGCGTGGCAGCGCGACAGCGGGCTGCGGATCGACCACGCGCTGCTGTCGCCGACCCTGGCGGAACGGCTGATCGCGGCCGAACCCGACAGGAACGAACGTGCCCGGACGCAGCCGTCCGACCACGTCCCGGTCATGATCGAACTGAAATAGACCGGCCTACTCCCAGTGCGCGGGTCTCCAGATATAGCGGCCCTCGCGCGGTCCCCATACCCAATGGCCGGGTTCGTAATGACCGTAATGCGGCCGGCGTTCGACGTAATGGCCGCCGATCCAGACATAGCGGTAGCCGTCCCAGTGCCAATGACCGGGTTCCCACACCACACGTCCACCGGGATGCGGTGGCACGATTTCGTATTGTGGCGGCGGCACCGGGGCGTAGTTTGGCGGCGGCGGTTGCGCGCCGGCATTGCCTATCCCGACCAGGAAAACGGTCGCACCGACAACAAGCCATTTCATCGAACAGACTCCTAAACGAACGCAATCCGGGACATGCCCTGGGATTTGTAACGGCGCTACCCGTAACCTTGGGTGCCAATAGGTAACAGAGGTGGTCGGCTTAGTCGAGACAGCATTTCGCTTTCGATAAGTGGATCGTCTGCCAGTTGGTTTTGTAATGCGCCATTGTCGGGTCGTTGCGTAGGGAGGGCGTAGCCCGACCGTAGCAATGACCCGACAATGGCGGCG
>CAIZFE010000031.1 GCA_903932145.1 uncultured Rhodopila sp. | reverse complement strand
CGCGCCGCGTCGCGAGGCGGGCCTCAGCAGGTTCACCGCGCACCGTCGCCTCGATCCCATACAAGGCGGCGATGCGTTGGAGAGCTTCGGTGGCCAGCGGCGATTGCGTGGCTTTATACACATCGAAGAATTTCCGCCGCGGTAAGCGTTACCGGGCCTCCACATGGCTTTTCCAGGGTTGAGTATGCTTGACTCCCCCTATGGACACGGACGCGACCCCGGCCGAGACGGCGGCATCAACAGAGAGCGCTCATACGAGCAGTCATAAGAGCGCTCCGACGCTTCGGATGGATTTGATCCCGCGCGGCGAACGCCGTCGCCGCTGGACGACCGAGCAGAAGCAGGTGATCGCGGCACAAAGCCTGGCCCCCGGCGCATCGCCGACAAACGTTGCTCGGCTGCATGGC
The DNA here is from genome assembly GCA_903932145.1 of uncultured Rhodopila sp. Taxonomy (GTDB): domain Bacteria; phylum Pseudomonadota; class Alphaproteobacteria; order Acetobacterales; family Acetobacteraceae; genus Rhodopila. The sequence goes on along the minus strand of CAIZFE010000031.1, from coordinate 2,366 downwards.
ATCAGCACGGGTCAACTCTATACTTGGCGGCATGCCTTGAAGGCCGCGCAGCCCAGTGTGGCGATCGGGCGCTTTGCCCGCGTTGAACTGGCGCCTCTACCTGTGGCACCCCCAGAAGTCCCGGCACGACCGCCGGGTCTGATCGAGATCGCCTTGTCCGACGGCACCACGGTTCGCGTCGACGCCGGGATCGATCCGCATGCCTTGCGCCGTGTGCTGGCGGCGCTGCGCGGATGATCGTCCTGCCGTCGGGCGCGCATGTGTGGCTGGCCTGTGGCTACACCGACATGCGCAAAGGGATGGACGGACTGGCGATGCTGGCCCAGCAGGTGCTGGCGGAAGACCCGTTCAGCGGCGCTTTGTTCGCCTTTCGCGGTAAACGCGGCGGGCTGATTAAACTGCTTTGGTTCGACGGGCAGGGTCTTTGCCTGTTCAGCAAACGACTGGAGAAAGGCCACTTCCAGTGGCCCGTCACCGACACGGGGCGGGTTTCCCTGACGCCCGCCCAGCTATCGATGTTGCTGGAAGGCATTGACTGGCGCATGCCCGCCCGCGTCCGCCGTCCGGAACTGGCGGGCTGACGGCCATGCTCACGCCGGATTCATTAGACCCGATTCGCAACGACGAGTCAGCGTTCGCCGGTGTCCAGCACTTTACCCCCCTTGCCCGACGATCCGGCGCTGTTGCAGCACTTGCTGCGCGAGGCGCAGGCCGAGATCATCCGTTTTCAGATGCTGATCGCGGTTCTGCTGCGCAACCGCTTCGGCCGCCGCTCGGAACGTCTTGGCGAAGAGGCGCTGCAACAGGGGGTCGAGGACGCCGAACAATCTTTGGGCGAACAGGAGGCGAAGCTCGAAGCGGCTCAGCCAGCCACAAAACGACCGGCGAAGCCACCGAAGCGCAATCGCGGTTCGTTGCCGGAGCATCTGCCGCGGGTGGAGGTCGTGGTCGATATCGCCGACAAGACCTGCGGGTGCTGTGGTGCGCCCCTGCATACGATCGGCGAAGACCGGTCTGAGATGCTGGATTACGTCCCGGCACAGATCCGCGTTCAGGTGATCCGCAGGCCGCGCTATGGCTGCCGGGCCTGCGAAGGTGCCGTCGTGCAGGCGCCCGCGCCGGACCGGCCAATCGATGGCGGTATGGCGACCGAAGCATTGGTGGCCCACGTCCTGGTCAACAGATATGCCGACCATCTTCCGTTGTATCGTCAGTCGCAGATATTCACCCGCCAGGGGGTGGATCTGGATCGTTCCACTTTGTGCAACTGGGTCGGACGCGCCTGCTGGTGGCTGGAGCCGCTGTATGAGCTGGTCTTGAGCACGATTCTGTCCTCGCCCAAGGTCGTTGCCGACGATACCACGCTGCCGGTGCTGGATCCGGGCCGCGGCCGCACCAAGACCGGACGGCTGTGGTGCTACGCCGTCGACAACCGTCCGTGGTCGGGACCCGGTCATCCGGCCGCCGCGTATGCCTATAGTGAAGATCGCAAGGGCGAGCATCCGGCAGCCCATCTGAAAGGTTTCCGCGGGCTGCTTCAGGTCGATGGTTACGCCGGGTTTGGCGGCTTGGTCACCGGCGCGGCGAACGACGCACCGACCCTGGCCTTTTGTTGGGCGCACGCGCGCCGGAAATTCTACGACGTCTATACAGCAACACAGTCGCCACTCGCCTTCGAAGCGCTGCAACGGATCGGCGCGCTGTATGCGATCGAGGCCGATATCCGTGGCCACACGGCCGAACACCGCAAGCACGTCCGCCAGCGACACAGCCGCCCGTTGGTCGAGGCGATGCACGCCTGGTTGACCGAACTCCTTGGCCGGTTGTCCGGGCGCTCAACCTTGGCGCAGGCGATCCGTTACGCGCTCAATCACTGGGACGGATTGATCCGCTTCCTCGACGACGGCCGCTTCGAGTTGGATACGAATATAGTCGAGCGTGCCATGCGTCCGGTGGCTCTCGGTCGAAAGAACGCCCTTTTTGCCGGGGCCGATAGCGGTGGAAAGCATTGGGCGATCGTCGCGACGCTGATCCAGACGGCCAAGCTTAACAATGTTGAGCCGCTGGCATGGCTGACGGATGTCCTGAAACGCATCGTGTCCGGGCAGACCAAACGCAACCAACTCGATACACTGCTGCCGTGGAACTGGACGCAGCAAGACGACGTCGCGCCAGTCAACTCCGGGTAGACATCACAACGGACGTGCGGGCGGCGCTACGCTTACCCGCCGCGCGTGCGCCCAACAGGCCGCTTCGGTGACGCCCCGCTCATACAGCCCGGCATAGCCCGCATAACCGTCCGCCTGGAGGATGCCGCGGAACGATGCCAGGTGGTCGCGCGGATGGTTGGCCTTGCGGTCGGGGCT
>CAIZFE010000030.1 GCA_903932145.1 uncultured Rhodopila sp. | reverse complement strand
TCACTTCAATCACCACACGCCAATGGGCAAAGGTCAATCTTTAGCGCCGTTGGTATTACCTGCTGGCGGCTGTGTTCGCCGGCCTGGCCTGCCGCCTCGCCCTCGGAGCTCGCGACTAGAGGCTGATGCCGGGGCGGACCGGCGTTCAGCGCACCGAATTCAGGTGTCCTGCCGTCAGCCTGTTCACCATCGCCTCCACCGCCGCGTACACCGACGTGACGGCGCCCTCCTGCCAGCCCGGCAGATAGCTCCACGCGTCGCCCGCCAGATACAACCGGCCTTGCGGCAGCGTGGTGATCTTCCGGTAGATCTCGGGCTGCGCGGTGGCGGTGTCGGCCGCCCAGCCACCGACCTGGTGCGGCATATATTGCCAGGCGATGGTCATTCCCTTGTCCGCGTAGACCTTCTGGCTGAAACCGGAGTGCAGCTTCTCGCCGCCGTTGAGCGCTGTCTGCAGCCGCCGGCTTTGGCTGTAGCTGCCGAACACCTCGGCCATCGCACCGCGGTTGTAGGCCCCCGTCAGCACGCCGGTGTGCGCCGTGAAATCCTCCGACGGGTACCAGATCTGACCGATGATGTCGTCGGTCCAGCTGATTCCGCCATAGATCTGGTTGTCGCGCTCCCAGAAACGCGTGCGGCCCTGCCAGCCGACCTTGATCGCCGGGGTCTGGATCACTCCCGCCAACGCCGCCCGGAACTCCGGCGGCAGGTCGGTCGGCACAGTCGCTAGCAAGTTCGGCGCCATGGTCGAGACGCAGAAGTCGCCGGTCGCGACCGCCTCGCCGGTCTTGCCGGTCGCGGGGTCGGAAAAGGCGTAGCGCACCGCCACGTGCTCCTGATCCGGCTTGTCGTGGATCGCGGTCACCCGATGGTTCAGACGAACCAGATCGCCGACATAACGGAGCTTGCCCTTGCCGGCCGCGTCGCGCGCCGCCAGCCCGCCGGCGCGCGGATCGTCGGCCGCCAGATCGATCGCGTCGGGCGGGATTTCCTGGACCAGCAGGCGCTGCCAGATACGGTCCATGCCGCCGACCGGCTGCAGCAGCGCGGTCTGCCAGAGGATGTTGTCGGAGTTGAACAGGAAGGATCCGGGCGTGGTCTCCGGGTTGCCGCCCCCGACGAAGCCCGAGTCCAGGGTCTGCTGGAGCGGCACTGTCGGGTTGACCACGCCGGGATCGCGCCAGCCGCCGGGGTTGTGGCTGTAGCCCAGGCGCGACGACCCGATGAACCGGTAGTCCGCGTTAAGGTCGCCGAACTGCTGCAGCATCTGCAGCATCTTGTCACGGTAGCCAGCGGAATACTGCCCCAGCAGATGGCCGTCCTTCAGCACCGTCGCCAAGATCTCGGCGATCTGCCCCATCAGGCTGCCCTTCACCTGGTGGAACGCCACCGGCACGCCACCGTTGTAGTTGCCGCTCTGCAGCAGGTTATGGGTCGACTGGAAAATGTAGGGCTCCAGTGCCACCCCGGTCCGCCGGCACAGGTCGATCAGCGCTGAGTGATTGCTCGGGATCCGGCCCGGGCCGGCGTTTAGGAACAGCTCGACCGGATCGTTGCCGCCCTGCGAATCCCACAGCGGGTCGTCGAACCGGCAGACCTGCGGGGCTGGGTCCGGGCTGCGGCGATCCTCGCTGTACTCCGACACATACATTCCAGGGAAAAGACGGCCCGGGTTGTACTTGTCGAACCACCATTTCCGGTACTCCGGGCGGATCGGCCGCGGGGTCAGGCTCCGCCCGCCGTAACGGCTATCGGCCTCCAGGATGGTCACCGTGAAGCCATGGCGGGCCAGCACCAGACCGGCGGTAAGCCCGCCGACCCCTGCGCCGACCACCACCACCCGTCGCCCGCGCCCGGCGTCCGGCGGCAATGCCGGCATGGCAGCGTGCGCGCGTCGACCACCGAGCCCGCCCGGCAGCGCAGCGCCACCGGCGATCGCAGCCAGCGCCCGCAGCAGGACGCGTCGGGACGGCGTACCGAGTTCAAAAGCCACTATTTTCTCGCAAGGGAATATCCCACTCTTTGTTGAAAATAGCTCAGCAAGCGTGCTCGGTTTTTGAACCTATGCGGCCTTGGCGTGCGGTGCAAGGTTTGTACTGATCGCGTGCCTAGCCTGGTGGGCCAGTAGAGCCGCCGGCAGGATTGGCAATTTTTTGTGTGCCGTCAACCGGCGGAAGCACTTGGCAGCTTCCATCATGCCAGCGGCCGTCTAACGCAAAGTCAGTTTCGCGTGTTTTGGGACCGGTTGCGGGAGTGATGGGGGCGGGAGTGATGGGGGCGAGTATGTTTGCGTGCTGGCGTAACGCCGTTTTTCTCATATCCGCCGCCGTGGCCCCACCGTGTCACCGGGCGAGGCGCGCGCCGCTGGCGGGGCCTATGCCGTCAACCCCGCGGAAGTCGGCGAACCCGGCAACTGCAAGGTCGAGTCATGGATGTCGGCGGCCAGCAACCACGATTTCTTCTCGGCGGTCACGCCGGCCTGTGTGCTTGGCTTTGCCCACCCTGTGGAAGCGAGCCTGCAGATCGCCCGCACACGCGCCAACGAGTAATGGGCCCGTCATCATTCGTCATGTCTGACACTCCGGTTGAGGTTTAATTTACCTCAGCCGGGTGTCTCATCTATCCGTGCCGCACCCCACCAACGAGTAATGGGCCACCAGTCTGACGCCGAAGCTCAAGACCAATTTGGTGCCGAGCGCGATCGGAAGCTGGGGCGTCGCGCTGTCGGGGACCGCGTCCCATGCAGATTCTGAGCGCGAAAGACGCAAAATTCAGTTTTGGACGGCTGATAGAACAGCGACCGATGGGAGGAGTGCGTCCAAATACCAGCAAAATGGTCAAATCAGCCACTCGGCCAATGTTTGGGCTGCCCGAGTTGACGGTAGCCGCCCGGACCTCACTTCTGTCTTGCTGGAAGGCCGGAAAAAAGCGAGCATTCACCCCAGCTCGGCAACCATCTGGGGAATCCCGGTTAAGCGGTTGGGGGCAGCGTCATGCCTTTCGCGTAACCGCTGGAGACTGTCGATGCCGATGATCCTTCGTGCGCTGGCTTTTGCCGTTCTGGCGCTGAGTTTTGTGCTCATCAACAAACCCGCCGTGGCGCAGGACAAGGGTCGCATCCG
>CAIZFE010000029.1 GCA_903932145.1 uncultured Rhodopila sp. | reverse complement strand
GTCCGGGCCACCCCTCGCGGCACCGTCAGGGCATAGGTGGCCCGGACAAGCCGGGCCATGACGGTTGGGGGAGTGCTTGCCTCCACCGATTGCCTATCCTGATGACCTGTCAGAGAATCGGCGCATGACAAAGTCTGGCGAGAAAGCACGCTGAAAGCCCGCCCAAAAATTCCCGGACGATGCGGCCGAAAGCAGACCTTCATGACTGCCCCAATTGTTTCAGCAGCGGCAGAAGTTCCTTATCAACGACCTCGGCGTTCAGCGGCCCGACAAAGCGCTTGCGAATAATGCCGGCGCTGTCGATCACATAGGTCTCTGGCACCCCATACACCCCGAAGTTCAGTCCAACCCGGCCGTCCCGATCGATCCCGACCTGCCGGTAGGGATCACCAAAATTCGCGAGCAGCCGCGATGAATCCTCTGGCTTGTCTTTGTAGGCAATACCATACAGCGGCACATGGTTTTGCGCCGCCATCCGCATCAGCAGCGGATGCTCGATCCGGCACGGCACGCACCACGAGGCGAAGAAGTTCACGATGAACGGGTGCCCCTTCAGCGTGTCCAACGCCAGAGGCTTGCCATCGTTCAGACCCGCCAGATCAAAGCCCGGTGCCGGCTGGGAAATCATCGCCGAGGGCAGCTCGTGGCTATCGTGCCCTGGCCGCAGGGAGATCGCGAAATATCCCACGATGATCAGAAAGATCACCAAAGGCAGCAGAAAAAACGCCCGCTTCATCTCTATTCGCCAGCCGCCGCAACCATTGAGGCTCGCCGTCCCGACGCTGCCTTGGCGGCTGCACCGACCCGCCACCGGCGATCGCTGAGGCTGACCAATCCGCCAAACGCCATGATCACCGCGCCGATCCAGATCCATGGCACCAGCGGCTTCCAGTAGACCCGCACCGTCCAGGAGCCGGCGGTGTCGGAATCGCCCAGTGCGATATACAGGTCAGTGACAAGGTTGGTGCGGATCGCCGTTTCCCCGGTGGTCTGCTTCTGCAACGGGAAGAAGCGGCGTTCCGGATGCATCGTCGTGACGAACTGACCGTCGCGGGTCACGCGGATGGAGGCATCCTCGGCCGTGTAGTTGGGACCCTGGATGTGATCGACACTGTCCAGCGTCAGGACATAACCGGCGATGGCGATGCTACCGCCCGGTTTGACGATCTCGATCGCTTCCTTGTCGAATGCCGATGCCGCAAACCCCGCCACCGACACCGCCAGGCCAAAATGCGCGATCGACATGCCGTAGGTGGACCGGGGCAGGTGGATCGCCCGCCGGACACTGTCAGCCAGCGGAATGCGGAACAGACGGATACGTTCGGCATATTCGGTCAGCACCGCACTCGCCAGCCAGGCCGCCAAACCGAGGCCGAGGACCGCCAGCACCGGGCCGCCATACGTCACATACCAGGCGACCAGGATCGTCACGGCAGTGGCAATATAGGCGACCCACAGCCGTTGCAGCGCGCCGAGCAGATCGCCGCGTTTCCAGGCCAGCATCGGCCCGACGCCGACCGCGATCACCATCGGCACCATCATCGGCGCGAACGTGCGATTGAAGAACGGAAACCCGACCGACAGCTTCGGCCCGTCCATCGCATCCAGAAACAACGGATACAGCGTCCCCAGGAACACCGTCGCGCAGCCGCAGGACAGCAGCAGGTTGTTCAGGACCACCGCGCCCTCCCGCGAGATCGGCGCGAACAATCCGCCCCCCTTCAACGCAGGTGCTCGGATCGCATACAGCGTCAGCGAGCCGCCGATCGCCGCCACCAGCAGCAACAGAATGAATGTCCCTCGTTCGGGATCGGTCGCGAACGCATGCACGGACGTCAGCACACCCGACCGCACCAGGAACGTGCCGACCAGCGAAAGGGAGAACGTGATGATGCACAGCAGGATGGTCCAGGATTTCAGGGTATCCCGCTTCTCCACCACGATCGACGAATGGATCAGTGCGGTGCCGACCAGCCAGGGCATGAACGAGGCGTTTTCCACCGGGTCCCAGAACCACCAGCCGCCCCAGCCCAGTGTATAGTAAGCCCACCAGGACCCCATCGCGATGCCGATGGTCAGGGCGCACCAGGATGCCAGCGTCCATGGCCGCACCCAGCGTGCCCATGCGGCATCGACCCGGCCCTCGATCAGCGCGGCGACGGCGAAGGCGAACGCGACCGAAAATCCGACATAGCCGAGGTAGAGGAACGGCGGATGAAATGCCAAACCAGGGTCTTGCAGGACCGGGTTCAACCCACGTCCGTTCGGCGCGGGTGGGAACGTGCGGAGGAACGGGTTCGATGTCAGCAGGATGAACAGCAGAAATCCAACCGCGATCATGCCCTGGACCGCCAGCACGCGGGCCCGCAGGGCAGGCGGCAAATTGTCGCTGAAGAACGCCACCGCCGCCGAACACAGTGACAGCATGAACACCCACAGGAGCATCGAGCCCTCGTGGTTGCCCCAAACGCCGGTGATCTTATACAGCAGCGGTTTATCGGTGTGGCTGTTCTCGATCACGTTGATCACCGAGAAATCCGACACGACATAGGCGTGCATCAGCGCCAGCATCGCCAAAGCGGTCAGCCCGAAACCGGTCAGCGCACAGGAACGCCCCACCGCCATCCAGCCGACATGCCGCCGAGCGGCGCCGATGAGCGGAACGGTCGATTGAATGACCGCGACGAATAGCGCCAGGATCAGCGCGAAATGGCCGAGTTCGGTGATCATAGGAAGGCTGGGGCTCCGCCGCCCATTCTTGTCCATTGGACCCCGCCAAGGGCCGACGGCCCTTGAAACCCCTTAATAAGGCGATTGGATAGGAGGGGGCGACTGAGGCGGTGCCAACGTCTGAGTTGCCCCCTCCTATCCAATCGCCTTAAATAAACGGGATCAAAGGGGGCGTCGCCCCCTTTGCGGGTCCAGGGCAGAGCCCTGGCCTTCCTAGGACTCCCGATCACGCCGCGCGCCGCCGCTCCAGCGGAATAATCGCCAGCAGCGCGTTCACCAGTTCGTCCATCATCGCGTCGGTGTGCAGCGGGCCGGGGGTAAAGCGCAGCCGTTCCTCGCCGCGAGGCACGGTTGGGTAGTTGATCGGGGTCGCATACATGCCGAACTCGTTCAACAGTCGCTGGCTGACATCCATGCACAGTGCGGCCTCCCCAATGTGTAGCGGCACGATGTGACTGACCGACTCGATCCGCGGCAGCCCGGCCGCGTCGAATCTGGCCTTCAGCGTGGCGGCTCGTTCGAACAGCCTGGCGCGTCGGGCGTGGTCCTGCCGCACATGGCGGACGCTGGCAAGGGCAGCGGCGGCGGTCATCGGGGGCAGGGACGTGGTGAAGATGAACCCCGGAGCGGTGGAGCGGATGAAATCGATCACCTCGGCATCGCCCGTGATGTAGCCGCCGTGGCAGCCGAACGCTTTTGCCAGTGTGCCTTCGATAATATCGACCCGATCGGCCACGCCATCGCGTTCAGCGACACCGCCGCCGGTTGGGCCATACATGCCGACCGCGTGAACCTCATCCAGATAGGTCATCGCATCGTATTTGTCCGCAAGGTCGCAGATCGCACCGATCGGCGCAATGTCGGCGTCCATCGAATACACCGACTCGAACGCGATCAGTTTCGGCGCCCCGGCCGGGGCGGCGACGAGCAGCGCTTCCAGATGCACCAGATCGTTATGCCGGAAAATATTGACGGTCGCGCGCGATCCTTTGATGCCGGCGATCATCGACGCGTGGTTCTTGGCGTCGGAGAACACCTGCCAGGGCTGTCCGGGACCATTGGGCAAGCTGTTCAGAATGGTTGACAACGCCGCCTGGTTCGACACGAAGCCGGAGGTGAACAACAGCCCGGCTTCCTTGCCGTGCAACGCCGCGAGTTCGGCCTCCAGATCGTCATGCACAGGGCTGGTGCCGCTGATGTTGCGCGTTCCACCCGCACCGGCGCCCATGGTCCGGGCCGCCTCGCACGCCGCTTCGACCAATATGGGATGGCCACCCATCGCGATGTAATCATTGGACGACCACACCAGAACCCGCGACCCGTCCGGTCGCAGATAGTACGGAAAACCTTCGGCGCGCTTCTGCAGCGGGGTAAATATCCGGTACCGCCCCTGACCACGAATGGAGTCGAGGGACCGTCGGCAATGTTCCTTAAACGCGTCCATCCGTCGAAAGTCCTCAGTTCAGCAGTTCGTTCAATCGTGGCCGACACTCTGGACCGGAAGATTACAAGCAACCATTGACCCGTATCAACCAAGTACGTTCCACATTCGTGCGCCCGGCTGCCAGCAGATATGGTTTGTTTGACCCGCGCATCCAAGCCCCGGGGCCGGAACGCGCCGGCAGCGGTGCTGCCATGCCGCGCCGAACTTCCCATCGCGCCCGGCGAATGCCATAGGGTTCTGCTGCATCGCAATATCCCATCACACCCGTTTCCAGGAGCCCGGCATGCCGTTGAGCCAGCCCGCCGACCGCGAGCGTCTGCACACGCGCGCCATTGAGATCAATGGCTACCGCCGCACCGACGGACACTACGACATCGAGGCCCACCTGACCGATTGCAAAAGTTTCGGCCAGACCAATTTCGACCGAGGCTATATCGAGGCCGGCGAACCGATCCATGACATGTGGTTTCGCCTGACCGTGGACGAAACCATGCACATCCATGCTGTCGAGGCGGTCAGCGACAAAACGCCCTATCGGATGTGTCCAACCGTGACGCCGAACTTTACCCGTCTGGTGGGAATGCAGATCAAAGCCGGCTTCCTGCGCGAGGCAACCCATGCGGTAGCCGGAACCGCTGGATGTACTCATCTGCGGGAACTCCTCCAGCAAATGGCCACCACCGCCTTCCAGACCATCAACCCCGCCCGGGCTCGGCGGGAAATGACGGCGGAAGGCGTGTCGGTGGAAAAACCGGGCAGTGATGCGTTCGACATTCGGATAAGTGACAAATGGGGCGGCGGCCAGAAGATTGTGAATACGTGTCTGGCGTATGATGAGAAGGGGCCGCTGGTAAAACGCCGTTGGCCGCATCTCTATACCGGGGCGGATGCGGTGGCCGAAGAGGCGGCGGATTAGCGGACGTCGGGAAGTGATTCCCGCACGGCATCCAGATACTCCGCCAATGTCGCGTCCAGCCGCCGGTGCATGAACGTCTGAAACGGCGCCGGGTCGTCCGCCAGCGAGCCGTGTTCCAGCGCATCCAGATAAACCGTCCGGTCTTCCGGGCGCACGGCGACCGGGACGTAACCGCCACGGAGTAGCAATAAATTCGTGAGCAACCGAGCGGTGCGGCCGTTGCCGTCGCTGAAGGGATGGATGGCGGTCAAGCGGAAATGCGCCTCGAACGCTGTTGCCGGGGTGGGTGCCGCTGTTTCCAGCCAGCGTCCGAGGTCCTCCATCAGATCGGGGATTTTCAGGGGATTCGGAAACACGACCGGTGAACCGGCGATGCGGCGGCGGTGCGGGCTGTAGATACCCGCGATGTCCGGTTCGCTGCGGGCCACGATCCGGCGGTGCAGTTCCCGGATGATGGTTTCGCCCACCGGCATCGTTTGCGCCGCCAGTTCACGCATCCACAGCACCGCGTCGTAATGATCGACCGCTTCCAGGTGTTCCTTCAGCCGCTTTCCGCCGACGGTGATACCGTGTTCGATCACCTCGGCGGTTTCGCGCAGCGTCAGCGTGTTGCCTTCGATGGCGTTCGATGTGTAGGTCAGTTCGACGTCGTAGTGCTTTTGTAGCTGCTTCAACGCGCCGGTCGCCAAAGGACGTAGCCGGTCGAGCTGGTCCTTCCGGTCGGCAATCGACAACAGCAGTTCATTTAATATCGGAGGCGTTATACCGGTTGGCTTTACCATTGCCGTACTACCATTCCGCTCCCGTCATGGCCCGACTTTTCCGGGCCACCTGGCGCGGCACCGTCAGGGCATAGGTGGCCCGGACAAGCCGGGCCATGACCTTCGGAGGTAAGAGGAAGTTTGATCATAAACTGTTTACACTTCCTCCACCTGATCCACGCCAGCCAACGCCTTCAGCGCCTGCGCCAGTCGCGGGGTCACGTTATAGCCGCCCGGCAGCGCGATCTCTACGTCCTGTTCGCTGCCGATATGCGGCACCAGCGTCACCCGCCCGCGGCCACCGGTTTCGCGCCCCAGGATTTCGCGAATATGCGGCACGGCAGCGGTTTCGCGCAGCCAAATCCGGATCGACGCACCGGCCGATGCCGCCGCCTGATCCAGCGAGATGACATCCAGCGCCGTGACGCGCACCGCCTCGCCCTCGGTCTTCAACTCCGCGGACACCAATACATTGCAGCCTGACGCCATGATCTCCCGGGACCGGTTCAGCACTTCGCTGAAACAGGTCACCTCGATCGATCCGGAGGCGTCGGAGATCCGCACCCAGGCCATACGGCTGCCGGTGCGGGTAATACGCTCCTTGGTCGCAACGACAGTGCCGGCGATCTTCACCCGCGATTCACCCGCGTGGCCGCGCGCCTCAACGTAAATGGACGGAGTCACGCCCAACCGGCGCAGAGCCTGGGTGTATGCATCCAGCGGATGCGCCGTCAGGTGGAAACCGACCGCCTCGGCCTCAAACGCCAGCCGCTCCAAAGGCGGCCAGTCCGGCATATCCGGCAGGCGCAGCGGCTCGGGCTTGCTGGAGGCGCCGCCGAACAGACCAATCTGTCCGCTGGCCTTTTCTTCCTGATCCGCCTGCGCCCGCCGCAGGATCGTTTCTGCGCCCGTGTATAAGCGGGCGCGGTTCTTATCCAGCCTGTCGAACGCCCCGGCGCGCACCAGGTTCTCGATCTGCATCTTGTTGATCTGGCGCGGATCGACCCGCGTCGCAAAATCCGTCACATCCGCGAACGGCGTATCGCCACGCGCCGCCGTCACCGCCTCCATCGCCGAGAACCCGACCTTCTTCACGCCAGCCAGAGCGTAACGGATCGCCAGCCGTCCGTCCTCCATCCGCTCCACCGAGAAATCCGCTCGGGATTTATTGATATCCGGCGGCAGGAGCTTAATATTGCTGCGTTCGGCATCCTGCTTCAACGCCGCCAACCGGTCGGTGTTGTTCAACGCCAGGCTCATACAAGCGGCAATAAACACTTCCGGATGGTTGGCCTTCAGCCACGCGGTTTGATACGCGACCAGCGCGTAAGCGGCGGCATGCGATTTGTTAAAGCCGTAGTCCGCGAACTTTGCCATCAAGTCGAAAACTTCGGTCGCCTTCGCGGGATCGACACCCTTCTTGATGGCGCCCTCGGTAAAGATGTTTCGTTGCGCCTCCATCTCGGCCGCGATCTTCTTACCCATCGCCCGCCGCAACAAATCGGCGCTACCGAGCGAGTAGCCGGCCATGGTCTGGGCGATCTGCATCACCTGTTCCTGATAGACCATGATGCCGTAGGTCTCGCCCAGGATGTCGTGGATGACCGGATGCGGCGCCTCCCACTTTTCCCCGTGCTTGCGCCGGCAGTAATCGGGAATGTTCGCCATCGGGCCAGGGCGATACAGGGCGACGGCGGCAATCAGGTCTTCGAAACGGTCGGGCTTCATCTGGCGCAACGTGTCGCGCATGCCCTGGCCTTCCAACTGGAACACCCCGCCGGCCTCGCCTTTTTGCAGCATCTCAAACGTGCGCTTGTCGTCGAACGGAAGGCGATCCAGATCGACGGGAGTGCCCAATTCCTTCAGGAAATTTTCAGCGCGGCGCAGGATAGTTAAAGTCGTCAGACCCAGAAAGTCGAATTTGACCAGCCCGGCTTGCTCGACATACTTCATCGAGTATTGCGTCACCAGGAAGTCCGACTTCGGATCGCGGTACAGCGGCACCAGTTCCACCAGCGGGCGGTCACCGATCACCACACCGGCGGCATGAGTGGACGCGTGCCGGTACAGCCCCTCAACCCGCAACGCGATTTCCAGCAGGCGCCCAATGGCCTCGTCTTCGGCACGGAGAGCCTGCAACTTCGGCTCGCCGTCCACCGCCTGCTGCAACGTGACCGGCTTGGCCGGATTATTCGGGATCAGTTCTGCGACTTTGTTGACGTGGCCAAACGACATCCCCAGCACACGCCCGACGTCACGCACCGCCGCGCGGGCCTGCAACTTTCCGAATGTAATGATCTGTGCGACGCGGTCGCCGCCGTATTCCTTACGTACATAGTCGATGACCTTGTCGCGGCCCTCCTGACAGAAGTCGATATCGAAGTCAGGCATCGACACACGTTCCGGATTCAGGAACCGCTCGAACAGCAAATTGAACCGTAACGGATCGAGGTCGGTAATCGTCAACGCCCAGGCCGCAACGGAACCCGCGCCCGACCCACGTCCCGGACCCACCGGGATGCCCTGCGCCTTCGACCACTGTATAAAGTCGGCAACGATCAGGAAGTAACCGGAGAAACCCATCTTGGCGATGACGGACATCTCGTATTCCAGTCGCACGCGATAGGTTTCGCGAGTTGTGGCGTCGGCGCCGATCGCGTCCATGCGGCGTTCCAGACCCTCGGCGGCCATGGCGCGCACCGTTTCTTCCTCCGTCTGGCCGGGACGCACTTTCGGACACACCGGCAGCAGCGGTTTCCGGGATTCCGCCATTGCGGCGCAACGCCGGGCGATGGCCAGCGTGTTGTCGCAGGCCTCCGGCAGGTCGGCGAATAACTTCCGCATGGCGGCGGCGGGCTTGAACCAATGCTCGCCGGTGACGCGGCGGCGGTCCTGTTCCGACAGAGTGCGGCCTTCCGCGATGCACAGCAGGGCGTCGTGCGCCTCGTACATATCCGGTGTCGCGAAATAGCAGTCGTTGGTGGCGACCAGGGGAATACCGCGTACGTCGGCCAAAGCGATCAGGCCGGGTTCGATGGCGGCTTCGACCGCCAGCCCGTGGCGATGCAGTTCCAAAATCGTACGGCCGGAGAAGGCCTCGCCCATCGCGTCCATCAGGCGTTCGGCTTCTGGCTTCTGGCCCTCGGCCAGCATACGGCCGATCGGGCCGGTGGTGCCGCCGGTCAGCAGTAGCAGGCCGGCCGCGTGTTCGGCGATCCGCTCGAATGGCAATTGATGCTTCAGGGTCGGGTCGGTTTCCAGGAAGCCCAGAGATGACAGACGCTGCAAATTGGCCATGCCGGTGGCGTCCTGTGCCAGCAGCACGATCGGATCCGGCGCCAGGCGTGGGTTATCCGAGCGCGCCACCGCGATCTGGCAGCCGATGATCGGCTGAATGCCTTTGCCCGAGCAGTACTGGGAGAATTCCAACGCGCCAAACAGGTTGCCGGTGTCGGTGATGGCCGCCGCCGGCATCTTGTCCGCCTTCGCTAAGGCCACGATTTTGTCGGGCCGAATGGCGCCCTCGCTGAGCGAGTAGGCGGAATGGGTGCGGAGGTGGACGAAATCAGCGTGCGACATCCGCAGAGAGTATCAGACTCGTCCGAGTCTGGGCAGGCGTTTCGTCGGTTGACAGCAGTTCTCGCTATGGCATTTCGCGCCCGGACGCCCCTCTCGTTTTAACACAGCGACTCTCCGAAGTGGGCCTCGTCTAAAGTATCGCGTCGGCTGCCGGGAGAAGGCGGCGCATTCTCATGGCGGGCAAAGGCCCGCCATGACGGTGTCGTTCGAGACACCCGCTTTGCTACAACCAGAACCGCGCCGTCGTCCGTCATGACGTTTGATCAAGCAAGCTCCGTTTCCGATCTCGTGCCGTTAGAACAACGAATAGCCGCCATCGATAACGAACGTGTCTCCGGTGTGGTATTTCGATGCCGAACTCATCAGGTACACCGCGATGCCGCCGAAGTCGTCGCCGTCGCCCCAGCGGCGCATCGGCACACGCGGCAGCACCTTGGTCTTGAAGCCATCGGTCTGCACCGCGTTCGCCGTCATGTTCGTTTCGATCCAGCCGGGCAGGATGGAATGCGCCCGTACGCCGTAGCGAGCGAATTCGACCGCCATCGCCTTAACCATGGAAATGACGCCGCCCTTGGTCGCCGCGTAATGCTCGCTGCGGGGCGCCGCCTCGATCGCCGCCAACGATGCGGTGCCGACAAGAACACCGCCACCGCCACGTTCGACCATGTGCTTTGCGGCGGTACGAAACGTGTAGAACGCGCCGTCGAGGTTGACACGGGTGACGCGATGCCACTCGGCGCTGGTCATCTCCAGGAACGTGTGGCCGCCGCGACCCGAGACGCCGGCATTGGCGAAACAACCATCCACGCGGCCAAAACTGTCCAACGTGCGGGCGAAGGCCGCCTCGACCGCCGCTTCGTCGCCAACATCGCACTCCAACGCCAGGATCTTCCGACCGGTGGGTTGCAGCTTCTCCACTGCCGCTGCGTTTTTCGCCGCGTTGGTGCCCCAGATTGCGATATCCGCCCCTGCCTGAGCCATCGCCAGGGCCATCCCCAGGCCGATGCCGCTGTTGCCGCCGGTGACCAGCGCTACCTTACCTGTCAAATCGAATGGGCTGTACGCCACGGCGCGTCTCCTTCCTGTGTTTCCTGATTGACCTGTAGCAGGTGAATCTTGGCAGGTGAACAGATCGGGCTTACGCTTTCTTCCAAAGGAGATCGTCCCATGATCCTGACCGCTGACAGCACCGTCGCGCTGAATACCTCCCGCCGCAAAACCGCGAACGGTTGGCTCACGACATTCATTGGCAAGAACCGCAACACCCTGCAGGAAGGCGAGGCGATGCCGTCCGCCGAAGGCATTTATCCGATGGCCTTCCTGGTGGAGAAAGAGGGCGCCGCCGTCGTTCACCCGCATTTCCATGCCGCAGACCAATACCAGGTCATCGTTCAGGGATCCGGCCGGCTCGGTATTCACGACATCGCCAGTGTCGCGGTCCATTACACCGACGCCTACTCTGCTTATGGCCCGATTATCGCGGCCGGGGAGGGCGTGTCATGGTTCACCCTGCGCAACGCCTGGGACCCCGGCGCTCGCTACATGCCGGCCGCTCGGCAGCAACTGCGCGAAGCCCGCGCCAAATTCCAGCACCGGGAGGCCACCTGTGGCCCGTTGCCGCCGCTGACCGATCAGGAACTGGCTGCCCTGACCGCCCCGACCGGAGGCGCGGTGATCGCCGAAACCGCGGACGGTCTGGGAACGTGGCGTTACACCGTCCCGGCCAACGGTTCGATAACCGGCCCCGATCCGTCCAGCGGCGGCGGCCAGTTCTGGCTGGTGTCCTCGGGGTCCGCCGCCGTCACCGGTGGCGCGCTGCTGCCCGCTCAGTCCTGCGTCTTCGTGGCGCCCGACGATGCGGCGGCTTTTCTGCTTGCGGGACCGGCGGGTGCCGACCTGATCTGCATGCAGTTCCCGAAGCGGGCGCGCGATTAGGGTTTTAAAAGGGGCAAAGGCGGCCAGACGTTTCTCTTCGGTTCAGGCGGATCTTCGCTGGCGGACGGCGGTTGGGGCTGCCGCCATCAACGGACCGATCACCTGTATTGTATGCCCTTGTCCGGGCGCAACGTCGCCGCCTTCATTCCAGGCAGGCCTGCTTCATCAGATCGCCCAGCTCATAGCGCCGGGTCAACAAACCATCAAGGAAACGCCATGGCCATCCGGGACCCCCATTTTCGCGCCCACTCATGCTGAACCGGCGGAGGTTTTCCGGTCTGCTCGCGGGGGTATCGCTTTGGGGCGGTGGTTCAGCGCGGGCCGACACGGGGGCGCTCGAGGAAGCCGCCCGCAAAGAAGGTGGCCTGACCTGGTATACCGCGCAGACCGACGGCGAGGTGGCGGAACTGATTGGTCGGCGCTTCACCACTCGTTATCCGGGCGTGAAAGTGACCGTGGTGCGAACTACGGCGCAGGTTGCCTATCAGCGCTTGTCGGCTGAACTCAAAAACCAGACGCTGGAATGCGACGTCTTCAGTTCGACCGATCCGGGGCACGATGAAACATTGAAGCAAAAGGGATTGCTCGCGCATTACGTGCCGCAAAACGATGCGCGGCTGAGTCCGGCATTCCGAGCATTCGATAAAGACGGGTATTACCATTCGACAACCGGCGGGCTGGTGTTGATTGCCTATAACACCGCCAAAGTAACAGCAGACGATGCCCCGAAGAACTGGCCCGATTTGCTGACGCCGCGCTGGAACCGTCAGGTCGCGGTCGGGCATCCGGCATTCAGCGGCTTTGTTGGCACCTGGGTGCTGGCGATGCGGAAACTCTACGGCTGGGAATACTTCGAGGCTTTGGAGAAAAACCGTCCTCAGGTGGGGCGTTCCATTATCGACACTACAACGATGTTGACCGCGGGCGAGAGATTGGTGGGCGCAAGTTCGTCCACCGCAACATTGCACGCGGCCGACAATGGCAATCCACTGGCGGTGGTGCATCCCACGGATGGCTCCCTGTTGATTGTCGCCGCGTCGGCCATCATGGCGAACGCGCCGCGACCGAAAGCCGCCCGATTGTTCATGGAGTTCCTGCAAAGCGAGGAAGTGGCGCGTCTATCGGTGGAGCAGCGCGCCGAATCGTTGCGGCCCGAGGTGATGCCGCTGCCCGGGGCCAAGCCGTTCTCCGAGGTTAAGACGTTTCAGTTGTCCGTGCCGGAGATACTGAAAGGCATTCCGGAAGTGATCGAGCAGTGGCGCGACACGTTTGGCGGATAATATCAACGGGCGTTGACAGTGACACACGCCGACCGCCCCGCGTCGTCATGGTGCGCACAGGCGCACCATCCACGTCTTTGTTTATGCTCATAAAAGACGTGGATGCAGACCGGGGCCTGTGCCCGGGCTTGACCCGGGTATCGGCATGACGGGTTGAGGCCGGCCGAGAAGCGACGTCAACGGCGGCTGGTATAAGTCTATCCGCGCTTCGTGTGTGTCACCGTCCCTCGCGCCGCCAGGCAAGCAACAGCAGCGCCATCATGATCGGCAGTGACAACCAGCCGGGCAATAACTCCAGTGCCGCGACTCCCGTCACGACATGATCGTGCCGTCGTTGCAACCCGATCCAGGCACTGCCCGAGGCCGCTCGATCGTCCTCCGTCCGTCGCAATTCCGGCACCTCGGCCCCGGCGAGCCCCCCCGCCGCCAGCCAGTGCACCCCGCCGCCGGATGCCCGAGCCAGCGGCCCGGCGGCCGCGGCTGTAGCGCGCAAATCGGCCAGTTCCGGCGGGTTGGCGGCGCCCGCCGCGGCGTAGGCTGACCGTTGGCCTTGTGTCACCTGCCACACCCCCGGCACCGGCGCCGCCCGCACCGCGGTCGCCCGGCCTGGCGAGTCCTCATGCAGGACCACCGTCTCCTTCTTGCCATCCGGATCGGTGACGACCACTTCGGCCGGCGGCCCCGTCTCGGTGGACCGGCTTTCGATTCGCAGCCGTCCGTCGGTCACCCTGACGGTCAGGGCGTTTTCCTCAAGCTCCGGTTCCTGCATCAGCCAGTGGGCGATCCGGCGCAGCAGTTCGGCCTGGGGGCCGCCGCCTTCGTGGCCACGTGACCAAAGCCATATCTGGTCGGACAGCAGTAGCGCGGTGCGTCCCTGGCCGACACGGTCCAGCGCCAGCAGCGGCTGCCCGTCAGGTGTCCGCATCAGGACTTCGCCGTTGATGGAGCCAGGTTCGATCCGGCGATACCACGGACCCCAGGACGGTGGCTTCGGGTCAGCGTCGGCCGGGTTGGCGCCGGGCAGGCCCTCGGTCACCGGATGGCGCTGCCCCAGATCGGTTACCCAAGGCTTGAACGGCCCATCGACCACGGCGCCGGTTCGCGCCGGCCCGCCCGGCAGCACCAAACCAAGCGGGGTGGAGGCGAGGCTGGTGGCGCCGGAGAATTCGGGGCCGACACTCATCAACAAGGCGCCGCCCTGGCGCACGCGATTGGCGATGTTGGCGAGATAGGGCAGGGGCAGCAGGCCGCGATTTTGGAACCGGTCGAGGATGATCAGGTCGAATTCGCCGATCTTGTCCACGAACAACTCGCGCACCGGGAAGGCGATCAGCGCCAGTTCGTTCAGGGGCGTGCGGTCGTCCTTTTCGGGCGGCCGCAGAATGGTGAAATGCACCAGATCGACGGACGGATCGGCTTTCAGCAGCCGCCTCCAGGTGCGCTCCCCCTGGTGCGGTTCGCCGGAGATCAACAGCACACGCAGCCGGTCGCGCACGCCGTTGATTTCCACCACGGCGCGGTTGTTCAACTGGGAGATTTCGCCCGGCAGCGGACTGGCGGACATTTCGATAACGGTGGGACCGGCGCGGGTGATCGGCACCTCGATCCGCTGTTCGACTCCGACCGGGACGCTCTCCACGCGGAACGGCTGGCCGTCACGGCGCACCGTCAGGGTGGCGGGGCCGGTGCGTCCGGTGACGCCGAGATCATCGACGGACAGGCGCAGGATGACGGATTTGCCGACGATGCCGTAGCCGGGTGCTTCTATGACGCGCAGCCGGCGGTCGGTTTCCTCGCCGTGGCCGGTGAGCAGCAGGTTCAGCGGCGCACCGCCGGGGGTTGCCTTCGGGACGTCGTGGATTTGCCCATCGGTGATCGCGATGGTGCCGGCCAACCGGGAGCGCGGGATATCGGCCAGCGCGCGATCGATCTCGGCGAACAGTTGCGTGCCGGCATTGCCGGATTCCGGCACGGTGACGGTGCGCAGTTCCAGGTCAGTCAGATGCGCTGCCTGAGCCTCGATCGACTGCCGCGCGACGTCCGCCAACCGGGCTCGATCGCCGACCTGCATCGACGCGGATTGATCGACCACCAGCAGTCCGATGTCGCGCAGCGATTGCCGTGTCTCCTGCACCAGCCGAGGGCCGGTCAGCCAGAGCAGCAACACGGAGAAGGCAGCCAGCCGCAGCAATGTGCCTTTGCCTCGGCGCCAAAGCCCCAAAGCCACGACGGCCAGCGAGACAACGCCCAGCAGAGCCAGCAGCCAGACCGGCAGCAACGGATCGAAGCGGATGGCGGCGATAACCTGTTCGGGATGCATCTACTGGCCCAGCCGCTGCAGGATCGCCGGCACGTGCACCTGATCGCCCTTGTAGTTACCGGTCAGCGCATACATCACCATATTTACGCCGAAACGATATGCCAGGATGCGCTGGTGCTGCCCTCCCGGAATGACGGCGTAGGGGTTGTTGCCATCCGGAGTCATGGCCCAGGCCGCCGCCCAATCGTTGCCGCCGATGATCACCGGACTGACGCTGTCGTTGGTGCGGTCCTGATCGCGCTGCACCCACACTGTGTCTCCGGTGAATCGACCGGGGAAATCCGACAGCAGATAGAAGGCGTGCGACAGCACATGCTCACTGGTCAGCGGGGCCAGAGGCGGCACCATCAGTCCCCGGGCGATGCGTTTCAGGGCGTCCTCTGTCCCCGGCGCGAACCCCGCTCCCGATCCGGAATCGCGCGTGTCGATCAGGATAATGCCGCCGTGGCTTGTATAGTCGTTCAGCGCGGCGACCTGCGAGGCGGTTGGTTCGGGCGCATCGGCGGTAATCGGCCAATACAGCAGCGGATACAGACTGAGGTCGGTCTGGCCGGGCTGCACGGCATCAGGCTCATACAGCGTCGCGGCGGTGCGGGCGTTGACGTATTCCGACAGTCCCTCCAACCCGGCCTTGGCGATGTCATCCACCCGGGAGTCGCCCGAGACGATGTAGCCAAGCCGGGTGTCAGTGGCCGGGTTGGGGCTGGCATCCAGGGCGTGAGCGCCGGGGATCGCCAGCAGCAGCATCACGGCAGCGGTTGCTGCAATCCTCGGCCGCAGCAGGCCGCGCAGTGCCAGTGAGATCAGCATATCGGCGCATAGCAGCACGATCGCCAAAGCCAGCAATGGCGGCCCGAGCGCCCGTTCCCGAGCGGAACCGCGGACGGTTTCCAGTGTCGCGCCGGTAATGGGCGGTGCCGCTTCAGGGGACGCGATGCTGGTGCCCAGATTCAGCACCTGACGGCCGCTCTCCGGCCCGTACAGCCCGGGCGGATGACGCGGCGACACCGGCGTGGAAGCAAATTTGTCCGCTTGCAGACCGATCGCGGCGGGCGGTGGCGGCGATAGTAGGCCGAATCCATCCAGTGTCTCGGCCGGCGCGAGCATTGCGGTTCCCTGAGTATTCGCGACACCGACGGACAACTCGACCATCCGGCGCAGCATGTCCACGAACAGGCCGGACAGTGGCAGATCCGACCAATCGGCATTGGCGGTGACATGGAACAAGACGACGCGCCCGGCACCCAAAGCCGATTCGGTGACCAGCGGCGTGCCGTCTTCCAGCGCGGCCCAGGTGCGGCCGGACAGATCGGCACTCGGTTCCGCCAGCACCTGCCGTGTCACCTTGATTTCTTCGGACACACTCAATCCCGCGAAGGGTGAGGTGGTGGGAAACGGCGCCAGACCGGCCGGCTGGCTCCAGGACATCGCGCCGCCAAGTTGCCGGTCGCCCGCCAGCAATCGCACCGGCAGCAGCGTGTCGGTATCGTTGGTCGCGGCCTCGGCGGTACGAGGGCCGGCGAAGCGGATCAGCAGGCCGCCCTTGCGAACCCATGCCTCCAGCGCGTCTCGCTCTTCGCCGGCCGGTAACGGCCGGTCGGCCAGAACGAGCACGGATATATCGCGCTTGAGCAGCGTTGCGGCGGTCCCTTCACGCAACTCGGTGAACGGGTCCAGCGCCCGTTTCAGAAAATAGATAGACCCCGTGAACGGCGTATCGGCGGTTGAAAGATCGCCGGACAGCAAGCCAACCGGCCGTCTGCGCCAGCGTTCATCCAGCAGGACGACCGACCCCGCACTCGGTGGCCCTTCCAGCACCAGGCGGGTCAACCGATTCCGCAGCTCGGGCGGCAGCGGAAGCGGGGCAGAGGCCACAGAGGCACCGGCCGGGATGGAGACAACGGCGCGCGCCAAAGTGCGGCCGTCACCGCTTTGGGCGAGGACACTCGCTTCCGTGGCGGTCGCGCGTGGTGTCATTGCCAGATGGACGATCAGACGATCCGCCTCGCTGCCGGGAGGCAGCAGCAAGGGTGACGTTGGCATGTCGCAGCAGATTTCGGTCACCGGACCTGTCGCGCGCATCGCCGTGGCGAAGCGGTCGAAATCGGCGCCGTCGGTCAGGCCGTCCGGCGCGTAGATCACCGCGGCATTGGCGTTGTCGGACCAATGCTCCATCGCGTCAGCCGCACCCGCGCGATCAGAGGCCCACGGTTGCGGCTGCATGGCGGCGAGTCTCGCGCGCAGGTCGGCAACCGGCATCGTCGCCGTGATCGCGATCGGTGCGCCGCTTGCGTCTTCCGCTGTGGTCAACAAAGCCGCCTTGCGGCCGGCCCGTTCCGCACGGTCCAAAAGTGCGTTGGCGGCCTCTTTGCGGCGCGCCCAGTCTTCGGCCGATGCCCATCCGTTGTCCATCACCAACAGCACCGGACCTTTGCCCGCCAGCGCGGTGCCGGCGTCCAGCACCGGACGCGCCAGCGCCACGATGATCAGACCGGCCGCGCCGACCCGTAGCGCGAGCAACCACCACGGGGTGCGGGAAGGGGTTTCCTCGGTGGCGTTCAAACCGAGCAGGAAACGGATGGCGGGGAAGATTTCGGAGCGTGGGGCGGGTGGGGTGACACGCAGCAGCCACCACAATACCGGGAGGGCTAGCAGGCCGGTCAGGACCCACGGGGTAACAAAGATCATTTCGCGGCCAGGGCCTGATAGAGCGTTAGCAGCGCCAACTCGGGGGCGTGATCGGTACGATGGACGCCGAAACCGAAACCGGCCGTGGAACAGATGCGGGCGAGACCGTCCTGCTGCGCCTTCAGCCGTTCGGCATAGGCATCACGAACCGACTCCGCACGTGGGATCAAGGCCTCACCGTCGCTCTCGGTGCCCCGGAAACGGATGCGGCCCTGATACGGCAGGGCGGTTTCGGCCGGATCGAGGATCTGCATCAGATAGCCAGTCACCGGAACGGCGGCGAAACGCGCGATCAGCGTTTGTATGTCCTCCAAGGGAGACAGAAAGTCGCTGAACAGGACGACGGAACCGTGGCGCGGCAGCGGGATGTCGGGCGGCAGGCCCGCCTCGTCATTCGCTGCCTGAAGATCGGCCACCAGCCGGTCAAGGCCGGATCGGCTGGCGATCGGCCGCGTATCTTGTTGCATCATCATCACTCTCTCGCCACCACGAAGCAGCAGGGAGGCCAGCGAAAGCAACAGAAGATTGGCGCGGTCGCGCTTATCGACCGAGACCTGACGAGACCGCCAGCGCATCGAGGCGGAGGTGTCACGCCACAAACAGACGGTTTGGGCGGCTTCCCACTCTGTCTCGCGGATAAACCAGCCGTCGGGCGGTCTTCGGCCCGATTTCGCGGATTGCCGCCAGTCGATTCGGCTCAGCGGATCGCCGGAGACAAACCTGCGGAATTGCCAAAAACTATCGCCTTGCCCGACGCGCCGCCGTCCGTG
This sequence comes from uncultured Rhodopila sp., assembly GCA_903932145.1. GTDB lineage: Bacteria > Pseudomonadota > Alphaproteobacteria > Acetobacterales > Acetobacteraceae > Rhodopila. The sequence continues at coordinate 58,971 of CAIZFE010000029.1, read as the reverse complement.
CACGCCCTGTGCGACGGTCGAGGCGACCCGGTCGGCCGCGACCAGCAATGGCGGTAGGCGGGCGCCAAGCGCCTCGGCGGTGAGGGCGTCAGTGGGCATGGCGGTGTCCATACCCGACCGTCATGGCCCGGCTTGTCCGGGCCACCCGTTGCGGCACCACCTTGGCATGGGTGGGCCAGAGCAGCCGCATACGCGTCAACTTCATTGGACGGCAGAGAATATCTTTCCCCGGAGGTGGCTTTTCACTCTCCGTCATGACAGGGCTTGGCCCGGTCACCCGGGACTTTGCTTTGGCGGCATAAGAAGTCGTGGGTGGCCGGGCCAGGCCCGGCCATGACGAATGGGCAAATTCTCCCGGTCCACCGCTTAAGTTGACGCCTATGTGGACGAGCCGGGCCATGACGGGTTGAGGCAGGACGCGTCCCCCTCGTGAAGAGATGGCAGCGGCACGGCGATTACCTGGATTGCTCCGCAAAACCCTACCCAATCCCGCCGACCAGCCGGTCGATCACATTCGCCAGCACGATCCCGTCCGCGCGGGCGGAGAAACTCAGCGCCATCCGGTGCCGCAACACCGGCCTCGCCAGCGCCGCCACATCGTCGATGCTGGGCGCCAGGCGTCCATCGAGTAGCGCGCGCGCGCGGGTTGCCAGCATCAGCGCCTGAGCGGCACGCGGCCCCGGTCCCCAGGCGACGTGGCGCCGGACGATGTCGTCGCCGGCGGTTTCCGGGCGGCAGCCTCGCACCAACGCTAAAATGGCATCGACGACTTTCTCGCCAACCGGCAGGCGGCGCACCAGCGCCTGAGCCGTCATCAGGTCCTCGGCCGTCATCGCCTGGACCGGTCTTGCATCGGCCGCGCCGGTGGTGGCCAAAAGCATGGCGCGTTCGGCTTGCAGGTCCGGGTAGCTGACGTTGACCTCCAGCAGAAAGCGGTCGAGTTGCGCCTCGGGCAGCGGATAGGTGCCCTCCTGCTCGATCGGGTTTTGGGTCGCCAGCACATGGAACGGGCGAGGCAGGACATGTTCAACGCCCGCGATGGCGACCCGCTGTTCCTGCATCGCCTGCAACAAGGCCGATTGAGTCCGCGGGCTGGCGCGGTTGATCTCATCGGCCATCAGCAACTGGCAGAATACCGGCCCGGGGACGAACCGAAACGCCCTGCGGCCATCGTTTTCGTCCAACACCTCACTGCCAACGATGTCGGCCGGCATCAGGTCCGGGGTGAACTGAATGCGCTTCGTGGCCATGCCCATGACCACGCCCAGCGTCTCCACCAGACGGCTCTTGCCCAGGCCGGGAACCCCGACGAGCAGAACGTGCCCCCCCGATAACAAAGTAATCAAGGTTTGATCGATCACGTCGTCCTGGCCGAAGATCACGCGTCCAATCGCCGCTCGTACTTGAACGATCCGGGCGCCAAGCGCCTCTGCCGCGGCCAGGATCGCGTTTGGATCGTCGCTCATCGCTCCGGTCCAGTTCAACGTAGTCTGTGGCGTGACAGCCATACCGCCCGACATACGGGTTTCATCCTCCGAGTTTGCGTCCGTGAAGCACATAGGCTCTTTCACCGACGGGGGGATGCTACCTATATCGCGGTAGGGTTAGGAAGGTCTGACTTCCGGTTTGGAGATGTTGACGTGAAAGCGATTGGGACGTGAACGAAATTGGCGCGCCCCCGGGTTTGGTCGAGGCGCCATTTGCCATGCCTCCAACCGAGGAGGCGCTGGCCGGATGTTCGGCGCGCGTTCGTTCGGCACGACCCGTCCGGATTCCCACTGAATGCGGCGATCTGCCGTTCCTGATCAAACGCGATGGGACATGGTTGTACCAAGGCACGCCGATCAACCGGAAGGAACTGGTCTGTTTGTTCGCCAGTGTTTTGCAGCGCGAAGCGGACGGAAGCTGGTGGCTGCAAACCCCAGCCGAACGCGGACGAATCGAGGTCGAGGACGCACCATTCATAGCGGTCGAACTGGATTGGACCGGCGATGGCCGGCAGCAGGTGCTGTCTTTCCGGACGAACACCGACCAAGTGATCACGGCCGGACCTGACCATCCCATTCGAATTTCGCATGATTTGTTCACCTGTGAGCCAACCCCGTACCTCATGATCCGTTCGGGTGCTGGCCATTTTGGCATTGAGGCTCGGATCAATCGCCCTACCTATTACGAATTGGTCGCCCTGTCGGTTCCCGAGTGGGTGGGTGCCAAGCGGCATTTGGGCGTCTGGAGCATGGGAAAATTCTTTTCCCTGGGCGAGATGCCGCCCGGTGAGGCGTGACGCCGGCGACCTTGCGGATGCGGCTGGCTGAAATAGCCGCCGAACCGCCGATCGACGAACCCATTTTTGGCGACGAAATCCTGGCCGGTCTGGATAAGCCGGCGGTTCCGGCCGCCGTGCTGGTGCCGGTTGTGATGGGTGCCGAACCCTCGATTTTGCTGACCAAACGCACGTCGCATCTGGCCAAACATGCGGGACAAATCAGTTTCCCCGGTGGCCGGATCGATCCCGAGGACAGCGGGCCGGAAGCCGCCGCGCTGCGTGAGGCGCATGAGGAGATCGGACTGGAGCCGCGGTTTGTCGAGGTTCTGGGGCGGCTGACCGATCATGTGACCGGCACCGGCTATCGGATCACGCCGGTTTTGGCGGTGCTGCCTGCCGCGCTGACGTATCAGCTATCGGCGCATGAGGTGGAGGCGATTTTCGAATTGCCGATGCGAGTGGTGCTGGACCCGGATGCGCCGCGGCGGCAACGCCAGCATGTGCGCGGGGTTTGGCGGGAATACTGGGTATGGCCGCATCCTGATCATTTTATCTGGGGTGCGACGGCCGCCATCCTGGTGCAATTGGCGAAACGGCTGCGAGAGGGATCGGGTTGATGCGGGGTTTGGTGTTCGCGGCGGTGCTGGGTTTGGCGTCGGGGGCCGCCTTCGGGCAAACGCCGATCGATTCAATCAATACGAATTTTCGCTTATTGGGTCCGGACGATAAGGTCATCGTGGAGCGGTATGACGATCCGCGGGTCGGCAATGTGTCCTGCTATATGTCCCGAGCCGAAACCGGCGGGATCAAGGGCGGCCTGGGATTTGCGGAAGACCCCAGCCGGTTTTCGATCGCGTGCCGGGCGGTTGGACCGGTGACGATGCCGCCTTCAATGCCCCGGTCGGAGATCATCGCGTTCGCGCAGGCGTCGCTGTTCTTCAAGACGTTTCAGATCCACCGGTCGCTGGACCCTGAGAAGCATGTCCTGGTTTATACGGTTGTCAGTACGAAGCTGATCAACGGCTCTCCGTTCAACAGTATCAGCGTGGTGCCGACGGACGTTCGGTAGCGGGTCTGGGTTGGCGAGGGCGGACTTCAACCGTCACATCGACGTCCTGCCCCAAGGCGTCCAGAATTGCCATCAGCCGGTCGATCGTAAAGCGGCCGAGTTTAACGCGGCGGATGCGCGAAAAATCCGCCGCCGCGATTCCGGTTATTTCATGTGCCGCGCGCACCGTGAGCTTTTGGTCTTCCAGAACGCCGATGATCCGCGCGGCGAGGACAGCCCGTAAGTGTTCACGATCCGCATTCGGGTCACCGAAATCCCGGAAGATGTTGCCACTGCCCTGGATCAGTTCAAAATCGTCGTCGTCCATTTCAGCTCTTCCCGCAGTCGTTTCAGGCGTCCGCGAATTACATCGATCTCTTCACGTGGCGTTTTGATACCGGTTTTCGATTTCTTCTTGAATGCGTGGACCACCCAAATGGCGTCTCCAATCTGCAACGCATAAACTAATCGAAACGCATCCCCACGATGTTTCAGTGCCAGTTCCATCACGCCTGAGCCAAGGCCAGCCAAGGGCTTCGCGATTGGAGGCATCCGCCCTTCAGTCAGGATCGTGACAGACCGCCTCAACTCAAGCTGGGCGAGCGGAGTGAAGTCAGAAAAATCCCGCCGCGCCGCCTTGATCCATTTGACCGGTCGCCGTTCGTGGGACGATGTAGTCATATTTGACAACGTTGGTCAATACCCGATCCCTGGCACACAGACATCGTCCGGTGTGTCAGTCGAACGCTGTCCCGATAACGGGCCGGAACTGGCCGGGTTTTGGCTTGTCCTTCCGGCGAACGTCGTCAGCGAACGACACCGTGTTGAAGTTCAACATGAGGCCGGTTTGGCAGGGGCTGATCGTCCTCGGGCTGGAATTCTTCCACCGCCTTGATCTGCACAAGCACCTCATTTTGCACCACGAGGTCGGCGACATAGCCGAGGTCGAACGTCGCGTCATTGTACTGGACCGGCACCGGGACGTGTTCGGCGAACGGAATGCCGGCTTTCGACAGATCAATGCACAGGCACTGCTGGTAGATGCCGGCATCCAGGCCGGGGCCGACCGTTTCGTGGACGATACTCGCCAGGGCGAGGATGTGGTTGGCAAGGTCTGGGTTCGAGTCAGTGTGCATGGCATCCATCCGATGGGTGTTCGGACAGCCTGGCGCAAAATGGTTAACAAATGGTTAACGGATTCCGAAAATCGGCACCGCATTGAATGATGCGCGGCGTTGTCATATTTGACACCATCGATCCCGGGTGATGAGGAGCCATCAGACCTGTCAGTCCCGGGCAGAGCACGCGACAGCCCACCCGTAGGTACATTCCGAACTTGTGCGGAATTTTTGGACATCGTATTAGTTCCGACAGGATAACTCGGGAACGTGCGGTTATGAAAAAACACCTGTTATTCACAGTGTCACTTCTCGCCATGGCCGGGGCGGGCAGTTCCATGGGTTTCGCCCAGAGGCAGACAGCCGTCGGTCCCGGAACCATTCCCTTGAACACAACCGGTATGCTGGGCGGCGTCGATATGGCGTCGTCGGGGACGACAGGGACCTTGAGCGTCGGCGTTCCCGGTGGTCCGGAGATGGATATCTATACGCTGAATAATCCCCCGGTCGCCGGCCTTGTCGCTATATCGACCGCGGCCTCCAGCCAGGGCAATGTCGTCTTCAACAGTAGTTCCAACGTGTACGGCGCGGTCGGCATAACCCAGCCGGGCGGGCCGTTTCTGCTCGCTATCGCGGCCGGCCCAACCGGAACAACGGTCAACTTCATGGGGCCGGTCTATGCGACCACACTGAACGTGACAGGGACAGGCGCGGTCAATTTCAACAGCGGCTCCACTAACATTACCGCGACGAATTTCGCGGGGGATGGCACGATCAGCCTGGCCCCGAACACCACGGTGATCGGCGCGCTCACCACCACGGCCGGCGCCCAAACGGGCAATCTGGCGCTTGGTGGCGGCAGCGTCCTGAACGGCGCGGTGGGTGGTGCCGTCGGGTTGCGGTCCATCAGCGTCACCGGAGGCAGCGCAACCGCCGGTGTTAGTGCCTCGATCAGCGGCGCGACCAACGCCTATTCGTTCTCACTCGGAACCAATACCTTGAATGTCGGCGGCGCCCTGACGATCGCCAATGGCGGAACCGGCGGCGTGATCAATACAACGCTGGCCAGTCCGACAGTCTTCGGCAACATCGCTCCGGTGGGTGCGACCAATCTTGGGCCGACATTATAGGTCAATGTTACTGTCCCCTCGACTGCCCTCATTCCGGTTGGAACCCAGTTTGGCATCATCCAAACCCGGCCGGGAACGGTGCAGAGCGGAACGAACGGATCGATCGTCACGGTAACGATCCAAGACCCCACCAATCCACTTTATGTATTCGCCCCGGTGCCAGGCGCGGGCACGATCGCCGGACTTGTGACGATCCAGGCAACCGCAACGCCGCTGCTGAGTCCATTGACTCCTCCTCCCGGGGTGGTCTTACCGCCGACGCTACCGATCGCGGTGGCCATTGTTCCGGTTTTGGTTGCTCTTTCCCCCGCCGCAAACGGATCGACAACACCACTGACCAATGCTCTGATCTCTGTGCTGACCCCGATCAACGCGCTTTCGGATCCTGTCGCGGTGGTTAGTGCGATCGCGCAACTCGCCCCGGCGGCGTCCGGCCTGGTGGCGCCTCTCGTTGCCTTTCAAACCACGTCCCAATTTCAAAATCTGGTCTTGTCGCGGTTAGATAACGTCCTGTGCAATCAGGCACTCGATCCGACCGATGATGCCGCGGTCTGCAAAGGCACCGACCAGCGCAGCGGCATGTGGCTGAAAGCGTTCGGATTGGCCGGGGATCAAGGGTCTCAGGGCGGTTTCGCCGGATACACCTCCAGCGTCATCGGAACGATGATCGGCTACGACGCGCCGATCGACCCCGCGACCCGGGTGGGCCTGGGTCTTGGTTACGCACGCAGCACGATAGGTGCCAAGGGCTTCAGCGACAGCACCGACTTCGACACCTACAATGTGACCGCCTATATCGGTCACCAGCAGGGACCGTGGTACATCAACGGCAATCTGTCTTACGGGTGGAACGATTATTCCGGTCAGCGGAACGTATCATTTCTGGGATTTGGCCAATCGGCGAAGGCTCACTACAGCGGTCAGGATTACACGGCCTTCGTTGACACCGGCTATCATATTCCCGCGTATGGCTTCACCGTGACGCCCCTCGCGTCGCTGCAATACACTCGCGTCAACACCGGCAATTATACCGAAACAGGCGGAGGCGCAATCGATCTGGCCGTTGGTTCGCGCGGCTACGATTTCATCGAGTCCGCGCTCGGCGTCAAAATAGCGCACGACTTCAAGTATGACACAGGAACATTCGTTCCTGATGTGCATGTGAAATGGCTGCATGAACTTGGCAATCCGACCATGATGCAAAACGCGGCGTTCGCGGTCCCGGGTTCGCCGTCGTTTGCCACAACCGGATTCAAAGCCGCGGATGACATGTTGAACATCGGCGCCGGTGTTGCGATCCTGTCATGCGGCTGCACCGCCCGGACATGGTCGCTGGAAGCCGTTTACGACTACTACCGCAGTTCCGAGAACTACTCGGCGCATCAAGGGATGCTGCGGCTCACAGGGAGATTCTAGCGCCTCAACCCATGCGGGGCGGCGCCTCCAACCCCACGCCGCGAAGATGACTAAACAGCTCTTGCAATCTTGCACGATCCTCCGCCGGCAGCGGCGGCTTCAGAATCGAGTCGATGTTGGTCCGCAGGTGCCCCGCATCGCCGGTGCCAAACAGCACCACGTCCACGCCCGGCTCGTGACGCACGTAACGATAGGCCGCATCGGTCAGGCTGCTGGCTCCGTCTGGATGAATAAGAAACGACAGCGGGCGATCGCTTTCGGCCAGCCACGCCGGGACCTGTCCGGCCGCCGCCAGTTCGCGCATGGTCGCTGCCAGTTGAGCTGGTTTCGCGAAAATGCTGCGCACCGCGAACATGATCAAGGTGCCGATCCGGTTCGCCAACGTGTGCGGAAACACCTGCGTCCGCGCCACTTGGTCCATCAGGTGAAACGCCACCATCGCGGTATCCCAGGGATCGTCTCGCTTCGCCCGGTTCAGCATGTGCTGTTCGGGATCGTTAGGCGCGGTCTCGGTAATGCCCAGGAAACGAAACTTTCCTTTCTCCTTCTCGCGCAGCATCGCGGGCGCGATCACGTCGCGGACATGGTCGTACGCAGACGCAGGCACCGCGTGCAGTTGAAAGACATCGACATAATCCAGGCCCAGCTTGCTGAAACCGCCGCAGCCGAGACCGGCGACGCTCACCTGAAGGCCGGTGCGACCGAGCGTGGTGTATTGCATGGGAAACGTCCTAGAATGGGGTTGCAGTGACGTTAGCAGGGCGATGCGCATGACGCGACCTTTCGACATTCAGGGCCACCGCGGTGCTCGGGCTTTGTTTCCCGAGAACACGCTTGCAGGCTTCCAGGCGGCTTATGCGCTGGGGGTGACGACCTTCGAGTTGGACGTCGGGTTGACCGCCGACGGGTTGGTCGTTGTTGCGCACGACCCGGCATTGAATCCCGACATAACGCGCGACGCTTCGGGCGCATGGCTTCGGGACGAGGGGCCGGCGATCCGATCGCTTTCCTACGCGGACCTGAGCAGCTACGATGTTGGCCGTGTTCGGCCGGGATCACGCACGTCGTTGCTGTTTCCGGACCAGAAGCCGCACGACGGTGACCGCATTCCGACCCTCGCGGCAGTGTTGGCGGCGCTGCCGAATGCCCGCTTCACGATCGAGGTGAAGACCGACCCGACACGTCCGGAACGTACCGCATCGGCTAACATTCTGACTGACGCGACACTGGCGGTGATCGCAGCCACCGGCGCCGCCGGCCGGGTTATTGTGGAATCGTTCGATTGGCGCGTGCAGCGTCACGTTCGCCAGGTGCGGCCTGACATCACGCTGGCGTGGCTTACCAGTGCCGAAACGGTCCGTAACGCGGCTGTCTGGTGGAATGGAACCGTGCCGGCCGGAACGGTTCCGGAAGCCGTCGCGGCCGAGGGCGGTCCCATTTGGGCCCCCGACCACACCGAGCTGACCGAAACCCTGGTCAAGGAGGCGCACGCGCTGGGACTGCTGGTCCTGCCCTGGACGGTCAATCGTCCGGCGGACATGCGACGGTTGATCGACTGGGGCGTGGACGGCCTGATCTCGGATCGTCCGGACCTCGCGCTAAGCCTGCCGGGCTAACCCGATCAGCGGCAGCGGCCGGGATGCCAGTAGCACCAGCGTTCGTGACCGGGGCCGGGACCGGGTTCCTCAATGATACAGGCCGTCGAGGTAAACGCGATGCCGAGCAACAGCACCAGGGCAACGAAGCGGCGCATGAACGCAGTCCTTTCATGATCTGACACTGCGACGCTACATCCGGCGGCGTTACGAAATGTGGCAGGGTCTTTCCAAATCACGGGGTTTCGCCCATTCTCCCGCAGATGTGTGGACGTTACGCCAGTTTCCTGCCACCCGATCTGATCGCGCGTCTGTTCGGCACCAAAAACCCGCTGCCGAACCTAAGGCCGACCTGGAATATGGCGCCGACTATGGACGCTCCGGTGGTGCGGCGGCACCCGGACAGCGGTGACCGCCACCTCGACCTGTTGACCTGGGGGTTCGTGCCGGCCTTCACCAAAGTCCTGAAAGAGGCACGCCGTCCGGCCAACGCGCGGGCTGAGACGGTCGCGACATCCGGCATGTTTCGCAACGCTTTCGCCAAACGCCGCTGCATCGTCCCGGCGGCGGCGTTTTACGAGTGGCATACCGAGGCGTCGGGCAAAATTCCCTACGCCATCGCCCGGGCCGACGGGGACCCGCTGGCGTTCGCCGGGATTTGGGAGGGATGGCGCTCCCCGGAAGGTGATGTTTTCCGAACCTTCGCCATCCTGACGACCGCCGCGAACGCCCAGATGAGCGTGTTGCACAATCGTATGCCCGTTATCCTTGAGAAGTCCGACTGGGCCGCATGGCTGGGAGAGACCGAGGCCGACCCGGTGACGTTGCTAAGGCCGTCGGCGGAGGGCGTGTTGCGCTTGTGGCCGGTGGACAAGCGCGTCGGCAATGTGCGGAACGACGGGCCGGACTTGCTGGAACCCGCGTCGTCCGACGTGCCCGACAGCGCCCAAGGAACTCCGACGCTTTTGTAGGCAGCGAAAAGATCCTGTCTGGTCGGAAAAGCGAAACCATAGCGCCTCGGTGGTCGTTGGTTCCTTCAGCTAGAAGGAATTGCCGCATGAGCCTGATGCCGCGCCTGAAACAGTTGCAGCGTGACCTGGACGCCATTGTGCCGCGCCGGGCCGGCCAGCCGTTGCCGCCTCAACAAAACCGGGGCCGATCCGCCACATCGCCACATCAAATACCGATGCCCGGCTGGAAGGATATTCTGGTTCGTTCCTGGAAGGACGTATCGGCCAACAATATTTTCCTGGTCGCAGGCGGGGTAACATATGCGGTGTTGCTCGCGTTGTTTCCGGCACTCGCGGCGCTGGTGTCGATCTACGGACTGCTGCTGAATCCGGAACAGGTCGAACAACAGGTCGCCGCGCTATCGCGCATTCTGCCGCAAGAGAGCACCCAGATGATCGCGGACGAGCTCCACAAACTTGTCTCCGCTTCGAGTGGATCGCTCAGCATCAGCGCCGGCGTCGCGCTGGTTCTGGCGCTGTGGAGCGCATCGCGCGGCATGAGTGGCCTGATCACGGCTTTGGACATCGCCTACGATGAAAAAGAGACGCGCGGTTTCTTCAAGCTGAACTTCATAGCCATCGGCTTGACCATGGCGATGCTGATTGGCGGCACGGTGATCATCGCCCTGGTGGGCGTCCTGCCGGCGGCCATCCAGTTCGTCGGGTTAGGCGGCGTGACGCAGTGGTTGGTTCTCATATTGGAATGGCCGATCTTGATCGCGGTTGTCATGCTGGGTCTGGCGGTGTTGTACCGTTACGCTCCCGACCGGCATCCACCCCGCTGGCGATGGGTTTCCCCCGGCGCCATAGCGGCGACGTTCCTGTGGCTGCTGGGTTCGCTCGGCTTCACCGTCTACGTCGCCCATTTCAACAGCTACGACAAAACCTATGGGTCCCTGGGGGGCGTCGTCGTCATGTTGACCTGGCTGTATCTTTCGGCTTTCGTTGCGTTGTTCGGAGCAGTGGTCAACGCGCAATCCGAACGGCAAACGCGCGCTGATTCGACCGTCGGGCAACCCAAGCCGTTAGGAGATCGCCGCGCCTACGCAGCCGATACGATTGGGGAGTCGACGCGGTGACGGATCCGAGCGGTGCGCGAGCAGCATCCGAGGTTGCCTTGGCCGAGACGGCGTCCGCGCCAGCGTCGCGCGAGCAGCTGAAAGGTTCTCTTTGCCAACGGTCTGACACGAAAGTGAGCCGGGCGAACCGGCTCGTCTCACCCTTGTGAGGGTCAATGCGAAGCTGACGAACCTCTCCGCAACCGAGCGAGGCCGTCGCCGGGACGTCGGATGGATCCGGGCAAATCGTGAAAAGCCGCTGTGCAGAGGCCCTGTTGGATGTCGAACCGGCATACCAGTCCAGCATACTCATTGATAAATTTATCAGCGAAAACAAAGAGATAATCTCATAATCAGGGGCTGGCGCTTACGCCACGGTGAAGATCCCGGGACATATATTCGATGGGGAGTTGACGAAGCCCCCCTTCATCCGAACATGTATCCCCAAACGTCCCTGGCGGACGCTGCCACATCGCGGGATTCACCGACATGCGCCCAAGCCCGTGCCACCTGATGCTTGTTCCCCCTGACGAGGCTGCTCTGATCACCGATGCCCTATGGGTGCGGCTGAGGCAGGAGGCCGACGAAGCCTACGAACGCGAACCCAAACTGGCGACGCTGTTTTTCGACTCCATTCTGAACCAGCCGAGTTTTGAGGCGGCGGTGTTCCATCGCGTCGCCGTGCGGCTGAAAAATGACGTGATTTCCCTGCCGCTGATCGTGCAGGCGTTCGGCAAGGCGGCCGCGGATGACGGGTGCATTGTCGAAGCCGCGAAGGCGGATATCGCCGCTGTGCTGGATCGCGATCCAGCCTGCAACCGCCTGATCGAGCCGTTTCTGTACTTCAAGGGCTTCCACGCGATTCAGGCGCACCGGTTAGCGCACTGGCTGTGGAAAAATGGGGAACGCGACTTCGCCTTGTACCTGCAAAGCCGCTCGTCCGAGGTGTTCCAGACCGATATCCATCCGGCCGCGAAGTTTGGCCACGGGATCTTCCTGGATCACGCCACCGGGTTGGTCGTGGGTGAAACCGCGGAGGTCGGCGACGATGTCTCCATGCTGCACCACGTCACCCTGGGCGGCAGCGGCAAGCAAACCGGTGACCGGCATCCCAAGATTCGCAAGGGTGTGCTGATCGGGGCGGGGGCGGCCATCCTCGGCAACATCGTGGTGGGAGAGCACGCGCGTGTTGCGTCCGGTTCGGTGGTGCTGCATGCAGTGCCTCCGCACGCCACCGTCGCCGGGGTTCCCGCGAAGGTGGTGCGGATCGTCGAAAGCGACGAACCGTCCCGGTCGATGGATCAGACGCTCAGCGATCTGGCTTACAGGGCATTCGATTACACGATCTAAGCGAAGCAGCACGCCCCATGGATAACGACCCGGCGGGATCGCCGATCCCGCACAGTTCGCATTGGGGCGCGTTCTCCGTGCTTCGCCGCGGCGATAGTATTTCCATAACCCCACATCCGCGCGATGCGGACCCGGCTGTGTTGCTGGGCAATCTGCCGGCGGTGCTGAACCATCGTGCCCGGATCGCGTCGCCGATGGTGCGGCGCGGTTGGTTGGAACGGGGGCCGGGACCTGACCGGCTGCGCGGCCGGGACGATTTTGTCGCGGTGTCGTGGTCGGAAGGATTGGACCTCGCGGCGGCCGAACTGCGGCGGGTCTATGCGGAATATGGCGGCAAAGGCGTGTTCGGCGGATCGTATGGATGGTCCAGTGCCGGCCGGTTTCATCACGCGCAAAGCCAGGTTCACCGGTTCCTGAATGTGCTCGGCGGCTACGTGAAGTCGGTCAACACGTACAGTTCCGCCGCCGCCGCGGTCATTTTGCCGCATGTGATCGGTAGCCAGGAATCCGCAGGGCGGGAGAACGTAAGCTGGCACGAACTGGCCACGCAGACGGATGTCGTGCTGGCGTTTGGCGGCCTGCCGTTGAAAAACACCAGCGTCAGCAGCGGAGGCACCAGCCAGCACATCGCACGTGAGCATCTGATCGCGGCGCGCCGGCGGGGCACACAATTCCATCTGATCAGTCCATTACGAGATGATCTTCCGGATATGGTTGAAGCCGACTGGCACCCGATCCGTCCCGGCACCGATGTCCCCCTGATGCTGGGGATTGCCCACACACTGGTTGCCGAAGGCCTGCACGACGTCGCGTTCCTGGAATGCTATTGCGTGGGTTGGCCCGCGTTCGAAGCCTATCTCAACGGTCCAGACCCCAAGGATGCCGACTGGGCTGCCGCCATCTGCGAGATCCCGGCGGACACCATCCGAACCATCGCTCGGCAGGCCGCCGGCAAGCGCACCCTGATCACCTGCGCGCAGTCCTTGCAGCGCGCCGAACACGGCGAACAACCCGTTTGGATGGGCGTTGTCCTGGCCGCGATGCTGGGGCAGATCGGTCTGCCGGGCGGCGGATTTGTCTATGCGATGGGCTCGCTGTCGAATATCGGCAAACCGGCTCTGGCCGTGCCGTTGCCGACCCTGCCGCAGGGCATCAATAAAGTGCCGGATTTGATCCCGGTCGCGCGGATTTCTGATCTGCTGCTGAACCCCGGGCAGGAATACGATTTCAACGGCCGCCGTTTGACCTATCCCGATATTCGGCTGGTCTATTGGGCGGGCGGCAACCCGTTTCATCACCACCAGGATATCAACCGGCTGCGAGAGGCGTTTTTCCGCCCCGACACCATCATCGTCCATGAGTCCGTCTGGACCGCCACCGCGCGCCACGCCGACATCGTCTTTCCCGCGACGGTGACGATGGAGCGGTCGGATATCGGCGCCTCGGCCAACGATCCGCTGCTGGTGGCGATGCATCCGGTGGGGGCGCCGTATGGTCAGGCGCGTGACGATTATTCGATATTTGCCGACATCGCACTGCGGCTCGATGTCAGTGACCGGTTCACCGAAGGCCGGTCGGTGGACGACTGGCTGCGGCATCTCTACGAACCGACGCGCATGGCGCTGTTGAAGCAAGGCCGCCAAGCACCTGATTTTGCGGAATTCTGGGCCGCTGGGGAACTGGAGTTGCCGACGCTGCCCTGGGACGGCGGGGTTGTGCGGGCGTTTCGGAACGATCCCGACAACCGAAAACTACCCACACCGACAGGGATGGTCGAGATCGCGTCCGCGACCATCGCCAGCTTCGGTTACGACGATTGCGCGGGACATCCGGTGTGGATGCCTCCGGTTGAAGGCGCCGGTAGTCCGTTGATGCGCGAGTACCCGCTCCATCTGGTCTCGAACCAGCCAGCCACACGCCTGCACAGTCAGCTCGATTTCGGCGCGGCCAGCCTTGCATCAAAGGTGCAGGGGCGGGAGCCTGTGCGGATCCATCCATTGGATGCGGCAGCAAGAGGGATCGCCGATGGCGACGTCGTGCGGCTGTTCAACCATCGCGGCGCCTGTCTGGCCGGGGCGGTCATCAGTGACGCTGTTCGTCCGGGCGTGGTGCAGCTTGCCACCGGCGCGTGGTACGACCCGATCGATCCGTCGGCGGATAATCCACTCTGCGTGCATGGCAATCCGAACGTGCTGACCCGCGATGCCGGGACATCACGTTTGGCGCAGGCCTGCACGGGGCAACTGACCATCGTGCAGATTGAACGCTACCAGGGTGAGTTGCCGCCGATCCGAGCGTTCGACCCTCCGGTCGATTGATGTTGCGCTGAGGGCGGTTGCGGTGTGTCCGGGATCTGGCCGAACGCCGGGTCGCACGGTATGACTGCCACGAAGGAAGCGGCACCGTTAGACCGCGCGTAGGAATGTCCATGCCCCCCGTTGACCCCCGCACAGGTTCCGACTGGATTGCTCCCGATTGCGCCGGCATGGATTTCTTTGCCGCCGACCAGGGGTTGCGAGATCTGCTGGCGATCTATCTTCCGGTCGAGGTGCTGGAGCATCTGACGCCGCACTACCAGCGCCTCGGTCAATTGGCGGGCGGCCGTCTGGATGATCTGGCGCGCACCGCCGACCGGCATCCGCCGGTGCTGCATGCGCGTGACCGGTTCGGCCGCGATCAGGACTGGATCGAATACCATCCGGCCTATCGGGACATGGAACAGATCGCGTTCGGCGATTTCCAGTTCCACGCCATGTCGCACCGTGGCGGCGTGATGGGCATGGACCGGCCGTTGCCGCCGGTCGCCAAATACGCTTTTCAATATTTGTTCGTGCAGGGCGAGTTCGGGCTGATGTGCCCGATCAGCGTCACCGACACGTCCATTCATTTGATCCGGAAGTTCGGCAGTAATTCGTTACAGGATTATCTGCTGCCGAAGATGCTGGCTTTTGACCTGTCCACCCTGTGGAAGGGCACTCAGTTTATGACTGAAAAAGCCGGCGGATCGGATGTCGGCGCGATTGAAACTGTCGCCCGTCAGCAGGACGGCGTCTGGCGTCTGTATGGCGAAAAGTGGTTTTGTTCGCACACCGATGCC
This sequence comes from uncultured Rhodopila sp., assembly GCA_903932145.1. Classification (GTDB taxonomy): domain Bacteria; phylum Pseudomonadota; class Alphaproteobacteria; order Acetobacterales; family Acetobacteraceae; genus Rhodopila. The sequence goes on along the minus strand of CAIZFE010000029.1, from coordinate 43,883 downwards.
GATGTTGCGCTGATGCTGGCTCGGCCGGAAGGCGCGCCCTCCGGCACCAAGGGCCTCGCGCTGTTTGCCTTGCCGCGTCACACGCGCGACGGTGCCCGTAACGCCTACCGGATCGTTCGCCTGAAAGACAAACTCGGCACTAAATCGATGGCCAGCGGCGAGATCAGGCTGGAGGGGGCTGAGGCGTATCTTGTCGGCCAGCAGGACCAGGGCCTGAAGCAGATGATGGAGCAGGTGAACCTGTCCCGTTTGTCGCACGGCGTGCGCGCCGCCGCGATGATGCGCCGTTGCGTGAATGAGGCTTTGGCCGCGGCCAGAGGACGCACCGCGTTCGGCCAGACCGTATCGGATTTCCCGTTAATGCGCCGGCAACTGATGAAAATGCTGGTGCCGGCCGAACAGGCGCTGTCCATGGCGCTCTGCACCGCCGATGCACTGGGGCGCGGCGCGCGCGAGGAGCTGCGCATTCTGACCGGGTTGCTGAAACTGCGGGCCTGCCGCGACAACGTGACTGTCGCGACCGCCGCGATGGAGGCGCGCGGCGGCAACGGCTACATTGAGGACTGGGTCAATCCGCGCCTGATCCGCGACGCTCAGGTGGGGCTGTTGTGGGAAGGCACCAGCAACATCAACGCGCTGGATGTGATCAACCGAGCGGTGGGGAAGGCGGCGGCGCATTTGGCTTTGGGGTCGATGCTGCGGGGCCGGTTGGCGGAAGCGGCCGCGCTGCCGGCGCCGTTCCGCAATGCGCTGGGCGATGCGCTGGATCGCGCCATGGCGTTGGCGGAACGGGTCGCCGGGCAGGGGCAGGAAACATTAGCCCGACAGGCGGCTACCGTGTTGTACGACGTATCCAGCGCAATACTGCTAGCCTGGGAGGGATCCCGCCCCGGCGCGGACGCTCGGCGGGCACTGGTGTCGCGCTTTGTGCTGGCGCACCGGCTTTCCCCCGCCGACCCGCTGGCGCCCGAGGAAGCTGACTGGGAACGGCCCGCTACGGACGCGCTGTTGGCCGACAAGCCTTCGCGCGTGGAGGACATTGCGGGGTTGTTGGGTGACTAGCGCGAAATATCCTCCAGCCGCCGGCGTGTGGTGCGTGGGCCGAACAGCGCGATCACACCGATGGCAACCGTCATGGCGCTGGCGATAAACAGGAAGACGCCGGTGGTGCCGAAGTTGCGCAGAAAGAACGCAATAATGAAACCGACGAAGATCGTGCTGAAGCGGCTCCAGGAATAGACGAACCCGACCGCGCGTGCCCGAATGCGCGTCGGATACAGTTCGGCCTGATAGGCGTGGAAGGAATAAGACAATGTCGAATTGCTGATCTGGATGAGGATTCCGATCGCGATGATCAACGCCCCGGCGGATTGCTGGGAGAACAGCAGCCCAAACGCACCGATCCCAAAGCCGGAGCACACGACTTGCCATTTGCGGTCCACCCGGTCGGCGATCAACCGTGCCAGCAGCGGCCCGACGGGGGCGGCCAGCGCCACGATAAATGTGTATTGCAACGACTTCGTCACCGTGATGCCCTGGGCCAGCAGCAATGTTGGTACCCAACTTGCGAACCCGTAGTATCCCATGGTTTGCAACAGGTTGAAGATGATCATCATCACCGTGCGGGACCGATACGGCGGTTGGAAAATCTCCATGATGGAGCCTTGGCGTTCCTCGACCTCGTCCGGTAGCACGATGGCGGGGGGAAGGGGGCGGCCGGTTTCCGCCATCACCTGGCGTTCCATTTCGGAGGTGATGCGGTCGGCTTCCTCGTGCCGGCCGTGCTGGGCCAGCCAACGCGGCGATTCGGGCAGGCCGAGACGCACGAACCAGACGACAATGGCGCCGATGCCGCCAACGAAGGTGACAACGCGCCAGCCGTCATAGCCGAATGTCGTGGTGGGCACGAACAGCCAGGCCAGGAAGGCGACGGTCGGGTAGGACAGGAACTGGATGAACTGGCTGAACGCGAAGGCCGATCCGCGACGGTCTTTCGGGGTCAGCTCCGACAGATAGGTATCGATCGTAACGAACTCCACGCCGATCCCCAGGCCGGCGATGAAGCGACAAAGATCAAGACCGAGCGGAGAGGATTGGCAGGCCATGGCGAGGGTCGCGAGGGAATACCACAGCAACGCGAAAGTAAAAATGGTTCTTCGGCCGTACAGATCGGACAACCAACTGAACACCATGGTGCCGATGAACATGCCGATGAACGTTGAGGCGACCAGGGCCGCGTAGCCGTGGATGTCAAAAAAGTCCTGCGTCGTTGGCGTCAGAATGCCTGCCTTGAACAGGCCGGGTGCGATGTAGGCCGTGAGCGCATTATCATAGACTTCGAAAAATGCGCCCATAGACAGCAGAATAACCAGACGGCGCGTGTAGCGGGTTGCCGGCAGGCGATCGATCCGAGCCGCGATCGTTGCGGTTTGGTTGTTGGACATGGTCAGTCCTCCCCTTCGGGGCGTGGCTCAGGTGGCCCGCCCTCATTTTGATCGGCACAGCGTGGCACGGTTGGGTGTCGACGGCCAGACGCGTGTGTACCATTTGACCCGGCGAAGCATAGCGTCGATCTTTGCGGCGGGGGACACTTATGGCCAACAGACCGACCGTGACGCAAACCGATGCCATCGCCGCCGTTCGGCGCTTCAGCCGCTTCTACACGAACCAACTGGGTCTGCATGGCGGAGGCCTGCTCAAGAGCGCTTTTTCGCTGACAGAGGCCCGCGTTTTGTACGAACTGGCGCACCGCGAGGTTCCGACGGCGACGGAGCTGTGTAGCGATCTTCGTATGGATGCCGGTTATCTCAGCCGGATTTTAAAGGCATTCGAACAACGCGGACTGATCGCCCGCACCCCCGCTCCACACGATAACCGTCACTTGCTGTTGGACCTGACACCGGCCGGCCAGGCGGCATTCGAGTCTTTGGACCGCACGTTACAAGAAGAGGTAAGGGGAATCATCGGGGCTTTGCGGCAGGACAAAATGGCCGATCTGGTGCAAGCCATGCGGACAATTGAAACGATCATGGGATCGTCGGGTGCCGGTCCCGCGCCTGTCACGCTGCGGCCGTACCGGCTGGGCGACCTGGGTTGGATCGCGCATCGGCAATCCATTCTGTATGCCCTGGAGTATGACTGGGATGAAACTTATGAGGCGCTCGCCGCCGAAATTCTGGCGGGGTTTGTGAAAAGCCATGATCCGAAACGGGAAAGAGGCTGGATCGCCGAACGCGACGGCCAGGTTCTGGGGTCGGTATTCGTGATGCGTGCATCGGAGACGATGGCGAAGTTGCGATTGCTGTATGTCGAGCCTGCCGCACGCGGGCTTGGCGTCGGTCGCCAACTGGTGGACGCCTGCATCGCGTTTGCCCGCGACGCGGATTATCGTAGACTGACACTATGGACAAACGATGTCCTTATCCCGGCTCGGCGTATCTACCAGCAAGCCGGGTTTTCCTGCGTGGACAGCAAGCCGCATCGGTCGTTCGGCAAGGATCTGGTGGGCGAAACATGGGAATTGGCGCTGAGACGATGACGCGTTTTCACCGGTGATGCTGCATCCGGAAGGCGGACAGATCTTCGGTGCCGGCGCGTACACATCCTTGTGACCTCGCGGTCGCCACGCAATTTCGCTTCGGATTATTTCGTCGCAACGCGCTACAATTTGCAAGCAAGCCTCGCGGGTCAGACCCCGACGGCTTTTTGGGTGTTGGTCCCGAGTCCTTTGCCAATACGGGGAAATTCCCATGTCTGTCTGGGACAACGACGTCCGGTTTCGGTCCGGACGCGAACAGGGAGAGTTTTATGCCAACATTCGAAGAAAAATACGCGGCAGGCCCCGAACTGTCCAAGCCAATGCCCTGGTGGAGGGAACCGTCCAAAGATCAGTGGTACGCGTTTGTCGCCGCATGGTTGGGATGGACGCTGGATGCGTTCGACTTCACCGTGTTCCTGCTGATCATGCACCCGATCGCCGAGGCGTTTCATGTGCCGTTCATATCGGTCACGTTCGTCTTCACGATCACCCTGTGGATGCGTCTGGCCGGAGCCACCGCCTCGGGCTGGCTGTGCGATCGGATCGGACGCAAGACGCCGTTGATGATCGCCATCCTTGGCTATTCACTTTGCAATCTGGCTGCCGGTCTCGCACCGACGTTCACGTTCCTGTTTGTCGCGCGTGCTATCCTCGGCTTCTTCATGGGCGCGGAGTGGCCGGCCGGATCGGCACTGGCGATGGAGACATGGCCGCAGCGTTCGCGCGGGCTGATCGGCGGCATTCTGCAAGGGTCGTGGGGCATTGGTTTCATGATGTCGTTCGCCATCTATGGCCTGTTCTATAATGCAATCGGCTGGCGGGGCCTGTTGGTGGTTGGCGTGTTGCCTGCTTTGGCTGTTGTCTATGTGCGGTATTTCGTGAAGGAACCCGAACTCTGGGTGGAAAACAGGCGGCGGCAGAAAGTCGAGAAACGCGAAGTCAAGGCGCCACTGTTCAGCATTTTCAAGCGTGGCATGATCGGTAATACGTTGAATGCGTGCTGGTGGATGGCGAGTGCGTTCATTACTTACTATTCGGTCACCGTCCTGTTCGCGACGCATCTTCAGGTCGATCTGAAGATGTCGCCGGGAGCGATCGGTGAGGTCGGAGTGGCTGCCAACCTCGTGACCTTCCTGGCCAGCGTCGGGTGGGGATGGGTGGCGGATAAATACGGACGCCGAGCCGCGATGATCATTCCGGCAATCATCGCGATCCCGCTGGCGCCGGTCTATCTGCTGAGCACTGATTTCAATCTGATCTGGTGGGGGTTCGTGCTGCAAGGCGCGGCGGCGGCCGGCGGGATGCAAGGCCAGTTGGCGACGTTTATGAACGAGCGGTTCCCGACCGAGGTGCGCGCCACCGCGAGCGGGTTCTGCTATCATCAGGGGGCGATCTGGGGCGGCCTCGTGGCACCGATCATTGCCTACTTTGCCACCACCTGGGGGCTTGGTTACGCGATCCCGATGATGGTCGGGACCATGGTGTTCGCGTCCAGCTACATCGCCGCCCTGGTGGTCGGGCCGGAGACGAAGGGCAAGGAACTGGTGGCCGATCTGGTGGTCGCCTGACGCTTGCGTTTGGGGGGCGCGCCGTCCGCTTTTACGCTTCGGCGGACGGCGTCAGCACGGCCTCGTACACGTCCAATGTGGCGTCTTGCATGGCGCGCACGGTCGGCACCGATGCGCGCGCCCTTTCACCCAAAGCCATACGTTCCTCTGGATCAAGGTCCAGCGCCACCGCGATCGCCGCCGCCAGGGCATCGGGATCGTTCGGTTTCACCCGCCAGCCGGTTTCGCCATGGCGCACGGTTTCAACCGGCCCGCCGAGGTCGGCGGCAATCACCGGCCGGCCCATGGCCTGCGCCTCAATCACCACGCGGCCGAAGGCCTCGGCCTGGATGGAGGCGTGCACGACCACGTCGGACAACGCCAATGCGGCCGGCATGTCCTCGCACTGGCCAACCAACCGCACCCGGTCGGCGATCCCCAAGGCTCGGGCCTGGTTTTCCAACTTTGTGGCGTAGGCGTGACGGCCTTGGTGGGAGCCGACGAACACGCACATGACATCCGGCCGGTTCAATCGAGCAATGGCGTCGAGCAGGACGGAATGGCCCTTCCAGGACGTCAGCCGGCCCGGCAGCACGACGGTCCGCACGCCGTCGGGCAGGCGCCACTCTGCGGCCAGTTTGGCGACGCGTTTGCCGGTGACCAGGGCGGGATCGAACACCGCCGGATCGACGCCACGGGGAATGACGCGGATGCGGGCGGGGTCGAGGTGATGCCGGGCGGTGATGAGGTCCGCGATGAAGTGGCTGGCGGCAATGACGATCCTGCCGCGTGCCATGACGGCGTTGTAGTGGCGCTTGAGCGGGAATGATTCGCTGTAGGTGCCGTGATAGGTGGTGACGAAGGGCACGCCGGTGCGCTGGCACGCAATCCACGCCGACCACGCCGGTGCCCGGGATCTGGCATGTACCAGCGAGACTTTGCGCTCGCGGATCAGGGTTTCCAGCGCGGCGGCGTTGCGCCAGATCCCGCGCGGGGATTTGGTGGTCAGCGGCAGGGTGATGTGGATGCCGCCACACCGCTCAATCTGGTGCACCAGGGGACCGCCGGCGCTGGCGACCAACGCGGTGGCCTCGGCCTCGGTGATCGCCCGGGCGATTTCGACGGTGCCGCGTTCCACTCCGCCGGTGACGAGGGAGGGCAGAACTTGCAGCACGACAGGCGAATCGGGAGGAGGCGACATTGTGTCACCGTATCATGCATGCTGTTTCGGGGAACCATGGGCAGATCGATGCGACGCTTCATGATACACGAATCGACTAGAGCCTGACGCCGTTATGGCACGGCTGAGCGGCGAGGGCTCAGAAGTGCCATGACAGAGTGGGAAAACCGGTTCATTCCACCCCGTTGGATCAGCATTGGACTGCTCGTTTTATGGAATTGATCGACATGACTGAGACCACTGGCCGGCTGGATCGAGGCAACGGTATCGAACTCGCCTGGGTGCGTCTGGACGGCGTTGGCCCGACGGTGGTGTTCCTGCCCGGCTTTCGCTCTGACATGACCGGCGACAAGGCGACCGCGCTCTCGGCATTTTGTGCGGAACGCGGGGTCGGTATGCTGCGCTTCGATTATTCCGGACATGGTGCCAGCAGTGGCGATTTCCTGGATGGCACGATTGGCGCCTGGGCGGCGGATGCGTTGGCGGCGATCGACGCGCTGACGAGCGGGCCGTTGATCCTCGTCGGCTCCTCCATGGGCGGCTGGATCGCCCTTCTGACCGCCATTGCTCGGTCGAATCGAGTCGCCGCGCTCGTCGGCATTGCCGCCGCACCGGATTTCACTCAGCGGCTGATGTGGGACTCGATGGCGCCATCCGAACGTGCGGTGCTGGAGCGGGACGGGGTGCTGTATGTCCCAAGCCAATACGGGGCGCCGACGCCGATTACCCTGCGGTTGATCCAGGATGGTGCGAACCATCTCGTGCTGAACGGCCCCATGCCGATCCGCTGTCCTGTGCGGTTGCTGCATGGTCAGGCCGATCCGGATGTGCCCTGGGAACTGGCGTTGCGCATTGCCGAAAACGTCGAGACGCCCGACGTTCGCGTGACCCTGGTGAAGGACGGCGACCACCGTTTGTCGCGGCCGTCTGACCTGACGCTGCTACGGCAGACCGTTGCCGCGCTCCTGGTTCAGGATGGCGCGTAGGCCCTCGCGGTAGGTCGGATACAGCCACTCGATGCCTAGCGCTGCCTTGGTTTTGGCGTTGCCAACTTTGCGGTTCTCGGCCCAGAAGCTGCGCGCCATTGGGCTCATGGTTGGCAGCGCGTCTTCAAAGGCGACCGGCGTCGGCGGGGCAACGCCCAGCAAAGCCGCCGCCTCGGTGACCACGGCGGCGCTTTCCGATGGTTCGTCGTCGGCGAGGTTCAGGACCCGGAGGCCGGCCGAGCGGTCCTGCGACATGGCTTTAGTAACCGCTCTCGCGATGTCGTCGCGGTGGATTCGGCCGAACTGATGGTCGGGTTTGATCATCCGGCGCGCTTGACCATTTCGAACATCGTCGAACGCCGATCGTCCTGGCCCGTAGATGCCGGCCAGGCGAAATATGTCCACGGCGCATCGGCCGGCGAAACGGCTCCAGGCGTCCTCGGCGTCCACGCGGCGCTGGCCGCGGGGCTGGGAGGCTGCGACTGGCGTGTCCTCATCGACCCAAGCACCGCCCCGGTCGCCATAAACGACTGTGCTGGACAGGTAGCCGATCCAGTGTAGGTCGGGCGCAGCGTCTATGGCGGCGGCATACCGGGCCAGCACCGGGTCGCCGGACTGGTCCGGGCCGGCGGTGCACAGAACGTGCGTCGCACCATGGATCGCGGGTTTCGCCGTGTCGAACGGAATGCTGCCGGCGGTTCCTGCTCGCGTTGTTCCTGTGACATCGAAACCGGCTATGCGGGCCGCATCGGCGATGGCTGAACCGCTGTAGCCGAGGCCAAAAATCAGCAGTCGGCTCATGTCCCACCTCGCCATTTCAGGATGATTTGCCCTAACGCGCCCAGGCCGAAGTTGATCAGGATGCCGGCCAGGGCCAGCAAGACCAGAGCGGCAAACATGCGCGGCATCTCGAGGCGAAAACTGGATTCCAGAATGCGGTATGCCAGCCCTGAGGCGAACCCGCCCGATCCGGCGACCAATTCGGCGACGACAGCGCCGACCAGGGCCAGGCCGCCGGATATCCGCAGGCCGGACAGGAAGAAGGGCAGGGCGGCGGGCAGGCGTAGCAGGGCCATGGTCCTCCAGCGGTTGGCGCCGTACAGCCGGAACAGATCGTTCAGTTCCGGCGGGGCGGACGCGAGGCCTGTCGAGGTGTTGGCGAACAGCGGGAAGAACGCGACGATGGTGGCGCAGACGACCAGGGCGACGAACGGCTCTCCCACCCAAATGATGATCAACGGCGCGATGGCGGGTAACGGCGTCACCTGCAGCGCCACTGCCCACGGCTGGATCGCCGCCTGCGCCAGCCGGCTGGCCGACATGGCGATGGCCATCGTCGCACCGAGCACGGCGGCGACGAAAAGGGCTGCGAATGTGACGAACAGAGTGGACGCCAGCGCCTGTAGCAACCCGATCGGGTCCGCGATGAAGGCACCGACGATCGCGATCGGGCCGGGTAACAGATAGACCGGCACCTCGCCGATCCGCACCGTTGCCTCCCATAGTCCCAACGCCAGCAGGCCGAACAGAACGGGTGCCCATTTCATCATCGCAGCGCCTCCCCCATGGCCCGCGAAACGTCCGCGACCAGGGCGGCATAAGCCGGGTCCAGGCGGGTGTCGGGGCCGGTGATCAGCGACGATGCGATTTCCCGGTCGATGCGGCCGGGGCGGGGGGTCATCAGCACGATCCGGTGCGCCAGGAACGCCGCCTCATAGACAGAGTGAGTGACGAACACGACGGTGCAGCCGGCCTGGCGCCACACATCCAGCAGATCGGCTTGCAGCTTGTGGCGGGTGAACTCGTCCAGTGCGGCGAACGGTTCGTCCATCAGCAGCAGGCGTGGCTGGGTGACCAGGGCGCGGGCGATCGACACGCGCATCCGCATGCCGCCGGAGAGTTGTCGGGGCCGCGCCTTTTCGAAACCGGCCAGACCCACACCGAGCAGGGCGGCATGGACCCGGGGCATGGCGGTTTCGCGGGATTCGCCCCGCAGGCGGAGAGGCAGGAACACGTTGTCCTCGGCCGTCGCCCATGGCAGCAGGGTGGCGTCCTGAAACACGTAGCCGATGTCACCGGACCGGGGTGGTCCGTCGTTCCATTCCAACCGGCCGCTGTCGGGTTGGTCCAATCCGGCGATCAGGCGCAACAGCGTCGATTTGCCGCAGCCGGACGGACCCAGCAGGGCGACGAAATCGGATTCTCGCAGGCTTAACGAGACGTCGTGCAGGGCCTGGACCCCGCCGGGAAACCGGCGGCCGACATTGGTGACGCTCAGCACGCGCGGTCGATACCAGCAACGCCCATTTTCAGCGCGTGCCAAAGGGTTTTGTCCCGGGGCGCGGTTGGGTCTTGAGGCGTCAACTCGAGACCGTCACGGTGGGCTAAGGCCCACCATCCACGTCTCACGGCGTGAATCGGCGGGAAGACGTGGATGGTGGGCCTTCGCCCACCATGACGGAGAACGGAAAAAGTCACGATCGCCGTCAACGCTTCATATCCATTCCAACTTTTCGATTCACGAACTGTAACGTGTAAGCCTTGGTGACATCCAGCCCCTTCGGATAGACGCCCGCGTCGGAAACGGTCTGATAGAAGTCGGCCCATCGTGCCGCGCTCATCGCACCAATGCCCAGCGTCAGCGCATCGCCGGAATCAAGGATTCCATGCGCCTTCATTGAACTGATCCCGTAGGCGATCAGCGCGTCGTTCATCTCCGGATTGGCTTGCTTGATCAATGCGTTGCCGGGGGACGGATCGCTGTAGAGATAGGAATACCAACCCTCGATCGAGGCATCGACGAACCGCTTCACCAGATCCGGCTGTTCCGCGATGGTCTTGTCGGAGGTGGCGATCATGCTGGCGTAGCCCTTGAAGCCGGTGTCACCCAACAGCAGGACGACCGGTTCGATATGGGCCGCTTCCTTGATGGAGAAGGGTTCGGACCCAAGGTAACCCTGTTGGATCGCCGTCCTGTCCGCCAGGAAAGGCGCCAGATTGAAGGTGTACGGCCGGATCTGGCTGTCGGTGTAGCCATACTTCGCCTTCAGATAGGTCCACCAACCGACCCGCGAATCCGCGCTGATCATGATCGGTTTGCCTTTCAGCGCCGGAAAACTGTCGTTCCCCTGACCCGGATGCGCGATCAGCACCACCGGGTCCTTCTGGAACATCCCCGCGACCGCTCGAAACGGGATGTTTTCCTTGACGAAATTCAGCGCCAGGAAGGCGTTGGACGAAATATTGAAATCCAACCGCCCGGCCAACAGCAACTGGGTGTGGTTGACCTGCGGCCCGCCCTGCTGGATCGTTACGTCAAGGCCGTGCCTGGCGTAGATTCCGGTGGCGACGGCCTGATAATAGCCGCCGTATTCCGCCTCGGCCTTCCAATCCAGGCCGAAGGTGATCTTGTCATTGGCGCGCGCAGCGCCAGCAGCAAGCAACAGGCACAGAATCGCGACGAGACGGCGCATCGATTGGTTCCTTCCCGAGGGTTCGGGGCGGAGCATGGCATTGAAACACAGAGAGGCAAGATGGGGTCGGAACTGAGCTACGGATTGGCGGGCCGTCGCGCCATCGTCACGGGACATCGCGGCGGCATCGGCGGCGCCATTCACGATGTCCTGACACGCGACGGCGTGGAGGTCATCGGCCTCGATCTGCCGGATTTCGACCTGTCCGACACCGCGACCCTGGAGGACAGGCTGGCCGCCCTGATCGACGGCCGCCCGATCGATATACTGGTCAATAACGCCGGGGTCACCGTCCTGGGCAGCGTGACGGAAACATCCTTGCTGGAAGTCGAGCGGGTCTTTCGTGTCAATTTCCTCGCGGCGTACGCCGTGATGCGGGCGGTGCTGCCGGGGATGGCCGAACGCCGCCGGGGTTCGATCGTCAACATCGCGTCGGATCAGGCATTGATCGGCAAGCAGGTCAGCGCGGCCTACGGCGCGTCCAAAGGCGCCATCGCGCAGCTTTCCCGGTCCGCCGCCCTCGATTGGGCTCGGTTTGGCATTCGGGTCAATTGTGTCGCCCCCGGGTCCACGGATACCGCGATGCTGGCGACGGTGATTGGCGATCTGTCGGCGAAGTATCCCGACCGGTTCCCGGTTTCGTCGGCCGATGCGTATCAGGCGGGCGTGCCGCTGGGACGCTTCGCCGCCCCGTCGGAGATCGCTGCCGCGGTGGCGTTTCTGGCGTCGGACGCGGCCTCGTTCATTACAGGTGTGGTGCTGCCAGTGGATGGCGGCGGAACCGCGCAATGAAGCAGGCGGTGGTGACCGGTGGCACGCGAGGGATCGGCCGGGCAGTGGCGGATCGGCTGGCGTCGGAGGGCTGGGATGTGGTGGTTTTGGCGCGGCACGTCGTGGCATCTCCGCATCAGGTTGTCGTTTGTGACGTCGCCGACGCGGTTGCCGTCCGAGCGGCGTTCGCGGGTTTGCAGCGGGTCGATGCGTTGGTGAACTGTGCCGGTATTGCCGGCGCGAACACCCTGGATGGTGACGACGGGCTGTGGCACGCGATTATCGATTCCAACCTGCATGGCACGTATCATTGTTGCAAAGCGGCGCTGGCGTTGTTGCCGGACGCGACCGGGCGGATTGTAAATATCGCCTCGGTGCTGGGATTGCGCGGCGTTCCCGACCAGACCGCCTATTGTGCGGCGAAACACGCGGTGGTGGGCTTTACCCGCGCCTTGGCTTTGGCCCTCGCGCCGCGCGGGATCACGGTCAACGCGCTGTGTCCGGGATGGGTCGAAACGGACATGGCAACGCAACGATATGCCGAGCTTGGCATTACGCCGGAACAGGCGGCGGCGGGCGTGCCGACCGGGCGTGTAGCGTCTCCGCACGAGGTCGCCGACGCGGTGGTTTGGCTGCTGCGTCCCGAGGCGCGGGGAATTACCGGCCATGCTCTGCCGATCGATGGGGGTGGTCTGGCGCTGCCGTGATGCGAACCAGCCCGTTTTCTCCCCAGCGCCATGCCCCATCGGCGATAACGCCGCCCACCCAACGTTCAGGCGGGTGTAGCGTCAGATAGTCGATATTGCCCGCCAGCACCTGGCGTCCGGTTTCAGTGATTGACGCCACGCGGGGAAACGGCTTTTCGCCGGGCTCGATCGTAAGCACCGGAGGGTCGGACAGTGCCAGCCGTTCCACAGCACCCAGAACCCCCAGGTCTCCCAGGAACGGCAGTGGCTCGACGCTGTGCTGGAACGCGCCGAATATCCGGCCGATCCGGGTTGGTTGGTCAGACAGAATACGCAGCACCTGACGTTGCGTTAACGAAAGACCGTCCGCGGCTCCGGGCAGTTCTTGCAAATGTCGCCGAAGGGCGGGTGCGGCGATCGGCAGCGCGGGCGTTCCGGTGGCGGCAATCGCTGCGAGGCCGGACGGATCGGGCCTGCGCAGAGCGGTCCAAATTGCGCGTCCCAATGCGACCTGAGGCGGCGTGACGGTTTTTCGTTCCCGCCACAGGGCAGCCAAATCCGCGGCTTCTAACTGACCCAGGCCAATAAAGCGTGGCACCGACGGATGATGATCGATGCAAATCAGCTCTAAATGCTCCGGCCTGGGGGCATCCGCGAAATGCGACAGGCAGCGGGCGAGCAGGAGTTGGTCGTAGCTGTCATGTTCGAACCAGAAAACAACCCGTTGGTATTCGTGCGCGGTTGACAGACGTTGTTCCGCCTCCGCAAGGCGAACGATTGCTTCTGCTTCGGTGAAGTCCAGCGACGACCCGAAGGATTTCGCGAGATACCGGCCACGTATCGCCACAAGATCGGGGGTATCCGGAACCGGCCCTTCGCAGATCGGGTCGGAGTATTCCAGAAAATCGCCGGTCACGCCCGCTTGTTGCAGCCGATCGCGGATGTCAGAGCCGCAACGGATGTGCAACGTCGTCAAATCGCTATCCAGAGATTCAGCACAAACAGTGGCGTTCATCTGCGTCTCCAAACCTCTCGCAGCCAACAGGCAACCACACGTCGACGAAATGGGCGAGGGATCAAGCAACTATCGCCTGTAATCGCGCCTCGACATCCGCCAAAATACTGGACCAGTCGCCGCGTTCCCGCTGACGCAACAGCAGCAACGACGGATACCAGGGGCTGTCATCACGCTCCAGCAACCACCGCCAGTCGGCCAAATGCGCCAACAGCAGCCAGACGGGCCGGTTCAGAGCACCCGCCAGATGAATGACCGATGTGTCGACGGATATCACAACATCCATCAATGACACCAAAGCGCCGGTGTCGCCGAAATCGTGCAGCTCCGCCGCATGGTTGCAAACATGCGGCATACGCCGCAACGCCGCGCGGTCGGCCGCTCGCATGTCAGCCTGCACGACGTGAAACTCAACCTCCGGCCGGTCGATCAGCAGCGTTGAAAAAAGTTCTAACGGGATGCTTCGGCGCGCATCGTCGCGATGGTTCGGATTGCCGGACCACGCGACGCCCACTCGCAAGCCTCGTCGCGGCCCCAGCTTGTCCCGCCATTTCGCCAACCGCACGTCGGGCACGGTCAGATAGGGGATCGTGGCGGGGATACTGTCCAGATCCGTATCGAACACCATCGGCAGGCTCAGCAACGAACAATGTAGGTCGAAATGCGGCAACGGCGAGCCGGTATGCACAACCCGAATGCCGGCCGGCAAATGCAGCAGCAACGGGCTGACCTCGGCATAAACCTCGACAATGACCCGCCCGCCGCGCGCGGCCACCAACGGAGCGTACCGGACGAACTGCAACGCGTCGCCAAGACCTTGTTCCGCATGAAGCAGAATGGTCCGTCCAAGCAACGGCTCTCCGGTCCAGACCGGCTGGGGGAAGGCGCGCCACAGGTTCTGGTTGGCCCTGGTGCGAAAGCGGGATTCGTATTTGCGCCACCCCTCGTGGAAACGGCCGTACCGCAACAGCCAGATGGCGTCGGTTTCCTGCGCTTCCGCCAGATCGGGTCGCAGGGCCAGGGACCGTTGCAGACAAGCCAAAGCCTCGGCGTCACGGCCCAGCACGAAAAGCGCGGCGGCAAGGTCGTTGAAGGCCTCCGCGCGCCCCGGGTCCATCCGCGTCGCCTGTGTCAGCGCGATGGCTGCTTCGGGGTAGTCACCTGCCAGGAACTGGCAGTTTCCCAGCGCGTAGAGAAAATACGGCTCGTCCGCGCCTGATTGGATGGCCCATTTCAGCAATGGCACCGCTTCGCCGATACGCCTGGCTTCCAACGGTGCTTGCAGCAGATCATGAAGCGCCTGTGTATAGGGATTCATCGGCGATCGAGCGCCCGCTGGTCGAGGTCGGCACCGATCCGTTCAATGACCGAAGTCCAGTCGCCCTGCCGCGTCTGGCGGAACAGCCGCATCCCGGGATACCAGGGCGAGTCGTCACGGTCCCGCATCCATCGCCAGTCCGCGCTGTGCGACAGCATCGCCCGGGCCGGGACATTCATGGCGCCGGCAAGGTGCAGCACGGCCGTATCGACCGCGATAACCAAATCCATCGATGCGATCAGTCCGGCAGTCTGGCTGAAATCCGTCAATCCGGCGCTATGGTCAGTCAATTCAGGAACATCGACCATCGCCGCACGGTCGCTGTCGCGGATATCCCGTTGCACGACATGGCACGCGATATCCGTCCGGCTTAGCAATGGTGCCAGCATTGCCAGAGGGATGGACCGCGCCCGGTCGGCGGCGTGCAAGGTGTTGCCGGACCATGCCAGACCGACGCGCGGTTTCCGCCATGGTCCGAGGCGGTTCGACCATGCAGCCTGGATCAGCGGATCGGCCGCCAAATACGACACGTTGGCGGGTATGTTGCCATTGCTCTTATCGTCATGGCTCGGCTTGGCGCCATAGGCATCAGGATAAGCCGTTGGGTGGGGAGGATTTGCCCATTCGTCATGACCGGGCTTGGCCCGGTCACCCGGGACTTTGGTTGGCGCGGCACAGACAGTCGTGGGTGGCCGGGCCAAGCCCGGCCATGACGGAGAGGGAAAAACCACGTCCGTGGCACAACCTTTCTCCGCCCAGCGCTTATCCTGATGCCTATGGGGCCAAGCCCGGCCATGACGAATTGGAACATCCTCCTCGCCAAGTCGCCTATCCAGCTTGTCCGGCCCATGACGATGGGATTGGATTTGCTCATTATTGGGCATCGCCTCAGATGGCGGCCCTTTGCCCGCCGAGACGGCGGAATTGATGCCAAGAACGGCCGGCAGGCTCATCATCGGACAATGCAGGTCGAATGCGGGCAAAGTGTCTCCGACCTCGAAAACCTGACTGAAACTGGTCGCAAGTAACGAACCAAGGCCGCGCTGCACTTCGATCAGAACGGTGGCGCCAAGCGCCGCGACCAGAGGGACGTAACGAATGAACTGGATGGTGTCGCCCAGCCCTTGTTCGTCGTAAAGCAGGATCGTGCGTCCGGTCAGATCCTGCCGGCCGGTCCAGTGTGTCGCTTCGGGATAGCGCAGGCCCTGCAACACCAGCCGTGCCTCGTGGTCGGCCCAGCCGTCCGGCATCTGTCCCAACGTCAGCCGCATCAGTCCGCGGAAGTAATAGGCGCGCGGGTTGCCGGGAGACAGCTCCAGGGCCAGATCGTATTGCCGGATTGCTTCCTTCGTTCGATTTAACCGTCCAAAGACACTCCCCATATCGCAATGGGCAACCGCTTTGTCGGTCGAGCGGTGCAACGATTCCTGAGCCCAGCGCAGGGCCTCACGCGGCCGGTCTAACGCAACCAGGGCGGCGGCCAGATTGCCATACGGGTGCGCCAGCGAGGGTTCCAGCGCAATCGCCCGTTGCAGGTGCGGGACGGCCTCCTCCAGGAAGCCCTGACCACGCAACGTTTCCCCCAGATCGTTGTGCGCCCGCGCGTGGTTCGGATCGATTGTCAGCGCGGCGGTCAGGAACCAGGCGGCGTCGTCATAGCGTCCCGCGAGATGATACAGATGGCCCAGGAAATACAAGACGTGGGCGTCGCGGTCGCCGCCTCCGACCGCCAGGCGCAAAGCGATCTCGGCCTGATCGCGGCGGCCCGCCGCGAAAGCCTCGAATGCCGCCCCCAACAGCAGCTCGGCATAGGCATTCATGCCGACAGTGCCGCATCGATCGCCGCAACCACCTGAGGCCAGCCGAACAGCTCAGGTTGCCGGAACAGGCGCATGCCGGGATACCACGCCGAGGTCGTGCCCCGCGTCAGCCAGCGGTATTCCGCACCGAACGGCAGCATCGTCCAGGTCGGCTTGCCCAGCGCCCCGCCCAGGTGAGCCAGCACGGTATCAACGCTGATCACCAGATCCATCAGTGCCACGATCCCGGCGGTGTCGGCGAAATCGGCCAGATCGGCGCTGTGATCGATCAATGTAGGAAGCCGTTCCAGGGTCGAACGGTCATCCGGCTCCATCGTCGTCTGCACGATGTGGAATACGCAGTCGGACCGTTCAAACAGCGGCTTCAGCAGCGGCAGCGGGATCGAGCGGTTCCACACCGCGCTGGCGCCGGTCCAGGCAATCGCAATGCGCCGCCGCCCGTCGGACGGGCCCAACCGAGCGCGCCATTTGTCCAGGCTGGCGGCCGGCACGGTCAGGTAAGGAAGCTCGGACGGGATCGTTTCACACGTCGTTCGAAACGCCCGTGGCAGGCTCATCAGCGAGCACTGGACATCGTAAGCGGGAAGGTCCTCGCCACGCGCACACACGTCGGACATGTCAGTCAGCAGCGGCTTCAACGCGGGTTGGACTTCCAGGATCACCCGGGCACCCATCGCACGCAGCAACGGCACGTAGCGCATGAACATGACGGTGTCGCCGTGGCCCTGTTCCGCATGCACCAGGATGGTGCGGCCGCTCAGGTCTTCGTCACCCAGCCACGCCGGACCCGGCACGACATGCCGCATCGACTGACCGAGGGCGGCCTGCCAGCGAACCTCGTGCTGGCGCCAGCCGTTGTCGAAGTCACCCAGCGCCAGAAGAGCCAATGCCTCCAGATAGCGGGCATCGTTGTCGGCCGGTTGGATTTCAACCATCCGACGGTAAACCGCCAGTGATTCGCTGTAACGGTTCATGCTGCACAAGCACACCGCGATGTCCGAATGCACCTGCGACGCGCCGGGTTCCAGCGCGACGGCGTGCTCCAGATGCGGCAGCGCCAGGTCGGGGCGTTGCATCGCCAACAGCAGAGACCCCAGATTGGCGGCGATCGGGGCCTCGTCCGGCGACAATGCCAGGGCGCGCCGGAACAGTGCCATGGCTTCCGCCGCGTGGCCCTGTGCCCGTCGGGTTTCGCCCAGATTGTTGTGCAGATGCACATCCAGCGGCGCATGCCGCAGCGCATCGACATAGCGGGCGGCGGCTTCGTCCAGATCGCCGCGGGTCCGGGCGAGGTAGCCGAGATGATGATGCAAGTCCGCGTCGTCGTGCCCGGCACCAAGCGCGTCGCGAAAATGCGCCTCGGCTGCCGGATGATCGCCCCGGGTAAAGGCCGCCAGTCCGAGCGCCATGACGGTGTCAAGATTGATATCCACCGCACGGTCTTACCAGTGTCGCATCGAGTGGTTCAACAGGCTGGTCAAATCCCCGGCGCATGCCAACATGGACGGCAATGCCGCACCCCGAGACATGGCTAAAAGTCCTCCCCAACGGTTTGTACTGCGAGCCGGGCGGGTTCTATATCGACCCGCTGCACGCCGTGGACCGGGCCGTCATCACACACGGTCACTCCGACCATGCCCGGCCCGGCCACCGCGCGGTGCTGGCGACCGCCGAGACGCTGGCGATCATGCGAGCCAGGATGGGCGAAGCCAACGCCGGTAGCAGCCAGCAGCCGCTCGGATGGCATGAACCGATAACGCTGGGAGACGTCCGCGTGTGGCTGAGCCCAGCGGGCCATGTGCTCGGCAGCGCCCAGGTGGCGATGGACTATCAAGGCTCGCGGGCCGTCGTCAGCGGCGACTACAAGCGTGTTGCAGACCCGACCTGTGCGGCATTTGAACCGGTGCCATGCGACGTGTTCGTCACGGAGGCGACCTTCGCCCTGCCGGTGTTCGTGCATCCGCCGCCGGCGCATGAAATCCAGCGCCTGCTCGACAGCGTAGCGCTGTTTCCCGGCCGGACGCATGTGGTGGGCTGCTACGCACTGGGAAAATGCCAACGGGTCATCGCACTGTTGCGGCAAGCGGGCTGGGATCGCCCGATCTGGTTGCATGGCGCGCTGGCCTCGATGTGCGATCTCTACCAGACGCTTGGGATCGAACTGGGCGACCTGCGTCCGGCGACCGTCGCGGCGAAGGCGGATCTTGTGGGTGCGATCGTCCTCGCCCCTCCCGGCGCCATCGCCGACCGATGGGCGCGGCGGCTGGAGGATCCGGTGGTGGCGCTGGCCTCCGGTTGGATGCGGGTGCGGCAACGCGCCAAATCGAGGGGTGTTGAACTGCCGCTGGTGATCTCCGACCACGCCGACTGGAACGAGCTGAACACCACGCTGGATGACGTCGGTGCGCCCGAAGTCTGGGTTACCCATGGGCGGGAAGAGGCACTGATCCACGCGGCCGCCGGTCGCGGTATTCGCGGGCGGGCGCTGCGGCTTCTGGGGTATGGCGACGAAGATGAAACTGAAACGACGGAGGTGGCATAGAATGACCGAACCCTTGACCTTCACATTCGCCGACGACGGCACGATTCCGAACTCGCGTCTGCCGCTGCTGGTGTATCGCGGCGCCGTCCCGGCGGATGCCGCCGGGATCGAGCGGGTATTTGCCGCCAATCATTGGCCTCCGGCATGGCGGGACGGGGTGCATCCGTTCCATCATTTCCACAGCACCGCGCACGAGGCGCTCGGTGTTGCGCGGGGGACCGCATCGGTGCTGTTCGGCGGTCCGGGTGGAACGGTGCTGACGGTGCAGGCCGGGGATGTCGTCGTCGTGCCGGCAGGTGTGGCGCACTGCAATCAAGGCCAGTCGGATGATCTGCTGATTGTCGGTGCCTATCCCGATAATGGTCCGGGACCGGATTTGCGGCGCGGCAAGGCCGCCGAACATGACGCCGCGGAGCGGGCGGTTGATGCTGTCCCTTTGCCCTCGGCCGATCCGGTCCAGGGCGTTGCCGGGTCGCTGGGGAGACTTTGGCGCTGACCGTCAGGATCGGCGGGGCCTCCGCGCACAAGCTTCTGTTTCGAATGCTGTTAGATTCCACTATGGGAGGCAGCATCGGATCATCGGGACGCCTGCATGAAGCATTTGCGAACGATCTACAGGTCAACGTTCTGGCAAACCAGTATCGGCATGGCGGTGCTGGCGAATGCGATCGTTCTCGGACTCATCGCCGAGGGCCGCCCCGCTATAATGACCGAATACCACCTGGAACTGGCGGATCATGGATTGCTGGCTTTGCTGGTCGCGGATGCCGTGATGTGCATTCTGGCCAGAGGACGTGCGGTTTGGCGCAGCGGCTGGGACATGTTCGACATCGGAGTCACGCTGATCTCGATCGTACCGAGTTTCGGCACCTTCTCGACCTTTAGGGTTCTGCGGACGGTGCGGGTGTTGCGCCTGATCTCCTTCGTTCCCAACAGCCGGGCGATGGTCGATGCGATGCTGGGGGCGCTTCGCAACATGGCGGCCGCGTTCGTGGTTCTGGCGGTGGTCTTTTACAGTTTCGTCGTGATCGTGACGAGCCTGTTCCACACCATCGATCCGGCGCATTACGGGACGCTCGCCCGTTCCGCGGCGCATCTTTACACAGTCATGGTCACCCTCGGGTCCGGTCTCGATAATGAGATCGTGTTCGAAGACCGGCCGTGGGTGCTCCCGATTTATGGCGCCTTCATTGTTGTCGCCAGCTTCGGCCTGATGAACATGTTCATCGCGGTATTGGTGGCGGCCCTCCGCGAAGAACTGGAAAAGGACACGATCCAGGAAGAACGCGCCCGATTTGACCGTCTGGAGCGGCAGATTGCAGCGCTGACCGTGTTGATCAAGACGCAGCGATCGGATGATCGGGATCAGTCGGATCGGGCGGGCGTAGACTACCCGGCCCAGTTGCCGCTTTAGAGATGGCCTCACCGGTCAGGACACCTCTCGGCCGTTTTCAATTGCGGGCGGAGGTATAGGGATAGCGTAACTCCCCGGTCTTCAGCTCAGGCGGAAACAGGACAGCTTGGGTGTCCAATGTCCGGAACTGCTCGACATCGTGGCCTTTGATGTCATGGAACTGAACTTCCAGCACGCGCGGCTGAACCCACTCTCCGCCCGGTCCGAACTTAATGTCGCCGACCAGTGTGTGGAACGTGTGCGAGCGTAGGTAGTCCGCCAGCTTGGCCTGATCGGTTCCGTGCGTTGCCTCGACAGCCTCTCCAATCACCTGGAGGTCGGCATAGGCGAAGGGCGGCAGGTAGTAACCCAGCGCATCCACGCCTGATTCGCCGACGCGGGACTGGTATTTGGTCAGGAAAGCCTTGGCCTCGGGCGTCGCGTAAGGGCCAACCGGAAGCCAGAAATCGTAGTTCACAATGCCGTTCAGCAACGGACCCAACTGCGTCTTGATCGACGTCGCCTGCAGCCCGACCATGCCACCGCCGAACATTTTGACGTTCAGCCCGACCTCATTCGCGGCGCGCACCATCCCAACCGTATCGGGTGGATACGATCCCACGAACACCATATCCGGATTGGTCGCCTGGATCGCTCGGATGATCGGCGAGTAATCCGCCGTTGTCGGGGGATAGGTGTTGTCATAGACAATCTTGTAGCCGTCGCGTTTCGCTTGCGCCCGAGCGCCATCGACGGCGTTCTTGGCGAACTCGGCATCGGCGCCGACCAGGGCGATCGTCTTGGGTCTGGGATTCGCGGCAGCGGCCATCGCGAAGAAGCCGGCCGAGAACGCTTCCTTCGGATGTTCGCCGCCGGCCGGGATGATCGAGAAGTAGTTCGGGTAGTGGAACTCGCTGTTCACATCCAGCCCGAACAGACCCATCAGGGTTAGCTTGCGTTGCATGGCGAAGGGCAGGGCGGGGGCCACCATGTTGGTGCCGTTGCCGGCAATCAGCAGATCGACATGATCCACGTCCAGCAGTTTGGACAGAATGCCCGGCACCAGCGCCGGGTTCGACTGGTCATCGTAGGTCAGTAGTTTGACGGGGCGACCGAGTAGTCCGCCTTTGGCGTTGGTGTCCTCGACCCAGATTTGCATGGCGAGCAGGGCGGCTTTGCCATTGGGGGCGAGCGCTCCGGTCTGGCCCAGGTTCAGCCCGATGGTGAAAGGTTCGGCCGCCCGGGCAGGGCCGGCGATCAAAACCGCGAGCGGTAGGACACGGCAGGCGAGACGCGCGAGCCAAGACATGGATATTCCCCCTGAGACGTTTATTGGATGGCAGCCTGCACCGTTTCGGTACGCAGCGGAAGGGCTGCCCGGACCCGAGGCATCGCGCGCGAGAGTGCGGTTGAATTGGAGCAGCCATGAATTCGAATTACCGATGGGTGATCGTCGCGGCGGGTGCGTTCATGGGCTGCGTGGCGATCGGTTCGATTTTCTCGCTGCCGGTGTTCCTGGCGCCTATGTCGCAGGCGACCGGCTGGTCGCGCACCGGGATTTCCAGTGCGATGACCATCAACTTCGTAGCGATGGGGCTCGCCAGCTTCGGCTGGGGTATGGCGATGGATCGCTTTGGTCCCCGGATCGTCTTGCTGTCCGGCGGCACGCTTCTGGGCCTTGGTCTCGTTATGGCCAGCCAAGCGTCCGGCGTACTTGAGTTCCAAATACTGTTCGGATGTCTGGTTGGCGTTGGCGGCGGCGCGATTTTTGCCCCGTTGATGGCAACCGTCACGGGCTGGTTTGAGACACAACGCAGCCTTGCCGTATCGCTGGTTTCCGCCGGGATGGGCGTGGCACCGCTGACCGTCGCGCCGTTCGCGGCCAAACTTGTGTCGATCTATGATTGGCGAACCTCGCAGTTGTTGATTGGCATTATCGTCTGGATGCTGCTGTTGCCGGCGGCTCTTCTGATCCGGCGGTCCCCGGCGCTACAGAATGGTGCGGCACGGCGCGTGGCGGACTCATCGGGGGGCGCCGCAACGGCATTACGCTCGCCGCAATTTGTGGTGTTGGCGCTCACCTATTTCACCTGCTGCGCGACCCATTCCGGTCCGCTGTTCCACACTGTGAGCTACGCAATTGCATGCGGTCTGCCGGTCATGGCGGCGGTGTCGATCTACAGCGTGGAAGGCCTGGCGGGACTATTCGGACGCTTGTTATTCGGCCTGCTCGGTGACCGGTTCGGGGCAAAGCGGGTACTGGTTTCCGGCCTGCTCGTTCAGGCGCTGGCGGTGGGGTGCTATTATTTCGTCCGCCAACAATCTGAGTTCTACGCAGTCGCCGCCGTTTTCGGTCTCGCGTATGCCGGCGTGATGCCATTGTATGCTGTGTTGGCACGCGAAAGTTTCCCGTTGCCGATCATGGGAACGATGATTGGCGCGGCGGCCATGGCCTCAAGCCTGGGCATGGCGTTCGGACCATTGGCGGGAGGTCTCATTTTCGATCGTTACGGAAATTATGGCTGGCTGTATATCGGTTCCTTCGGGATGGGCCTGGGGGCCGCGGCGATTATGCTGTGCTTCAGACCGGCGGAGCGGCAGCAGGCAGCCAGAGCGGCCATGACCGCCGCGGAGTGAAGAAAAGCGCGACGTCGAGCACCCGGACCTCGCGCGGCATCAACGAAGGCGTATCAGGCCGGTGCGATGACCGGTTGCACCGGCCTGCCCATGTCACCCAGTACTTTAATCATCGCGTCTCGCCACATCGTTTTGGTCCGCTCCGCCTGTTCCGGTGAAGCCTTTACCGGCGGCCACGGAAAATCCGGCATCGGCGGCTCCGGCGTTGGTGAGCCGGGGATAGCTGGTCCGGGAAGGTTCAACCCTGCCTCCTTCGAAGCCATCCCGTTGGAGTCCGGCTCCGCATGCACCCCCGCCGGCTGCGGCGAGCGTCCAGACAATCGATTTCGGAAACCGTCAACGGCGGCCCGCGCGTCCCGCACCGCTTCGCGTGCGGCGGCATCCGGCACATCGTTCACGGGCTCCAGCGCGCCCGGAACATCGCCCGCAAGCCGCGCCGCCAGCGCTTTCTCGTCCTGCTGGCTGGAGCGATCCAATCCGTTCGCGCAGCTCCGGTAGCGCAAGCGCATGGAGTCCGACATGTCGGGGGCCATGCCATCTTTCAACGTTGCCAGCGAGCATAGGCTGAATGCGATGATCTTCGCGGACTGGATGATCTCCGCTCGGGATCGCGTGCCGTAGGTCGCCAGTGTATTGACGATTTCCGTCCGCGCCGCCGCGAGATCGACCCCGGCGGCGACAAAGTATGGTTCCAGGAAGGCGATCATGGTGGCCAGGAACGGTGAGGTGGTGGTTGACATTGCGGCTGACATGGCGGGGCGTCCGGCATAAATGTTTATGGTTTGTTCAATATCTTAATTTAGGAAACAAATCAATAGAAAAGGGATCGTGCCCAGAAGGTCAGAGTCGCGCTGCAAACCAGCGAAGCACTGGCGTGGAGGAAAGTCGTCATCGCCGGACTCCCGATCCGGTGCGCGACTTCCGTAATCTCGCGTTGTACGGCTTTTGATGCATGCCATAGACATAACTAAACTATCCTCAGTTAGCGCGGATTTAGCCACCCGCCTTTAATACCAGCATCAAAATCACAGCGGCTACGAGCGCGGCTGCGTCGAGCGCGAGAGCAATAGGGAACGAGAGGGCGCGCCATTTTGCCAGGTCCCACAGCCAGATAGATAGCGCCGCGAAACCCACCGCGCCGGCGACGACGAGGCTCGGTATGGCCGTAATGGCGAAGACCTCCGCTGCGCTACTTACTGGTAGCGAGGCGCCGCGGAACCATATGATGACCGCCATATAGAGCATAAACAGGCATACGGTGGGCACCACGGCTGAGGCCAGCAACACCCATAGCAGGATGGTCAGGAAGTTCCGGATCCGAGTATGCGAGGTCTGCTGATTCGGCTGGATCATCGTCCATGTTCCCACTTTTCGTTTGGCAAACTATCACGCCTGTTATTGCCGCGCCAAAGCCGATTTGCCGCAATGTTTCGGTAGGGGCCATAGGCTGGCGCGGGCCGACAGTTTCCATCTTTGCCGGATTGTCGCTGCACCAAGTCTGGTCTCGCTTACTGGTCCCGGCGGTGTGTTCGTGCTATTCTCACCAGTATCTAAAGTTGGTGAGGAACCCATGATCCATCATCTCTCCATTGCCGCGCAAAATCCAAAACACGCCGCTGGCGTGCTCGCCGAACTGATGGGCGGTACCGCGGTGCCGTTTCCCCCCAATCCCGGAAGCTTCTTCGCGCTACAGCTCGACGATCACGGTTCGGGAGTGGAAGTTTATCCGGCGGGTTCCGAGTTGCAGCCCGGCGGCATCACCGGTGGCAGCTTCGTGAAGACAGCCCCCCGCGGTTATGGCCCCACGCATTTCGCACTCAGCGTCGCCACCGATTCCGGCACCGTCAAGGCGATCGCCGAACGCGCCGGGTGGCAATGCTTTGACTGCAATCGCGGTCCGTTTCATGTGATCGAGGTATGGGTTGAGAATGAAACGATGGTCGAAATTCTGCCACCCGAGTATGCGCGCGAATACCTCAACTTCACCCGTCCCGATAAGATCCAGGCGGCCCTCGCGGCGACACAGGCGTCGTCGGCTCGGCAGCGCTAGCGGAGGATCATCGCCGGCATCCAGTTGGCCGAACGGCGCGATGATCGCGTCGCGGTCGTCTCGCCGTCAAAAGTGTGAAACACGGGGGCGGACGTGAACCGCTCACGATCGGTCAGGCAGTTCACATTAACGACGGCGCGTGCTCCCATCGCGGTCTCCGAGACGGCCGCGACAAAGACACCGCAACGGCGACAGATGAGAAAATCGCACGTGCGGGTTCCGAACCGGTAATTCTCTACCAGCGATCAGTCATCCGCCCAGACCTCGACCAGGCCTTGTGGATCAGACAGCATGCGCGGATTGTGGCTGCGGCAGAACGAGCACGTGCATGCCCGCAGCGCATTGTCCTCCGGCCGCGCCGAAAGTCGCAGACGCACATGAATATTGCCGCAGTGGCACCCGCCCGGATGGTCCATGCGGTTGAGTCGTGGCGATCGGGCGCGCCGGTGTCAAGCGTGCTGAGTCTTGCTGAACCCATGCCATTCAGGCTTCGATCACCAATGGCCGGACGCGCATCAGTTGGAAGCACCCGATCGCCGCGACAATGGCGATCATTTCCAATGGAAACGTATGACCATGCCATCGCGCTATCAGGAACGACACGATCGGCGGTCCGAGCAATCCGGCAAAGGCCCGCCCACTATAAATCAGGCCCATCACGCCGGCCGCGTTGTGCCGGCCAAAATTGTCCACGATGAATGCCGGCATCAACGCAACGAAACCACCGTAGAAGATACCAAACGAGAGGGCGAAACCATAAAAGAGGAGGCCGTTGCCTACCGCCCAGACGACAGTGGAGACACTGATCCCGATGCAGCAGACAAGGAAGACTTCGCGGCGGCCAAGACGATCCGCGATTGCCGCGATGAGGCCACGACCGATGACGGAGCCGACGCCAAGAATACTGATCAATTGCAATGCATGTTTGCCGTCGAAGCCACCAGATCGCGCGGTGGAGGCCAGATAGGCATAGGGAAGCACGACGGGCAACGAAACCAGCAAGATACCAAAATACATCCAGCCGAAGGTTTGCGATAGCATGGCATACCGCAATGAAACGCCCGGCGCTTCGGTCTTGGGCAACCCGGGATGGAGGATGTCGTCAGGTGACTCGCCCCTGTTTTCATCCGGTGAATCCGAAAGCATCAGTGCTCCTGGCAATCCGACAAGGATCACCAGGCAGGCACAAATATTGAAGGTCACTCGCCAATCCCCCAAGGGCGAGAGCATGTCGGTCATCGGGCTGATGAGAAATGTGCCCACTCCAATGCCCGACGCGGCAATGCCCGAGGCAAGACCGCGCCAGGTAACGAACCATCGTTGCACAGCGGCAAATGCGGGAACGTAAGCCAGGCCCGTTCCGACGCCGACGAGGGCACCATAGTAACAGTAGATCTCGTGAAGGTTCGTCGAGGTCGCCGCGAGCATAAGTCCAACACTGATCGTGACCATGCCCGCGATCGCCAGTAAGCGGCAACCAAAACGTTTAGTCAAAATTCCGCTGGCGGCACTGATAGCGAACGTCGTGCCGGTCGATAAAGACAAAATAATACTGGTAGAGGTCAATGAAGCATCAAACGTGGAAGCCAGGGTGGTCGAGAAGGCTCCATAAGAATAGATCGCACCGAAACCGACCATGCTGGTGATGAATGCACCCAGGACGACGCGCCAGCCGCGAAATCCAAGCCGGGGTGGTGATCCTCCTGACGAGATGGTCATAACGGCGCATAGTGCTGAAATGCGACTACCGGCCAAGTGCGCGGAACACGTTTGGCGGAGCTTGCGCTATTTTTGGCAGGACTTGAGTGTTTTATGCTCCAACCAATGGGCGACCGCGGGTGCGCGGCCGAACGCGAGAGGGAGCATGACCACAGCAATCCGGTACATGATGCCAACTCCTCCGAAGCCGCGCCGCGTCGCGATGCTGATCTATCCGGGCGTGACGCCGCTGGATGTCGCCGGGCCATTGGAGGTTTTCAGTTTTGCTAATATTTTGCGCAAGCAGACCATTTATGATGTTGTCACTGTGGGTCCAACCGCTGAGCCAGTGACGACCAAGGCCGGCATCGCCTTCCTGCCCGGTTGCGCGATGACCGAACTGGCGCTGCCGGTTGACACGCTCATGGTGGCTGGCGGCGGTAAGCCGCGCACCTGGATCACCGCGGAGATGATCGACTGGCTTCGAAGCGCGGCGACGCAGGCCCGGCGCTTCGGCTCGATCTGCACCGGTGCCTTCCTGCTTGGCGCCGCTGGCCTGCTCGACGGTCGCCGTGTGACGACACATTGGGCGTCCTGCGCGGACCTCGCCCGGTTCCATCCGGCCGCCCTGGTAGAGGTCGATCCGATCTTCATCCGTGAAGGCCGTTTCTTCAGCTCGGCCGGGATCACGGCAGGGATCGACCTCGCTTTGTCGCTGGTCGAGGAAGACCACGGGAGGGATTTCGCACTGAACATCGCGCGATATCTGGTGTTGTACTTGAAACGGGCGGGCGGGCAGGCACAATTTTCGGTTCGGCTGCAGGCACAGTTTTCCGATGTGCCGGCGATCGAGCGGGTCCAGCACTGGTGTGAGGGAAACCTGGATCGCGATTTGCCGGCCGGCTTGTTGTGCCAGATCGCCGGCATGAGCGAGCGCAGTTTCATACGCAAATTCCGTCAGGAGACCGGTCAGACCCCGGGTGAGTATGTCGCCACGATGCGTCTGGAAATGGCCTGCCGTCTGTTGACCGAGACCGGACTGTCACTGAAGGAGGTGGCTCGAAAATGCGGGTTAGTGTCAGTGGCCGCGTTGCGGCGGGCGTTCTTGCGGCGCGTCGGGGTGGCGCCGCGGCAGTATCGTGAGCATTTTCAGGTGTCACAGGCCGCGGATCGGTTCACGCAAAACCGGGATGCCGCCGCATCTTCTGGCGGATCGCCGCCAGTCAGCTCATGACTGACCGGTGCAAATCGCCAGACGAACGGCGCAGTAACGCGGCAATCCTATGCACCCCGCGTCGCCCCGGCTTCCTCGCATCGAAGATCGCCTATTTCCAGACCCGTCAGGACAATCGCCAGAAACAAATATGGCCGGGACATGCCCGGCCATACTGATCGTAATCGACTTGCAGATCAGCGCTTGCTGAACTGGAAGCTCCGGCGGGCCTTCGCCTTACCATACTTCTTACGTTCGACAGCGCGCGAGTCACGCGTCAGGAACCCGGCAACCTTCAGGATGCTCCGCAGTTCCGGCTCGTAGTATTGCAGCGCCCGGCTGATGCCGTGACGAACCGCACCGGCCTGGCCGGACAAGCCACCACCGGCGACGGTGCAGAACACGTCGAACTGGTTGTAACGATCGGTCACCAGGAACGGCTGCGTCAGCAGCATGCGCAGAACCGGACGCGCGAAATACTGCACGACCTTCTTGCCGTTCACGATGATCTCGCCCTTACCCGGCTTGATCCAAACACGCGCGGTGGATTCCTTGCGGCGTCCGGTCGCGTAGGAGCGGCCGAGTTCGTCGCGCTTCGGGTCGCGGTGCGGCTGGGTGGAAGCCAGCAGAGAAACGGGCGCGCCCGTACCTTCGCCATCGGCCTCGGCAGAAACCTGACGCGCGGTGAGCGCCTCTTTCAGGTCGGCGAGGGTGCCGGTTTGATTTCCTGACATCGTCTCAGACCCTCTTATTCTTCGGGTTCATCGCCGCGACGTCCAGCGTCGTCGGCTTCTGACCATCATGCGGATGTTCGGTGCCGGCATATAGATACAGATGCTTCATCTGCTTGCGCTGCAGCGGGCCGCGCGTGATCATGCGCTCCACGGCCTTTTCCAGAACCCGCTCGGGGTGCTTGGAGTCGAGGCGCTGCTGGATCGAACGGCCCTTGATGCCGCCGGGATAGCCGGTGTGGTAGTACAGGATCGACTGTTCGGCCTTGTTGCCGGTCACATGGATCTTGTCCGCGTTCACCACGATGACATTGTCACCGCAATCGACGTGCGGGGTGAACTGCGGCTTGTGCTTGCCGCGCAGGCGGTTGGCGATGACAACGGCGAGACGACCGAGGACGATGCCTTCTGCATCGATCAGTATCCAGCCTTTAGTCACCTCCGACGGCTTCAGGGAGGGTGTGCTTTTGAGCATGGTTTTTATAAGCGTCCGATGGTTTAGAGGCGCGGGTTATGCGGTTGCGACCCTAGGCGGTCAAGCGGTTTTATCGTGTGGTAATATGATACCACACGACCGGAGAAGCTTTCACCCGTTCACTTGCGCCATGATCGCGCCGATCTCATCGAGCGCCGGCAGCACCACATCCGCAGTCGCCGAGGGCACGGTGAACACCGCGCGCTCCACCCCGAGATCGGCGTACTGCCGGATCAGCGCCAGGTCCCGAGGCGGATACCAGACGGTGATTGGCATCGGATCACGGCCCGCGTCGGCCACCATCTTCTGAAAAACCGGGATCGCTTCGACCACGTTGCCACTTGGTAGCCAGCCGTCGCCGTAAGCGATCGCCCGGCGCGCCGAATACGGGAATTTGCCGCCTACAAAGATCAGCGGATTAGGTTTTTGCACCGGTTTCGGCCACGCCATCATCGGGTCGAAGCGGACGATGTCGCCGTGATACTCGGCTTTCGACTGCGTCCAGATCTGCTTCATCGCCTCGATGCTTTCCCGAGCCCGTTTGTGCCGGGTTTTGAAATCGACGCCGTGGTTTTCCATCTCCGACTGGTTCCAGCCGTCACCGACACCGAACAGGAAGCGTCCGCCGGAGACCTGATCGATCGAGGCCACCAGCTTGGCGGTCTGGATCGGATCGCGCTGCGGAATCAGGCAAACGCCAGTGCCGATCTTCAGCGTCGTCGTCGCCATCGCCGCCGCGGTCAGCGTCACGAACGGGTCCATCACGTCGTAATAGTGCTTTTTCACGCCGCCTTCGCCCTGAAAGGGAGCCTTCATCACCTCCGGCATGTGGGAGTGTTCCCCCGACCAGACGGATTCAAACCCGCGCTGTTCAAGCTCGCGGGCGAGGTCGCCGGGGTGCATGGAATAATCGGTGAAAAACAGCGAGATGCCGAATTTGATCATGGTTTCCTCCAGATTGTTTCCGGTGCAGCGGAGCGGCAGTAACGATATGCGCCTGTTGGTTCGTACACCGGGATTAGTTGCACGGATGATTGCCCGCCCCGGTTGACAGGGCAAGATCGGACGACGGCAAGGCGAGCGATGGACGCGGATCGGGATAAACTGACGGGGGAATTGGCCCAAATCGCTTCCGTGTGGTTGGACGGCACCGTCACGCTGGCGAAGGTCGTGGACTGGGTCGGACAGGCGTCGCCGCCGGCTGCGCCCAATCCAGTGCGGGGACGTCCGGCGGGAAAACCGAGGCCTGTTTGTCGTTACGCCCTGCGGCATTGATGAAGCGGGCTGGACAGGCGATCCATCGCCTCGAGCAACGCGGCGACCTGACTCCCCGACTGTAGCCAATGGCTGATCAGCCGCCCCAGCGCCTGACGTTTGATCGGATCGGCCTGGAGCGCACGTGCAGCCGCGTCGTCCAGGGGGAATGTGACGTCGATCGTCACGATGTTCGCGTGGCCTGGTCGCGGGTGGATAGCCAGGGCGATTGCATTTGGAAATCTCCAGCATGGCTGTGTTCCGGGGCTGACGGATCGCTTCGACCAAACAGAAGAATGGAACCACAGATGCACACAGATTCACACAGATCAACAGGATTTTGGCCTTATCTGTGCGAATCTGTGTGCATCCGTGGTTCCAAATTCTTTCCGTCGCTCGCGGTATCAGACCGATCGTGTATCGGCGTTGGCGTGCGATTGCCCCCGGTGGCAGCGGTTAAAGAGGTCGCATGGATGGTAACCACCTCGAAGGTGGGTTTGTCGAATTCGACGCTGTAGGACCCATCGCCGTGGTCGTGCACGATCACCCCTTCGCTGCCGGCCGGCAGCGCGACGCCTTCACGGTTGATCGCGGCTGTGAGGGACAGGCGGCGATAGTCTCCGAACCAGGGGCGAGATGGCGGCGCGGGATTGGGGTGTTCGGTCCTGACAGAATCGATCTTACCCTCCGTCCAAATCTTCGTGCCGTTTGGGATGACTGGGCAAGGCGAAGACTATCACGACGCGACTGGCGAGGGCCACCGGGAGCCGCCGCTTGTGATTCGGTGTGCATCACCCCGTTGGATGGCCTAAATCAATGTCCGGGAGGCCATGATTTATGCCGGTGCTCGGCTACACCCCACAGGAAGTGGCGGTCCTGTCCGGCGTGAAGCTGTCGGTGGTGCAAAAAGCCATTACCGGGGGCAAAATTCCTGCCCGAACGGAGCGAGGGACAAACCGGCGGCGGTTGGACGCAACGGCGCTGCTGGCGCTGGCCTTGGTGCGGTCGTTGCCGGAGGAACTACACCTTTCGGCGAACGATGCTTACCGGTTGCTGAAACAATCCGAGGAGTCCGGCGAGCACGCGACGGTGTCGATCGGCGATCTGGTGCGGATTGATGCCAGCAAAGCGCTCGGGGATGTGCGCCGCCTGATGGCACTTTATGAGCGGGCGCGGGAACGGATCGTCAGCGATCCGGATATCATGGGCGGCGCCCCGACCATTCGCGGAACCCGGATCACCGCGCAGGCGATACTCGACCGGATCGAGGCGGGAGACACGATCGACAGTGTCCTGGACGATTATCCGTATCTCGATCGCGAGACCGTCGAGGCGGCGGCGGTTTATGCCAAGGCCAATCCAGTGCGGGGACGTCCGGCGGGAAAACCGTGGCGCCACGGTTCGTGATCGATGAGAAGCTGCCGCCGATGCTGGCGGATCGACCGTCGTATCAGCTTGAGGCCAGGTATTCCGATGGACGCAAGATCGGTTTGCCCATGGTCTCCACATCGTCTGTCTTGGGCCGATCATGCCTTCTGAGGGTGTGCATGTCACATCTCGCCGGATTGGCAACGAGGGGAACGATGGTCACCGGCGTGGGCGGAGACCATCGTTCCGTCGCCACTACAGTCCGTGCATGACGGCGATAAAGGCTGCCAGTCCGCCGTGAATCGCGCAATCTGCCGAGTGCTCGGGTTTGCCGGCGTTGTGGAAATGTCATGCGCGCCAGAGCCACACGGCGGCCACTACGGCATAGCCGGCACAGGCGGGGTCCAGGCGGTGGACGGTAGCCACCGTCAAATGTGCCCAAACGGCAAATACCTCGATTCCGGTATCGACGGCGATGGTGAGTTGCTGAAAATCGATTGACATTATTACCTCGTTGGATCGTTGGTGAGGCCGTCCAACTACACCCGATCAGGCAGGGGCATTTAAGGGTGGAAATGGGGGGACGAAACCAGGGGAGAAACGCCGATGGCCCGCAAGAAGGAAACGACCCTGTATCGCGAGCCGATGGTGAAGCTCGCGGCTATGATCGCCGCGGCTCTTGATGCCTGCCAACACGCCGACGGAACCACGAAGCTTTGGACGGACGAGAAATTCGGTCTGGCCTGCGGTGTTTCGCCGGAAGCCGTAAAGGACTGGCGAACCGGCGTCAGCAGACCAACCACCAGGACCGGCAGGATACTTGAAGCTTTTTATGGCACCAACCACGCTTTCACTGAGCAAAGGGCAGCCCTTTATCAGGCGTTGATCGATGCCAGATGCGACGACATCGATCCGCCCGAACCTGGGCACATTCCCTTGGCGGCGCAATTCAGCGATATCGCTAAAGTCGTATCGCTGTTGATCAACCGCGAGGAAGTCAACAATAAATACGGCACGATAGATGTACCATTTACTCTCCGGTTTCTCCGGACCAAAAACGTTGAAGTCCGGTTCAAATACAATGGGAGAATGGTCGCACGAATGGTGGATTTGTGGTTGGAAAAACCGCTGTTTATGGTGTCGTCAGATCACTGGCAGCCAATTCAGACGTCATTTTTTCGCAAAGCGAACAACGGCGCCGAACGCGGCCTTCCATATTATCGTCTCTCCGATGACGAAGAAGACTGTGTGGAGATCGCCGGTCCTGAGGTTGAGGGGCGGATCGTTGGCGATCCGTTCGAAGGGGTGTTAACCGTCACCATGGAATCGCGTGGCCCCGGCGCCAACGGACAAATCAGGTTTACCGTCGAAGTGCCGCCCGAGGGCTTGCGTGTGGCCGTTCATGGCGACCAAGTCTCGCCAAGACAACAGGATGTCATCAACGCAATCGTTGCATCGAAAACGATTCCTCGCGGCAAGAGAAAACGAATCGTGGTTGCCACCGGTGCGTTGATCCCAGGTATGCAAAAGGACGAAAGGTGATCCTCAACGCTAACGATCTCCGTCGCATCGCCAAGGTCGCCCACGCGCGGGATCTGGGTTTCGTGGAACTGGTCGCACTGGCCAAACTCAACCCGGCGAAGGCGTTCAAGGGTGCGATTTTGCGTGGTGATCTGCGAAACCAAGACCTGGAGGGCTTCGACTTCACCGGGGCCGAGTTCCGCGGCTGCGACCTGACAGGCGCCGACTTGTCCGGGGCTGCGGGCGTGACGCCCGAGATGCGGGCGACTGCGATCACAGACGAGACCACGATTCTGCCGCGCGCGTATTTCTGGGCCACGGGCAAACCGCCGACCTGGGCCGAGGACTGGGGGCGCGATTCCTACGGTCCCTGGGTCACCTTTCGCGTTCCCAACACTGACGTGACGCAGCGTATGCGTTGGTGCCCGGCGGGCGAATTCATGATGGGGTCGCCGGACAGCGAGGCGGGCAGGTTCGCCGCCGAAGGTCCGCGACATCGCGTCGTCCTGAAGCAGGGATTCTGGATGTTCGACACCGCCTGTTCCGAGGCTCTTTGGTTTGCTGTGATGAATAAAAAGGGCGCGCCACGATTCCTGCTTGGGATGCAATTTCCTGTCACTGGGGTGAGCTGGGACGATGCGCGGGTATTTGTCCAACGCCTCAATGCCGCGTTGCCCGGCTTGGCGATCGACCTTCCGAACGAGGCGCAATGGGAATATGCCTGCCGCGCCGGCACTGATACTGCCTACAGTTTTGGGAAACGCCCTAGCAAGAAGCGGGTCTGCTATGGCAGCGAGAGCCCGGTGAAAGTGGGAACCTTGCCCGCGAACCCGTGGGGCCTCTTCGAAATGCAGGGCAACGTCGATGAGTGGTGTCTGGATTATTGGTTCGTCGGCTATAATGGCGCCCCCGAGGATGGATCGGCATGGCTCGACTCGGGGGGGGCCGCGGAACGCGTCATCCGCGGCGGCTCCTATTCGATTGGCGGGCGCCACCTCCGGGCTTCGTCTCGCCAATGGTTTGGCCCCACCGATAGCAACGAAAATCTCGGCTTTCGCTGCGCCCGAGTTCAGGCGGACAGCGAAGCTGCGCGTGCGGTGGCGCCGGCTGACCCGGCGAGCCGAAGCGCGGAGCGCCGGCCGCAAGGGGCAGCGGGCGACACCGTCGCGCGCCGCGGAGCCGGCACGGTACCCGCGGCAAAACCGGAGTGGGCCATCACGGCCGGCCGCGACAAATTCGGCCGCTACGCAACGATCCAGGTGCCCGGGACCGGTGTCACCCAACGTCTGCGCTGGATACCGCGCGGTTCGTTCCGCATCGGCTCGCCACCGGACGAAATGGGACGCTTCGATGAAGAAGGACCGCAACAGGATGTGACGTTTGCTGACGGCTACTGGCTGTTTGAAACGCCTGTGACCCAGGTCTTGTGGGAAGCCGTCATGGGCAACAACCCGAGCGGATTCAAATCCCCAACCCGCCCGGTCGAAACCGTGAATTTCGCCGAAGCGACCGCGTTTATCGACAAACTAAATGCTCACATCCCGGGCTTGCGCCTGTCGCTTCCGTCTGAGGCGGAGTGGGAATATGCCTGCCGCGAGGGCAAGGCGGAAACCATTTACGCCGGGAACCTACTGAATCGTGAAACGGCCATCGATCCGGTGCTGGATAAGATCGCGTGGTACGCAGGCAATAGCAGCGAGGGGTTCGACCTGGACAATGGCGTCGATCTGGCCAGAAGGTTGGGCAGGCCGGAAGGCTCCGCCAAGGCGGGAACATGGCCGGTTCGCCTGAAGGTTTCTAACATGTGGGGTCTTCACGACATGCTCGGGAACGTGTCGGAATGGTGCGTCGATCACTGGCGCGACAGCTATGATGGGTTGCCGCCCGATGGTTCGGCGTGGTTGGACAAGAAGGGTGCAGCGTACCACGTCATTAGGGGTGGGTCCTGGAACGACGTCGCGCGCTTTGTGCGTGCCGCGTTCCGCGCGCCATTCGACCCAACGCTCCGTAGTAACTTCCTCGGTTTTCGCTGTGTCCGAGTTCAGAGTGACAGCGAAGCCGAGCGGCGGGCCGCCAGGAGCAAGCCTCGTGAGCGGAGCGAACGGGCGGCGACGACAAGCCCACGGCGGGCGCGCGTGACGTAGCGGGCTGCGACACGCCGGCCGGGATTTTCGTTCATGGCGGCGGACGGGCAGGGGATGTGCTTTTGCTCGTTCGTGACGGCAACAGGCGTGGATGGCGGGCCTTCGCCCGCCATGACGATGGGGAGTGGCCGGAGACGATCCATTCGCACAGCCTGTTTCGCCCGTGGTGCCGGGGGAGGCATTAGTTCCTCCGCTGATCCAGGGCAGATCATGACTACCTGCGAATGACTGTGCGACATCGAAGGCGCTGCGATCCGTCGCCCGTTATGGAAATTAATCTTGCATTGCCAGGAACATACCCCTATGGTGCGCTTATGAACAAAGGCTGAACACGCACCCGAGGCCAATCCCATGTCGCTCGCAACCATCGTTCCCGCTGCTGTCCTGGAAACCATCCTCGGCCATCTCGCGTCGCTGTTCCTGGCGGGGGCCGGCGACGACAAGGACGCAGCGCGCGACGCCGCGATCCGGATGCTGAACGTGTATCATCCGGAAACCGAGGATGAATTCCGCCTCGCCGCCAAGATCGTCGGCTTCAGTTTCCAGGCGATCCAGGCGCTCGGTCAGGCCGCGATGCCGGACCTGCCGGTCACACGGGTGCTCCGCCTGCGCGGCGGGGCCGTCAGCCTGAGCCGCGCGTCGGAGAAAGCCGAGCGGCGGCTGGACCTATTGCGGAAGGCGCGGCGGCAGGGTGTGGTGGCGCAGCCCGTTGTGGCGGAGCCGGAACCCGCCCGGGTTGAGCCGGCGATCGTGAAAGCGGTCGAGGTGATCGAGGATACCGGCAAGGTCGCGGCCGTCGCGAAGGCCAGCGGGGTGAGCTGGAGCGCCGCTTACGACCAGCGGCAGACGGATCTGCGGATCGCCGCGAGTTTGAAACGGGCTGAGGCCCGGATTGCCGCGATGTCGGGCGCGGGTGTGATGGCGGCGGCCGGCGGGGAGGCGCGGGCGGGGCGTAGCGCGGCGTAGGGGGGCGCGCGTTTGGTGGGGAGGATTTACCTACGCGTCATGGCCGGGCTTGGCCCGGCCACCCACGACTTCCTGTGCAGCGCCAAGCAAAGTCGTGGGTGACCGGGCCAAGCCCGGTCATGACGAAGAGCATAAAGCCCGGTCATGACGGAGAGAATAAAGCCCGGCCATGACGAAGAGAATAAAGCCAGGCCATGACGAAGAGAATAAAGCCCGGTCATGAGGAAGAGAATGAAGCCTAGCCCTGACGGAGAGAATAATGCCTTGCCATGCCAAATGGGCAAGTTATCCCAAAATTGCGATGACGGAGAGCGAAAAGACAGCGCCGCGTTACTGCGCCGCGCCCAGCACCACGCACACATTCTGCCCGCCAAACCCGAACGAATTTGAGATCGCGTGCTTCACACTTGCCGCTCTGGCCACGTTCGGCACGCAATCGACCGGCAGAGCCGGGTCGGGGATGTCGTAGTTGATCGTCGGCGGCAGCAGGCCGTGGCGGATCGTCAGGACGGAGAAAATCGCCTCCACCGCGCCAGCCGCCGTTAATGAATGCCCGATCATCGACTTGTTCGACGACATCGGGATCGAGCCGGCGCGGTCGCCGAACACGGCGGACACCCCGACCCACTCCATCTTGTCGTTCTCCGGCGTGCCGGTGCCGTGCGCGTTGATGTATCCGACCGCATCCGGCGCCAGCCCGGCATCGGCCAACGCCGCGCGCATGCAGGCGATCACCGGCTTGCCGTCCGGCGACGACCGCGTGCGATGGAAGCCATCGGCCACCTCGCCGCACCCTTCGACCACACCCAGCACCACGGCGCCGCGCGCCCGAGCGCTGGAGAGGCTTTCGAGGACAAGGGCGCCGGCGCCCTCGGCCATGACGAAGCCCTCACGGTCCTTGCTGAACGGGCGCGAGGCCGAGGACGGCGGATCGTTGCGGGTGGACAGGGCGGACAGCAGCGAAAACCGCACCAGGCTTTCCGGATTGACCGAGGAATCGGTGCCGACCACCAGGGCGGCGTCGGTTTCACCGCGACGGATCGCCTCGACGCCAAGCTGGATCGCGGTGCCGCCCGACGCGCAGGCGGTCGATGTGGCGACGGGGGAACCTTTGGTGCCGAATGTGGCGGCCAGATTTTCGCCGACCGAACCGAACAGGAACCGCCGATAATACGACTCGAACCCACCGCCCCCAGCCGCTCGAATAAGGTCCGCATACGTAACGTTCTCATTGGCGCCCGAGGCGGCGGCCAGCGCGAACCGCTGGGTCCATTCCATTTCGACGGGCGGCAGCGCCAGGAACAGCGGGCCGGGGAAATCGCCGACGCGCCCGATGCCGGATTCGGCCAGGGCTTCCTCGATCACCAGTTCGGCCAGACGCTGCGACTGGGCGGGGGCGGAGGGTTCGGGGACCGAGACGAAATCGACGGTGCCGGCGATGGTGGTGCGCAGGCCCTCGATCGGGAAACGGGTGATGCGGCGAATGCCGGACACGCCGTTGGTCAGCGCCGTCCAGTTGTCGGCCTGGCCCTGACCGAGCGAGGTCAGCACGCCCATGCCGGTGACCACGACGATCGGGCGGCCCAGATGATCAGTATCTTTGGTCATCGCTTTTTCCTCTATGCCGCCGTGACCAGCGCCAGCGACTCGCCGCGCCAGTGGCCCCACGACGTCACCAATGCCTGTGTCAGCGGCGCCGTCATCTCGCGTTCGGACGCTTCCAGCGGGGGGAACAAGGACCCGCGCTTCACCGCCATGGCCGCCAAAGCGAGGCTGGCGGGGAAGGACGGCTCCAGCGAATGGCCCAGAGCCGTGGCGGTGGCCCGCACCGGCAAACCGAGCGACGCCAGGAATTCACCTTCCTCGACCGTCGGCGCCGCAACACCCGAGGCGCCGGAAATCACCGCCGCGCCGGCCGGATCGACATGCGCTTGCATGGCCGCGAACTGAGCCCGCGCGTTGGCGGTCGCCTGACCGGGTGCGCGGCCGCAGCGATCCGTCTTGATCGAGGCGATGTGGCCATAGGCGGACACGCCTCGTGCGGCCGCATGCGACCGGCTTTCGATCACCAGGAAGCAGCCGACCGACCCCAGCATCATGCCGCCGCCCGATTCCTGCCGCGCCCAAACCGGGTCGAAGGGAGACCGCCGCAGCAGGCCGCCCATCTCGTAATGGACCAGCACGTCCGGCCGCTGTGCGTTATACGAGCCGCCGACCAGGATAATGTCGCTTTGACCGGCCGCGATGCGGGCACAGGCGATGCGCACGGCGTCGGCGCCGCTGGCTTCCTCGCCCATAAAGGTGCGGGACGAGCCGATGACGCCATGCACGACGGAGATATTGCCGGCCAACAAGTTGGACAACTGCGCCAGGAACAAGGTGGGCCGGAGGTCACCGAGCAGGTGCTCGTTCAGATAGGCGCCTGGGTTTTCCGCCTTCGGGTAACCGGACAGGATCGCCGCATCGACGGCGTAATCGCGTTCGCCTCCGCCGGCCGCGACGATCATCCCCATGCGCGACAGCAACTCGGTGTTGCCTTTTACCCCAGCCGAATCCAGCGCCTGGCCGGCGGCGAACACACCGATGCGCTGCCAGGCCTCCATCTGCCGCTGGTCGCCGCGCTTGGGAATTTGGGTGTCCAGAGCCAGTGGGGCCAAAGGATGCACGGCCAATGGAGAAAAAGTGTCGGTATCCAGCACCGGGGCAAACGCGTTCAACGCATCCCAATGTGCATCCGCCCCCGATCCGAGGCAGGAGACAAGGCCAATGCCGGTGATCAGGGCGTCGCGGTCATGCGCCATTGCAGAATTCCTCGGGCAATCCAACGCGCCGCGCCGTTTCCAGCATCGCCGCCTGTAGCGTCTCATTGGGGAAGGGGACCACGCCGTAGCGGATGTCCGCCTCGGTCACTTTCTTGCCGCCTGACACGATGCTGGCCTTCACCACCGCATAGCCGGAGCCCTCGTGCAGTAGCGTCGCCTCGACTTCCAGCGGTTGGCCGGGGGAGACGAAGGCCCGCATCTTGGCTTTCTCGACCTGCATCAGGAACGGCATTTTGGCGCAACGCTGCGTGGCCAGCACCAGCCAGCCGCCGGTTTGCGCCATGGTTTCGATCAGCAGGACACCCGGCAGGATCGGGTAGCCGGGGAAGTGGCCCTCGAACACCGGGGACTGTTCGGGCACCAGGCAAGCGGTCGTGATCTTGCCACCCGGCACGTCGAGCGAGGTGATCCGATCGACCATCTGGAAGTATTCCAGGCGCATCAGGCCACCATCGCTTTCAGGTCGGGCGCTTTCAGATAAAGGCTCAGGCTTTCGCCGCGACCAGCTTGTCGATGTTGGCGCACAGGTTCTTCAGGACGAAATATTCGTCGGTGGTCACGGTGCCGGCGTTCACGTCGGCGGTCCACTGCTCCAGCGGCATCTTGATGCCGAACGCCTTGTCGATGGCGAAGGCCACGTCGAGGAAATCCAGGCTGTCGATGCCCAGATCGTTGATGGCATGACTGTCCGGCGTGATCTTGTCCGCCTCGATATCGCAGGTGTCGGAGATAATCCCCGAAACGGTTTCGTACGTTGATGCCATGCGCCAGTCCCTTAGAAAGTCGGGCGGCACTAACATTGTCGCCCCCCGGGTGCAAGGGTAAGAGCGGTACGGGCCACAGTTCCCCCTGGACGCGGGCGATCCTACACGCTGAATTCGATCGTCACCCCGAACGCCTCGGCCGCCGGCACCAACACGCTGGTGCCGATGCGGTCCCAACCGCGGATGCCACCGGCGTCCAGTGCCGTTTCCACGGCATCCAGCGACAGCGTGCGGATGGTCAGCGCCGCCATGTAGTCGCGGCGGCCGCGGCTGTCCGGTGCCGCGCCGCCGAACATCTCCCACAACGCGGCCGGGGTCACCACATCGAACCGGGACAGCCCGACGATCAGCGAGCAGCCTTCGTCGGTCGTTCGAACCGCATGCTGGCCGAACATGTGGGCGAACAACCCGCCGAGGATTTCCGGTTCGTCGGACGCAATCACTGCTCGGGCAATCCCAACGGCGCCGTTGGCGTGGCGGCGCCACTCGTCCCGCCAGACCAGATCGCGGGTCAGGTGCTGGCAGAAATACAACCGGCCGGCGGGGGAAACCGACACGGGCAGGCGGGTGGTGCGGAAGATGGCATCGCGCGCCTCTCCCCCGATTTCCACCGGACGGGAGAATTGCTGCGGCGGATCGATCGGCATTTCGTTGCGCCGCAACGCGGCATAGGTCGTGGCGGCGTCCTCGGTGCCGAACACCAGGCCGTTCAGGCCGATCGGAGCGCTCATGATCTCCGGCCGGCTGTCGTCGCCGGGTTTGGCGGCGATCAGTTCCAGGTAGTCGGTGCCGAACATCGCCAGGTGGTTCATCGAACCCAGCGTGTGATAGCCGCGCGGCGTAAGGGTGAAGCCAAGGCGGCGGTAGGTGTCGGCGGCCTGGTCGATGCGGTCGCGGACGTTGACGACGACGTGGTCCAGTGTGGGCACGGGAAAGTCGAACGGCATGCGGGATCATCCCAATCGTGGCGGCGCGGTTGCGGTGGGCGGGGTCATCGTTGGCCAAATGTGGCGCAACAGGCAAGCGGAATGCGGCCAGGGATCGCGCCTAAGTCATGCGGGACGCGCATAGCGGCGGCCGGGGTCACAATCGCTTAATCCCGCCCGGTCAGACCCTGCGGGAAGGCGAGTTGGCGGAGGAAATCAGCCGTGTAATCGATTTCCTCCGGCCAGGTCAGTCCAGCCCCGCCGGGCAGCATGATCATGGTCGAGGCGAAATAATCGCCATCCCGCAGCGGGGTGAACCAGCCGCCCCGGTCGATGATGGGTAGGAAGTCCAGTACCCCGACCACACTGTCCGACCATGTGATCGTTACGGTATGGTCGGGGTGTGCGACGGCATCGGTCAGGTCGAACAGAGTCACTGCGTCAGTCGCGTGATCCGCCCGGCGGTCATGCCGCCGTCGATGACAAGCTCCGACCCCGTCACATGACTGGACATGCCGGAGGCGAGGAACAGGATGCCGTCGGCGATTTCCGACGCTTCGCCGGCTTTGCCCAGCGGGACCGACATTTCGGCAATCGCATAGGGGTCGATGGTGTGATTGGTGCCGGCGGGGATTTTTTTCCATATTGGTGTAGCAATGATACCCGGATGTACCGAGTTGACCCGGATTCCGTCCCCGGCCTGGGCGCACTCCAGCGCGATCGACTTGGCGAACAACCGCACCGCGCCCTTGGTGGCGCTGTAACCAGCCAGTCCGGCCGATCCGCGCAGCCCGGCGACGGACGACAGCATGATGATGGAACCGCCATTGCCGGCCCGCCGCATCGCGGGTATACAATACTTAACCGAAAGGAACACGCCATCGACGTTGATCGCCATCTGGCGGCGCCAATCCTTCAACGGCATGTCGATGGTAGTGGCCATGATCGCAATGCCGGCGTTCGCCACCATGATGTCCAGGCGGCCGTAATGTTCTGCCGCCGCGATGACGGCGGGCCAGCCATCTTCCTCGGAGACGTCATGGTGCACATAGGTGCCGCCGATTTCCTCGGCCAGCGCCGAACCCGCCGCGTCGTCAAGGTCGGTCAGCACCAGTTTGGCGCCCTCCCGAGCCAGGGTGCGAGCGGTGGCTGCGCCGATGCCGGAGGCGGCGCCCGTGATGATGCCGACTTTGCCGTCCAATAATGCCATCGTTTCCTCGGTTCGTGTGTGCGGGGCGGATCATCTCACTCCTTGGTTCGGTTTCCAAGCGACGACCGGGAGGCGCCGTCGGGCCGTTCAAACCGGCGTGAATATAGCGTCCATGTTTGACCTGGCCACGATGGCGCATTTACCGTCAGACATATCGGATTTTCTATGGTTTTGGTAACTGTCGGCGCCTGCTTTACAAATACAAAATTCAACCTGAACCCCGGCTGCCTATGTCAGTCACAGGCCGGATCGGGATAAGAGGGCAGCCATGACCTCAGCATCATCCTTGAATGACGTCGTATCCCAACTCCAACGGACCTTCAGCGGCCAATTGCTGCTTCCGTCCGATCCCGGTTACGACGACGCCCGGTCCATTCATAACGGCTTGATCGACAAGCGGCCGTCGCTCATCGCCCGCTGTCGCGGCGTTGCGGACATCGCCGACGCCATCAAGGTTGCGCGCGACCGGACTCTCGAAATCGCCGTCCGCGGCGGCGGTCATAACGTCGCGGGTCGCGCAACGACAGACGGCGGCATCATGATCGATCTCTCGGCCATGACAGGCATGCATGTCGATGCCAAGGCCCGGACGATCAGAGCACAAGGTGGTGTCACCTGGGGCGGTTTCAACCGCGAAACGCAACTTTTCGGTCTTGCGGCCACCGGAGGCGTCGTCTCTACGACCGGCGTCGGCGGCCTGACCCTGGGCGGTGGCATCGGCTGGTTGACTTCAAAGCATGGCCTCGCCCTCGACAACCTCATTTCGGCTGAAATTGTTCTGGCCGATGGCAGGGTCGTTACCGCCAGTATGGCCGACAATCCGGACCTGTTCTGGGGTTTGCGTGGCGGCGGCGGCAATTTCGGGGTGGCGGCGTCGCTGGAATTCCGCCTGTATCCGGTCGGACCGCTGGTGACCGCCGGCGTTATCGCGTGGCCGCTCAGTGCGGCCCGTGATGTCATGCGGTTTTATCGTGAGATCACCGCCTCGCTGCCCGACGAATTCATGATCTACGCGGCATTTCTGCACGCGGAGGACGCGCCGGCCACGAAACTCATTGCGATCGTGCTGTGTCACTGCGGATCGCTCGAAGCCGGAGAGCGCGCCGTCCAGCCAATCAAACAGTTCGGCACGCCGGTCATGGATGCCATCGGGGCTATGCCCTACACCGACCTGAACATGATGCTCGACGCATCGTATCCGCGTGGCGCGCTAAACTACTGGAAGTCCAGCTTCCTCTCCGGCCTCAGCGATGCCGCGATC
The DNA here is from genome assembly GCA_903932145.1 of uncultured Rhodopila sp. Taxonomy (GTDB): domain Bacteria; phylum Pseudomonadota; class Alphaproteobacteria; order Acetobacterales; family Acetobacteraceae; genus Rhodopila. The sequence goes on along the minus strand of CAIZFE010000029.1, from coordinate 574 downwards.
GACACGATGATCGATTGTTTTGCGGAATGTCAGACCCCGGAAAGCCATTTCGTGCTGGAGCATTTCCATGGCGCCGTCACCCGCATCGGCGTCGCCGACACCGCGTTTCCGTTTCGCTCGGAAGGCTATAATTTTCTGATATTGGGACAATGGACGCACCGGAAAGACAGTGATGCCGCGATCACGTGGGCACGCAAGGCGTACAGTGCCATGCAGCCGTTTGTGGGAACCAGCCGCTATGTGAACTATCTGGGCGACGACGAAACAACCGATTCCGTCGCATCCGCCTACGGAACGAATTACCGCCGGCTGCAAAAGGTCAAGGCAACATACGATCCAGAGAATGTTTTTCGCATGAACCAGAATATCCGGCCGCTGGCTTGATACCAGATGACGTTGATGTACTACCATTCCACGTCCGTCATGGTTCGGCTTGGCCGCATAGGCGTCAACTCAAACGATGGGCGGGGAGGATTTGCCCATTCGTCATGGCCGGGCTTGGCCCGGCCACCCACGACTTTCTTGGGTGCCGCCAGTAAAGTCGTGGGTGGCCGGGCCAAGCCCGGCCATGACG
>CAIZFE010000028.1 GCA_903932145.1 uncultured Rhodopila sp. | reverse complement strand
TCCTGCTGATCGGTCCACCCGGCGCGGGCAAATCCATGCTCGCCGCCCGCTTGCCGGGGTTGCTGCCGGACCTGGATCCCCGTTCGGCGCTGGAGGTCAGCATGATCCACAGCATCGCCGGATTGCTGGACGGCGGGCGTCTGGTGATGCGGCCGCCGTTTCGGGAACCGCACCACTCCGCGTCCCAGGCCGCGATGTCCGGTGGCGGCCACCGCGCGCGTCCCGGCGAGGTCAGCTTGGCGCACCGTGGCGTGCTGTTCCTGGATGAGTTGCCGGAATTTCCTCGCCAGTCGCTGGAATCGCTGCGCCAGCCGATGGAATCCGGGCGCACCACGGTGTCACGGGCCGCCGCTCACATCACCTATCCCGCGCGTTTCCAACTGGTCGCGGCGATGAATCCGTGCCGCTGCGGCTATTTGGGGGAGGGCGGACGGGAATGCGGACGGGCGCCCAGATGCGGTGAGGATTACCGCAACCGTGTCAGCGGCCCGGTACTGGACCGCATCGACATTGCCGTCGCCATCCAGCCCGCGACCGCGGCGGAACTGGCGCACGCTCCGGCCGGGGAACCCAGCCGCGTCATCGCCCAGCGCGTTCTGCGGGCACGCCGAAGCCAGGCCGAACGGTATGGCGCGGATGGTCCGCTGTGCAACGCCGAGGCGGATGCCAAGACCATCCGGTTGCAACCGGATGCTCACAAGCTGCTGGAACAGGCGATGGAGCGCTTGCGTCTGTCGCCGCGCGGCTATACCCGAACCATGCGTGTAGGCCGCACGATCGCCGATCTCGCTGGCACTGAAACCGTGGCGCGGGTTCATATCGCCGAAGCGCTGGCGTTTCGGCATCGGACGCCGGGGCAGTAGGCATCCATCGTTCGGAATGAGGCCGCCGCCCGATGACAGGTATTGTTGACACATCAATGTTACTGTATCCACTGGGTTCCAGACAGGCGCAGGGGCGCCAGGAGCAGACAATCATTTTTGACGACACGCCACATTTCGAAGGCTCCGCCCCGGTGTCACGACTGCGGTTCACGCCGCATCACCGGGGCTGAGCGCGTTATGACCAACCAACTGCAAGATACGACGGAGCAGGACGACAATCGGCGTTCGGACAGCGCGATCGACCTTGAGAACTACCTCCCGGCGTTGCTGACATTCCTGGCGGTCAAGTTTTCCAGCGGGGCCGCGGCGACATACCGCCGCCGGTTCGGTATCGGCATAACGGACTGGCGGATCATGCTTCTGTTGGCCATCGAGCCATGGATGGTGGCCGGTCGGATCTCGGAGCTGTTCGCCTTCGACAAGGCGGCGGTCAGCCGAAGCATCAATTTCATGCAGTCCAAGGGGCTGGTTGAAACGCGGTTTCGCGACAACAACCAACGCCGCCAGCACATCGCCCTGACTCCGGCGGGGCTGCGGATGCATGATGAGATCGTGCAGATCGCCATGGCCCGCGAGCAACAACTGGTCGCCGGGCTCTCCGAGGAGGAGCGCAAGACGGTGGTGCGATTGCTAACCCGTATGTTAACCGAACTGCCGAAATTGAGCGGCGATGGCGGATTTCCGGACGATGATGGCGTGTCCGGCGCCAACGATCCCTAACCCACGGACTATAGAGCAACGCGGAAGATCCCGTGCGGCAGCGGATCTTTATGCGCGACATCCTGATCGCCCCCTGGCCGCGCTGTCGGGGTGGCCCGATCAATGACCACCATCACGGAAGTTTGCGTAACAATCCTGTCGCCGTATGGCTGGGCTGCGGCCGAGGCGGCCTGTCGTGCTTGCTGTTCGATACGACAATGGTTAAACTTCACCTTTCTGCGAATCATTCGCAATTAGGGAGCGTGTGCCGCAATGGCGCAGGAAAGCCTCATCGCCCGCCGGTGCGAACGTGCCGTGGTGACCGCCTACAGCGAACTGCGCCAGATCGGCTCCGACGACATGTCGGCGTTTCAGGCCTGCACCGCCCTGTATCGCATCCACCACCCCGAATCCTCGATCAATGAGGCTCGGCGTCTGGTCGCGGAATGGATCGACCACCATCTTGTGCGCAACGCATCTGGTCCGACCGACGGATGTCCCTGTGACTAACGGTTAGGCGAGGGTTCGCGCTGGCGCGTTTCCGCCATCGCCCAACCCAGGATCAGGAAAAACCAGCCGCCCATCGGCATGCTGGTGAAGGCGCTGGTGGACTGGACCGGCCATAGTTGGATGAAGACCGCCGCGAACAGGGCGACCCGCAGCGGTTCGGGATTGCGCCAAAGGCCGCGTCCCAACGGCAGCATCCAGGCAATCGCGGTGGCGCAGAACAGCGCCAGACCGACGAATCCGCCATTATCCAGCGCCTCGAACCAGAAATTATGCGGATGGTGCCAGCAGACCGCCGCTCCCCCGCCGTCCGGCTGGCTGCCGTCGAAACTGGGCCGGAAATTCGCCGGTTGCGGGCACCCGGTGTTGAACCCGTCGAAACCCATGCCGGTGAGCGGGTTGCGCTCTCCGACCTCCAACGCTCGCGCATACAGCTGGCCATACGGAGAGGTCGCGAAATTCTCGATCTGCGCCGAGAACTTCTCCACCAACCGGTAATAGGCACTGGGTGCGACCACCGGGGAGGCGGCGAGCAGCAGCGCGACCAAGACGGCCGCCGTCAGGATCATCGGACGCAGCCGATGCATCAGCAGGGCCACGACAACCAGCCCCAGTACCACCAGCACCAGCGGCATCCGTTGGCCGATCAGGACCATGACGATCACGCTGCCGGTCAACAGCGTATAGGCCGCTGCGGTCGAGCGACGCCCGGCACGCGCCAGCAAGATGGCGACGGCCGGCAGCACGGCCGGGATCATAATGCGGGCCAGTGGCGGTCCGGCCCTGGGGGTTCCGAACGGTCCGGTTAACTCGCCGTCGGCGGAACGCGGCCAGCCGATCAGGCTACGCCCGGCAACGCTTTGAACAATGCAGTTCAACACGATCCAGGCGGCCGACGCCGCGATCAGCCGATACAGCCACAGCCGCGCGTCCCGGGTCCGCAGGATCATGTGCTCCATCGCGGCGACGAGGATCAGAAAGCGTCCAACGGCGATGGCCTGGATCAGAGAGTGCCGGCCGCCTTCGCCCAGATCGGTGCCGGGGATTGGCAACGAACATAGGATCATCCAGACCCACCAGGCACTTCCGAACCAAAGCCAGCGCGTCCGCAGCCAGGACCAGTCGCGAGACTGCGCGGAGCGGATAAGAAAACACAGGTTCGCAATGCCGATAGCCACCTCGGCAATGCCGTGCGCGTGCATCAGCAGGACAGGCAGCAGCAGAACACTGTTGAGCGCGATCCGCTCCACCGGGGCGGGACGTGAATTCGTCGTTGGAAGCATGCGGCTTGTGGTGCCAGCCGGAGACCGATACGGCAAGGGGCGACTTTCAGGCGCCGCGCAACCGGCTGACGGCGATCGGGCGGAAATCGTGGACATCCACGCCGACATCGGTCTGCCGGGGCAATGGCTTGAGGCGGCCGTGGCTGTGGCCGTGCAGGTTCAGAGCGCCTTTCGCCATGCCGTTCCAGGTGCGGAAGGCGTAATGGCACAGCACCAGACGGCGGTCTTCCAGGATGATCTCGGCATAGGTTTGGACGCTGGACCAGCCGGGCAGGGTGATGATCTCCCGCGGATCGTTATTGCCGGTGATCAGGTGTTTGCGCCCCTGTAGCGCGTCCAGCAACGCGGCGGCGGCCGGCGCGGCGGTGCGCAGCGCGAAGTCGCCGAGGTGCCAGACCTCGTCATCGGGGCGGACGGTCTCATTCCATCGCTCGATCATCGCGGCGTTCATCGCGGCGACCGAGGCGAACGGACGGCGATACAGCGACAGCGCACCGGCATGTCCGAAATGGGTGTCGGCGGTGAACCAGATCGCCATCAGCGTGCCCACCCTGACCGGCATCGGGGCGTTGTGACCCGGTTCGCAGGGGGGCGTCGCAGGGCCGCGATTGATCCCCGTTGCGTTCCATCGTAGCGATTGGCTTGCATCGAAAGCCAAAAATCAGTGCTCAGGCCCATTCTGTCCCTCATCGCGTTCGCCGCAATTTTCAGTTCGGGAGTCAGCGCGCAATCGGCACCGCCTTGGAGCGTGCCCGATCCCGACACCCTGCCAGACGATGCATTCGGCCGCACGGTTCGGCTGGGCCGCGACCTGATCGTCAAGACATCCTCCATGATCGGTCCGGATGCGCCAGACCCGGCGCGGCGCTATGCCGGTAACGGTTTGGATTGCCAATCCTGTCATCTTCAGGCCGGCACGCAGCGCTTCGGCCTGCCGCTGGCCGGCATCTGGGGCTTGTTCCCCTTGTACATTGCCCGGGAAAATGAGGTGCGCACGCTGGAAGAGCGCATCAACGGCTGCATGGAGCGCAGCATGAACGGCGCGCCACTGCCGGTCGCCGGGCCGGAGATGAAGGCGATGCTCAGCTATATCCGTTTCATCAGTGCGCCGGAGCAGGTTGGTCAGTCTCTTGATGGCCGTGGCGCGCCGGCCGTTCCGCTGCCGGACAAGGCGGCGGACCCGGCGCACGGGCACCAGGTCTTCACCGACACCTGCGCCTTCTGCCATGGGGCGGACGGGCAGGGGCAACGGCTGGACCCGGCCGAGGCTAAAGAGGCGGGCCGGCGCTACCGTTTCCCGCCACTCTGGGGTCCGGACAGCTTCAATGATGGCGCGGGCATGGCTCGTGCGATCACCGCTGCGCAGTTTGTGCATGCCAATATGCCGTATGGCACCACGTTCGAGACGCCGGCGCTCTCGGTGGCGGATGCGTTCGACGTGGTCGCGTATATCGGCGGCCAACCGCGTCCGCATAAGCCGGGATTGGACGCGGACTTTCCGGATCGCAGCCGCAAACCGGTCGATGCGGCGTATCCGCCGTATATCGGGCCGTTTACCCCCGATCAGCATCGGCTTGGGCCCTGGCAGCCCATCCAGTTCTGGATGAAAACCAACGGCGCGTTGGCACGAACGGCAGATTGAACCAAAGGGAAATGTCATGCTCACACCACGCCGCCTCGGACTGAAGACTCTTGGCCTCGCCATTGCCGCGATGGGGACCGCCGCCGCATCACCGGGTGATCCGGTGATTTCGAACGGCGCCCGCACGCTGCAGGAATTGACCCGGCGTCTGGCGGCGATACCGAGGCGGCGGGACTTCAAGACCGTGCCGATGATCCTGGACCACCGAGATCTGTGGGATGCCGCCGCGTTGGATGCGGTGTTGCAATACACGAGCGGGCCAAAGCAGAGCTGGGACAACACCGAACTAGGACCTTGGCTGACGACAATGCGCAATTCGATGAACAATCAGATTTGGTCGTTTAATCACCCGGACTTTCTGTGCGTGTCGGTGACCCGCGGTTCGCCGCTGTGCGCGCTGTATGACGACGCGATGTGGGCGAAATACGATCTGGCGAAGCTGACCGGCGGCAAATTGGCCCGCAATACGCTGCTGAAAGCCCCGCCTGCGGCCTCGTCCGACCCGACGGACTATCAGAATCCGAACGGCGCCTTTTCCGCCGACGCAGATAGTATCGAGAGCCTACAGCGGCGCGGCGCCGTGTTCCTGGCCTGTCACAATGCGATCTGGGGACAAAGCGAACGACTGATCGCCACAGGCTCCAACCCCGACAAGCTGTCGGCGGATGCGCTCTGTGCCGACCTCAGCAACCATTTGGTGCCGGGAGTCGTTATCATCCCCGGCGCTGTCGGTACTATGGTGGAACTCGCCAGCGCCGGGTTTTCCTACATTCGGTAGGTTACCGCCCGGGCCAGACGGGCGCGCGCTTTTCGATGAAGGCGGCGCGGCCCTCGGCGGCGTCCTCGGTCAGCGCGAGGGTGCCGATCTGAGCTTCCATGAACACCGCCGCCTGGTCGAAGTTCAGTTGTTCGGTGACGCGCATGGCGTATTTGCCGCGCCTGATGGCGGTGGGGCTTTTGTTCAGCAGGCGGGACAGCAGCCAGTCCAGCTTGGTGTCGAGTTCGGCGGCGGGCACGACGTAGTTGAGCAGGCCGATGTCGAGCGCCTCGGCGGCGGTGATGGGCTCTCCGGTCAGCGCCATTTCGTAAAGCTTCCGAGATGGGATCAGGCGTTGCAGAACCGCCATGATCTGCATGGGGAAAATGCCGATCTTGACCTCCGGCATGCCGAAAGTGGCGGTGTCCACGCCGATCGCCATGTCGCACATGCCCAGCATGCCCATGCCGCCGGCCATGGCGTGGCCGTTGACGCGGGCGATCAGCGGCAGGGTCAGGTCGCGTGACACTTTCATAAGTCTCACAAACGCTAGCCCGACCTTCGAGTAATCGTATTTGAACGATCCCGATCCGGCGGACAGGTCGGCGCCGGCGCAGAACGCTTTGTCTCCGGCGCCGGTCAGCACGACCGCTCGGATGTCAGGATCGGCGGTGGCCGCGTTCATGCCGGCGATGATGGCGTTGCAGACGTCATCGTTCATCGCGTTGCGGCGCGCCTCGCGGTTGATGATGATCCACTGCACGTGGCCGCGCTTTTCAATCAGGACGTCGGTCATGCGTGTGCTCCCGCCTGGCGGTATTTCGACAAACTGCCGCCGTGCATGATCTTGCCGGGCAGGGGGTGGCCGACGATGTTTTCCGCCATACGAGCGCAGTCTATCAGGGCGTCCAGGTTGATGCCCGTCTCGATGCCCATTTCCTCGCACATAAAGACTAGGTCCTCTGTGCAGATGTTGCCGGCGGCGCCGGCGTGTCCGGCGAACGGGCAACCGCCAAGGCCGGCGCAGGAGCTGTCGAAGCTGTCGATACCCATCTGCAAGCCCATCAGCACGTTGGCGATGCCGGTACCTCGGGTATCGTGCAAATGCAGCGCGAGCTTCAGGTCGGGCCATTTGTCGCGCACCATCCCGACAACGCGCTGGATGCCGGCGGGCGAACCCCATCCGACGGTGTCGGCCAGTCGGACGCGGTCCAGTTTGATGTCGAATTCTTCCGCGAGCGCCAGCAGAGAGCCGACGCAGTCGCGGACAGTCTCCGGAGCGATGGCGCCTTCGAAGTTGCAGCCGAAGCAGGTCATGACGATGGCGGATTCGACCGGGATTCCGTGGGTGCGGAAGAATTCCAGTTGGCGGCGTTGTTCGATCAGGGTTTCCGCGTTGTCCTTATTGGTGTTGCGGATAGAGAACGTGTTCGACGTGCTCATTTGCATGTGGCCGGTGATGTGCAGCGGTGTGGTGATGGCGCGTTCGTAGCCGCGCAGGTTGAGCGCGATGGCGCTGTAATGCACGTCGGGTTTTTGCCGGATGGCTTGGGCGACCTCCACGGCGTCGGCCATGCCGGGGACGCGGCGGGCATCGACGAACGAGACGCACTGCACGTCGTGCAGGCCGGTTTCCGCCAGCGCCTCGCAGAAGCGCACCTTGTCGGCGGTGGAGATCGGGCCGGGTTCGATCTGGAAGCCCTCGCGGGGGCCTTCCTCGTGGATGGTTATGCGGGTTGGTAGGTCGGTCATGGTCGGTTCCTCCGGTGGTGCCATCGACGGGTTGGCTTGGGGGCTAACGTCGATGGTGCGCGGCGGGCGGTCAAGCAGCCCGCTTGGCGACACCGACAAGGCATTCCAGCGGGATCGGCCATGCTGCGTGGATGGCCCTGATCATCTCCACCGTCAGTCCGCTCCGGGCGTGACGGCCGGGGAGCCAGTCCACGCTTCACCCATTGCGTCGCCTTGACAATTGACGATCAAACTCGTCGTCACTCGCGATTTCAAAATTGCTGACCTGCCTTCTGATGGCTGACAGGTGAACTGGCCGAACGAGTTCGCCGCTGTTTGGAACGGTAACCTGAAGGCCCGAATCTCCATGGCGGAACAGCCGGTGGCTACCCGCGGCGCCTGACCGGACCTCGGAAAATCCCATACGAATAAGAGCATGCGTCAAAGTGTCAGGCGTCACTAGCTTAACCATGGAGATTGCCCCCCGTCTTTGAAATCACATCAGCCTTATGTTGCCGCCATAGCGCAGGCGTCCCGGGTTCCAAAGTCTGCGCGTTCGGGATGTGGAGCGACAGCGACGTGCTTTCCACAAGTGCCACGTCGATAGCGTGGTCTGCGAGGTATTTTTGAATGTACAACCAGTAGGCCGCGTCAGCCGGAGCGTCATATAGCACCAAATAGGCTGGGTAGGGTTCTTTTGCCCAGTAGTTCAGGTCGCGCGTCTCCATCGGAAAGGATAGATCGCCATCTCCCATTCGATATCGTGCTATGGTATCTGTCGCCTTTAACTGCACGAATATCAGTCCATTCTCGACTTCACCGTCGCCATCAAATGTCTCGATATGTGCATCGATCCCATAATCTTGATAATGCGCCTCGATGGTATACCCCGCCCGGAGCACGTAGCCGGCCACGAAATGCAAGCTCAGGTCGGCGATGACGTGTTCCCGCGTGCGCGACTTTCTCCGTCGTTGCGGCACAATCGACCGTGTTCGTCGAGCCATGTGGGTTCCAGTTGGCAGTACCTTGCTGGAACAATTCTGTACTGAAGTTGATCAGTTTGCCAGTTTTATCCCGGTCCATAGGCCAACCTGTATCGCTACGCGAAAATCTCCCCCACCCCATAAGCCGCGGGTATCAACCCCTGTTCCGCCGCATACCGCAGGCACAGTTCGATCCCGATCCGGTTCGCCTCCAGTCCGTACGGCAGCACCTCCGCCCCGACAATCCCGGCAAACCGAGCCTCTGCGCTCGGTCCACCAGAGGCGGATTTTGCGGCGGTGAACAGGCGCAGCAATTCCTCGGGCAACCATGGGTTCGCCTCGACCAGCGCCGTCTTCAGGCACAGCAAATGATTAACCGGATACGCCCCCGTCTTGGCGAACCATGCAGCCGCCGCCTTCATCGGATCGACGATCACCGGCCGCACTGACGCCGGATCGATCCCGGCTATCGCGATCCCTGCGTCGATCTCGCCTGCCTCCAGCATCGCCTTCAGGTCTTGTCCGGCCGCGATCCGCACCACGTTCGGCGGGTCCACATATTCGGCGACATGCGCGTCCTCGGCCGTCACCCAGGTGATGTCGCGGTGATCGACGCCATACTCGTCCAGCAGAATCCCCCGCACCCAGATCCCGGTCGTCTGGGACCACGCCCGCACCCCGATCCGCTTTCCCCGCAGATCCGCCGGCCCTTGGATGGAGGATCCGACCGGACACACCAGCGCCGCATGGTGGAACCCGCGCATCACCACGATCGGCAGCGCCTTGATCGGCTTGTCGAACGCATGCGCCTGAGCGAGCGTCGTCAGTGCAATCTCACACAGATCGAAATCCAGCGTCCGTACCATCCGCCGGAACGCTCGGGTTATCACCGGAACGTCCTCAAAATCGAAGCGAATGCGGGGGGACGAGACAGACCCGTCCTTGAGCGCCATGACATGCGGGTAGTTGGCGAAAGCAGTGTGCAGCGTGAGTGTCTCGGTCATGGGTCTCGTCCTGTCGTCCTGCCGTGACATTACAACCGGCAGGGCGTCCGGGTGAAGGGGAGGCGATCTTTGGCGGGTGAACGAGGCTTGCTGGCAGAGGTGGGACGAGTGGACGGTTCCCAATTTTACCACGGAGGCAGGCTGAGGCACACGGAGGACCACGGAGCCGAGCGCCCGAGGCGGGTGCCGTTGGTCTTAAGTTTCGTCCAGTCTTACGCGGATACAATGTGTCCTGAGGGCGGTCTGTCCAGTTTTCGCAATCGCGGCAGTACGTCTTCGCCGAAACGGCGCACGGCCTCGGCGGGATCGACGGCGACGCTGACCGTAAACATCAGGCGTTGCACGCCCGCGGCTTTGGCGGCCGTCGCCTGTTGGAAGCATTCATCCGGGGTGCCGCAGACGGCGAAGCGCCGGCTCAGGTAGTCCGTCAGGCCGAGGTCGTTGACCAGTTGAATGTTCTGCGCGCCGGGCCTGGTGCTGTAGCCCCGCATCAGCTCCAGCATCGGTTCGCGCAGGTCTGGCGGAACACCGCGGGTCAGCGGGTCCTTGCCGCCGATAATATAGCCTGAAACGAACGCGAGGATTGCGCCGATCTGACGTCTGGCGTCGTCGCCGTCCGGCGTGCAGTCCATGGCGGCGATCTGCCAGATCTCGGCGTCGCCCGGGGGGCGGCCGGCGGCTTGCAGGCCCTCGGCGACAAGTTGCTCCGATTGTGCGACGTGTTCCGGCTGGATGCCGTAATTGATGAAGACACCATCGGCGGTGCGGCCGGCCGCTTTCAGACCGAGCGGGTGGGACGAGGCCATGAATACTTTCGCTGGGTGTTTCACCCACGGCATGTGGGCGGTGGCGTCGCCGGTCGTTACTGGCTCGCCACGCAGCAGTTTGCGGGTCAACGTGATCTGCTCGGCCATTTCGCCCGCCGTGGATTTGCCGGCCCCGATGTTTTTCGTTCCGCTGTGACCGGCCCCGACGCCCAGCACCGCTCGACCCGGGGCCAGCAGGTCCAGTGACGCGATGGCGGCGGCGCTGACGGCGGGAAGGCACGTGATAAAATTACTGACGCAGATCGAAATCCGCGCGGTTTTAGTGATCCGCGCAACGAGGGTGGCGGCGACCCAGGGGTCCATGGCATTGCCGGGCGTGTCGGCGATGCCGATCATGTCGTACCCGTATGTGTCGGCATTCTGAGCCATGGTTTCGGTCAGGTCGACCGAGAAGGGCCAGAAGAAGAAGCCGATTTTCATGGACTGTCCTTGTGTGCTTGCAATGCACAGGATTGCCGCATGTCACGCGGGTGATGTCCAGCAGCGCGAGGTTTGCTGGCGTCCCCGATAAGGCGAAGCCGCACCTCGGGGTGTGCCGAATTCTTCTTCTCCGTGGTCCTCCGTGATCCTCAGTCTTTCTCCGTGGTAAAAATAGAAGCAACGAACGCAGCGCTGCTTGCCCGTCAGGCACCGGGGCCAGGGCAAGACCCCGCCCCAAACGGCTCGGCCGTGATCCATCACCACCGCCTCACATGCGCTGCTGCCATTGCCGCCAGCAAACCGAAGCGGCACTGTCTAACCAGTGCCAGATCGCTTCGCTCCTCAACAACGATAGCGAACAACACACGAACACAGAAAGAATGGGAGTAAACATGCAAATCGGCTTCAACCTGCCCGTCAGCGGCCCGATGGCCGCGCCGGACGTCATGGCCAACATCGCCCAACTCGGTGAATCGCTCGGTTTTGACTACCTGACCCTGACCGACCACGTCGCGCTGCCCGATACCAGCACGCCCGGCTATCCGTATTCCACGACGGGCGAATTCTACACGCCCGACCCCGGCCATCGCGTTGAGCAGCTCACCACCGCCGCCTGGATCGCGGCCAAGACCAGCAAGGTCCGCATTGTGCTGGCGGTGATGGTCGTGCCGCATCGGCCCGCCGTGGTGACATCGAAAATGCTGGCCACGATCGACGTGCTGTCGGGCGGCCGCCTGACCGTGGGCATCGGTGCCGGCTGGTTGCAGGTGGAACTGGAGGCCGTTGGGACCACGCCGTTCGCCGAACGCGGCGCCGTGACCGATGAATACATGGACGCGATGCGCACCATCTGGACCAACGAGAAGCCGGTTTTCCACGGCAAATACACACACATCGACGGATTGCTGACCGATCCGAAGCCAGTGCAGAAGCCGTATCCGCCGATCTGGGTTGGGGGAGAATCCGGTCCCTCCATGCGCCGAGCCGCCCGCATCGGCGACGCCTGGTATCCGATTGGCAGCAACAACGCGCATCTGCTGGACACGCTGCCGCGCCTGACCGCCGGCATCGCCAGGATGCGCGCCATGACCGCGGCCGCCGGGCGCGATCCCGCCGCGATGGGCATCGTCTATCGCGTCAAGCGGCACGGCCAACCCGCTCCGGCGGCGACGGATGGACTTCGAAAGCTGTTCACCGGCACCGTGGCTGATACGATCGACGACATCGCCCGGGTCAAGGACATCGGCGTCACCGCGATCGACTTTGACTTCGAGGGGCGTGACGCGGTGAAATCCGCCGCGGACATGAAAAAATTCCACGCGGAGGTCTTGTCTAGGATTTAAGGCCACACAACCTGCGGCGGTATGAACACCATCGCAGCGCAGACCGAACACAACCAAGGGTTCCACCTCCACCGCCATAACCGGCTGGCGGAGGCGGAACCTTTTTATCAACGGGCGGTCGCGCTCGATCCGGGATTGAAGGAGGCCTGGATGAATCTGGGCCTGACGGTCCTGGCTCAGGGCCGGCCGGATGAAGCGCTGACATGCCAGCGCGAGGCGTTGCGCCTGGACCCGGACAGTGCCGATGCGCAGAACAATCTCGGCATGGTGCATTACACCAATGGCCATATCGCCGAGGCGCAGAATTGTTTCCGAGCGGCGGTGCGGCTGCGGTCGGACCACGCGAATGCGACGCTGAACCTCGGTTCGACGCGGCAGATCTTTAACCATGTCGAGGAAGCCGAGGGGCTGTTTCGCCGCGCTTTGGTGCTGGGTGCCGACCCGGCGCGGGCGAACAGTAATCTGGCGCTGGCGCTGATGGAGCAGGGGCGGCCGGAGGAGGCTGAACGCGCCTGTCGCGAGGCGTTGGCGACCCAGCCGCATAGCTCCGAAGCGCGCGCCAATCTGGCTCTGGCGCTGCTGACGATGGGGCAGATGGAGGAAGGCTGGCGCGCTTACGAATCCCGGTGGGAGGTCGAGGCGATGGGCGGTCCCGCTCCGGCGCTACCCCAGCCGCGCTGGACCGGCCAGAAGCTGAACGGCGAGACCGTGCTGCTATATGCCGAACAAGGGTTTGGCGACACGCTGCAATTCTGCCGCTACGCACCGATGGTCGCCACCGCCGGAGGGCGCGTCATCCTGGTGGTGCCGAAAGCGTTGCGCCGGGTGATGGCAACCCTGGACGGGATCGCTGAAATCCTGACCGAGGAAGACGATGTTCTCCCCGCGTTCGATTACCATTGTCCGCTGCTCAGTCTGCCATTCGCGTTCGGGACCACCTTGGCGACGATCCCTGCTCGGGTTCCGTATCTGCGCGCCGATCCGTGGAAGTGGGCGTATTTTCTGGCCAATCTGCCCGGGCTGAAGGTGGGCGTGGTCTGGGCCGGGAAATCCCGCGCCGCGCAGCCGCATGCGGTGGCGATCGATAGGCGACGGTCGATGGCGCTGGCCGATATGGCGCCGCTGTTCCGCGTACCAGGCTGTCATTTCGTGTCATTACAGCTTGGGCCGCCCGCGGCGCAGATGCAGGCGCTGCCGGGTGTGCTGCATGATGTGTCCAGCCAGTTGAGCAATTGGTCGGACACGGCGGCGCTGATCGCGGGGTTGGATCTGGTGATTTCGGTGGATACGGCGGTGGCGCATCTGGCGGGTGCTCTGGGCAAACCGGTGTGGATGCTGAACCGGTTTGACTCGTGCTGGCGGTGGCTGCGGGACCGTGACGACACGCCATGGTATCCGACCATGCGGCAGTTCCGGCAAACCACCCGAGGCGATTGGGCTGGGGTGATCGATCGGGTGGGGCGGGCGCTCCGTGAAGAGACGGCATCTTCAAGGTCGCGAACACCGTCGGGTGTGGAAGCGGAACGGTGCAGCGAGTAAAAAGGGGAATGGCGGTCAGTCGGCGAAAGTCACCTGATGCAGGTGGCCGGCCGTTGGCTCTTCCGGCCGCGCAAGTCTTTTCTCCATAAAAACGCTATGCGGGCTCGTTTGGTAGGAACCATACGGTCCTCGTTCACGATAGCCACATCGCCGGTAGAGGCCCAACGCTTCCTGACTTTGGGGGCCAGTCTCCAGCAACACCGTGCGGATACGCTCGTGCGCGACGGCTGCCTCTATCGCATTCAATAAGTTGAACCCCGCACCTTTTCCGCGTGCATCCGGACGCACGATAATTCGCTTCAGTTCCGCCGTGTGATCCGCGCCGAGCACGGCGGCGCCGCAGCCGACCGCGACCCCATCGCAGCGGGCGACGAAAAAGCGGACCTCGGGTCGTGCCAAAAAGGTTACATCAACCGGATAACGACACTCCTCGGGATACCGCGAGGCCGAGTAGGCGTCAGAGTACTCGATCAGCTCTGCGATTTCGGGCTGGCGGGCGTCTTCACGGATAACGTGCAGCATCTCCACCTCTGTGCGGGACCGCCGATCATTCTGCCGAGTCCCCGTCCGTCAGTGCAATGAGATTCGTTGTGACTTTAAGATCGATGGACGCGTTTGAGGCGAAACTGAGTGACAGCGTGGCATGTCGAAATTCGCAGCAAGGATTTGCAAAATACAAACGCCCACCAGCACCGATCCGTAACGTGCGTCGGCCTTCTGCGAAGGGCGGGCGTCGCCAGAAGATCCGATCAAGGCCAAGGCTGTGGGGTAGCAAGGAAACACCACCCTCAGCTTCCAAACGGTTGGCCATCCGAAACCCCAGGCAGACACACAGAACCATTCTCAAATCAAAACAGAGTGAGGCCGCCGACTGTGTGTTCACGCCGATCGCGCCCCCTGGCAACGTTAGCGCGACGACGGAGGCTGATATGTCAGGCTTGGTGGTATGACTGAATCGGAAGGAATGCCCGCGATCATGACCGGGATCAGAGCGGCGAGAGACTCGGTGTCGCCGACGAACTCCTGTCCACGATGCTGTGGTGCCGTGTCCCGGCTGAACTGGACTCTCGGCTCGCAGCTCATATGCGCCGACGTAGAGGGCTGCGCCTGGGAAGGAGTCCGATGGAGCCGGGTCACCGGTTAGGCGCCACGTTGTCGCCCCCTTAACGCCCGAAATCGTGTCGGCTTCCTGGCGCTCGGCGCGTTGAGTTTCGCCCTCGCCCGATCGGCCTGCGTGATGGCATCCGCGCTGTGTTATCATCTGGTTATTATGCAATCCGAGTCTGACCCGGCACCACGCACGCGCCGCATCATCCATATCGACATGGACGCTTTCTTCGCGTCCGTGGAACAGCGTGACAATCCGGCTCTCCGGGGATTGCCGGTCGCAGTTGGAAGCGCCCGCGAGCGCGGGGTGGTTGCCGCCGCGAGCTACGAGGCCCGCAAATTCGGTGTCCATTCGGCGATGGCGTCGGTCACCGCTCGGCGGAAATGCCCGGAACTGATTTTCGTGCCGCCGCGCTTTGACGTTTACAGGGCGGTGTCGCAACAGATTCAGGCCATCTTCGCCTGCTACACGCCCCTCATCCAGCCGTTGTCGCTGGACGAGGCTCACCTGGACGTCACGGAGCCCCTGCTGGACCGAGGATCGGCGACAGCCATCGCCAGGGAAATCAAAGACCGCATCCGCGAGGAAACCGGACTGACAGCTTCGGCTGGCGTGTCCTACAACAAGTTCCTCGCCAAGTTGGCCTCCGATCATCGCAAGCCAGACGGGTTATTCGTGATTACGCCGCGGATGGGTGCGGCCTTCGTGGAAACCCTGCCGGTGAGCAAGTTCCACGGCATCGGCCCGGCAACCGCGGCCAGGATGAACGAATTCGGTATCCACACCGGCGGCGACCTTCGCCAGCAGACGCGGGCCTTCCTGACAGCCCATTTCGGTAAGGCAGGCGATTATTACTTTGCGGCGGCACGGGGGGAGGACGACCGCCCAGTGGTTGCCGACCGCCAGCGTAAGTCCTTTGGCGTCGAGACGACGTTCCAGCGCGATCTGCTGGCATGGAACGAGATCTTGCCAGCACTGGCACCCTTGGTTTCCAAACTCTGGATAACGTACAGCCGGGCGGAACTGGTGGCACGGACGGTGACGATCAAGGTCAAATACGACGATTTCCATCAGATCACCCGAAGCCGATCTTGTGCCACTCCTATCGCTGAGCAGGTGACTATCGAGCAGATCAGTTTGGATTTGCTGCGACCGCTGTTCCCGCCACCGCGCGGTGTGCGCCTGCTCGGGGTTACGCTTTCCAACTTTGATAACGCGATTGAACCTGCTTCGCGGCAGATGTCCCTCATTCTGGCGTAAAGGTGCCGTCGGGCTACTCAGGTCGGACTCGCGTAAATCGCCGGTACGGATCCCAGCGTGGAACTCCATCCCCAATCAGAACGGGTTGGCCACTGCCCCGGAAAGGTTCTGAGTATACTCAGAACCTACCGATCAGACATGGGAGGAAGCAACTGGACGAGGCGTCGATTATAGAAATAATTGATCCATGCGCTACGCCCTTTTGCTTCCGTTTGTCTTTTTGGCCGTTACCGGATGCACCACTGTGCAGGCTCCCCCTCGCTCAACGACCACCTACGTGACCCCAGCGCCTACCACGACTTATGTCGCCCCGCCGCCAGCCACAACCTATGCAGCACCGGGGACGACCACGACGACAGTGGTTCGTACGCCATACTGATCTATAGCCTGATCGGGCGAGCGCAAGCCATCCGCGGCTTGTCTTGTCAGTCGCCCGGGGACATGACGAAGGTCCTTTATCGGCCAGGTAGTGTTAACGTGGCCTTCACACAGTCCGCCTGCAAAAACAGCCGGGTCCAGCGGCTGGCGATCCAACCGCCCTCATACATCGTGCGATAAGCGTCGTCGTGCTTACGCTCATGCATGCACGCCTGAAACGTTGGAGACTGATCGATCGTCCTGGCGGCCAATCCAACGCCAACCACCACAGCCAGGACCATCAGCAGTTTCATTCCGGTAGGCGTCCGCTCCGTCTGCATCGCCGTCACGCGACGGCCGCCTGCGCACGGCGGGCCATCCAGTGCCAGCCGACGACCATCAGTGCGATCAGCACCGGCGGCACCACGGTCAGGTTCAGCACCTCCCACCCTTGGGTCGCCTGCACCGCGCCGGAGGTCAGTGCCGTCATCGCCACGCTGCCGAACACAATGAAGTCGTGGGTCGATTGCACCCGCACGCGCTCCTCGGGCGCATACGCCGTGGTCAGCAGCGTCGTGCCGCCGACAAACATGAAGTTCCAGCCGATCCCCAGCAGCGCCAGCGCCACCAGGAATGTCGTGAACAACGGCGGCTGGAACACGTTCACCGCCACGCAGGTCAGGGTCAGCAGGCCGCCAACCAGGATGATCTGATGCACGCCGAACTTCTGGACCAGCCGCCCGGTCACGAACCCCGGCGAAAACATCGCCAGCGAATGGGCCCGGATCACGTCGGCGCTGGCGGCGACTCCGAAGCCGCACATCATCATCTGCAACGGCGTGGACGCCATGATCAGGTTCATCGAGCCGTAGCCGACCAGCGAGGCCACCACCGCCGTAACAAAGTTACGCCGAGCAATAATGACGCGAAAAGGGACGGGGATGCCGGTTTTCTTCTGGGCGGGAGGTACTTGCACGAAACTCAACAGGATCGCGCAGACAATCGGCAGCGTCGGAAGATACAGATAGGTCGCCAGGAAAATGTAGTGCGGGATCAGGTCGTTGGTGCGCTTCACCATCTCCGGCCCGACGATGGCCGCCAGCACGCCGCCGGCCATTACCAGAGAGATCGCCCTGGCCTTGGCGTGCGGGTCGGCTACCTCGGCGGCGGCGAAGCGCAGATGCTGGGAAATGCCGAACCCCAGTCCGGCCGGAATGGCGCCGCAACAATACAGGGGGAAATTCGAGGTGTAGATGCCGGTGGCGAAGGTCAGGCTGCCAGCCATCATCAGCGCGCAGCCCAGCCAAAACCCGCCGCGCCGGCCGAATCGAGGAAAGACGTAACCGGCGAGCAGTGAGGCGCACATGACGGAGACCATCTGGATCGCCATCGGCAGCGTGTTCAACGCCGTGCCGGACAGGTTGTAGCCGACCAACGAGGCCATGACCGTCTGGCCTGACATCACGGCGTTCATCAACGCCTGACAGGCAAACAGCAGCCATACATTCTTGTTCATTCTCTCGGGCGTCCAGCTAAAAGTGGCTCCAGCCTCCCTTTGTCAGAGCAAGGGATTCTCCGCTGGCTTGACGCAGCATGACCTCTGGCGGTCCGGAATGGAAGTGTCCGACCCGGGTGACGGCGACGCCGATGCGGGACGCGGCTTGTTGCAGGGCGGCGGCGCGATCGGGAGGAACCCCCAGCAGCAGCTCGTAATCGTCACCGCCGGTCAGGCAGGTGGTCAGCCAGTCAGGGCCGGCCTGACGCGCGGCATCCGACAGCGGCACCGCCTCCACCTCAATCTCCGCCGCCAGCCCGCTCGCTCGGCAGAGATGCCCGAGGTCCTGCACCAGCCCGTCCGACACATCCATGCCGGCGGTGGCGATGCCGGCCAGTTGCAATCCGACGCGCGGTTGCGGGAGGCGGTAGCGGTTCAGCAGGAATCCGGTCGGGTCGGACAAACGCCCCAGCGCCACCGCCAAACCCAGGGCGCCGTCGCCGATCGTGCCGGTCACCCAGATGTCGTCGCCCGCCCGCGCCCCGAACCGATGCACCGCGGCCCCCGGGGCGACGTGGCCGATGATGGTCAGGGACAGCGAGATCGGGCCGGGTGTGGAGGTCGTGTCGCCTCCCAACAGCGTCACGCCGTAGGTTGCCTGGTCCTGCGCCAACCCGGCGGCAAACCCGGCGAACCAGGCGTCCGGCGTGTCCTTCGGGGTGGAGACGGTCATCAGGTAGCTGAGTGGCACCGCGCCCTTGGCGGCGAGGTCCGAGAGGTTCACCCGCAGCAGCTTGCGCCCGATCAGGTCGGGCGGGTCGTCGGGCAGGAAATGCACGCCCGCCACCATTGCATCGGCGGTCAGCACCAATTGGCGTCCGGCCGGAGGGTCCAGCAGCGCCGCGTCGTCTCGCAGGTCCAGCGAACCGGGCCCCGCCAACGGCTTGAAATGGCGCGCAATCAAGGAAAACTCGGCCGGAAGACCCATGTGTCGCTTTCAACGGGCGGGCGGTTCAATGGCCCTTGAGGTTTCGCCTGCGCCATTCCCGGGTGATCTGATCCCGGATCGCGTCCACCACAACCCAGTCCATATCCATGCGTTTGGCAACCATCCCCGGCGTCGCGCCGACCCGAACCAGTGTGGCGGCGGACAGATCGGCCTTGGGGTTGACCGGGGCGTAGAACATCCCCTCGGCCAGCAGGCGCTGCGCCTCGGGACCCAGCAGCCAGGAGATCAGCGTGCGGGCAGGGGTGGCCTGTTGGGCGTTTTTCACGAGATTGACGGTCATCACCATCACCGGGCTGCCGCCCTCGGGGATGGTGGCGGCAAATCGGCCGGGCGTCAGGCTCATCTGGTTCTGCGCGCGGGCGTTCCATCCCGGCCCGATCGAGGCATCGCCCAGCGCAACGGCGGTATAAACGTCGGGCACCGGGTCCCACAGGACCACCTGCGGTGCGAGCTGAGCCAGGGCGACCAGCCCGAGTTCCAGGGACCGCAGCGGCTCGCCGCCGCCGAACAGTTTGCCGGCCACAGCGGTCATCGCCAGGGCAATCGCGTCAGGCGGCGTCGGCAAGGCGATCCGCCGTCCGTAGGTCGGATCCCACAGATTGCGCCAGAATTTCGGGGGCTGTTTGATGTCCGCGGTGTTGTAGCACATTGCCAGACTGTCGAAAAACACCGCCGGGCCGGCCACGTTCGGCAGTTTCGCGCGGTCTGACAGGTCGTCGATGACCGGCATGGTTGCGGGTTGCAGCGGCTCCAGCAGGTTCTCGGCGGTGGCGGCGGTGGCGACGCCGGCCTCCAGCAGCACCACATCGGCGGTCGGGTATTGCCGCTGCGAGCGCAACAGGGCCAGCGTCTGGAAGGGGTTGCCGACAGGGTAGTAGAAAACCGGGATCTCCGGGTGGGCTTTTCGGAATGCCGCCAACACGATAGAGTCGAATGCGGTCTGAAACCAGCCGTCGATCCCGGCGATCGTGATGCCTCGCGCCGCCTGCGCCGGACGCGCCGTCAGAGCCGGCAGGCCGAGACACAGTCCCCCGATCTGGCGCCGGGTGAGGCCGGGGCGGTTGGGAAACGAGTCGGGCAGATGCGGCATAACGTCGAAAAATCCGAGGAAGGCTTCGCGCGACGATACCACCTGATCCCGATTCAGGCACGCGTTATCCTTGTCCGGCCACCGTATCGGATCAGACCGAAAGCCGTTATGGCTGCTCTGGTTTTTAATGAACGGACGGAACCGGTTTCGAATGACATCGCTGCGAGCCGGTTCGGCCCAAATGACGTGGTGGCTCGCGCTGGCCGCGCTGTGCGCGGTGCTGCTGGCGCCGTTGTTCGTGGTCGATGTGCCGCCGATCGGCGACTATCCCAATCATCTCGCCCGATTGTTCGTGCTGGCGTCGCTGCCGCACGACGCGGTTCTGGCGCGGTTCTATGCGGCGCAATGGCCGGTTATTCCCAATCTGGCGCTCGATCTGGTGGCGCCGTCGCTGATGCGGGTGTTGCCGGTGCACGTGGTCGGCCGGCTGTCCATCGCAGCGGCGGTGCTGTTGCCGGTTTTGGGGACGGTGGCTTACAACCGCGATCCGGCCGGGCGCTGGTGGGCGCTGGGAGTCGGGCTGATCGCCTACAACAGTTGCCTGCTGTATGGATTTCTGAATTTCGGCATTTCGGTGGGGATCGCGCTGCTGCTGGCGGCGGTTTGGCTGCGCTGGCGAGATCGCCGGCCCGTTGTAACCGTTGCGGTGGCGATGGCCGGCGCTCCGGTCCTGTTCGCGTGCCATCTGATGGGGCTGGCGTTTTTCGGGTTTCTGATCGGAGGCGCCGAGCTGTTCGCTTTGCGGGATGAGGGCGGGCTTGAGGTGTTGCGCCGGGGCGGCGTCCTGCTGTTGGTGTTCGCGGCGCCGCTCGGTCTTTACGCGGTATCGACACTCCAGCAGCTTGGCGGCGACGCCGAATTTCTGCCTATCGGCGAAAAATTGCTGCAACTGGCAACGACTTTCGTCAACTATAACTGGACGCTGGACATGACGACCGCGCTGGTGGCGATTGTCATTCCGGCGCTGGCGTTATGCCGATGGGGCAGGGTGCCGGGGCCGGCCGCGATCACCATGGGTTTGCTGTCGATCGTGTTCCTGGCGGCGCCGTTCGCCTGGAAGGGCACCTACGGGCTGGACACACGGTTCGCCATCATGCTGGGTTTCATGCTGTTCGCCGGGTTCGTACCGGCCGGCTGGCCGCGCGTGGTCCGGATCTGCGTCGCAACGGTGATGCTGGGGCTGTTCGTGGCGCGCATGGCGCTGCTGGCCACCGCCTGGGCGGCGCATCGAACCGATCTTTCCGACTTGCGGACGGTCCTGGCGCCGGTGCGGCCGGGCCAGGCGGTGTTTGTGGCCGAGGCGGGGTTGCTGGAGGCTCCGGCTTACTGGGCCGCCAATCCCGGGTGGCGGCTGCTGTCCAACGGTGTGCGCACCGACGAACATCTCGGCGCGCTGGCGTTGATCGAGCACCGCGCTTACTGGCCGTTTGAATTCGACAATCCCTCGCAGCAACCGATCGAGACGCTGGAACCGTATCGTTCCCTGGCGGCCCGTGTTGGTTCGCTGCCAGACCGGGCGGCGACGGCTGTGGCCGATGTGTGCGGGTTCGACTGGGTGCTGCTGACCGGGGCGGATGCGGTTGCCGATCTGCCAGCGGATCGTTTCCGGCTTGTGGTCCGGTTGGGCTTCGCGGCGCTGTATGCGCCGGTCGTCTGCGTGGCACCGTCATAAGTCGGCGGTTCGATGTGAGCGGCCGTTGATGGAGGGACACGCCCTGCTTTAACCTGTCAGGGTCCGGACAGGCCGCGTTCGAAGTGTTACAATAGAGGGGCGTCCTCGGCCCTGCATGCCAAATCGAGACCTGCTGGCGGAATAGGACCGGTGGTGGCGGGCATGCGAAAGACACGCTATCATTGCGCATGCCCTTCATTCCTCCTGTCCCGGCCGCCCCGGAAACCCCGCCATCATTCCGGCAATTCCTGCGCGCCGTCCGCACCAACGCGCTGTGCATGTGGCCTAAATCCGCCTATCGGCAAGACATGGCGGTCAGCAAGTTCTTCGGCCGCTTCAACGTTCTTCTGAACACCCCGGACGCCATCCACCATGTGCTGGTTGGCGAACCCGGCAAATATCGCCGCTCCCCGGCCTCAATCCGCGTGCTGCGCCCGATCACCGGCGAGGGCCTGCTGCTCAGCGAAGGCGACGATTGGAAACTGCAACGCCGCACTGTCGCTCCGGCGCTCGCCCCCCGCGTCATGCCGATGCTCGCCCGACATATCGCAGCGGCCAACGAGCGGGCCGTGGCTCGGTTGCACCAGCAGGTCGGGGAACCGATCGATTTGCTGGCGACCATGCAGACCCTGGCGCTGGATATCGCCGGCCGGTCCATGTTCTCGCTAGAGATGGACCAATACGGCGCGCTGATGCGCCGGATGCTGACGGAATATGCCGAAAACTATTCGAAACCGCATTTGCTAGACATGCTGTTGCCGGCATCGATCCCGTCGCCGCGCGACATCGGACGCATGCGGTTCAAGCGTCGTTGGATGAGTCTGATACAAACGATTCTCGCGGTTCGGATGGCGACACCGCAGCCCGAGGTGCCGCGCGATATTTTCGATTTACTCCGAGCCGCGCGTGATCCGGAAACCGGGGCCGGATTTTCGGCGGCACAGTTGCGCGATCAGGTCGCCACCTTGATCCTCGCTGGTCATGAAACGACCGCCGTTACGTTGTTTTGGGCCTTGTTGACGCTGGCCGAGGCGCCGGAGGAACAGGAATGGCTGGCCGAGGAGGCCGTCGGCGTTGCCATCGACACCGAAAATCCGTTCGCGTCCGTGGCGCGGTTGATCAGGACCCGCGCGGTCGTGAATGAAACGCTGCGCTTGTTCCCGGCGGCCTTCACGCTCGTACGCGAAGCTATCGTGCCGGATCGCATCGGCGATCTCGAACTGCCGCCACGCTCCATCGTGTTCATCGCGCCCTGGGTGCTGCATCGCCATCACGCGCTGTGGCGGGACCCGGCGGTTTTCCGTCCCGCGCGGTTCATGCCCGATCAACCGCCGCCCGAACGTTTTGCCTTCATGCCGTTCGGAGCCGGCCCGCGCATCTGCGTCGGCGCCCAGTTCGCGATGACCGAGGCGATCATGGTGCTGGCCGCGATTGTGGGGCAATTCCGGATTACGCGCGCCGATACGCGTCCGGTTCTGCCGGTCGGCATTGTCACGATTCAGCCGGATTACGCGGCGCCGGTGCGCCTGACGTCACGATAGCTCATACCGGCCGCCGTTGATGCCGACTCTCGCCCCTTATCGTCATGGCCCGGCTTGTCCGGGTTCACCTGTCGCGGCACCGCCAGGGCATAGGTAGCCCGGACAAGCCGAGCCAAGACGGGGGTGGAATGGCAGTGCGTCAACATCAAAGGCGAATCGTTTCAGTTCGCCACATTTTCGGGCTGGGGGGCATGAATGGGCTTTGGCGTGTTCTCTGCCGCGACCCCGAACCGGACCATATACGGACGGAACTTTACGCGCTCCTGCTGTTCGTCCAACCCGTGATCCTCGAAATGGTAGCTGTGCGCGCCATAGCCGCCGTTCGGTTTGGCCGCGACAGTGGTCTCCATCGCGGATAGGGCCTCAGATGGAAGCGACAGGCCGAAATGCCGGTAAACGCCCTCCACCGTCGCGACCGGGTCGGCAATCAGATCCATGTGATGAACATGGCAAATCGGATCAGCAAAGCCGGCGTCGTCGCCAGCCTCGATCATCCGCCTGGTTCCATCCAGCCAGCGCCGGCTTTCGAGTAAACCGAGCGCCTTGGTATCCAGCCGGCGCGTGAAGGGCCGGCGCAGAACCTCGGTCAGGCGGGCCTGCGACAGCAGCACCTTCAATGGATCGCGATGCACGAACACCAAGCGTGCATCGGGATAAACCGATCGGATCGCTTGCAACGCGAATAAATGTTCCGGGCATTTCAACACCCAGCGCGGCTGCGTTGCATCCTGATGTTGGAGAAATTGCAGAAAACGCTTGTGAAACCGGTAAGCCGGCAGATGCCGGACCACATCCGCATCCAGCCAGTGCCTGTACGATGGAATATGGTACGTCGTATCGAAACGAAGGCTGCGGAAGACATGCGCGGTGATTTCGCTGCATTCCTGCGGCGAGGTCGCCTCCAGCGGGTGCAAGCCGCGAAAATCCGGAGCCAGCCGCTCAAATGTTTTCAATTGCCCGGCGACGCGGCGAATGCGTTGCCCCCGCGTGCCAGCGGAGGCGGACGGGTAGATCGTTTCCCAAACCGCGGGCGCGCGGTTAGCCGGATCGGTGAGCATCAGCCGATGCAGAAATGTCGTTCCGCTGCGCGGCAATCCGGTGATGAAGATCGGCTGCCGGATCGGCGCATCGGTCATGGCCGGAGATCGAACCGCTGCGTCCTGGATCAGCAGCAAGTTGGTCAAAAATCGCACGACGTCCCATTGTGTCGCGCTGCGTCCGACGATGCTAAGTGCGGATTCCGTCGAACAGGCATCCAGCAAACGGGTCAGCGGGCCGATGACGGATACATCGCCGAAATCACTCAAGCCGGTGCGTTGGCGCGCGCTTCGGATCAGCGGATCGGCAACGAGGGGCCGGTCCAGTAGGCCGAAACGTGCGGCCACTGTGTCGGCCAGGCGCAGGGCGGTGGTGGTAATGGTCAGGACAAGGGTCTCCGGCTAACGGCCTCGTGATCTTTCAGGTTCCCAATGAAATTGGGAGCGCTTTGGCGTCCCGCCCAACACGATAGCGTGAGCCGATGCTGACCCGTAAGATGTATCCCAATTGAAGCGCGCAAATGTATCTGGTTGATGTCGGGTGGCGCCCCAACATGAGAAACCGGTGAGTGTTGCAGCGGCTGGGAGGATCGGATCGGTGCGAGGATCGTATTGCGGGCGGCGCGCCGCCCTTGTGGGTTTTTTTGTGCTCGTGACGTCGCCAACCCGAGCGACGGATGCGACAGCTTCCATTACGCCGATTCAGGAACTCGTTGCAGGTTTGCTGAATATTATGAAGGCCGGGCCTGCTACGCCATTCCCGCGCCGGTTCGACATCCTGGCACCGATTATCGATCGCACGTTCGATCTGCCGGCGATCCTGGAGGAATCGGTCGGTGCATCCTGGCCCTCGTTGCCACGGGAGCAGCAGCAGATGCTGACCGACGCGTTTCGTCGCTATACCGTGGCATCGTACGTGAACAGTTTCGACGAGTATAACGGGCAGCGTTTCGAAATAGCCCCGGAAACGCGGACGGTTGGCACGCAGCAGATTGTTCAGACCCGGATCATTCCTCGATCCGGAGATAGCCATGAGCTGGATTATGTCATGCGTCAGGGGCCGGCCGGTTGGCGGGTGGTCGATGTGCTGGCGGACGGCTCAATCAGTCGCGTTGCGGTGCAACGATCGGATTTTCGCCGATTGCTGACGCGCGGCGGGGCGCAGGCGTTGGCGGATAGCCTTCGCAGTAAATCGGCGGATTTGTCGGATGGGACCAGTTGAGTCCCATCCGACAATGATGATTACGCCGCCATCTGCTCGACGGTGACGCGGTCACCCGCGACCGTGGTGCGGCGCATGTCACGGATTTTCGTTTCGTCGAAGCGGCGCACGCGATGCATGGTGGTCCGGTTGTCCCACATCACCAGATCGTGCTGCTTCCACTTGTGCGCATATGTGAACCGTGGCTGCACCGCGTGTTCGTTCAGATCCCTCAGAAACGCGCGAGCTTCCGGCATCGGCCAGCCGATGATCGTGCCGGCATGCGACGACAGATACAGCGACTTCCGCCCGGTCACCGGATGCACCCGCACCAGCCGTTGCCGCACCGGTTTGAACATCTGCTTTTCCTCGTTCGACAACTCGGTAAAACCAAGCGTACCGCGCGAGTAGATCAAGGAGTGTTCACAGACCAGGTTTTCGATGTCAGCTTTGGTCCCGGCATCCAGTGCGTCGTACGCGGCCCGCATATCGGCGAACTGGGTGTGGCCTCCGGTAGCCACCACAATCCGGCCTGAGAGCACGGAATATTTCGCCGGAATGGCGCGAAACGAACTGTCGGAGTGCCACAACTGGTTGCCCAGATTAAACAGCCGCCGCCTGTCATCGCGGGCCAGAGGCTGCTGGTTGGCATCCAGATTCGAAACGTCCGCCATATAGGCATCCAGGCGCCGTTCGGCGGCCTTGGTGACGTTGCCGCCGGCGGTGTGCTCAAGCGGACCAAAATTAATGCTGAACGCTTTCTGTTGGTCATCGGTCAGCGACTGATCGTGGTAAACCAAGACAGCGTAACGATCCATGCCGGCTTCCAATGCCGCCACCTGATCGGTGTTCAGCGGCCGGGTGATATCGACGCCGGAAACCTCGCCCACAAAGCCCGGCGTCAGGTCAGTGATTTTGATGGACATGTTGGTTTTTCCTCTATTCAGCCGCCATTGCCGGCACCTGAGCGGTCGTCATTCCGATGCCCCTGATCGTGGTGCGGCGCAGATCGCGCACTTCCTCCAGGTCACGGTAGCGCCGGGCGCGGTGCATCGTGGTGCGGTTGTCCCACATGACCAGATCGTTGACCTGCCATTGATGGGCATGGCGGAACCGCGGTTGCGTCGCGTGTTCCGTGAGGTCTCGGATGAACGCACGCGCCTCGGGCATCGGCCAGCCCAGAATCGTTCCAATATGCGCCGACAGATACAGCGATTTCCGCCCGGTGACGGGATGCGTCCGCACCAGGCTGTGGCGCACAGGCCGGATCTTGTCGGCATTGCCTTCGCCATAGTCGTCAAAGCCAAGTTCCGCGCGGGAAAAGGCAATGGAGTGCTCTGTCACCAGATCCTCGATCAGCACTTTCGTTGCTGGATCCAGCGCATCATACGCGGCGCGCATATCGGCGAATTCGGTGTTGCCGCCGTGTCCCGGAACAACGCGAGCGGACAGCAACGAATAAATCGCCCCCGTCGCTCGGAAGGACGCATCCGCATGCCAAAGCCGGTTGCCAAGCGCATACATCCGGCGGTTGTCGTCGCGTCCCCGTAATTTTCCGTCGGGACCCAGATTGGAAATATCGCCCATTTCAACCGGCCCTAACCGGCGCTCCGACGGTTTCGACATCTGGCCAATCAATGTGGCTTCCAACTCGCCAAAGTTGCGGCTGTAGGCACATTGTTGCTCGTCTGTCAGCTTCTGGTCGCGGAAGACCAGCACGCCGTACTGGTCCATCCCCGCTTCGATCGCAGCGACCTGATCGAGCGACAACGGAACGCTGATATCGATGCCGGACACTTCGCCGACAAAGCCTCGGTTCAATGGCGAGATTTGCATTGTCTAGGCTGCCTCTTGCTGGGGTGCGGTCATGGCGTCGCCGCGGATGGTGGATCGATGCATGTCGCGAATTTCGCCGAGATCGTTGTAGCGGCGGGCGCGGTGCATCGTGGTGCGGTTGTCCCAGATCACCAGATCCCGGGGCCGCCAGACATGCGCGTGAACGAAACAAGGTTGCGTTGCGTGTTCGGTCAGATCACGGATGAACGCCCGCGCCTCCGGTACCGGCCAGCCGACGATGGTGCCGATGTGCGCGGACAGGTACAGTGATTTCCGGCCGGTCACCGGATGCGTCCGGACCAGGCTTTGCCGCACCGGACGAAGCTTGTCCTGGTTTCGGTCGCCGTAATTCTCTTTCGGAAAGCCGATGAGTTCCCGCGAGTAGGCGTTCGAGTGTTCCGTCACCAGACCCTCAATCTGGAGCTTCGTCGCATCATCCAGTGCATCGTAGGCCGCGCGCATGTCGGCGAATTCGGTATTGCCGCCGCTTTTCGGAACAATCCGAGCGGATAGCAATGAATATTTCGCGGGGACCGCGCGGAAAGAGGCGTCGGAGTGCCACAGGCGATTGCCCAATGCGCTCAGCCGCACCCGGTCATCCGCACCGCGCAAAGCGCCGTCGCGATCCAGGTTGGAAATGTCGGCCATTTCCAGTTTCAACCGCCGGTCTTCCGGCTTCGACATCTCTCCGCCGGACGATATTTCCAGCTCGCCAAAATTACGGCTGAACGCCAGTTGGGTGTCGTCGTCGAAATGCTGGTCATGAAAGATCAGGACAGCGTATGCGTCCATGCCGGCCTCAATGGCCGCGACCTGCGATGCAGACAGCTTTTTGGTCAGGTCTATTCCGGTCACGTCCCCGGCGAAACCAGGGGTCAGTGGGGCGATATTCATCTGGTTTCCTCCGTCGGAACCTACTGGAGAGTATATCCCCAATCTGATCCGTATTGCCAATCCCGAACCAAGCCGGGATGATCCGGTTCAATTGATTGGGAGGATTTTATGGTGCGTTGGATCATGGCCCTGGCTGCCATTTTGGCTTTTCATCCGGCGCGCGCCGAGGTTGATGAAATTCGTTTTGCCCAGCAATTCAGTATGGGTTACCTGCAGTTCAACGTCATGAAACATCAGGATCTGCTGGCGAAGCACATCGCCGCGCTGGGGTTGCCGGCGGTGAAGGTCACCTGGATCACCTTCAACGGCCCAGACATGATGAATGACGCCTTGCTGTCCGGCGCGGTCGATATCGCCTCGGGCGGCATGCCGGGGCTGCTGACCATCTGGGCCAAGACGCATGGCACCGCGCAGGAGGTACGCGGCGTCGCGGCCATGTCGCAACAGCCGTTGTTACTGAATTCGCGGAATCCGGCCGTCAGGACGATCCGCGACCTGACGGAGGCTGATCGGATCGCGATGCCGGCGGTGAAGGTGTCGGCTCAGGCTGTGCTGCTGGAGATGGCGGCGGCGCGGGAGTGGGGCGATGCGGCGTATGATCGTTTGGATAAGCTGACATTCTCGCTGTCGCCACCGGATGCGACCGGAGGGTTACTGGCCGGGGGCGGGGACTTCAACGCCGCCTTCACCGTCCCGCCCTTCCAAAACATGCAGCTCAAGGACCCGGCGATCCACACGGTGTTGAGTTCGGACGATGTGATCGGCCCGTCCTCCGGCGGAACCGCCTGGACATCGAAGAAATTCCATGACGCCAATCCAAAGCTGTATCGCGCGATGTTGGATGCAATGCAGGAGGCATCCGAATTCATCGCGGCGCACCCGAAGGAAACCGTTGCCTACTACGCGGCGGATACGAAGATGCGGATCGATACTGACCTGATGGAAGGTCTGCTGGCGGACCCAAAATTCAAATACGTCCTGACACCAAGGGCGACGCTGCGTTGGGCCGATTTCATGCACAAGGTCGGACGGATAAAGATCGCCCCGGATTCCTGGAAAGATCTGTTCTGGCCGGAGATCTATGACCGTGACGGAAGCTGAAGTGGCTGGTCGGCAGATAAAGCCAACCCACGTTGCTACACTGGCGCGCGCCATCGTCATGGTCCGGACAAGCCCGGCCGCACCATGACGGAAGTGAAATAGCAGCTCGTCAGTGACCCGCCCCGGGCGAGGTGATTATTTACTGCCGCATCAGGCTGCAAAATGTGACTTGACTTAAGGATGAACTTTGTAATTTGCTGCTGTCCTCGACAGGGGCACTGGATTTCCTGTCGATCCCGCTGTCTGCTCGTATATCTGATCTCCTCGCGAAAGGAAGGACGCTCGGGCGGTGATGCAGCATCGCGTTAATCACTGACCACTGCCGATTACCTCGCCGACATCCCCATCGAACACCGTAAATCGGTTGCGGGGATGGATTGGTGCGTTCAAGTGTTCATATATTTTCCCGGACCTCACTGCGACAGGCGGCACACATCCTGAAATAGGAGGTTGAAATGCCGATTGCCACGTTAACCACGTTCAAGGTCGAGCGCGAGCAAGGTCTTCGCCTTGCCGGTCAGGCTGCTCCGATTCTCAAGCGTCACGGCGCGTCCACCGTGCGCGTTGGCTTTTGCCATTCAGGTCCGCGTACCGGGACGATTACCGTCGTAACAATCTACCCGGACTGGCAAGCCTATGGCCAAGGGGTCCAGGGCCTTTACGAAGACAAAGCCTATCACAATTTGCTCGCCGAGGCGAACAAGGCCGGTGAAATGATCGACCGGTCGATCATGATCATGCAGGATCTCTGACCTGTATTGGCGGCGGATCGGCCGCCGGTAACGCCATGTGGGCGGATGCCTAAGGACATCTGCCCACATTGTGGCCGGCCTGCCGGTGAACTGAACGTCGGATCGTTACTCCGCCCGCAAATCCGCCTCAAACCGATCCCGCCACTGCTCCAGACTGTTGGTCCGCATGATCTTCATCATCGCCTGATGGCGTTCCTGGCGTTCTTCCACCCGCATCGAAAGCGCCTGATCCATGGCGCGCGCCATCCCGGCCTCGTCATACGGATTGACCAGCAGCGCGGCATCGAGTTCCCGAGCGGCACCGGCGAATTCCGACAGAATCAGCACGCCAGGTTCGTCCGGGTCCTGCGCCGCGACGTATTCCTTGGCCACGAGGTTCATGCCATCGCGTAACGGCGTGACCAGGCAAGCCTGCGCCTCCGCGTATAACGGCATCAGAACGTTACGCGGGAAACTGCGGTTCAGATAGCGCAGCGGCACCCAATCGACTTCAGCGAAACGTCCGTTGATGCGTCCGGCCTCCCCCTCCAGTTCCCGCCTGATCCGTTGATAGGTTTCAATATCGGATCGCGACGGCGGCGCGATCTGCATGAACGTGACCAGGCCGTGTTGTGCCGGATATTCCGCCAGGAATCGCTCGAACGCCGCGAACCGTTGACGCAGGCCTTTCGAGTAATCCAGCCGATCGACCGACAGGATCAGGCGTTCCATCAGGTTGGCGCGCATGCGCGTGGCCTGCCGCCGATTGACCGGGGTTTCCGCCTGGGCGCGAACTTCATCGACATGCACGCCAATCGGATAGACACCGGTGCGCACCAGCCGCCCGAAGGCCGAAACGGCGCCAACCGTGTCCGAGGCGACGCCGTCCGCGTGGCGCAACAGGTAATCGACAAAGGCCGTTCGATCGATCTCCGTCTGAAACCCAACCAGATCGTAAGCGCACATCGCCTTGATCAAGTCCGCATGCGACGGGATCGTCATGAACACGCCGGGGGCAGGGAAGGGGGTGTGCAGGAACAGCCCGATCCGGTTGGTCAGACCCCGCGCACGCAGTCCGTCCGCCAGGCACAGCAGGTGGTAATCATGTACCCAGATCAGGTCGTCAGCGCGCACCAGCGGGGTGAGCGATTCGGCGAACAATTCGTTGACCCGGCGGTAGCCTTCGAATTCCGTCCACTCGAAGTGCCCGAGCCCGATCTGATAGTGTAGCACCGGCCACAGGGTATCGTTCGCGAAGCCGCGATAATACTCGTCGTAATCCTTGCGCGACAGGTCCACCGTGAACAGCGTGATCTGGCCGACACTGCGCTCGAGGCTGGGTTTTGCCTCGCTGGTGGCGGTGATTTCGCCGCTCCAGCCGAACCACAGGCCGCCTTTTTGCTTCAGAGCGTCCAGCACGCCGGCCGCCAGCCCGCCGGCGGTCGCTTCGCCTTCCTGAATGGGGGCGACACGGTTGGACACGACAACAAGACGCGACATGAGCGGATATTTTTCCCCGGGCAATGAATGCGGTTGTGCATCCTGACCTGACGTTAGGGTAAAATGGCCGGGTATGCCACCGGGCCGGCTTGGATTGTCACCGTATTGACGCCGGGATCCTGTTCGCCGGCCCTCGCGACGGTTACGATGCTCCCCTGTTTGGCTCTGCCGATTCGTTTGGCATCCCTCAATCTGATCATAATCGCCGGGAGCGGCATCATGCCTGTCACCAATCGAGCGAGCGCCGCGTGACGCTGCTTCAATCCGAACTGCCGATCGCCAGGATCGGTGATCTGCCCGTCGCGGACGCTCCGGAACCGGTGAGTGGCCGGGCGATCCACAATTCCGGCTTTGAACGCAAGGGGCGCGACTTCTACGCGACGCCGTCTCGTGTGACCGAGGCGCTGCTGAGGCACGTCAAATTCCGCGGGCCGGTCTGGGAGCCGTGTTGCGGCGACGGCGCGATGTCCAAGGTGCTGAGTGCGCATGGGCATGAGGTCGTGTCGACCGACATTGTCGATCGTGGCTTCGGAACGCCGGGTGTCGATTTTCTGGCCTGCCGGGAGGTGCCGGGGAATTGTCGCAGTATCGTGACCAATCCGCCATATGGCGACACTGGCTCGCAGATCGGGCAATCGAAGTCATCCGTCGCGATGCTGGGTTTCTTGCAGCATGCGATGACGCTGACGGACAGCGTGCAGGGTCAGTTGGCCCTGTTGGTGCGGCTGCAATGGATTGCCGGCAAGCGTGCCGCCGACATGATGTCGGCCGGCCCGTTCTCGGCCGTAATCGTTCTGACCAAACGCATCCAGTGGTTCGATATGGGTGAGAAAACCAACACCGCGCAGCATCATCATGCCTGGGTGGTGTTCGATCACGAACATCCCGCCGGACAACCGCCGGCGATGCTGTTCGCCTGATACCGGCGGCCTGCCGCTACAGGCCGCCGCTTTCTTTTACGCAGCCACGGCCTGCAACGCCGGTTCCATCCGCTGCTTCCGCAGTAACTCTCGGTACGGCCCGGGCCGAGCAGCCAGTTCCGCCGGGGAGCCGTCATCGACGATTTTGCCGCGATCCATGACGATGATCCGGTCAAAGCTTTGCAACGTCGATAGCCGATGAGCGATGGCGATCACCGTCCGCCCTTTCATCAGCCGGTCCAAAGCCG
This sequence comes from uncultured Rhodopila sp., assembly GCA_903932145.1. Taxonomy (GTDB): domain Bacteria; phylum Pseudomonadota; class Alphaproteobacteria; order Acetobacterales; family Acetobacteraceae; genus Rhodopila. The sequence continues at coordinate 104,821 of CAIZFE010000028.1, read as the reverse complement.
ATTGGATCGCCTGCTCGGACTCGGTATCCAGCGCGCTGGTCGCCTCATCCAGCAGCAGGATCGGCGCATTCTTCAGCAGCGCTCGGGCGATCGCCAGCCGCTGGCGTTGGCCGCCGGACAGTTTGACGCCGCGGTCGCCGACCATGGTGTCGAAGCCCTCCGGCATCGCCTCAATAAACTGCCGGCAGTGCGCCATGTCGGCGGCGGCCAAAACGTCGCCCTCGGAGGCGTCCGGCCGGGCGTAGCGGATGTTTTCCAAAACCGAGCGGTGGAACAGCGAGGTATCTTGCGGCACCACCGCCATGACGTGGTGCAGACTGTCCTGGGTCACGTCGCGGATGTCATAGCCATCGACCGAAATGCGGCCGCCGCTGACATCGTAGAACCGTTGCAGCAAGGCCAGCACCGTCGATTTTCCGGCGCCCGAGAAGCCGACCAGACCGACCCGTTGCCCCGGCTCGACCGCCAGATCGAAATCGTCCAGCACGGCGGGCCGACCGGGATAGGCGAAATGAACCTGCTCGAACGTCACTTCGCCCGGGCCTTCCGGCAGTTCCACCGCATCCGGCAGATCCTGCAGGTCGTGCGGCGTCAGCAACGTCGAGATGGCTTCCTGCAGGCGTGCAATATGCTGCGTCAGATCGACCAGCGAAACGGCGAGGTCGCGGGTGCCGTGCAGAATGCCGAACGCCAACGACGTGATCAGCACCAGATCGCCGACCTTGGCCTGGCCGTGCTGCCACAGGACAATGCCCCAGGCGACCACACCCGCCGTCATGATGGCGGTCAGGATGGCGTGGATCAGACGGATATGCTCCAGGTAATACAGACTGCGGCGGCGCGAGGCCATCTCGCTGTCCATGCTGGCACCAATCCGCTGCTGCTCCCGGAACGTCGCCCCGAACGCGCGGACAACGTTAAAATTGCCGATGACATCGACCAGCTCGCCATCGACCGCGGCGGCTTTCTCGGCGTAGTCGTGGTGACGCGCCGATCCATTGCGGGCGAGTTGGAAGACGACGGCGCCGAGGACCAGCGACACGCCCATTAAAGTGCCGGCAAGAGCCAGATTGACCGCCCCGATAAAGCAAACCGACAGCACCACCGCCAGCGTTGACGGCAGCACGTTCCATGCCCCGGTATTTTCCAGCGTGAAAACGGCGTTGGCGGTGGAGGATACGCGGCTGGCCAGTGCGCCCGGCAGCCGTTCGGCAAAATAGGTCGGCGAGTGACCGGCCAAATGACGGAACAGGTCGCTACGGATGTCACCGGTGACCGCGACGAAGGTGCGATGCGCCGCATAGCCGCCAACGCGCCAGGACAGATTGTCCGCCGCCACCAGGCCGCACATCAGCGCGAATGCCCACCACACCTTGTCGCCCGCGGCCACCTGGCCGGTGGAAACGATGTCGATCAGGTGCTTCATGCCGTATTGGGTAGAGACGCTGCACGTCACCGCCACGATCACGGACAACAGGATGGTCAGGTGCCCGGCGGGATGGCGCCCTATATAAGAGAACAGGAACCGCAACGGCCGCCCGCGCAGGGCTGCAATTGTATCCGAAGGCGAGGCCTCCTGTATGTGCCGCATGGCGACGGTGGGCTCCTGTTGACGGGATAAGGGACGCGGACCCGAACCGCTTGGCGAGCTTGGTACACTGTAGGTGTGGCAAATCTTGGGCGGGTTTTGCCGGGTTCGGTTTCTGTGTGATGCCGGTTCGCGCCGATTGCCCAAACGTCGCGGCAAACACGCCGATTTTTCGCCACATTCGAAAACTATAACCAACAATCGATAGGCGGTTTCAACGGGTGAAGTCAAGCACTGGTAGTGCGGTGACGGCCACTAGACGAAAAAGGCCTTGAGGTACTAAAACAACAGTCCAGTCCGGGGCCAATTACTCATGCGTATTGCTCAAATATCGCCTCTGTTCGAGGCGGTTCCGCCCAAGCTCTATGGCGGCACCGAGCGGGTGGTGTATTCGTTGACCGAGGAATTGGTCGCGATGGGCCATGACGTCACGCTGTTCGCCAGCGGTGACTCGGTGACCTCCGCCAAACTGGCGCCGATGCGCGACCAGGCGCTGCGGCTTGATCCGACGGTCAAGGACTGGGTCGCCAGCTACTACCAGATGATCGAGAAGGTGTACAACCGCAAGGACGAGTTCGACGTCCTGCATTTCCACATCGATTATTTCCCGTTGGCGCTGTTCAGCCGCCAGAAGACGCCATATCTGACGACCATTCACGGTCGCCTGGACGTGCCGGAGTTCGTGCAAACCTATAGCACGTTCGCGTCCTCACCGTTCGTGTCGATCTCGGACAATCAGCGTCTGCCGGTGCCGAACTTGAACTGGGTGCGCACCGTGTTGCACGGAATGCCCGCCAATCTGCTGACGCCGCAGCCGGTCAAGCAGGAATACGGCGCGTTCCTCGGCCGCATTTCGCCGGAAAAGGGTGTCGATCGGGCGATCAAGATCGCGATGAAGGCCGGGCTGAAGCTGAAGATCGCAGCCAAGGTCGATAACGCCGACAAGGAATATTACGACACGCTGATCAAGCCGCTGATCGTCGGCAACCCCGACGTGGAATTCATCGGTGAGATCAACGACGCTCAGAAGCCCGCGTTCCTGTCCGGTGCGCATGCCCTGATCTTCCCGATCAACTGGCCCGAGCCGTTCGGCCTCGTCATGATTGAGTCGATGGCCTGCGGCACACCGGTGATCGCGTTCAATTGCGGTTCGGTGCCGGAAGTGATCGATCCCGGCGTGACGGGCTTTATCGTTAATGACATCGACGAAGCCGTGGCCGCCGTCGGCCGGGTCCATACGCTCGACCGCGCTCGGGTTCGGGCTACGTTCGACCGTCGCTTTACGTCGCGCCGCATGGCCGAGGACTATGTCGATGTGTATGAGGAACTGGCACAACCGGCCCGCCAACTGCATGCGCTGACGGCTTAACGACAGCCGAGCGGGCGCCGGATCGATCGATGGGTGACGGGGTCACCCGGTTTGATCTGGCGGCCGGATAACAGTCTTCCGCCCTCGGTCTGGTTAGTTCGATCAGACCGGGGTATGGCGGCCTCTAGACCTTCGATGTTCGACCGGTTCGGCCCAGCGATGGCAGAGACCATCATGCCCGATCGCTGCGGTGCGCTGCCGCATGTCGCGTTTTGGCAGAGCGTTGCAGTGAATGACGCCGCCATAACCGGCCTTCGCCCGCGCTTTGGCGGCAATGGCGTTCCAGACCTTGATCGCCCAATCGACCACTGTCGATCGCCCCGCCGATTGGGCCATCCCTTTGGTTCACTGGCGATAATCACAGGTAATACAGACTGCGGCATATTGCAGCGCACAAAATCCCATGAAATCACAAAAGTTTGACATGGAATTATAGGGCGATAACTGCCGCGGGTTAATTTTGTTTCATCCCACGCCTGCGTGATCTTGACAAAACGCCACGTTTGTTCGAAACGCTCTTCCCTGCGTGGCAAAACCATCCGCGCAAGAGTGGCGACGACCAGGAGGAACGAACATGAACGATCTGTGGCAACCGGTTCCCGGCACACGGTTCTTTTGCCGCAATGGGGAAGGTCTGTACGAACGGCTGACCGACCGGTTGTACCTGCCCGTGGACGATGTCGATGACACGGACGCCCGCGAGGTTTGTAGCCGTTTCGCGGACGCGTTCGAAGCCCGCGCGCCTGTCCGCATGGTGGCCTGACCGGCTTGCGTCACCGCGTCGGGATGCGATGACCGGCTCCGGGTAATCGCCTCCATGCGGCCGTCCTGAGTCCCCCGACATCAAGGGCGGCGGATGCGGCGGCAAACACCAGCGCACCGGAGACAATCGCCTGGAACAGGCCAGGCAAGGTTGATGCGAACGTGACAACGCTTAGCAGCAACGCCATTGGACACCCGGCCGCGACGATCTTGATGACATCGATCAACGGCAACCGGATCGGGAAGGTGCGCAAACTGAGGCCCCAGCCGACCATCACGGCGGTGCCCTGGCACAACAGACCGGCCCAGGCCGCGCCGAACATACCGTATCGCGGTATCAACACGATATTCAGCGCGATATTTGCCAATGCCGCCGGCCCATAGGCCCATATCGCCAGACTGGTGCGGCCGCCGAGCAGAAACGCATGGTCGATGATGTGGAATGAGACGACGCGGAACAACGCAACCACGCAGAGAATGGGTATCAGGGCCGCCACGCCCGGACGGAAATCGGCGCCGATCATGACGGCCGCCATATACGGGGCAGTCAGCGCCAACCCTACACAGGCCGGTATGACCAAGGTCAGCAGCATGCTGGCGTTCGTCCCGGCCTGAAAACTGCCGGCAAGACGCCCCCTGTCGTGCAGAACCTGAACCGTGGCGGGGAACGTCGCGGTGGTGATGGCCGAACAGACCAGCGCGGTTGGACGTTCCACCAAATTATAGGCCACCGTGTAGAGGCCAAGGGCTTCCGCTCCGGCCAGGGTTTCCAACAGAAACCGGTCGGACAGTGTCAACAGGCAAATAGTGATATCAACCAGGATCAGCGGCAGGGAAAAGCGAATTAATTCAATCACCGTGGCGCGTTCGATTTTTGCCCACCCAACACGAAACGGTGTCAGTAAGAGCCCGACATCCGCCGACACGCACAGTAACGACGCGACTAAAAGACCGAGAACGATCGCCTCGGCCGAAGCGCCCAACCAAAAGATGAAGGCGGTGCCCAGGCCAAGGCCCAGCACCGCATGCGCGCATTCGATGGTGTTGAAGCGGCCCATCTTGAAACTGATGCGATTGACCGACTGGTTGACCACCACCGCCGCTCGGGCGATCAGCACCAACGTCGTCAGAACCCACAAACCGGGATGCGCGACCGGCACGAACAGGCTGACGCTGCCAATCGACAGTACCATCAGCGAACTGAGGCCATAGAACAGCGTATAGCAGGCGCTGAGGAACGTCTCTCGTCGATCCTGCGCCAATGCTTGCGGATAAAACCGCGTCAGCGCCATCGGGATGGCGAAGAAAAGCGAGGTCTGCGCGACCAGAATAAAGGAAAAGACCAGGCTGAAGCTGCCATACTCGGCCGGCGTCAGCAGCCGCGTATAGACATAGATCATAACGAACGATACCGCGGCCGGTATCACCGTCGATGGCACGTAGCCGACGATTTGGCGCAGCATACGTTACCGCACGCCTGAAACAGCGATATCGATCAGATGATAGAAGTCGGCCAATCCTAAGGGCCGTACCCTGGCCAGCAGGACAGCCTTCGACCAGGACCTGCCGCCCGACAAAGAGCGGGTTGGCATGCGAACCTGCCGCCGCAGCGTGTGGTCACACTGTGCTCCCCACTGCCATAAAATGTGCATCTCAGGTGGACAGACCTCGGTCAGGGGCGCGCGGCGCGGGACGGTTGTATAGCTGAGAGGCGTGGATGTTCCGCGCCCGCCAAAGCAGATGCGTGTCCCCGGGCCAGGCATGTTCCGGTTTCCGCTGCCTGGAAACCGGGGAAGGGGCGATAACCCGCATTACTGCTCCACATTGTTGCGAACCGACAGTCGTTCGGACACGATATAGGGCGGCACGTGCGATGCCGGGCTTCAAAACATAGCGACCGGCGAACGTCGCAAGCAGGGGCCATCGTTCCCGTGACCAAACCGCCTCGCGAAGGCTAGGAATGCCGCCGCAAATCTCTATTCTTTCCAACGAAAAGATCAGGACGCAGATGCAAGCCATCACAGCGCAGGGCCCTCACTGATGCGCGACCGGACAGCCTCACCGTTGTGGCCGTTGCTGATTGTCGGCCTCGGCACGTTGGTGGTGCCGTTGGATTCCGCGGTGAATATCGACTTTCCGGCTATCGTCGCCCGGTTCGGCCTGCCGATTCCGATGATCCAGTGGATCGTCATCGCCTATGTGCTGACCCAGACCGCCCTGATGCTCAGCTTCGGCCGCATCGGCGACCTGTTGGGCTACCGCCGCGTCTTCCTGTTCGGCACCGGCGTCAGCACGCTGGCCTTCGTCGCCTGCGCCCTCGCTCCGTCATATCCCGCCCTGCTCGGTGCCCGCGTTGCCCAGGGAGTGGGTGCCGGCCTGATCCTGTCCTGCGGTCCGGCCCTTGCCACCAGCCTGTTTCCCGAGGCGATGCGCACCGCCATCCTCGCCCGCTACATGATGATGTTCGCCATCGGCAGCGCGCTCGGTCCCTCTGTTTTCGGCTCGCTGGTCGAACGCTTCGGGTGGAGCGCGGTGTTCAGCTTCCGGGCCCCGATCGCCGGAGCGGCGTTCCTGCTGGCCTGGACTCTGCCGCGTCCCGCTCGTGGCAAACCCGAACGGTTCGACGCCGCTGGCGGTGTCCTGCTCGCGCTGGCCCTGAGTTTCATGTTGCTGACGCTGAACCGCCTGCGCCCGCCGGGGCCGGAGACGGCCGTATTCGGGGCGCTGGCAATCGCGGGGTTCGGGCTGTTCTACCGGCAGGAGCGCCGGACACCGCAACCGATCATCGACTTCGGGCTGTTCCGGAACGCCGATTTCACCGTCATCAACATCAGCAACGCGCTGATCAATCTGTCGGCGTTCAGCATCATGCTGCTGGCACCATTCTATCTCAGCCGGATTTCAGGACTATCGCTGCCCGAGGCCGGACTGATCCTCGCGGCATCGCCCGCCGGCACTATCGTCGCCGCCCCCTTGGCTGGCCGGCTGGCGCAAGGCCACAAACCGCGCCTGATCGCGATGATGGGGACCGCTCTCAGCGGAGCGGGTCTGTTTGGCATATCGTTGTCCGGCAGCACGCCCGACCTGCTCATCCTGGTGCTATCGATGGCCATCCAGGGCATCGGCCTCGGACTGTTCCAGGTCGCCTACTTTGATATCGTCACCGCCACGATTCCTGCGCGTAACCGAGGCGTGGCGGGCGCGCTCGGGATGGCCACCCGCAGTATCGGCACCGTCTCTGGCGCCACGATTCTGATGCTGATCTTCCAGAGCCTGCAGGTCGCCGGGACGGACGGCTTTATGACTGCGTTCCAGACGACGTTTCGCATCGCCGCGACGATCCCGGCCGCATTGATTGTCCTGGAATTGAAGCGCACGCGGCGGCCGCGGGTCCGAACCGCCCCGCCGTAACGCTAAATGCCGCCGGGGTTCCCGGTTTCAGGTGAGATGGCGCTTGAAGAACGCCGTCGTCGGATCATGCGACGCCGCCCCGGCGCGAACCGCATTGTCGATATACAACACCTCCAGCGAACCACCTGCGGCGCGGTAGTCGTGAGCGAACCGCTCCGGTTCATTGCCGTCGAATGTGCCGGCCGGATCGCGGTAGTCGTGGACCGGGTCAGGCCTGCCCTGGATCCAAAGGGCGGGCGGCAGAGATACTGTTTCGCCGCGTTCCAGCAACATCACCGGATTGCCTTCCTCCATCGCTGCCTCGGTCTTCCAATACAGGTCGTGACGGCTCGGGATGTCGCCCACCCAGGCCGGAGGATTGGCCGACTTCTGGTGCAGCAACGCATTGCGGTAGCGGGACAGCGGATTGATCACCGGCCATTGCATCACCACCGCCCTGACCGACGCATCCACCTTCGCGCCATCCGGAGACGCCACCGCCGTGTAGCGAGGATCGGCCGGCCGCATCGCCGATAGCATCGCCAGGTGGCCGCCGCTGCTCTGTCCGGACAGTCCGACCGCATCGGCGCGCAAACCGAGCTTGCCGGCGTGCGCCTTCAGCCAGCGGATGGCGTAGTTGATATCGACCAGCGAGGTCGGATAGCCGGACCCGCCATGCCGGAAGTTCAGCGCGGCGACGGCGAACCCGGCGCGCACCAGGGTCAGGTCGCGGTCCTCGCAATCCTTCAGATCCTGGTTGCACCAGGCGCCACCGTGCAGATCGACCACCAGCGGCACCGGGCTGGTCGCCCCGACCGGCATGAACAGGCGCAGCCGCTGCGGCCCGTCCGCGTGCTCGATGTAGTTGAAGTCGCCGACAGTGTAATCGAATGTCCGATGGCTCATTGGATGGGCTCCCCTGATTTTCGGGCACTGTAAGACCGGCCGGCCAATCGGAGCAACATGCCGGCCGGGGTTGTTTCGTATGACCATCCGCTGGATGCTTGGAGGATGGTGTCATCCCGCTTCCGCCTCGGTGCTGTTCTTGGCATCAACCAGACCTTGTCCTGGGGGATGACGTTCTATTTGCCTGCCATCATCGCCGGGCCGGTCGAGGCGACGTTCGGTGCCTCGGGCTTTCCCGTCCTGGGCGCCTTCTCCTGGTCGCTGCTGGTGACCGGAGCCTGCGCGCCCCGCGTTGGCGCCTGGATCGACCGGCATGGCGGACGCGGCGCGTTGCTGGTCAGCATCGTGGTGATGGCGATCGGTCAGGCGGTGCTGGCGTTCAGTCCGGGGCTGGTGGTCTGGTATCTGGGATGGACGATCATCGGCGTTGGCATGTCGATGGGCCTGTACGACGCCGCCTTTGCCACCGTCGGCGGCTTGCTGGGTAAAGACGCGGGACCGAGCATCACGGGGATCACCTTGGTGGCGGGATTCGCGAGCACGGTGTTCTGGACGCTGGGTGCCGCCCTGATCGGCGTGCTGGACTGGCGCGGCCTGTTGCTGGCCTATGCGGGGCTGATGCTGCTGGTCAATTTGCCGATGGTCTGGCTGCTGGTGCCGCCCGCGCCGCCTCGGCCGCGTCAGGACAGTGCGGCCGGGAGCGGCCCCCGCAGCGCGGCGCAACGCCGGATACTGGTGCTGCTGGCGGCCTTTTTCGCGCTGCGCTGGTTCATTACGTCGGCGTTGGCGGTGCATATTCTGCCGCTGCTGATGGGCGTGGGCCTGACGGCGCCCGAGGCGGTCGGTGTCGCCGCATTGATCGGACCCGGCCAGGTCGCGGGCCGCCTGATCGAGTACACGATCGGCCCGCGCATCAATCTGCTGGTCAAGGCACGGATTGGCGCGCTGCTGTTTCCGCTCGGCGCCTTGCTGCTGTGGCTGGGCGGCCCGTTTGCCGCGACCGGCTTCGCGCTGCTATACGGCATGAGTAACGGCATCATGACGATCAACCGGGGAACCCTGCCGTTGGCGTTGTTCGGTCCGGAGGGGTACGCGCGGATCCTGGGCTGGCTCGCGGTGCCGGTGCTGCTGGCGCAGGCCACAGCGCCCAGTCTGGCGGCTCCATTGGTGGGTGCGCTGCCGGCGCTGGAGGTTTTTCTTCTGTGCGGCGCCGCGGCAGCGGTGGCGGTGCTGTTTCTGTTGCCGCTGCGGTTGCCGAACGGCGGCGACGCCTGATCGGCGCGGGTGGCTCGGTTCCGAACCACCCGACCGGAACTTGGGTTTACTTCACCGACGAGTAGGGCGTCGGGGCCAGGATGTAGTTCGTTACCTTGGCGACGATCGGCCCGTTCTTTTCGGTCTCGGCGCGGGCGGCATGCCATTCCGGATCATTCTGGAACGCGTTCCACTTGGTCTCACGGTCGGCCAGCGAGTCCCACTCCAGCATGTAGTACAGAGTCATGTTGGACTCGCCGATCAGCGTGGTCCAGAAACCGGCCTGCTTGATGTTGTGCTTCTTCCAGATGCCCAGCGTGATGGTGCTGAATCGCTTGTTCAGATCCGGCAAACGGCCGGGGACACATTCGTAGATTCTCAGTTCGTGGATCATGGTTCTCTCCCGTGGGTTGCGACGGTCCCAGTTTGCGGTGGGAATGGCGGAGCGGCAAGACTGACCGGCTTGATGGCCGGATCAGGCGTCAGAAAGCGGAACGATTTCGACCCGAAAGGGTAGCACAATCTCCCGGATACCGGCAGCATTCAGCAAAATTTCGACCTCGGCCGGGTTTGATCCAAGTGGTGCATGCCAAATCACAGCGAGGGCATACAGTATCTCGCGTCTCATGCGGTCCCATGTCCGGCTCCGAACGCGGTCAATTGCCGACGGACGGGTGCGATCCATCAGGTCGAGATCGCTGCATAACTCCGTGATCAGAAGCGCCAGTTCTTCCTTCGATGTTGGCAACAAGGTTGGCCGAATACGAGCGAGAATCCGGCGGACAATGACAGCATGAGGCGAATATCGGCTGGCAAGGCGCTTCAGGATGAAGGCGTTCCGTTCTTCGCCGGAGTCCAGTCCACGTAGCAGTTCTTCCACCCGATCAATCGCGTCGAGGCGCGCGCCGACCAGCCGCGAGCGGGTGTTCAGTTTGAAGAGTGCGATGGTGGTTTCAACCTGCGTCAACGCGTCGGCGGGCAGGGCGCTGGCTGGGATCACGGGACATAGATCGTCGGATAAGTCGTAATCGACCCAGGTTTCGGTCGGATCGGTGGTGGGGTCCAGTAGCAACCTCTCCTCTTGATCCAATCGACCCCGGTCGACATAGGCACACGCCATACCGCGTCGCGGAAAATCATCCTTTTTATGTAATCGATTGCAGGTACTGCAACTCAGCAGATAGTTGTCGAAAGCGTATGCAAGCCAGCGATAGATCGATTGAGGACGGAAATGTTCTACATCGCCGCGATCGTTTTCCGGCAAATATTGCTGACAATAAGCGCAGGCACGACCGTGCATCGCATACAGGGCGCCGCGCACGTCCGGATTGTTCCAAAAGTCGCGAGACGGCCCACCGATGCCGGTTTCTTTCCAGCCTTCACCGTATTTCTCATCGATTGCCGCCAATGTCGGCAACCTTATTGATGGCCGTACGATCTGCCTCATGCGGCGGGCTTGTCATCCGTCCGCAGCCGCCTGAGAAATGCGCGCCGGCGCGTCACTCGCTCTTCCGCTTCGCGCTCGGTGGTATCCGGCGATTGGGCCAGCAAGACCGCCGCGCTCGGGTCGGCATCTCGCAGCATGGCTTCGATGACCGGGCTATCCGGGGGAGTGTCCATAAGCCATCGGTAGATGTCGTCCATTGACATGCCGAACAACTGGCGGTCCAGCGTTCGGATGCCGCCTTCGCTGTCCCGGTCGAGTATCACCAGTTCCCGGCGATCGAAGCAGGAGAGAACCAACGGTGAGTGGGTGGTGATGATGAACTGAACCTTTGGCAGCGCTTTACGCAAAGCCGGGACGAGTCGTCTCTGGAGAGTTGCATGCAGATGCAGATCGATTTCGTCGATCAGGACAATACCTGTTATATCCTGCGGTTTTCGTGATCGTTCAGGATCGGTCTCGTGCCAGGCCGTACAGAGATCCGCAAGCCAGGCGAAGGTGGATCGGAAGCCGTCGGCGAGATCCAGTGCCGTTAGGTCTGCCCCTTGCTGGTGGAAACGCAGCCCCTCTCCAGGCGTGAGCGTAAGTTTGCCAAAATCTGCCTCATCGAAAAGCATAGGTATCAACAGATTAAACGTTTCGACGGCAGGCGTTGAATCGGTGTGATCACCCAAAAGCACATCGACATTCGATACCTGAGCAGACGGGTCAAACAAGGTCATCTGTCGCCGGACCTGGCGGCTCTGGTGGGCGTAACGGGTGTCCCGGTAGTCGGACACATTTCTGGTGGCGCCGTACGACAGGATCATGTGATTCCGCAACTCGTTCCAAATTGCGTTCATGATAGCGAAACCGTCGGCCTGCGTTTCCAGTCGCGGGCGGTCTATGCCGGATGTTGCGAACGGCAGAAACAGTTCCCGCAAAGTATCCCCGGTTCGACAGCGGAGCGTGAGCTCGGGCGGTCTCTCGCCTTCGATGGTACGACGCCACATTGCATGGAGCCTGTCACCGCCCATTTCAGGAATGAGCGGCAGGCCGAGGAGCAGCAAACACAGCGATTGTAAGATTGAGGTTTTCCCGCTGGCATTGATGCCGGCTATGCACGTCCAATTACCCCCCAGAGCAGAGGTGCCTGTAAAGTCGAGCCGTATCTCGGCTATCCCCTTAAAGTTGCGGACTACTAATTCTTCCAGGGCAAAGGGGTGGATATCAAAACCGGCGACGCCGCCATCACTGGCCACCGCCATTGGTTTTAGAGGAACTGGTCGCGCCAGATCTCCAATCGTCGGCCATTCAACCCCTCTCGGGATGATACCAAAATGGGTGCTGATTGCTCCCGCTACTTGCTGTCCAGCGGCATCATATCCACGCTCGCGACTTCGCCATCTTGAAATGGGCATTACCTTTGCGCCACTTGTCGGAAATGCCCGAAGTCGACCGAACGCGAACTCCCAGGCGCAATCCGTCAAAATTACTGGAATTAAAAGAGCGTTCACCTTTTTTATGCGCTCTTTCATTGCAGGAATTATAAATTTGTGGATGAAATCGCTGGCAAGGTATGATGGACTTACCAGGACGATGAATATATCGGACGATTGAATTTCGTCCGCAGTCCATTCATCCAATTCATGGCCATCTACGCTGCCACCATTATCCGAGAACGCGACGTCCAGAAAATGTTCGATCGGTTTCAAGTGCGTCCTGATTTTCCCATACATATCGAGATCATTGTCAGCGTACGAGATGTATCCTCTCATGCGGCCCGCCCATTGGCTTCCGCCGGGCCGGGAACAGCCTCGGGCCCAAAATGCGTCTGACCGGGGACTGACCTTGCGACCGATCGGTGACCCGATTTTCGCAACGTGCCCATACCAAAATCGAGTCTGTCAGGTCGCGTGCTCTTCATAGTTGCGATAATAGGCGGATTCCGAGTCTCAGTCACGGGGGGATCTCCGCCCCGCAATCCAGCCCCGTGTCACGCTCTTGCCACATCCGGTTGCTCCCCGGCCCGCCGCGCATTAGAAACCGCCGCCAGTGTATCGTCCGGAATCAGAAAATGTCGCTCGCCTCCGACCGCCTCAATCGCATCCAGCCCAGCCTGACCATCGCCATCTCCACCGTGGCGCGCGGCATGATCGCCGAGGGCAAGAACGTCATCAGCCTGTCGCAGGGCGAGCCGGACTTCGATACCCCCCGCAACATCAAGGATGCGGCCATCGCGGCGATGGAAAGGGGCGAGACGAAATACACCGACGTCGCCGGCACCATCACATTGCGCAAAGCCGTGACCGAAGCCTTCGCACGTGACACCGGCATTCAATACAAGCCGGAGGAGATCATCATCTCCACCGGCGCCAAGCAGGTGCTGTTCAACTGCATGGTCAGCACGCTGAACCCCGGCGATGAGGTGGTGATCCCGAGCCCGTGCTGGGTCAGCTACCCCGACATCGTCACTCTGGCGGACGGCAAGCCCGTGCTGGTCCCGTGCGGCCAGAACAACGGCTTCAAACTCCGCGCCGAGGACCTGGAAGCCGCGATCACCCCGCGCACCAAATGGTTCATGCTGAACAACCCGTGCAACCCGACCGGCGCGGCCTACAGCGCGGAAGACCTGAAGCCGATCTGCGAGGTGCTGATGCGCCACCCGCATGTCTGGATCCTGACCGACGATATTTACGACAAGCTAGCGTACAACGGCTTCAGGCCCGGCACGATCGTCGCGGTGGAGCCTCGCCTGAAAGACCGCACCCTGACGGTGCATGGCGTGTCGAAATCCTACGCCATGACCGGTTGGCGCATTGGTTTCGCGGCCGGCCCGGTCGCGCTGATCAAGGCGATGGACAAGTTGCAGAGCCAGTCTACCTCCAACCCCAACTCCATCGCCCAGGCCGCCGCCATCGAAGCCCTGCTCGGTCCTCAGGACACGGTGGAGGAAATGCGAAAGGTGTTCGAGCAACGCCGCGACATGGTGGTCGAGATGATGAACGCCTGCCCCGGCATCAACTGCGGCAAGCCCGACGGCGCGTTCTATGTGTATCCGTCGATCCACGGCTGTATCGGCAAGACCAGCGCAAGCGGCGTGCTGATCAAGGACGACGAAGCCTTCGTTCTGACCCTGCTGGCCGACGAGGGCGTCGCCACCGTCCACGGCGCCGCGTTCTGCTTCCCCGGCTATTTCCGCATCAGCTACGCCAACGCGACGGAAGATCTCCGCGAAGGCTGCGCCCGCATTCAACGTTTCTGCCAAGGTTTGACATGATGCCGGGATTTGCAAAGCGACTGGATCGGGTCGAACTCGCCGCCAGCGTCCAGATGACGATCAAGGCCCGCGCATTGAAGGCCGCTGGCAAGCCGGTGATCACCCTGACCACCGGCGAGCCCAACTTCGACAGCCCGCCGCATGCGATTGAGGCGGCGCATCAGGCCGCGCTGGCCGGCGACACCAAGTATCCGCCGCAGGACGGCACGCGCCAGTTGAAGGAAGCGATCCAACGCAAGTTCAAGCGCGACTCCGGCCTGGATTACGCACTGGAGGAGATCAGCGTCGGCAACGGCGGCAAGCAGTGCCTGTTCAACGCGATCATGGCCACCGTCGATCCCGGCGACGAGGTCGTCATTCCGGTGCCGTCGTGGATCGCCTACGCGCAGATGGTGCAACTCTGCGAGGGCGTGCCGGTCCTGGTGAACTGCCCGCAGAACAACGGCTTCAAGCCGCGCGCCGAGGATATCGACGCCGCGATCACCCCTCGCACCAAGTGGCTGATCCTGAACAACCCGAACAACCCGACCGGCGCTTGCTGCACCGCTGAAGAAATCGCTGCCATCGCCGCCGTGATGCGTAAGCACCCGCATGTCTGGATTCTGTCCGACGACATGTACGAACATCTGGTGTTCGACGGCTTCAAGTTCGCGACGTTTGCCGAGGTCGCTCCCGATCTGAAGGACCGCACACTGACGGTGACGGGTGTGTCGAAAACCTACGCCATGACCGGCTGGCGCATCGGTTTCGCCGGTGGCCCGAAGGCGCTGATCAAGGCCATGACTGTGATGCAGGGCCAGGCCACAGCCGGCATCTCGACGGTCGGGCAGGCGGCGGCGGCAGCGGCTCTGGACGGCCCGAACGACGGCGTCGAGGCGCAGATCGTTGCCTACAAGCGCCGCCGCGATTTCGCCGTCGATATGCTGAACGCGGCGAAAGGCATCAGTTGCCACAAGCCCGAGGGCGCCTTCTACGTCTTCCCGAACGTCGCCGGCTGCCTCGGCAAGACCACCACCGGTGGCCGAAAGCTGAACACGGATGAGGACGTCTGTCTGGCGCTGCTGGAGGAAAACTACGTCGCCACCGTCCACGGCGCCGCCTATCACATGAGCCCGTTCCTGCGGATCAGCACCGCCACGGAAGACGAGGAGCTGATGGAAGGCCTCCGGCGCATCCAGACATTCTGCGAGGGGCTGCATTAATATCAGCCGCCATTGAGGCCAACTTTCGCCACCTATCGTCTTGGCCCTCCGCCGGGTTGTTCGGGCGAGGGCCAAGACGGATGTCGAACAGCCTTACGTTAATGCCAACGGCGACTGATCTAATTGTCCGAAACTACGTCGATCCGAGGCAATCGGAAGAAACGTCGCAACGTGCCGCACACGACCGGTGCAGCGTTCAGTCCCGACAATGCCTCGGTTGGCCAGAGCGCGCGCGCAAACGCCCCCGGAATCAGAGGGTGCCACGCACGACCGGGAGGATGGGACTCAGGGAGGAGCGGTGGCCAGCAACGGATCGAACGGGTCCGAACTCAGCACCTCGCCGATCATATACCCCAGCACCTTGCGAACTATCTCCGGCGGCGGGAACTTCCAGTCAAAGCCCCAGGTATCCGGCTTCTTGTCCCGCTCTTTCTGAAACGATGTCTCGCGGTATTGCCGTATCTTAAACAGTGTCGGGAAACTGCCGCCGTAGTTCATGAGAGCGTCGGATATCTGGTTCCAAAAAGGCCCGGTGCAGAAACTCGGGATGACGGCAAGGTCCATGCAGATCGAGAGGATGGTGCGGCCGAGCGGGCGGCGGCGCACCTCGGCGTCGAGTTCCTCGGGCGTCGGGATGCGTAGATCGTCCGGATCGAACGCGGGGCGCCTGGGCGCCTTTTCGTCATCGCCGGGATCGCTCGGTTCGTCCCGGTCACCCGGGCCTTTGCTTGCCGCCTCTCCAGAAGCCGGCTCCCCATCGGACGGTTCCGCTGCCGGCTTGGCCGGCCTGCGCTCGCGCGCATACACGAAACCGATCTCGCGGCCCTTTGCGGCACGGGCCAGCAGATAACGCTCCAACGCCATCGCGCGCAGGATACCGCGCTGCAGTCGGGCAAGGATGGTCGGCAGGGAGTAAGTGCCGCAAACCCCGGCCAGGGCGGCGAACTCCACGTTCGCGGCGCGCTCCGGCACGGTCTCAACAAGCCGGCGGCCGTGACCAAGCAGGACGCGCGCAACATGCAACAGGGCGGCGAGACGTTGTGGCATCGTGCGGCCAGCCCGATCCTGTGCGGGATCGGGCGAGGCAGGCCGGGTTGTGGTTGGCGCCGAATGCTCCATGTTTGTGAACTAACATAACAGTTAGTAAATGTCAACCCTAACGTGCAGGCCATGTGCTGCGCCCGGACCAATGGGGACGTGCCGATCGCCGAACCCGATTACCGCGGGGTGCGACGGAGTCGTTCCGTGTTCGGCAAATGCAGCACGACTATGCAATTCAACGCCAAGCTGCTGGACGCTCTTCCGGCCGTCGTCTGTTAGGGTGGCCGAGCATGCCATTGTCGGTGGGGTCCTGGCGCCTTGGTGTGGAACCGGGTCCGTCCCGCCGCTGACGATGCCACGAAATAATACCAACGGCCGTCGATGCCGACCCTCGCCCCCATCGTCATGGCTCAGCTTGTCCGGGCCATGACGGAAGTGGAATAGCCGTACGTCAGTCTCAAAGCGGACTTGTATAAGTCCATGCCTGCCCGCTTCGGCGCGAAAATCCTAAACGTGCCCCAGTCGCATACGCCAGACCTCGATCGTGTCGGTCAACTGCGCCATGCTGAACGGCTTCGAGATATAGTCGTCCATTCCGGCCGCCATCAGCGTCTCGCGGTCACCTTCCATGGCATTGGCGGTCATCGCAATAATCGGCACTTCCGATTTCGGCCCGCTCAGGGCTCGGATGGCCGCCGTCGCGTCGATTCCGTTCATGCGCGGCATCTGGATGTCCATGAAGATGACATCGTAATGGAATGCCGTTACTTTGCCGACCGCTTCGACCCCGTCGTTGGCGACATCGACGTGATGCCCGAGCTTGCTGAGCATGCCGTCCGCGACCTGACGATTGATGGAGACGTCATCGACAACGAGGATGCGCAGCGACGCCTGCAGGCCGACCTTGACCGGCACCTTTGAAGCGGCCGGAGCCGGGGATGCGGCATGGCCGCCGCGCAGCAGGTCTCGCAAATGCGTGATCAAGACGCCCTGGCGAACCGGCTTGGCGAGAACATGGGCGATACCGACGGCGGCGGCATCCGCGCGCAAAGTCGGATTGGGGGCGGAGGTCGCCAACAGCACCGGCAGCCTGGCCAGCGCCGTCTCGGCGCGCATCATCACGGCCATCTCATAGCCGGTGTTGCCTGGCATCTGATGATCGAGCACCGCCAGATCGAACGGGGTGCCGGCCGCGATCGCATCCCGGGCCAGGCGCATCCCCGCGGCGACGTTGGTCGCCGATCCGATCGTGCCGCCCGCGCTTTCAATCTGGAGGCGGAAGATATCGATATTCACCGGATTATCGTCAACGACCAGCACGCGGACCCCCGCGATCGGCAGCGCCTCGGATTCCACCAGCGGACTATCGCCCGACCGTTCGGCGGGGATGGTGAACCAGAAGCGGCTGCCGACCCCCAACTGGCTGTCAAACCCGATGGTGCCGCCCATGATTTCCACGATCCGCCGCGAAATCGCCAGACCGAGACCGGTCCCGCCATAGCGCCGGGTCATCGATGAGTCCGCCTGCGAGAACATCGAAAACATCGCGGGCTTCGCGGCGTCGGCGATACCGATGCCGGTATCCTTGACCTCGAAATGAATGACCTGCCGGCCGTCGGCGTTGACATCCCGGTTGGCAGTCACCACGACGCTGCCGCTTTCGGTGAACTTGATGGCATTGCCGACAAGATTGAGCAGCACCTGACGCAAACGCCCCTCATCGCCCAGGAACATGCCTTGCAGCCGGGGATCGACATAACTGGCGAGATCGATGGACTTGCCGGCCAGGCGGGGGGTGAGGATGTCCAGGACACCTTCGACCAGCAGTCCGGGGTCGAACGGGTTGGTTTCGAAATCGAGCTTTCCCATCTCCATCCGGGAGAAATCCAGGATGTCGTTGATGATCGACAGCAGCGCTTCCGCCGAGGTCTGGATCGTGCCGGCGAAGTGGCGCTGTTCACCGGTCAGTTCGGTGCCCATCAGCAGATCCGTCATGCCGATGACGCCGTTCATCGGCGTTCGAATCTCGTGGCTCATGGTGGCGAGGAATTCGGACTTCGCGCGGCTTCCGGCCTCGGCCTGATTTTTCGCCGCCAGCAAACCATTGCGGTACGCGTGAGAGCGGCGAATCACCAAAATCGATGTGCTCAGGCCCCACAGCGAAGCGCATGCGCCGATGAAGATGAGCGCGCAGTAAATCAAGCGCTCTTGCCACAGGGCATCAAGGCCCTCGATCGGCGCCAGTTCGTAGGCGGCGAGGCCTTCGGTCTGTAATGTTTGTCGCGCCATCGCGGCCGGCCGCATCTGCAAACCGGCGCGGTAATGGAACGGCGCACCGGTCACGGTCACCAGTGGCACGATGTCCAGCACATCGCGCTTATAGGCCAACAGGCGTTGCTCTTTGGTCAGCTTCAACGCACGGGCATCGGGCAGCGCCTTCAGCAGCCAGTCCCGGTCGGTCGCGAGGATGACGACATCTTGCCGGTCGGTGACGAACGCCCCTTTGGCGGTGACACGCCGGGCGATGTTGGGAACGTCGATCTTCACCACGGCCGCCCCGGCAAAATGGCCGTCACGAAAAATGGGCATCGAGTAAAACAGCCCGGGAATGTTGGTGCGCCGGCCGACCGCGTACTGGGTCCCCGGTTCGCCAGCCCGGGCCGCCGCGAAATAGTCGCGATCCGGAAAATGCTCACCAACCAGCGAACCGGATTCCGAGAAATTGCTGGAGGCGACGCACAGTCCGTCGGCATCCAGCACGAAGGCCAGATCGATGGACGTCGTCTTGGCGATGAAATTCAGATAATCGTTGAGCGGGGCGGCGTCGGCGTCCGGGCTTGTGAAAGCAGTCAGGGCAATCGGATCGTGCGCTATCAGAACTGGAACGGAGCGGATATAGGCGAGCGAGCGTTCGAAATCGCTGACAAAACCGTCCAGCCGCAGATCAGCCTGCTGCGTCGCATGCTCCGATTGCAGCCGCACAGCGTCATTCTGCCATATGCCGGTCAGCACCCAGGTCGCACTGCCGATGAGTATCATAATCGCCAGGGCCAGCGATGCGAAGCCCCAGGTACGTGCCATCTTCATGGTCGTTATCTTCTCACCGCTCCGAGGAATCCGTTCACAGGATAGTACGACAGTCGTATCCTGCGTTGCGCCATCTGAACAGTCCTCAAATGCAATGGCTTCGGTTAAACCGGCCGGTTGATGCGACCGGAGCCAACGCCAGCGCGCTGAACCGAACCCGTCCGCTGCCCAAAAGATGTGATTGCAGCAGGTAAGCCCGTTAAGACCGGCTCTGGCCCCGCATCGTCAACGGCCGCTGGTATAGAGCACCCAATTTTGTGTCTTTCCGACACGGCGCGGCATTTCAGCCGCGCCTGGCGGCGGGCGTCCTGACCGGTGTCGCGGCCATGCGGGAAAAGCTGACGAGGCTGCCCGCCGCCGAGAATGCCGCGGCCAGCCCCAACGCCAGGGAAGGCCCGTGCAGCATGGAGATACCGAAACACAGGGCCACCAACGCCGCGCCGACCGATTGGCCGACCAGCCGGGATGTGGCGACGATGCCGCTGGCGCCGCCGCTGCGTTCGGGGGGCGCGCTCGACATGATGGCGCGCAGATTGGGCGACTGGAAAAAGCCGAAGCCGGCGCCGCAAATCATCATCCGCCAGACGATCCCAACCGTGCCGGGATGGCCGGGCAGTGTCGCGATCAAGGCCAAACCGATGGCCAGCAGGGCCAGTCCGATGCCGCCCAGGATCGCCGGCGGAAAGCGATCCGACATCGGTCCGGCGAACGGGGCGGCAATGGCGGTCATCACCGGCCAGGGTGTCAGCAAAAGACCGGTCTCCACCGCGCTGAGGCCCAGCACGGTCTGGAAATAGAAGGGCAGGGCGACGAACGCGAGACCCTGGGCGGCGAACGAAAACAACGATGTCAGCGACGACAGCGCGAACATCGGCCGCCGGTAGAGATCAACCGGCAACATCGGGGCGGTCAAACCGAGTTGGCGGTAGATCAGCGCCGCACCGGACAGCAGCGCCACACCCAGGATTGCAACCGTTAGCTTCGGGTCGGCGCTGTGGGCGGCTTCGCCAATGCCGAAAATCAGGAACCCGAACGTTGCCGCGTTCAGTGCCGCGCTGACCAGGTCGAATTTATGCGAGGACCGTCTGGTGTCGGGCAGCACCCGCATCGCCAGGACGAAGGCGATCACGCCCAGCGGGACGTTGACCGCGAACAGCCACTGCCAGGTGCCGAACGACAGGATGCCGGCGGCGACGGTCGGGCCGATAGCGGTGGAAACCGCGACCACCAGCGCGTTGTTGCCGACGCCCCGACCGAGCGATTTGGCGGGGTAGATGAAGCGGATGAGGGCGGTGTTGACGCTCATGATGCCGCTGGCGCCAAAACCCTGGATGATGCGGGCGGCGGTCAGGGTGGGCAGCGACCAGCTTAACGCGCACAGCAGTGAAGCAACGGTGAAGACGGCCAGGCCCCAGACATAGACGCGGCGGTAACCGATGATCTCACCCAGCGAGGCAAACGGCAGCAGCGACACGACCAACGCCAGTTGATAGGCGTTCACCACCCACACCGAGTCGGCCGGGCTGGCGTTCACGTCCGCGGCGATGGTGGGCAGCGCGGTGTTGGCGATCGACGTGTCCAGCGACGCCATGGCGATGGCGATCACCAGCGTGGTGACGGCCGAGATGAATCGTGGGCCGCGCAGGCCGTCGTCCGGGATGGGAATGCTCATTATGTCCGCGGTCTTTTGTGGATGCTGCATTGCAGCGGCGTGGCGGCGGGTCATAGCATCGCGGACAGCGTTTGTCCGGGTTGGCTGGGTTGCGTGCCACGCGGGCCGGCCGCGCCGGATCGGCAGCTTGGCACGGCGGCCGGAGGCGATGGGCGAAGCGGCCGAACAGCGTCCTCTGGTCATGGCGCATCGGCCGCCCCATATTGTTCGGCGTGACAACTTTAAAGAACAACTCAATGTCCAAAATCCAAGGCTTGTTGGCCGGCGTCGTTGCCTTGTCTATGGCTCTGGCGCCCGGGCTGGCTGAAGCGCGGGCCGGCAGCAGCAGTTCCATGGGCAGCCGCGGCAGCATGACATATTCGGCGCCGCCGGCGACCAATACCGCCCCGTATTCGGCGTCGCCGATGCAACGCAGTATGACCCCGCAGAGTGCGCCCAATTATAGTTCACCGGGTTACGGATCGCCGGCTTACCAGGGGGCGCCGCGCTCCGGGTTTATGTCCGGTCTGATGGGCGGCCTGATCGGCGCCGGGATCGGCGGCATGTTGTTCGGCCACGGTTTCATGGGCGGCGGCATGGGCGGGTTCGGGTTCATCGGCTTCCTGTTGCAGATGGCCCTGCTGTATTTCGCCGTGCGATGGGTGTTCCGGCTGATCATGGGCGGGCGCCGGCCCGCGATGGCCGGAGGTCCCAACATCTTCGCCCGAGGCGGTATGCCGGGACCCGGCCCGATGCCGGGTGGTGGCGGTGGCGGTGGGCCGCCGCCGATCGCGATCTCGCCGGGCGATTACCAGCAGTTCGAGCAGTTGCTGCAAGGCATCCAGGCGGCGTGGAGCGCGCATGACCTGAACGGTTTGCAAGCCATGGCGACGCCCGAGATGGTGAGTTATTTCGCGGATCAGCTCTCGGAGCAGGTCAGCCGCGGGGTGCGCAACAGCGTGACCGACGTGCGGCTGGTGTCCGGCGATCTGTCGCAGGCCTGGACCGAGCAGGGGCGGGATTACGCGACGGTTGCGATGAAGTTCTCGATGATCGACGCGACTCGCGATGGATCGGGCCGGGTGGTTGACGGCAGCGCGAGCGAGCATGTGACGGCGACGGAGATCTGGACGTTTGTGCGGTCGCGCGGCGGTCATTGGATCTTGTCGGCGATTCAGCAGACGCGGTGAGAGGCTGGCTTGGTTCGCCACAGCGTGTGGCGAACCATCCCGGGCGAAAATCTCAGGGCCGGGCACGCTGTCAGCGCGCGTTTGCCGCCCGCTTTCGGTCAGCGATCAGCACGGGTCGTCCCTATTTGATTACCCGTGGTCGCGGTCAGGATAGATTGTAAACATCCATTTTAGGCATTTGTGGGACTTCCGTGCCAGATGCGCTTCAACGTGGACCTGTGACGGCGGGTCCGCGCCGATGCCTGTTGAGTCCGGCCGCGGCAAGGGTGCTATTGACGATAACGAAACGACATGCCGCAACCCGGCGGGCCGAATCATTTAGTTTAAGAAATAATATGGCGGTCTGGGCCTCGAGCCTGTTCCTGGTCGGCATGCTGTCACTGGTTTTTGACGCCGCGCGCTAAGTCCGAGTCTGCTTTGGGTGGTAAGCGGACCTCGGCAGGGATAAAATTCCGCCTCCGCCGGACCGCGTTTGGCGGTGCCGTCTTTTGGAGCAGCGCGATGGCCATCCGAAACCGGCTGACGGAGACGCTCGGAATTGAGCATCCGGTTTTGCTGGCCCCAATGGACATCGTCTCCGGCGGCAGGCTCGCCGCAGCTGTGAGCCACGCGGGCGGGCTTGGCCTGATCGGCGGCGGCTACGGCAACAGGGACTGGATCGAGCGGGAATGGGCCGGCGCAGGCAATGCCCGGATCGGCTGCGGCTTCATCACATGGAGCCTCGCGCAGCGCCCCGGACTGCTGGACGGCGTCCTTGACCACCGGCCCGCCGCGATCATGCTCTCGTTCGGCGATCCGAACCCGTTCGCCAGCGCCATACGCGCGGCTGGTGCGCGACTGATCTGCCAGGTCCACAGCGTGGCGCAGGCCCGGGACGCCGCGGGCGCCGGGGCGGATGTCATTGTGGCACAGGGCACGGGGGCCGGTGGGCACGGTCAATCGGAACCGCTATTCACGCTGCTGCCGCAGGTCGTTGAAGCCTGTCCCGATGTTCCTGTGGTCGCGGCCGGCGGGATCGCCGACGGGCGCGGCATGGCAGCGGCCATGATGCTGGGCGCGGAGGGAGTGCTGATGGGCACGCGCTTCTATGCCTCGCACGAGGCTGACGGGCACCCGGAGGCCAAGCGGCGCATCGTGGCGGCGGAAGGCGGGCAGACCGTTCGCTCGATCGTTTTCGACATCTCGCGCCGGAACCGGTGGCCCGATCCCTACAAGGGCCGCGTATTGCGCAACCATCACGTCGAACGCTGGCTTGGCCGGGAGGGCGAGCTGGAAGCAAAAGCGGAGGAGGTCGGTCGCGACTATATGGCCGCGCGGGAGCG
The DNA here is from genome assembly GCA_903932145.1 of uncultured Rhodopila sp. Lineage (GTDB taxonomy): Bacteria > Pseudomonadota > Alphaproteobacteria > Acetobacterales > Acetobacteraceae > Rhodopila. The sequence continues at coordinate 81,356 of CAIZFE010000028.1, read as the reverse complement.
GGGAGACTTCGATATTGCCGCCGTGATCGCCGGGGAGGCCTGCGCCTTGATCCACGACATCCCGACAGCCGGCGAAATCGTGCGACGCATCGTCGCCGATGCGGAGCGCCTGCTGCCGCCGCGCCGAGATACTATTGGCTGACCGCGCCCGCATCGCCGACTTTCGGGCGATTGACGCGAAAGGCAGTGCCGTGGACGGATAAGAACAGATTGCTATGAGATTATCGTGGGGATGGGCAACGCTCTTCACGCCGGGCATGGCGTTGTGGGCGTTCAGCAACCAACCGGCAAATAATAGCCTGCAATGTCCATCGATGTCCGAACGCATCCGTTCTGATCAGTTCTGATCCGTATGCACGGGACAAGCGGGCATCGCTGGAAAGGCGGAAACGCAACCGCAACGCAGTAGCATCGCGGCGGCTTTTTTGGCGCACCCGACGGCGACGAGAACCGCCGGTCGCTGCAATCACGCACGGCCTTTCAGACTTTTCGGACGGACACTCAGATTTTATGCGTCTCCAACGACGCCGGGTGGAACATCTCCTCCGGCGTCAGCAGGCGGGACGACAGCCCTTCCTCGTGATGCCGGCGCAGGAAGCGCTGCAGCACATGGCGGTTCGGCTCCAGGCCATATGACCAGAAATCATCGCCCATCAACTTCTGGGCGGCGCGGAGCTGTTCCTCCACGAACGGCAACGTTACTTTCGAGGCGGACGGATCGCGCAGGCGGGCATAAGCGAGGGCTTTCGACTTTTCGAACGCTTTCACCACCGTTGCCGGCAGCCACGGGTGCTTCTCGGCCAGCGTCTTGCGAATACCAAGCACGTGCATAATGGGAAAAATGCCGGTGCGGCGATACCATTCGGTGCCGGCTTGCTGCGGATCGGGGAACAGGTAGCCGACGTTTGGGGCACCCTCGTCAAAGCAGGACGGCGCCCGCGGGCCGATCACCGCATCCACCTCGCCGCGCGCCAGCATGCTGGAGATCGTTACGCCGTCCGGCGCGGTTTCGATACGGATGTTCTCCGGCAGGTTCAGCGCGATTTTCTCGACGCGGCCGGGATCGTTGTAGCCGCCGCGCACCCAGGTCATGTCCTGCGGGCGAATGTTGTAGTCTTCTTCCAGGAACATCCGAGCCCAGACGTTGGCCGTGACCTGATATTCCGGCGTGCCGATGCGGCACCCTTTCAGGTCGGCCGGCGACTTGATCCGATCGGTGCGCACATAAATGGAATTGTGGCGGAACGCGCGCGACGGAAACACCGGCACCGCGATATACGGACAATTGCCCGCCGCCGTCTTCACGCTGTAGCTGCTCATCGACAATTCCGAAATATCGAAATCGGCATGCCGGAACGCTCGGAAAAAGATTTCCTCCGGCTCCAACTGCATGAACTGAGGGTCCACCCCGTCGATCTGGACCTGACCGTCGTAGAGGGGCCGCATGCGGTCGTAATCACCGACCGCGATCGATACCTGAATTTTAGCCATCGTCGTCTCCTGTGTTAGCGGGCCAGCAACGGTATGTCGTTCAGCGGCTTAGGCTGCGGAAGGCTGGCAAGATACGCCTGAATGTCGCGCACGTCCGCATCGCCCACAAGTGTCTCGACATACGGGGGCATGACGGCGGCCGGGTGACGAATGTAGTGCGCGATCGCCTCGGCGGGCAGCGGGTCGGGCGCGAGCTTGGGCGCGGCGGCGCCTCCCTGACCGACAGTGCCGTGGCATTCGTAGCACCCGTCCGCCATGAACAGGTGCTGTCCCCGTGCGGCGTCCTGCGCCATGGCGGGGGCAATCGACAGGACGCTGAGGCACATGATGAGCGTGCGCATGTGATTGGCCTCCCTCAACGCGGCTGGCAAATGACATCGACCAGGGCCGGCTCGCCCCGCTTCACCACGTCGATGGCTTTGCGTAACGCCGCGCCAAGCTCGTTGGGGTCGGAGATCGGACCGGCTGCCCACATCCCCATGCTCTGCGCCAGTTTCGAATAATCGATCGCCGGGTCGGTGATCGTGGTGCCGATCACCGCGCGGTCGATGCCGCGGGTCCGCCGATCGGCCATGCGTTGCACATGCATCAGTTCCTGATGGTAGGCGCGATTGTTGTGCATCACCGTCAGCAATGGGATCTTGTGATGCACGGCCGTCCACAGCGCGCCGGGGCAGCACATCAGTTCGCCGTCACCCTGGATGTTGACGACGAAACGTCCGTGTTCGCGATGTGCCAGAGCCGTTCCGACCGCGCCCGGGGCGCCGTAGCCGACCCCGTAACCGCCGGAGCCGCCGATGAACTGATACACTTTCTCCGTCTTCCATAGTTTTTGCGGCCAGAAACTTTGGAAGAACGATTCCCCCGCCGTCAGCGCCCAGTCCAGGTCTTTGATCTGATCCCACAGCTCAGCGCACAGCCGAGCGACGCTGATCGGGCTGGCATCCCAGCCGTAGCTGGCGTTGGTCAGCGTGGCGCCCTGAATCTGCTTGAACGCGGCGCGCTGCTTGTCCCCTCGGCCGGCAATCGCCGCTTGCCGTTCCGCCGGCAGGGCACGTTTTACGGCCTCTAGCAGCCAGGGCAGGGAGGTCTCGCCATCGCCGATGATGTCGATATCCACCGGCTGATAGCGTTGAAAATCCTGGAAATTGGCATGCATCGGGACCGACGTGGTGCCGAGGCTGATCGTCTTGGCGGTCGGCTTCGTCAGATGCACCTCCTCGCGGTGGATCAGGTCGCGCAGGTCGTTGACGGTGCCCCAGAAGTCCACCACCTCGATCCCCAGGATCACGTCGGCCTGTCCCAGAAGCGCGCGGGCGCGAAACGTTTGGTTGAGGTGGTGCTGGTTCGGCATGTTCATGCGCGTCAGTTTGTTGATCACCGGCACCTGTAGCGCCTCGGCCAGCGCCACCAGCGTGTCCACGCCGGCCTGGGTGCGGCTGTAACGATCCACGACGATCACCGGATTTTCCGCCGCCACCAGCAACCGAGCGGCCTCGGCCAGGGCATTCGGGTCACCGGCGGGGAGGCGGGGGAGCGACAGGCGGGGGATGCCGCGGGGTTCATCCTCGATCGGCAGTTCCTGGAGTTCGGAATCCGCCATGATCAGCACCGGCGCGGCGGGTTGAGTAACGGAAATCGCATAAGCCCGCACCAGCGATTCCGCGAAATGCCCGTACGACGCGGGCTGGTCGTCGAATTTGACGAAGTCGCGCACGATGGCGGCGTTGTCCTGCGCGGTGTGCGCCCATTCCACGCCTGGGCGGCGCTTGGTCGCGTCCAGGCCATTGCCGGCGAGCATCACGATCGGCACGCGATCGCACCAGGCGTTGTAGATCGCCATCGATGCGTGTTGCAGCCCGACCGGGCCGTGCAGCAACACGGCCATCGGCTTGTTGGCGACCTTGGCGTAGCCGTGCGCCATGGCGACAGAGATTTCCTCGTGCAGGCACGTCAGGAACTCCGGCTTGCGGTTTCCGCCGTAGTTGATGATCGATTCGTGCAGGCCGCGGAACGTGGAGCCGGGCATGCAGGCGAGGTAGTCGATATCCAGCGTCTTGATGACATCGACCATGTAGTCGGAGCCGGATCTTCCCTCGGTCAGCGGCAGTTCGTGCGGGGTTTTGGTTTCGGCGGCGGCCGTGGCCGCGCCGGGGGGTGTGGCGCTGGGTGTTGGAGGCGCCGGTTGGGCGGTGGCTGTTTCCGGCCGGGCTGTCAGGGCAGCGGCACCCCCGACCGCAACAGCCGAGAAAAAACCGCGACGTTTCACGCTCGTTTTGGTGTCGGACATGCGATTCCCCTTTTGACGTCTTATAGCAGGCCGCGGCGGGGTGGGAACATCGCCGGCTGGTTGGCATAGGGTCCGGGGCGGACCGGCCGCGCGCAGAGAAGACCAGGACGGAGTGGACTAGGTGACACCCAAATTTTACTACGTCAGGTGGATGCCGTTACATCATCCTCCTGGCCGGGCTTGGCCCCGTTGGCATCAAGTTTAGGCAAGTTGGGAGAAAATGCTTTCACGGGCCAAGGCACTACCGTCTCCGTCATCACCGGGCGTGGCCCGCATGGCAAGTTGTGCAATGCCAGCATCGCAGGCAACACCGATCCGGGCGAAGCCGAATTGTCGGGCACAACTCGCCCTGCTGACCCGGCGTTCAGGGCGAACCGATATTGGTCACCTCGCCGCCCGCTCCACCGGATAAATCCGGGCTCGCGCCAGATCGACGTTGCACGTCTCCCCGGCGACCGGCAGCCACGCATCCTCCGGTTTCAGCACCTCCAGCATCTGTCCGGCCAGCATAAGCCGCAGGCGCCGTATCGGCCCGTTCCCATGCACACTCTCCACCCGCACCGGCCCTGGTCCGGGCAGCACCTCAACCTCATGCGGCCGGATCAGCGCGATGGCTGGTCCTTTCGGGCAGTCGGTTGCGAAGGCGGCATCCGGCAATCCTTCGATCACCGCCAATCCATCGATCACCGAACACTGCAGCTTTTCGGACTCGCCCATGAATTCGTGCACGAAGGAGTCGACCGGTTCGGCATACAGCGTTTCCGGCGCATCCACCTGCACGATCCGTCCGCCCCGCAGCACGGCGATACGATCCGCCATTTCCATCGCCTCGGCCTGGTCGTGGGTGACAAAAATGCTCGTCAACCCCATCCGGTCATGCAACTGGCGCAGCCACACCCGCAGGCTCTTTCGGACTTTCGCATCCAACGCTCCGAACGGCTCATCCAGCAGCAAGACCCGAGGCTCGATGGCCAGCGCCCGCGCCAGGGCCACCCGTTGCCGCTGCCCTCCGGAAATCTGTTCCGGATACCGCCCGCCGAGGTTGCCGATCTCCATCAGGTCCAGCAGATCCTGCACCCGTGATCGAATCGCGGACGCAGCGGGCCGCCGCCCGCGCGGCAACACCTCCAACCCGAACGCCACATTGCGTGCGACCGTCATGTGCCGGAACAGCGCGTAATGCTGGAAAACGAAGCCAATCCCGCGCTCCCGCGCAGGCACCCCGTGCATCGGCTGCCCGTTGATGATGACCTCTCCGGAATCGGCAAACTCCAGCCCCGCCAGCGTCCGCAGCAAGGTGGTCTTCCCCGAACCCGAGGGACCCAGCAGCGCCAGGAATTCGCCGTCCCTGATCGTCAGCGAGACATCGTCCAGCGCCGCCGCCCGGCCATAGTTCTTGCGCAAACCGCGTAGTTCCACACTCACAACAACGCTCCGCTTCGTTCGCCGATCCGATATTCCAGCGCGGCCTTGACCGCCAACGTCACCAGCGCCAGCAGCGACAACAATCCGGCGATGGTGAAGGCGCCGACCCAGTCGTAGTCGTTGAACAGAGCCTCAACCTGCAATGGCATGGTCATGGTCTGTCCGCGTATGTGTCCGGAGACCACGGCCACCGCGCCGAATTCCCCCATCGCCCGGGCGTTGCACAGCAGCACGCCATACAACAACCCCCACCGTATGTTGGGCAGCGTCACCCGCCAGAACATCTGCCAGAAGCCGGCACCGAGTGTGATCGCGGCTTCCTCCTCTGATGCGCCTTGTTCCTGCATCAAGGGGATCAGCGTGCGCGCGACGAATGGGAAGGTAACCAGGACGGTTGCCAGGACCAGGCCGGGCACCGCGAAGATGATTCGCAACCCGGCTCGGTCCAGCATGGGTCCGAACCAACCGTTGGCGCCGAACAGCAATACCCAGACCAAACCGGAGATCACCGGCGATACCGAGAACGGCAACTCGATCAACGTGATCAACAGGCTGCGGCCGGGAAATTGAAAGCGTCCAATGCACCACGCCGCCGCGACGCCGCACACGCTGTTCAGCGGCACACTGATCGCCGCGACCAGCAAGGTCAGCTCGATCGAGGTGATGGCTTCGGGATCGGTCAGGGAGTCCCAGATGTTCCCCAGTCCGTGCGACAGCGCCTCGGTGAATACCACCGCCAGAGGCAGCAGCAGAAACAGCACCAGTAGAACCACAGTGAACAGGGTCAGAACCAGGCGCGTGGCCGGGCGTTCCCGCGTCGCCACGGGTAAACCCTGAGAGAAAGCCTCACTCATCGTATTTTCACACCCATGCGTTTTTGCAGCAGATTGAGCAGCAGCAGGATGCTGAACGACACCAGCAGCATGACCAGTCCCAACGCCGCCGCCCCGGCGTAATCGAGCTGTTCGAGCCGGATCACGATCAACAGCGGCGCGATCTCACTGAGCATCGGCATGTTGCCGGCGATAAAGATGACGGACCCGTATTCGCCCACGCCCCGAGCCAGCGCGGCGGCGAAGCCGGCCAACAGGGCAGGGGCCAGGGCCGGGATTACAACCTTGCGCAACGTCTGCGCCCGCGTGGCGCCCAGCGTGGCGGCGGCTTCCTCGGCTTCCAGAGGCAGGTCCATCAGGACCGGCTCCAGTGTGCGGACCACGAAGGGAAGGCCGACGAACACCAGCGCCACCATGATCCCCACCGGCGTGTAAGCGACCTTGATGCCCAGCGGCAGCAGCCACGCACCGATCCAACCCTTTGGGGCAAACAGGGCGGTCAGGGCGATGCCGGCCACGGCGGTTGGCAGCGCCAACGGCATATCGATCAGCGAGTCCGCCAGACGCCGCCCCGGAAACCGGTAGCGCACCATGACCCACGCCACCAGCAGCCCGAACGGCACATTCACCACCGCCGCCAGCGCCGCGGCTCCGAAGCTGAGCCGGAGCGCCGCCAGCACCCGGGGTTCGGTGATCGAGTGCCAAACCCCCATCAGGCCGAGTTCCCACGGTCGCACCGCCAGCGACGTCAGCGGCAGCAGGACGATCAGCGACACCCAGACCAACGTAATCGTCAAAGCCGGACCGAAGCCCGGAAGAGCGGAGCGGCGCGTCATTTGCCGGGCGTGTAGATACGGTCGAACAGGCCGCCGTCGGCAAAATAGGCCGCCTGGGCGGTCTCCCAACCGCCAAAATCCTGGATCGTTACCAGTTTCAGCTCCGGGTAGCGTTCGGCGTAGCGCGTCGCCACCGCCAGATCGCGCGGCCGATAGTAATTCTGCGCCGCGATATCCTGCGCCTTGGGCGTGTACAGGAACTCCAGGTAGGCTTGCGCGACCTCCCGCGAGCCTCGCTTGTCCACCACGCTATCCACCACCGCGACCGGCGGTTCGGCCAGGATGGATAGTGACGGGTAAACGATCTCGAACGCCTCGGCGCCAAATTCCTTGCGGGCGAGCCAGGCATCGTTCTCCCAGGCGATCAACACGTCCCCGAGTTCCCGCTGGGCGAAACTGTTGGTGGCGCCGCGCGCGCCGGTATCCAGCACCGGCACCTGATGGAACAGGTCACGCAGGAAGGCTTCCGCTGTTGCGGCCGTGGCGTTCGGTTGCTTCTGCGCCCAGCCGAGGGCGGCCAGGAAATTCCAACGAGCGCCGCCGGATGTTTTGGGATTGGGGGTGATGACGGCGACGCCGGGCTTCAGCAGATCGGGCCAGTCGTGGATGCCTTGTGGATTGCCCTTGCGCACCAGCAGCACGATCGTGCTGGTGAACGGCGTGGCGTTGTTCGGTAGCCGGCGCTGCCAATCCGCCGCGATCAGCCCGCGCCTGGCCAGCGCATCGATATCGGCGGCCAGAGCGAGAGTCACCACATCGGCCTGCAACCCATCCAGCACTGCCCGTGCCTGGGCCCCCGAACCGCCGTGCGACTGATTGACCGTAACACGCTGTCCCGCTTTAGCCTGCCAATCCTCCGCAAACGCGCGATTGATCGCTCGGTATAACTCCCGCGTCGGATCGTAGGAGACGTTCAGTAACGTCACGTCCGCGGCTATGGCAGGCCGGGTAGCGGCAAGCGTTCCCAGCATCCCACCCAGCGCGCCGCGCCGGGTCAATCGAGCGTATCGCATCGCATTCTCTCCATGACAGCGTGTCATCACGGATGGGGGATAAGGTTCAATTTTCCAGGGATGGCAATGGATAGAATAAAAAAAGTAAAATATTCTATATGTTTTCGTTTATTGTATAATTTTTTGTGCTTATGCCCTTGTTCGCAGATCGCTTCGACCACGTCTCAGGTGGCCATGGCAGGACGAGCGATGTCACATCGGCGTTCAGCAACCTTCCTCGGTCGCCTCGATCCGCAACGCCAGGCACTTTGAATAAATCCGCACATGCGGCAGTCCACCGGCGGTGAACCACAGGCCAGGCTGAGCGGTACGCCGCCACATGTTGCGTTCCTCGCCGCCTGCGTCGTGGCCCCAAACCGGCCCGATCCGGGCGGTAGCCTCGTCCCCGAGATAGAGGCAAACGACTTCTTGCTGATTCTCGTATCCGGTCGCCGCTATGCCGGCCGGTCCCCGCCCGCCAATTTTGTGTTCCAACGCCGCGCCCATATGATATGGATCAATATAATATATTTTTGCATAACGTAGGATGTCGCATGCAGCCACTGGACCTGATCGCAATGCGGCAATCCGCCCAAACCGTCGCGGCCGTGCTCCGAACCCTCGCCAATGAGGATCGGTTGCTCTTGCTGTGCCAGTTGACCGAGGGCGAGCGATCGGTCGGCGCGTTGGAGGCCGAACTCGATATCCGCCAGCCAACCCTGTCTCAGCAACTGGGAGTCCTTCGCACCGAAGGGCTGGTGACAACGCGCCGGGAGGGAAAGCGCATCTTCTACGCGGTCGCCGATCCCAAAATCCTGGCGTTGCTGGAGAAACTCTACAGCCTGTACTGCACCAACGCACCGGAGATCGCGCCATGTCCATAGACTGGCTTCACTTCACACCATGGCCATCATTCGGCGGCGGGATGTTGATCGGCCTCGCCGCCAGCATGCTGATCCTGTTCGTCGGACGCATCGCGGGCATCAGTGGCATCCTGGGGGGCTTGCTGCGGCCGCGCCGGGGCGAAATCGGTTGGCGTACCGCGTTCCTCGGCGGACTGGTCGTTGCGCCGATAGTCTGGCGAGCGATCGCCACCCTTCCGGAGATACGCATCGATGCCGGGTGGCCGGTGCTTGTCGTGGCGGGCCTGCTGGTCGGCATCGGCACGCGCTACGGCGCGGGGTGTACCAGCGGACATGGTATCTGCGGTCTGTCCCGATTGTCCCCACGCTCCGCCGTCGCCGTGGGCTGTTTCATGGCGGCCGGCTTCACGACCGTACTAATCACACGCCATGTTTTGGGGATTTGACGCGTCATGATCGCATTAGTGTCGTTCGTGTCCGGCCTGATCTTCGGCGTCGGCCTGATCGTCGCCGGCATGGCCAATCCCGCCAAGGTGCTCGGCTTTCTCGATATAACCGGACGCTGGGACCCGTCGCTTGCACTCGTCATGGCCGGCGCCATTCTGGTGGGTCTGTTCGGTTTTTCCCTGGCCCGCCGATGGACAATTTCGTTACTTGGCCTGCCGATGATGCTGCCGCCCACGCGGCGGCTGGATCGGCGATTGATCGCCGGCAGTCTGGCGTTCGGCGCCGGCTGGGGACTTGGCGGCATCTGTCCGGGTCCCGCCCTTGTGCTGATAGGCGCGGGCGTCGCCAAGGGCTGGATCTTCGCCGCTGCCATGCTCGCCGGGATGGGCATTTTCGAAATCCTGGACCGGTGCCCGTTGGGCCGCATTGCCAGATAGGATCGTCCATGGCTGGATAGAACTCTGATCAAAGAGGGATAAAACCATGCCCGGCAAGCCGCAGGACCGCCAACCGTTTCACCATCCGCGCGTGCGTCCGGACTGGTTGGGCACATTGACCGAGGCCATTCTCGACCCGGCGCAGCCGATTATCGACCCGCATCATCATCTCTGGAAAGCCCGGCCGGACGCCTATCTGCTGGCTGACCTCGTCGCCGATTTGCGCACCGGTCACAACGTCCTCGCCACCGTGTTCATCCAATGCCGATCGGACTATCGCAAGGACGGGCCGGAAGAGATGCAGCCGGTTGGCGAAACCGAATTCGTCGCGGCGGCAGCGCGGGAATGTGAAACCGGCGATTTTGGCAATCTGCGCGCCTGTGCGGGCATCGTCGGTCATGCCGACTGTCTGTTGGGGGAGCGTATCGACGGAGTGCTGCAGGCGCATATCCAAGCCGGCGGCGGCCGCTTCAAGGGCATCCGCCACAGCGGCACCTACGACCCCGGCATCGCTCCCACGGCGCCCCCGGGAGCGCCTCCCGGTCTGTACCGCGACCCGGCATTCCGAAAAGGGTTCGGACGACTGAATGACTTCGGCCTGACATTCGAGGCCTGGCTCTACCACCCCCAATTGGCGGATTTGCTGGATTTGTTGCGGGCGTTTCCGGAACAAAAAGTCGTGCTCAATCATTTCGGCGGCCCGTTGGGCGTGGGGCCGTATGAAGGCCGGCGCGCCGAGGTGTTCGCCCAGTGGCGCGCCTATATGGTCGAGTTGTCCACCTGCGAAAATCTGTACATGAAGCTGGGTGGCCTGGCGATGAACGTGAACGGCTTTGGCTATCACGAGCAACCGTTGCCGCCATCCTCGGGCGAAATGGCCGGCGCATGGCGACCCTATGTCGAAACGGTGGTGGAACTGTTTGGCGCCGATCGCTGCATGTTCGAGAGTAACTTTCCCGTGGACAAAGGCATGTGCAGCTATCCGGTTCTGTGGAATGCGTTTAAGCGGCTGGCGGCCGGGTGTTCGGACGACGAGAAAGCGGCACTGTTTCATCGGACAGCGCAACGGTTTTATAACCTGCCGCCGGTGGCCTGAATTGTAATACCATGTCTGGACGGCCCGTATTGCTCAATAGGCAATTCATCCACCCGCGCGAAAATCCGTGATCGGGTCTTCGATTGGGCCGAGCGGGTGGTGACGGGAATCTGATCATGTAGGTATGGACGGAAGTGGCATAACCGCGTCCGGAAGACTGTCGGAAGACAACAGTCAAAAGGGGAGAATAACCCATGCCTGCGAAAGAAGTGCGCTTCTCCGCTGACGCCCGTCAGCGCCTGCTGCGCGGGGTCGATATTCTGGCCGACGCAGTAGGGGTGACGCTGGGTCCCAAGGGCCGCAACGTGGTCCTGGACAAGAGTTTTGGTGCGCCGCGCATCACCAAGGACGGAGTGACCGTCGCCAAGGACATCGAACTTGCCGACAAATTCGAAAACATGGGCGCGCAGATGGTGCGCGAGGTCGCGTCCAGGACCAGTGACATTGCCGGGGACGGAACCACCACCGCAACGGTTCTGGCCCGGTCCATCGTTCGGGAGGGCGCCAAGGCTGTCGCGGCCGGCATGAACCCGATGGACCTGAAGCGCGGCATCGACAGGGCGGTCGCGGCTGTGGTGGAGGAATTGCAGACCCGGTCACGGAAAATTACGACGCCAGCCGAAACCGCTCAGGTTGGTACGATTTCCGCCAATGGCGACAGTGAGGTCGGCCGCATGATCTCCGAGGCGATGCAGAAGGTCGGCAACGAAGGCGTTATTACGGTCGAGGAAGCCAAGGGAATGCAGACTGAACTCGACGTCGTCGAGGGTATGCAGTTCGATCGCGGTTATGTCTCGCCCTACTTCATCACCAACGCCGAGAAGATGATCGCGGAGATGGACGATCCCTACATTCTGCTCCACGAAAAGAAGCTGTCAGGATTGCAGCCGATGCTGCCGTTGCTGGAAAGCATCGTCCAATCCGGCCGGCCGCTTTTGATCATTGCCGAGGATGTTGAGGGCGAGGCGCTCGCCACCCTGGTGGTGAACAAGTTGCGAGGCGGGCTGAAGGTCGCGGCCGTGAAGGCGCCGGGGTTCGGGGATCGCCGTAAGGCGATGCTGGAGGATATCGCTATCCTGACCGGCGGTTCGGTGGTCAGCGAAGATCTGGGGATCAAGTTGGAAACCGTCCGGCTGACCGATCTTGGCCGGGCGAAACGTATTCTGATCGAGAAGGAAAATACCACCATCGTCGAAGGCGCGGGTCAGAAGCACGATATTCAGGGCCGCTGCGGACAAATCCGGGCGCAGATTGAAGAAACGACGTCGGACTATGATCGGGAGAAGTTGCAGGAAAGGCTTGCGAAATTGGCCGGCGGCGTCGCGGTCATCCGCGTCGGCGGCAGCACCGAAGTGGAGGTGAAGGAACGCAAGGACCGTGTCGATGACGCCACCCACGCCACCCGCGCGGCCGTCGAGGAAGGCATCGTCCCCGGCGGCGGCGTCGCCCTGGCCAGGGCATCGCTGATCCTCGGTAAGCTGAAAGCCGACAACGACGATCAGCGCTTCGGGATTGAGATCGTTCGCAAAGCGGTTCAGACTCCGCTGCGTCAGATCGCCATCAATGCCGGTGAGGACGCGGCGGTGATCGCCGGCAAGACGCTGGATAAGGACGATTACAATTGGGGCTTCGACGCCCAGACCGGGGAGTTCAAGGATCTGGTGCAGGCCGGCATCATCGACCCGACCAAAGTCGTGCGCACCGCGCTACAGGATGCCGCGTCTGTCGCCGGGTTGCTGGTGACGACTGAGGCGATGGTGGCGGAAAAACCGGAGAAGCCAGCCGGGACGGCGGCCTCTCCTGGCCATGGTGAGATGGACTACTGATCTGACAAGCGTGTCTGGCCGGGACAAACCCAGCCAGACACAGCGCGCTAAACCGAACCCCAAACCTCCCGAGCGACTTCGACGCAACGGGACAGCTTTGCCCATTGCTGGTCCTCGGTCAGCGTGTTGCCTTCCTCGGTGGACGCGAACCCGCACTGCGGTGACAGCGCGAGCTGTTCCAGCGGCAGGAACTTCGACGCCTCATCGATGCGGCGCTTCAGTTCGTCCTTGCTCTCCAGTTCGCCGGTCTTGCTGGTCATGATGCCCAGCACGACGATCTTCTTGCCGCGCGGCACGAAACGCAGTGGCTCAAACCCGCCGGCGCGATCGGTGTCGTATTCCATGAAATACGCATCCGAATTGATCTGGTTGAACAACGCCTCCGCCACCGGCTCATAGCCGCCCGACGCCACGAAGGTAGAGCGGAAGTTGCCGCGGCAAAGGTGCATCGAAATGACCATGCCCTCCGGCTTGCCGGCAATCGCCTGGTTCAGCATATCGGCATAGATGTTCAGCAGATTATCGACATGCTCGCCGCGTGCCTTCAGCATGGCAATCTGTTCGGGATCGCACAGATAGGCGATGTTCACCTCGTCCAGTTGCAGATAACGGCAGCCGGCATCGCCGAACGCCGCGACCGCTTTGTTGTAGGCAACACCCAGGTCGGCGAAAAACGGCTCCATCGTCGGATAGGTCGCCGTATCGATCGCCTCGCGCCCACCGCGGAAATGCACCACCGACGGCGACGGGATCGTCTGCTTCGGCACCGCCGTCCGCACATGGCTGGCAAGGAACTGGTAATGATCGATCATCGTCGGCTTGCTCCAGCCGATCTTGCCGTTCACCCGTAGCTTGTGACCCAGCGGAACGCTGCCATGGAACTGGATTTTCTGTTCCGGTTCATAGACCTCGATGCCATCCAGACCGTCAACGAAATCATAGTGCCAGTAGGCGCGGCGATACTCGCCATCCGTCGCCGCCCGCAGGCCGATGTCTTCCTGTTTGGCAATCGTCGCGGCGATGCACCGGTCCTCGACATCGCGCAATGCGTCGTGCGGCAGGGTCCCGGCCTTCCACTGGGCGCGTGCCTCCTGCAGCACTTTCGGCCGCAACAAACTGCCGACATGGTCCGCTCGGAAGGGAGGTTCGGTGCGCGTCGTTGTCATGATAAATTCTCCTATTGAAACGACCGGGTCCAAACGCACACGGCGTTGACCACGGCATCGGGTTGTTCGGGTATCAGGGCATGGCTGGCATCCGGGATGACAACGATCGTCACCCGTTCCGCACCCAAATCGTCACGGATACCGGTCCGCGTCTCCGCCGGCCGCCACGGATCAAATTCCGCCTGCAGGTCCAGCACCGGCGCCGATCCGGCAGTCCACCACTCGGCCTGAGGAGTCGCGGCACTCGCCGCCCGCTGGCTTCTGGACGCCACCGGGTGCCAGTTGTCCAGCCACGACGACGGATCGTGGCCAGGTGCGAAAAACGCCACCTGCAACGCGGCCAGCCGATCCCGATCGGGCAGGGAGGTATCGACACATTGCGCCAGATGATCGCGCAACCCGGGGGGAGACGCCTTCGCCGCCGCCGCCGCCAAAATCGTGCCGCCCACCAGCGCCGGGTAGTCGGCCGCCACGCAGCGTCCGATCCACTGCCCGAACGCGTGTCCCAGCACGAACGCCGATCCACCGGCCAGCCGTTCGATCACCACCGCCACATCGCGGGCGTAGTCGTGCAGCGTCAGGTTCTCCATCGGGCCGGTGCTGCCGCACATGCCCCGCGGCTGCGGGCGGATCACCCGGAAACCGTCCTCCGCGAATTTTTCGGCAATCTCGTCGAAATCCTCGGAATCGCGGGACGACGACGGCAGCAGCACGAGCGAATCGATGACCTCCGAACCTGGCTCATCCAGGATCGTGTCGATCGACACGTCATCGTATGCGACGGAAACCCGCCAACGCTGGCTCATGTGCCATCCTCCCCTGTGCTGGCCCGCACCCTAACCCGAGGCGCGGCGATACGGAACCGGGGACACAATCCGTAAACGGGGGGTGAGACCCAGCCACCCCGGATGCCGGAGCGGCCGGTCTCAGCCCCGTTTACGGCAGGAAGCCAATGGAAATCGCCGGGATGGCGGCAACCAGTACCAGGCCGGCGAACAACGCCAGCATGTAGCCGACGATGGGTTTCATGCCCTCGTCGGGGTTCACGCCGCCGATGGCGGTGGCGCAATAGTAGCCGACGCCGAACGGCGGCGCGAACAGGCCCATGCCCATCGCCAGGATGACGACCATCGCATAGTGGACCTCATGGATGCCCATCGACCGGGCGATCGGGAACAGCAGCGGGCCGAACAACATGATGGCCGGGATGCCTTCCAGCACCGATCCCAGAATCATGAAGGCGATAATGGACATGACCATGAACGTCGCCGCTCCTCCCGGCAGGCCGGCCATAAACCGGGCGAGGTCCCGGGAAAATCCGGATTGGGTCAACGACCACGCCATGCAGGTCGCGGTGCCGATGATCAGCCGGATCGCGCCGGACAGGGACTTGCTGGAACTCGACCTGATCGAGAGCGAACATAAGCGCTTGCGCTGGACGGCGTGGTTTGCCGCCAACCGCCTGCCGGCCCCGAGCCCGCACGGTAACCGGTTTGATCACAGTTTCATGGCGATCGCGGCGGCGGTGGACGGGTTGGGCGTGACGTTGGAATCCACGCGCCTCGCGGAACGGGAAATCGCCCGCGGGCAATTGGTGGCGCCGTTGGCGGGTGTGGCCGAGGACGTCAGTTATGTGGGGCATTATCTGGTATACCCGCCGATCGCCAAGCCGCGCCAGGCGGTGCAGCGATTTGTGGCCTGGATCGCGCGGGAGTTGGAACTGGCGCCGGCGGGTTCCTGACCAGCCCTCCGAGTTGCCGGAAACCCGATACCCCTGTAACCCTCGTCAGCAATGATCGAACTCTCCCCAGCGCCCGCCTCCCTGCCGCCCGGCCGCCGCATCTACGCCATTGGTGACATCCACGGTTGCAACCGGCAACTTGCCAACCTGTATGCCGAGATCGCCGCCGATTTGCAGGCTCGGCCCGTCGCCTCGGCCCTTTTGCTGCATATCGGCGACTATGTGGACCGAGGTGCCGACACCGCGGGCGTGATTGAACGCCTCGTCCAGGGTTGTCCGATCCCGGGGATGGACATGGTCAACATCATGGGCAACCACGAGAGCACCATGCTGGAGGCGCTGACGGGTGAACGCGCCGCCGGCACCGACTGGCTGTTCGCCGGCGGCAAAGCGGCGCTGCAAAGCTACGGTATCGACCCCGAAGGCCCCCGCGACGTGTGGGCCGGCATTATTCCGCAGTCCCACCAGGAATTCCTCCGCGGTCTGGTGCTGATGCACCGGGAGGGCGGCTACGCCTTCATCCATGCCGGTGTCCGGCCGGGCATCGCGCTGGAGGACCAGGCGCGGGACGACCTGCTGCGCTCCCGCCAGCCGTTTCTGTATTCGGAAGCCGACTTCGGCGCCGTCATCGTGCATGGCCACACACCGGTGAAGACGCCGGTCGTTCGCCACAACCGCATCGCCATCGACACCGGCGCGGTCTTTGGCGGCAAACTGACCGCCGTGGTACTGGAATCCGACACGATCGGCTTCCTGTTCGCCGACCCGGTGGATGAACCGGTGTCCATTGCGCATCGGTAACCCGGAAGCGGCCACACGGCAGGTTTCCTCCCGACGCGCTTCCTGCTAGCTAGCGGCCCCCGGAGATATACAGACACCCATGTTCGATTTTGCCTGGTCGGAAATTGTCGTCATTGGAGTCGTCGCGATGATCGCGATCGGCCCTAAAGACATGCCCGCCGCTATCCGCACCGTTTCCGGCATGATCAAAAAAGCCCGTAAAATGGCGGGTGAGTTCCAGACTCATGTCGATGAAATGGTGCGTGAAGCCGATCTGGGGGATGTGAAGAAAGCTTTCACCGACATCCGCAATCTCGATATCGCGAGCGTTGTCGAACGGCACGTCGATCCCGACCGGTCGATTCGCGACACCTTCGCGGACAACCCGTTTCCGTCGGGTTTTTCATCGGCCAGCGAGACACTGCCGAGTGCAGCCCTGGACGAGGTCACGGTCAGCGAGCAACCGGTGCTCGAACCGATGCCCGCGCCTCCGGCCGAACCGGCGCAACCCCTGTCGCCGGCGTTCATCCCGCCGAACATGCTGCCGCCCCCGGTTGTCGAGACCAAAAAGCCGGCAGCCGAACCGCCCGCGTTCATTCCTCCTGAGGTCGTGCGGCAACGCCAATCCCGGGCGTAAACATTCCTGACCAGCCGGCGCGAACGCCGCTCTGCAACCTAGAGAAAGCCGAACGTGGCAACATCTGAAGACGATCCCATCAACGACAAGCCGATGCCGCTGCTCGATCACCTGATCGAACTGCGTCAGCGCCTGATCTGGTCTGCCGGCACGTTTCTGGTCTGCTTCGGTGTCGCCTACTATTTCTCCGGCGCCATCTACTACTTCCTGGCCGAACCGTTGGCCGACGTGCTGCGCGAGCAAGGCAATCCCGACCCGCATTTGATCTATACGCAGCTTTACGAGGCGTTCTTCACCAAGATCAAGGTGGCGTTTTTCGGCGGCGGGTTCGTCGCCTTCCCGATGATCGCCGCGCAGATCTATCTGTTCATGGCGCCGGGATTGTATCGTAGCGAGAAGCGGGCGTTCCTGCCATTCCTGGCCGCAACGCCCGTCCTGTTCATCGCCGGGGCGGCTTTGGCCTACTATTTCGTGTTCCCCTTCGCCTGGCGGTTCTTCGCCAGCTTCCAGGACCCTGTCGGTGGTGGCGGCGTGCCGATCGAGCTGTTGCCGAAGGTCAGCGAGTACCTCGATCTGGTGATGAAGCTGATCTTCGCGTTCGGCATCACGTTCCAGCTTCCGGTGGCGCTGACGCTGCTGGCGAAGGTCGGGATTACCAATGCGGCGCAACTGAAGAAGTTCCGCCGCTACGCTTATGTCGGCATGTTCGTCATCGCCGCGATTCTGGCGCCGCCCGATGTCATCACCCAGACGGGTCTGGCGATACCGTTGATCGCGCTGTACGAAATCTCCATCATCTGTGCCGGCTGGGTCGAAACCAAGCCTGTAGAGGACTAAGCGATGCACGATATCCGCGCCATTCGAACCGATCCGGCGGGCTTCGATGCGGCGATGGCACGTCGCCGGCTGCCGCCGATTGCCGACGAGTTGATGATGCTGGATACCGATCGGCGGGCGGCGCAAACCGCGTTGCAGGAAAAGCAGTCGCGGCGGAACGCGCTGGCGAAGGAAATCGGCCAGGGCAAGCGCACCGGCGTGGATACGGCCGCGCTGGAAGCCGAGGCGACTGCCCTGCGTGGCGACATGGACGGGCTGGAAAAGCGGGTTCCCGAACTGGATGCGGCGATCAAGCGTATCCTGGAAGCGCTGCCGAACCTGTTGGACGCGTCGGTGCCGGAGGGTGCCGATGAAACCGCCAACGTCGAACTGAAACGATTCGGCGACGCCCCGGTGTTCGATTTCGAACCGAAGCAGCATTTCGAACTCGGCGAAGCTCTGGGGATGATGGATTTCGCCACCGCGTCGAAGCTGGCCGGCGCCCGCTTCACTGTCCTGCGCGGGCCGTTGGCCCGGATGGAGCGCGCGTTGGGGCAGTTCATGCTGGACCAGCACACGATCGAACGCGACTATCTGGAAACAATCGTGCCCTCGCTGGTGAATGAGGCGACCGCCTACGGAACCGGCAATCTGCCGAAGTTCGAAGAAGACCTGTTTAAGACCACCGACGGCCGCTATTTGATTCCGACCGCCGAAGTGCCGCTGACCAACACGGTGGCCGGTGAGATCGTGCCGGAGAAGCAACTGCCGCTGCGTCTGACCGCGCTGACCGACTGCTACCGCAGTGAAGCCGGATCCGCCGGCCGCGACACGCGCGGCATGCTGCGCCAGCATCAGTTCCGAAAAGTGGAACTGGTCTGCATCGCGCATCCCGACAAAAGCGCCGATGAGCACGAGTGGATGACCCGCTCCGCCGAAATCATCCTGGAGAAACTGGGGCTGCCCTATCGCCGGATGCTGTTGTCGTCCGGAGACACCGGGTTTGCCTCCACCCGCACGCACGACCTGGAGGTCTGGTTGCCCGGCCAGAAGATGTTCCGGGAGATTTCGTCGTGCTCCAACTGCAAGGATTTCCAGGCCCGCCGCATGAACGCTCGGTTCCGTGGCGGCGCGGAGGGCAAGGCGGTGGCCTATGTCCACACCCTGAACGGGTCAGGCGTCGCGGTTGGTCGGGCACTGATCGCGGTGATGGAAAACTACCAGCAAGCCGACGGTTCGATCGTCGTGCCCGAGGTGCTGCGTGCGTATATGGGCGGGTTGGAACAGATCAGCGCGGGGTAGCGTATTAGGTATCGACCCGCCTAAGCCGCGCATATCCTCTCCAGAAACAGGCCGACTTCGGTTTTCAACCGGTTCCCTTGTTGCGCCACATCCGTCGATGACATCTTAACCTTCCCCGCCGCCGCGTCCGTTTCGCGCGCGGACCGGGCCACGCCCGTTATATTGACCGAAACGTCCCGGGTGCCGATCGCGGCTTCGCGAACGCTATGGGCGATGATCTGCGTCGCAGCCCCCTGTTCTTCCACCGCCGCAGCGATGACGGTGGCGATTTTGCTCATCTCCGCGATCGTGCGGGTGATCGCCTCAATCCGGCTCACCGAAACCTCGGTTTCAGACTGCATTTCGTTGATCTGGCGGGACACCTCTTCCGTTGCTTTCGCCGTACGATTGGCGAGCGCCTTCACCTCTGACGCCACGACCGCGAAGCCCTTGCCG
Organism: uncultured Rhodopila sp.; assembly: GCA_903932145.1. Taxonomy (GTDB): domain Bacteria; phylum Pseudomonadota; class Alphaproteobacteria; order Acetobacterales; family Acetobacteraceae; genus Rhodopila. Next base: position 61,943 of record CAIZFE010000028.1, on the reverse strand, counting down.
GCCTCGCCGGCCCGGGCCGCCTCGATCGTGGCATTCAGCGCCAGCAGGTTCGTTTGAGAGGCGATGTCGCTGATCACCTGGACCACGTTGTCCACTTTCCGAGCCATCTCCGCCAGGCCCTGAATGGCGGTCGTGGTAACGTCGGCTTCGGCAACGGCCTGCATGGCAATGCGGTTTGATTGCTCCATTTGGCGACCGATCTCGGTGACCGACGATGACAATTCCCCCGTTGCGGTGGCTACAGTCTGGACGTTCGCGGTTGCCTGTTCCGATGCGGCCGCGACATTGATGAGTTGCCGCGCGTTCTCGGCCGCCGTCTCCGTCAGGGAGGTCGCCGTGGTGCTCAGGTCGGTGGCGGAGGACGACAACGACTGCAGTGTCTGTGTCACATTCGTATCAAACGCCGTGATCAGTTGATTGATCGTGCTCGCACGCTGCTCTTTCACCGCCTGCTCGGTTTGCCGCGCCTCGGCCAGATGTTTGTTCTCGATACCCTTATCCCGGAATACCTGAACGGCACGCGCCATGTGGCCGATTTCGTCTGTGTTGCCGAGCGCGGGAATATCCCTGAACAGATCGCCGTCGGCGAGCGCAAGCATGGTGGATGTCATTCCGCTGAGCGGCCTGGTGATTCCGATGACAAGCACAGTCCCCAGTAAACCGGACAGGATAAGCGCGCCGAACACGATGATGCCTGTGGTCAACGCCTCGTTCCGCGCCTTTGAGGCCGCAGACCCCGCATAGGTCTCAAGGTCGCTTGCCAGCCGGTTTTCCACCAACTTCATCAGATCGATCCGCGCGGTGGCCGCCTTGAACCATTCCGCCGCCGTAGCACCACCCAGCGGCATGGCCGATCCGGCGTTTATCGCGAGCTGTCGCATGCGTTCGACATTTTCGACGACCGGTCCGGCGACAGTTTGCGTTTCGAACGTTTTCTGGTCGGGTTTGGCGTAAGCCTCGAAAATCTGGAAATAGGCCCGCTGATCGGCAAGCAGTCCGAGGTAGGTGTGATATTGGTCGGCGGTGAACTGGCCCGCGGCAAATGCGCCGGCGCCGGTGGCGCGTTCCAGGCCAGCACGCTCCTTGGCCGACAGATAGCCGAAGTAAGCCATAAGGCTGGCGGTCGTCACCGGGTCTTCGGATGACTTCACCGCCTCCCGCGGCACCGCCAGCAGCTTGCCGATCATCCCGGTGAAGAATTGGGTCGAAGCCAGCGGCGAGATCCGCCGCGCGGAAATGTCCTCACGCCGCGCGTCGATGTCCCGCGCCGCCGACGTGCCGGCCTCGATAATCGCGCGCAGGTCGGGGGAGTACGCCGATGGCGTCAGGGTCGTGACGGCGTCGCGCACGGCCGTAAATCGTTCGTCGGTGGCGTGCCGCTGCGTCGTCATTTGGTCGGTGAACTGCTGACCGTTGCTGTTCAGGAAGACAGACGACAGACCGCGTTCCTTCTGTAACTCGTGGATCGCGTCGCCGATCCGCATGCTGAACTGGCTTAACGCCTGTAGCTGTCCCATTTTGGCCGCGGACTGCGCCAGAGTGTTGACCACGATGACCCCGAGGGCCGCCGCCATCAGGAATGAGACCGCGATCGCCATCCCCAGACGGATCGCGATCGGCGTCTGGCGGTTCAGCCGATTAAGCAGATTCATCGCGGTTTCCTGTTGGACGGGCTGATTGGCCAAAGTCAAATCAGTCACCGTGAGGGGCTATGCGATGTTATATGTGTGAAAAAATAAACGCCGGGATTTTGCGGTCGCCGTGATGGGGGCGGCGGTCACGATACAGCCGCCCCCGGAGATCAAGCGTCAGACTTGTAGTTCCGCGATCCTCTCCAGTTGCCCCGGATCGCCGGACGGAACCACCAGCAATGCGTCATCGATCCCGGTGTCCTCCAATCGTTTCAGCCTGTCCTTGGCCTCTCTTGGCGAACAGAACAAGGTAATCTTCGGCACATGCGTGAATGGCAGATTACCCGGAGTATCGCGGAAATCGACGAAGATATTCGCCAGAACGGCCCGCTTTCCGCCGGCGGCGCGGAACATTTTGACGCCGATCTCCAGGTCTTCCCAAGATGTATGAATCCCGGACGCAATCCAGCCTTGCAGTACTGTCGCCGACAGGTTGATCCATCGTTCACTGCGCCACGCTCCCAGTAGAACCGGAGGACCGCCCTCGGTGCCGGGCCAAACGGACAGGGCAGGGCCGTACACCGGCTCACCGGCCCAAACCTTGCGCATGACTTCAAGGTAAGAGGTCAGCAGTTTAAACCGGGCGTCATAATCCACCTGCACTGCGTCGAAATCGTTCCTGGTCGATCCGCTGCCGACACCGAAACGGAAGCGCCCGCCGGACAGTGCGTTCAGCGTCTGAACCCGATGGGCGTGTTCAACCGGGTGCCGCAACGGAACTTGCACCACGCAAGTTCCTAACTCGATGCGCGACGTTTGTGTCGCCAGCGCCCCCAACAGGATCAACGGATCGAGTGTTGGTTTGCCCCGGGCAAACGCATCGGTGACCCAAAGACCGTGAAAGCCCAATGCCTCGACCTGCCGGGCGATCATTGTAACATGTTCAACGACCGCCGGTCCGGTTTCAACCGCCGACGGGATGGTAACAATGCCTATACGCATATGAACGAATTTCCCTGTTATTGACCGATGAATTGGGCCGGCCGCTTTTCCCGGAACGCCGCGACACCTTCCTCGAAGTCGCGCGTCATGCCGGCCTGACTTTGTAGTTTTGCTTCCAGATCGAGTTGCTCGCTGTAGCGGTTATCCATGCCCTCCCAGTACATCTGCCGGATCAAACCCAGCGATCTGGGGCCGGCGGCGAGGGCGCGCGCCATGTCCATGGCTTTGGGCATCAGGGCGGCGTCGTCTTCCAGCCGGTTGATCAGGCCCCAGGACAAGGCGGTCTCGGCCGGCAGGCGTTCGGCCAGCAACGACAACTCCATCGCCCGCGCCATGCCGATCATGCGCGGCAACAGCCACGACGATCCGCAATCGGGCACCAGTCCGATGCGGGCGAAAGCCTGAAGGAACGACGCCGATCGGGCCGCGATGCGGATGTCGCCCGTCAGGGCGAGGCTCATGCCGGCCCCCGCCGCCATGCCGTTGATGGCAGTGACGATCGGGATGGACAGCGCCCGCAGACGCAGGAACATGGGGTTGTACCATGCCTCCAGGTCACTCCGCGCCTCACCGCGCGCCTCGGCCGCCCTGTCCCGGTTCGCTCGGTCGGGATCGTTCAGGTTGGCGCCCGAACAGAACGCCCTTCCGGCTCCGGTGATCACCAGGCAGCGGGCCGGCCCGGCTTCGACACGATCCATCGCGACCGTCATATCCTCACGCAATTTCCGCCCGAAAGCATTCAGCACGCTGGGGTCGTTCAGCGTCATCACCGCGACATCGCCGGTCGTTTCGAGCAGAATCCTGCCGTGTTCCATGGTGCCGTTCCTCGTGTTGTCTGTCCGGCCGTTTTGCGGACCGCTGCATCCCGGATACGCTAACAGCAATACCAAACAACACCAGGGAGGACGCCATGGAGAACGCTGACGACCGGCAATACGTCGACTATGAGTGCCATGACCATATCGCCACGATCGCGCTGAACCGGCCGGAAAAGCTGAATGCCGTCAGCGACGAAGTCGTGCGGCAGTTGATGGCCGCGATGCGGCGGTTCGATTTGGACCCGGATGCACATGTTGCCATCCTGTGTGGCCGGGGCAGGGCGTTCTGTAGCGGGGCCGATGTCCATCAGCGGCAGTTGCGGTCGCGCGAAGAGTTCGAACGTCTGGGCGGCCCGCAAGGCCACGGAGCCAACGCCGCCGATCTGCTGTTCCAGTCCGTCAACTGGAAACCGGTGATCGCGGCGGTGCATGGCTATGTCCTGGGTCTGGGACTTGGGATGGTACTGGACTGCGACCTGATCGTTGCAGAAGCGGGAACCCGGTTCCAGTTGACGGAAACCTCGCGCGGGTTGGGTGCCGCCAAGCATTGGGCGCAATTCCACTTTCGCGGCGCCGGGGCATTCGGAGATGAAGTTTCGTTAACCGGCCGGTATTTCACCGCCGAGGAAGCGCTGGCCGCCAACGTGATCAATCGAGTCGCGGCCAAGGACACGCTGATGGAGGTTGCTTTGACAATGGCGCGGGATGTGGCCGCCAACCCGCCGTTGTCGGTGCGTGCCACGGTTAGGGCTCGACGGTGGTTCCTCGATCGTTACGCAAAAGAGGCGGCGTTTCAGCAGGCGCCGATGAGATTGTATTTAACGGAGGATTTCCGCGAGGCCGCGCTGGCGTTCAAGGAGAAACGCAAGCCTCGCGGTTTCAAAGGCCGATAACCCCGGCTACACACACAGGAAGAAGCTGGTTCGGACCAGCCGAACAGTTTATCCGGGTAGATAACGAGGCGGCGAAAAACAGGCCGCCTCGTTGATCATTGGGCGTCAGTTCAGTCCTAAGCGCGCGCGCCGGGCTTGCGGCCGGGCTTCTTGGCAATCTTCTTCGGCGGCGGAACCACTGTGCGGCTGCGGCCCAGGCCCATCTTCTTGGCCAGCGTGGACCGTGTCTCAGCGTAGTTCGGCGCGACCATCGGGTAGCTGGACGGCAGGCTCCACTTGGCGCGATACTGATCGACCGTCAGGTTGTGTTCGGTCATCAGATGCCGTTTCAGCATCGTCATCTGCTTGCCGTCTTCCAGGCAAACGACGTAGTCCGGGAATACGGACTTGGTGACCGGAACCGCCGGCTTCGCGGCCTCAACCGGGGCGGCGACTTCGCCGACACTGGACAAGGTCTTGTAAACCTCACGAATCAAACCCGGCAGATCCTCAACGGGAACCGCGTTCTTCGTGACATGGGCACTTACGATCTGAGCCGTGAGGCCCAACACATCTTCTGACATATATTTCTTTCCTGCATCTCAGCCGCCGATATATAGGACCGATTGGATAATAGCGCCATAGTCCTTGCGTTATTTTTCGGCAAAATCTCGCATCGCTCGTGCGGGCATTTGCGATCAGTCCAGTTCGGGGCCAATATGCCGGGGTATAATACCTTTGGGGTGGAACATGGAATTGGCATTAAACGGAAAGGTTGCACTCGTAACCGGTTCGAATCGGGGTATCGGTGCGGCCATCGCGGCCGAACTCGCAAGAGAGGGCATGAGTCTTTGTCTTGTGGCCCGCGACTCGGAGAAGCTGCACAGTGTCGCCGATGGTCTCAGGCGAGCCCATAATATCGACGTGCAGGTTTTGTCCGCCGATTTGCGCGATTCTGCTGCACCGCAGCAGGCCGTTGCGGCGGCAGTCGCGCATTTCGGCCGGCTCGACCTGCTGGTGAACAATGCAGGCGCGACCAAACGGGCCGATTTCTTCACCTTGACAGAGGAAGATTGGCAGGACGGCTTCGCTCTCAAGTTCCATGGTTATGTACGGATGACCCGGGCGGCGTGGCCGCATTTGGAGCAACAGCACGGCAGCATCGTGAATATCGTTGGCATCGGCTCTCGTGCCGGGTCGGCCGAGTTCACCATTGGTGGATCAGTCAATGTCGCCTTGCTGAATTTCACCAAAGCCATGGCGGATATCGGCATACCGCGGGGTGTCCGGGTCAATGCGATCAATCCCGGATTGATCGAAACTGACCGTTTCACCCGCAATGTAGAGCGCACGATGAACGATCGCGGGATGACCCGCGAACAGGCGTTGACCTTCCTGGTGTCTTCCCACGGCACCACCCGGGTCGGACAGCCCGAGGAAATCGGCAGTCTCGTGGCGTATCTGGCGTCGCGGAAAGCGGACTTCATCCAGGGCTGCATTATTGACATCGACGGTGGTGCAACGCGGTCTTTGTAACGTTCCGTATCCGGTGCCTGACCAACAGGCGCCGGAAAGCTTTGTGCAACGCCTCGGGAGTTGATCGCATGCAATCCGGCAGTGCCGTAACAACGCAACTGGCCGCTTATGCCGCCGGACATCAGTACAGCGACCTGCCGGCCAACGTGCGACAAGAGGCACTCCGGTCCGTCTTCAATATCCTGGGCTGTACAATAGGTGGCGCGCGGCATAACGGCGTCGATACGGCGGATAAGGCGCTGGGTGGCTTTACCGGACCGGCGAACGTCACGCTGTTCGGCCGGGGCCGGAAAGCCGATGCCCTGCATGCGGCCCTGATCAATTGTCTGGCCTCCAGCATCTACAGTTTTGATGATACTCACGAACAGGCGGTGGTCCATCCGGCCGGCCCGGTCGCGTCGGCTGCGTTTGCGGTGGCGGAACTGCAATTGGTGTCGGGGGAAGCGTTCCTGGCGGCTGTCGCGCTGGGCATTGAACTGGAGTGCAGGCTCTGCAAAGCGTTGACCGTGCCGCCGGCGAAGGGATCGATGGCGTGGTCCGGCACCGGCATTACCGGAGGCATCGGTGCTGCCGTCGCGGCTGGCAGTCTGCTCGGTCTGGATATGCCTGCGATGCGCATGGCCATCGGTATAGCGCTGTCCCAGGCGGCCGGATTCCGAGCGATGCATGGAACGCTGTGCACGCCGCTGATGCCGGCTCAGGCGGCCCAGACGGGGCTGCGGGCGGCGTTTCTGGCGCGGGCAGGGTTCACCAGCTCTCCGGTCGCATTGGAGGGCCGGTATGGCTATCTAAGTGTCTTCTCCGACCAGCCGGACCTCGATGCGCTGGCTGGCGGGTTGGGCGAGCGGTTCGAGATTTTGCGCAATACCTATAAACCTTACCCGTGCGGGATCGTGATTCATCCAATCATAGATGCCTGCCTGGAACTGCGCCGGACCTATGGGCTGGATGCAAGCCAGATCGCGTCGGTTGCGATTGCGGCGTCGCCGGGTGCGATGGCACTATGCAACAACCGCAATCCTCGGGACGAGATGCAGGCGCATGTCAGCCTGCATCACTGGACGGCGGTGTGTTTCGTCCGCGGCACCGCCCGCATTCAGGACATGGATGCGGACACGGCGGTCAAAGATCCCTTATTGATGGCATTTCAGGACCGGGTCGCGGCGAACCTGGACCCGAAACGGGCATCGGACTCCGCGGAAGTGACGGTCGTCATGACGGATGGAAGCCGGCACACCGTGAACATCGAACACGGCATCGGCAGTACCGCCCGCCCGATGACAAATGCGGAACTTGAAACGAAATTCGCCGGTTTGGTCGTGCCGGTACTGGGCCAGGCGCGGACCAGGGCGCTGATTGATCAGTGTTGGACTTTGGCATCGTCACACGATGCGGGTGCACTTGCCCGGGCGTCGGCATAAACGGCGTGGCTCACGGCTGACCTGAATCGGGAGGACGAGGTCAGGACCAGGTTACACTGATTTGCAGACCCGCCAAGTATAATAGCCGCCGCACCGCACTGATGAGAAGCGCGAAGCGCTATGCGGCGGATGACCATCTCCATCGCTGTTTTTAACGAAGACGTTGGTTACACAGCAGTTTTCGTTTTAACAAAACGAGCGGTGTTAACGGCGTCGTGATGGCGGGCGCAGACCGATCGTGACGAGAGAGGCGTTCAGGACAAAAATGTCAAATCGAAAAATCATCTATTCGATGAAATTACGTTCATCTTTGACGGAGCGGGAGTTGGTTACCTGAATGGACGCAACGACACAGGGCGTTTTTGGAAGCAATATACAGTAACGCACTGCGTTACGTCGGGCATTTTACGGCATCCCCTCGACGTCCCGCGAAGACTGGATACCGAGCAGCCATTGCATACGTTTGGCTTCGATTTTACTGATGCCTGAAACTGCAACCGATTAGCGAGTTATAGCTTGGCAACGACGATCACTCTTAATGGCGGCTGCCTACAGGATGAACGGATCGATGTTTTGACGCTTCGACTCTGTCACGCCATGGCAGGCATTGGACGCTAACTACGTGGTCGTCCCTGATAAGTGGTCCGATACCACTCTCGATTGCTTCGACGAGCCGGACTGAATTCGGACTCTGCCGGATGCTGGAGCTGACTTTTGGGGAAGGGCGGTTGGCACGTGGATCGATGCCAGCGCCGCACAACGCCCGTCTCGGATCGGGTTATCACAGCGACGTCAACGGAAGCGATCGGGCTCCACGCAAAGGGCCAATATCGCGGAACGGCCGACTCAACGCAGAAACCCGGGATGCCGAGGGGTTGCAGGGCCTGGCATATCCGCGCAGGAGCGACGAACTCGCGCAACACGCCACATAGCCCGCTCATCTGCGTTCGGACAAAGACCGCATAATGAATATTATGTTAAATACAACCCGCTTGCAATCAAACCCAACTTCATGGCAACCCTGGGTAATCATGGTTGACCGATTCGTCATCGCCGCCGCCGTCGATCGCCTCATTTACGGCGACGAAACCCATTTCGATCCAGCCGACGCTCGGGCGCTGCTGGAGGCGCTGCCACATCAACGCTCGCCCTGGATCCAACTCGGCATCGCCGGCAGACTATCCGGCGGCTCCACCAAGGGCTTCGCCGCCGGGGTTGGCGACGTGTCGATCAAGGACGACAAAGACCGCAAGTTCGAGTACTCGACCGCCACGGACGCTTACACACGAGCCGGCCAGTGGAAACTGATGTGGATCGGCAAACGCACCCGCCAATACGTTGAAATCGAACAAGTGATGTCCGACGCCACGGATGACGGCCGCGGCGCGCTGATCTGCTATCACGCCGACGGCACACCGCTCCGGATGGATATCCGCGTCAACCGGTCCTTCAGCTTGCTCTGGTCGCCCGTCGTCATCATGTTCCCGGGGTGGAAGCCGTGGAAGACGCCGCTGGAAACTCCATAACCATCCCGTCGAAGCCGGCCTCGATCCCCGGCGGCAAATGGGCTTGCAGCCACGCCCAGTCCATCTCTGTTCCCATATGGGTCAACACCGTGCGGCGCGGCTTTAAACGAGCGACCCAGCCAATTACCGTCTTCAGATCGGCGTGAGTCCAGTGTGGCCCGTTGATCAGAAAGCAATCGACCACCCAGGTGTCCACACCCTCCAGCGCCGCGAAGGCCTTGTCGTTTAATTCCACAACATCAGTGGAATAGCCGAAATCGCCAATGCGCAGACCCAGCGACTGGACGCGGCCATGGCGTTGCGTGAAGACGCGCACCGTTAGCCCGGCGGTCTCGAAAATCTCCCCGGGGAGGACCGGTTTTGCTTCCAGAACAGGACGGTAGAAGTGCGGACCCTCCCACGGTCGGAACACATAGCTGAAGCGCCGTGTGAGCTCCTCCAGGGTTTCGGGCATAGCAAACGCCGGCAGCGGCCGGTTGGCGATGCGGTTCAGAATGCGCACATCGTCGATCCCGGTCACATGGTCGGCATGCGCGTGCGTAAACAGGATCGCATCCGCGCCCGGTATCCGGCAATCCAGCAACTGACCGCGCATATCCGGTGAGGTATCGACCAGAAGCCGTTGATTATTCACGCCTTCGACGACAATAGACGAACGCGTCCGGCGGTTCTTTGGCTCTAACGGATCGCAATCGCCCCAGTCCCCGCTGCCGTCCGCACCGCCAATCATCGGCACACCGGCGGAGCCTCCGGTGCCCAGCAGAGTGACCTTCATGCGGCGGTTTTTCGGAACAGGCGCCTGAAATTGGCCGTCGTCAGCGTCGCCATCGCCTCGGGCGTCATCTCACGCACCTCCGCCAACACCTTGGCGGTGTGGGCAACCCAAGCGGGTTCGTTGCGCTTGCCGCGAAACGGCAGCGGCGCCAGGTACGGTGCATCGGTCTCCACCAACAACCGATCCAGCGGCACGTCGCGGGCGATCTCGCGGATCTCCGCCGATTTGGGAAACGTCAGGATGCCGGACAAGCTGATGTAGCCGCCCATCTCCAGCGCCGCTTCCGCCAGCCTTCGGGTCGAGCTGAAGCAGTGCAACAGAAAATCGAACGCCCCTCCCCTGTCACGCTCTTCTTTCAAAATCAACGCGATATCGTCGTCGGCGTCACGCGCATGGATGCACAGCGGCACCCTGGCCAGGCGAGCGCCACGGATATGGGCGCGAAAATTCTCCGCCTGGATGTCGCGCGGGGAGCGGTCGTAGAAATAGTCCAACCCGGACTCGCCGATGCCGATCACCCGCGGGTGTTCAGCGATGGTGGCCAGAGCTTCGGGAGTCGGGATCGGCGCCTCGGCCGCGTGATGCGGATGCACCCCGATGGTGCACCACAGATGGGCGTAGGTTTCGGTCATCGGCGGTAGCAGGGCGGATTGCGCCATGGTCGTGCCGATGGTCACCATCTCGCCCACCCCGGCCGCCGCGGCGCGCGCCAGTACGTCGGGCAGTTCCTGCGGCGTGAAGTAATCCAGGTGACAGTGGCTATCGACCAGCATCAGGCGGCAGGCTCCACATAGCGGGGGAAGACTCCTTGTGGAGGTGGCAGCGTTTGCCCATCCGTCAATGGGGTCGCCAGCGCCGCGAACGACCGAGCCTCCGGGTTGACGCCGAGTTGGTCGAGCATCCGAGCCATGGAGCCGGGCATGAACGGTTGTAGCAGGGTCGCGATGACGCGGATGGTGTCTACCAGGACGCGCAGAACCTCGCCCATGCGGGCCTTGTCGGTCTTGTTCAGCGCCCAGGGCGCTTGCCGGTCGATGTAGCCATTCGCCGAACGGATCACTTTCCAGATTTCCTCCAACCCGTCATGAAAGGTCTGGCGATCGATATGGAGCCGTACCAGGTCCGGAAGCGCGGCAGCGGCGGCCAACAGAGCGGTGTCTTCCTCGGTCGGGGCACCGCGCGCCGGCAGGATGCCACCACAGTTGCGCGCGATCAGGGACAGCGACCGCTGCGCCAGATTACCCAGATCGTTCGCCAGCTCGACGTTGCTGCGGCTGATGATCGCGGCGTGGCTGAGCGAACCATCGGCGCCGAACGGCTTCTCGCGCATCAGAAAATAGCGGATCTGATCCAGCCCGAAGATCTCGGCCAGCTTGCGCGGCTCGACCACATTGCCGAGGGATTTCGACATTTTTTCGCCGTCCATCAGCCACCAGCCGTGCGAGGACACCCGCTTCGGCAACGGGATGCCGGCGGCCATCAGGAACGCCGGCCAATAGACCGCGTGGAATCTGATAATGTCTTTTCCCACAAAATGAACGTCTGCCGGCCAATACTTCGCGCGCGGTGCGTCCGGGTCGGGAAAGCCGCAGGCGGTGATGTAGTTGGTCAGCGCGTCCATCCAGACATACATCACATGTCCGGGGGCGTCGGGCACCGGGATGCCCCAGTTGAACGTGGTGCGGCTGACCGACAGATCGCGCAACCCGCCCTTGACGAAGCTGGTCACTTCGCTGCGGCGTGAGGATGGTCCGATAAACTCCGGATTTTCTTCGTACAATTTCAGCAGGCGATCCTGGAAGGCCGACAGGCGGAAGAAATACGATGGCTCCCTGACCCATGCCACCGGCGCGCCGCTCTTGGCGATGAACGAGCCGTCAGGCTGTTTTGTCAGCTCATCTTCGTCGTAAAATGCTTCATCCCGAATGGCATACCAGCCCTCGTAATGACCGAGGTAGATGTCGCCGTTTTTCTCGATCCGGCGCCAAAGTTCGGCGCAGGAGACCTTGTGGCGTTCTTCGGTGGTCCTGATCCAGTCATCGTACGACACGCCCATGGCGTCCGTCATCGCCCTGAAATCGGCCGAAATTCCATCCGTGAATGTTTGCGGATCGACTCCGGCGGCGGCAGCGGCTTGCTCGACCTTCTGGCCGTGTTCGTCGGTGCCGGTCAGGAAGAACACGTCATACCCGTCCAGCCGCTTGAACCGAGCCATCACGTCGGCGGCGATGGAGGTATAGGCGTGACCGATATGCGGGGCGCCATTGACGTAATAGATCGGGGTCGTGATGGTGAAGGTCTGGGTCATAGGTCTTTTCATCGGGTGCGGCGGCGTTCGCGGGGTTATAGCGAAGATCGCCGGCCACGTCATGGTTCGGTTCTGCCGCGGTGACCCTCCGCGGCAGCGCAGCTTCAGATCGCGTTCCCGGAGCGGTGCGCCCTGCCCCGATCCGTCATGGTTCGGCCTTGTCCAGGCTACCTATGACTCGACGGTGCCGCGGCGGATGGCTCGGTCAAACCGAGTCGTGACGGCTGGAGCGTCCGGACTGTTCCGCCCCCTACTCCGCCATGCCGGCATGAGTCACAAAGTTGCAGGGAAAATAATTCGATGGCTGAGTTCGACCTATTTGAACAGTGACGATTGCCATTGGAACGCTCGAACAGGTCAAACGCCGTCCCCAAAGCGGGCGGAATGGCAAACGCCACCCCGCCCCATCCAGACTAGCCAACCGGGAACTTACACTTGTCGTTCAAGGGATGCAGCACCTCCGCCGCCGGCGTCGTGCGGACCAGCTTGTAGAGATCCCACTCGCTCTTGCTTTCCGCCGCCGACTTCACTTCGAACAGATACGCCGGGAACTCGCCCCGCCCATCCGCCCGCACACGGCCGGGGCCAAACGCATCGTCATCCGTCGGCAGCGACTTCATCTTCGCCACCACATCCCGGCCGCTCTTCTTCGCCGCCGCGCCGCCCATCGCCTGCACCGCCTTCAGATAATGCAGCGTCGAGCCATACGAACTGGCATGGGCCTGGTTCGGATAGTTGTTCTGTTTGTACTCCGCCAGCAGCCGCTTGGTGAACGCGCGCGTGCGGTCGTTCAGATCCCAGTAGAACGTTTCTGTTGTGGTCAGACCGGCGCAGGTCTGTGTCCCCAGCGAGTGCGGGTTCTGCAGGAACATCAACAGCGGCGCCAGCTTCATCGTCTTGTTGATGCCGAACTCGGACGCCTGTTTGATGCAGTTTTCGGTATCGACGCCGGCATTGGCGAAGCCGACCACGGTGGCACCGCTCGCCTGCGCCTGCGCCAGATACGACGAGAAATCGGTTGTGTCCGGGAACGGATACCGCGACACGCCCTTGATCTCACCGCCGCCCTTTTTCACCACCGCCGCCGTCAGTTCTTCCAGAGACTGGCCGAACGCATAGTTCGCGGTGATGAAATACCAGGACTTGAAGCCCTGCGCCATCATTGACCCACCGGTGGACACCGCGTTCTCGTACGTATCAAAGCTCCAAACGATCGTGTTCGGGCTGCACTGGTCATCCGTCAGCGAAGCCACGGTCGCTGACGCGTTCAGCATCATCTTGTCTTTTTCCCGGGCGATCTGCGCCACGGCCAGCGCCACCGACGAGGTGGGGACGTCCGCCGCCACATCGACACCGCTGTCGAACCACTGGCGCGCGATCGAGGCAGCCACGTCCGGCTTGTTCTGGTGATCGGCGGCGATGACCTCCACGTCGCAATCCAGATGTGGCTGCATTTCCGCAACCGCGAGCCTGGTCGCCGCGACCGACAGCGGGCCGGTGTTATCGCGATAGGTGCCGGACAGATCCGTCAACACACCGATGGTGATCTTGGGGCGCACCTGGGCCCGCAGGCGGGTGATCGGAGCAAGGCTCAGCGCGGCGGCGCCACCGATCAGGATACGGCGTGTCGAATTCATCTTGTTGTTCTCCCCAGCGCCGCTGTTTGTTCGCGGCGGTCATTTGTCCGGAACGTCCGGCAGCGTTCTTATGGCGCATCCACGCCTGTATCCTCAAGAGGGGGCACGATGCGACAAATCCAGCCGGATGGTGCATCGTCGCCGGCAACGTCCAGGACCGGCCGGATATCGGCCGCCACCAGAAAGATTTGCCACGGCCATGAGCCTGATCGCCGCCCGCCCGTCCCGCCTCGCCGGGTTGGTTGCCCTGTTGCCGGCGCTGCTCGCCGCGCTGTCGTTCAGCGTGACCGATATCATGCTGAAGGTCGTGTACGCCTCCGGCATGGACGTGCTGACCCTGGTCAGCCTGCGCGGCATCCTGGTGGTGGTGTTCTTCTGGGGCTGGCTGCGCGTGTCGCCGCCCGTCCGACCCCACCCGCCGCGGCAACGCCTGATCGCGCTGGGGCTGGGGCTGCTGTTCGCGATGACGATGCTGGGATTGCTGGCTGCGGTCTCGCTGCTGCCGGTGTCGATCGCCATCCTGGCGTATTTTATCTACCCGCTGCTGACCGGCATCGGTGCCGCGCTGACCGGGGTGGAGCGGCTGGGCTGGCGCGCCCTGCTGACCGCCGCCACCGCCTTCGCCGGGTTGAGCCTGATGCTCGGCGTCAACCTCGCTGCCCTCGCTCCGCTGGGTTTGGCCTGCGCATTCGGCGCGGCGCTGTGCCGGGTGGGATCGCTGCTGGCGACACGGGCGTGGCTGGCCGGGACCGATGCGAGGCTGACGACGTGGTATTCGATGCTGCCGTCCACCGCGCTGTTCATGGCGCTGTGGATCGGTTTCGGCGCCTGGAACCCGCCTCAGACCGCGCCGGGATGGTTCGCCTTCGCGGTCGTGGCGGCGTGCAGCACGCTGTCCACGCTGCTGATCTACATGTCCACCAACACCGTCGGCCCGTTCCGCACCGCGCTGGCGATGAATTTGGAGCCGCTGGTGACCGCGATCGCCAGCGTCTGGCTGCTGGACGAGGTGCTGACGCCGATCCAGTTGCTAGGTGCCGGGGTGATGATCGCGTCGCTGTGCGCGTTCCAGTTTGTGCTGGGGCGGTAGCGCGCGGCGATAGACCGCGCTAAAGAATGGCACGCTGCGGCACGCCCTCGCGCTTTAGTGCGGCCCCGATAACCGAACTCGCGTCGATGACGATCAGGTGCGGGACTCAGCCTTATAGGCGGCTAATTCGGCGTCAATTTCGGTGTCGGTCAGGCCGGCCTCAGCCGCGGCGTGAGAAGTTCGTTCGAAAACATCCGCCAGGGGGTCCTTCCCTTGGTATAGCCACGCAACCTTGCTGACGAGTTGCCCGATGCGCTCACGACTCTCGGCGTCTCGCAATGCGGGTGCCGCCGCGGCGTCGACCGGTATTTCTATCATAACAACGTCGTTCATGTGACAACTCCCGATCCGGGATATGGTGTTGGTGTCGGCAGGCTATCAGATCCCATGGCGAGATCGCAAAAAATCATCCCGCGGGGCTGACCGCGCGCTTAAGGTGCTGGCTTGCCAATGTGCTGACTTCCGGATGGGTGATGGACGTGACGGACAATGACAAAGCATTACCGTAGCCGCGTGATGGCCTCGATCGAAGCATGCCTGACACCAGTGCGTCAGCAGCCCGTCGCGAAGCCCGCCGACTGCGGGATCAGGAAGGCGCCAGACGCGGCTTAGTCCTCGGCAACCGCCCTGCCCCCACTTCCCTCGCGACGCCGCACCCGCCTATACTAATCCCGCATGGGAAACGACACCGCAGCGATCGACGCCTTCATTTCCCGCTGGCAAGGTCGCGAGGGCGGGCAGGAGCGCGCCAACTACAGCATGTTCCTCACCGAACTCTGCCTCACGCTCGGTTTGCCCGTCCCGGACCCGGCGGGCGCCACGACCGAGGACAACGATTATGTCTTCGAACGAATGGTGAAGGACTTCCTGCCCGATGGTTCGGCTGCGTCCCGGCGGATCGATCTGTACAAGCGCGGATCGTTCGTGCTGGAGGCGAAGCAGTCCCGGTTGAAAGGTCTGGCCAAGGCGCCCAGTTATCAGCCCGGCCTGTTCCCGGACACGCAACCTGAGCGACGGGGCATCCGCTCCGCCACCGCCGGTTGGGACGTGCTGATGCGCAACGCCCGTAGCCAGGCGGAGGGGTATGCTCGGGCGTTGCCGGTGGACCATGGCTGGCCGCCGTTTTCCTGGTCTGCGACGTCGGCCATGTGATGGAGGTCTATGCCGACTTCTCCGGCCAGGGAAAGAATTACGCGCAATTTCCCGACCGGCAATCGTTCCGTATCTATCTGGAAGACCTCCGCCGCCCCGAAATCCGGGCACGCCTGGCCGCCATCTGGACCGCGCCGCTGTCGCTGGACCCGGCCAGGGCCTCCGCCCGCGCCACGCGGGGCATCGCGGAACGATTGGCGGCGGTGTCGAAGTCGTTGGAGCAACAGGGGAAAGACCCGGAACAGGTCGCGATGTTCCTGATGCGCTGCCTGTTCACCATGTTCGCGGAAGACGTCGAACTGCTGCCGGAAAAATCATTCCGGAATTTGCTGCAACGCTGCGAGGCGCATCCGGAGAACCTTGTCACGCTGGTCGGGCAGTTGTGGGAGGCGATGGACACCGGCGGCTTCGCGTTTCCGCTGGAACAGAAAGTCCGTTTGTTCAACGGCCAGTTCTTCAAGGATCGCACCGTCATTCCGCTCGGTCGCGAGGACATCGGCGAACTGCGGCGGGCGGCGGAGGCGGATTGGAAAGAGGTCGATCCCTCGATTTTCGGCACGCTGCTGGAACAGGCTTTGGACAGGCAGGAACGGAAAAAGCTGGGCGCGCACTACACGCCGCGTGCGTATGTGGAGCGGTTGGTGATCGCCACGGTGATGGAACCGTTGCGGAACGACTGGAATGAGGCTCTGTCCACCGCCAGCCGGCAACGCGCGGAGAACCGGCAGCAGGAGGCGGTGAAGACCGTGCTGTCGTTCCACGAGAAACTCTGTGCGGTCCGCGTTTTGGACCCCGCCTGCGGCACCGGAAACTTCCTGTATGTGTCGCTGGAATTGCTGAAGCGCCTGGAAGGCGAGGTGCTGGAGGCGCTGGCCGAGCTGGGCGGGCAGGAAATGTTGGGGCTGGACCGGCAGACGGTCGATCCGCATCAGTTCCTCGGGCTGGAGGTGAACCCGCGCGCCGCCGCCATCGCCGAGTTGGTGCTGTGGATTGGACATTTGCAATGGCATTTTCGCACGCGCGGCGGCATGCCGCGGGAGCCTATTCTGCGGGCGTTCCATAATATCAAGGTTGGCAACGCGGTGCTGAAGGCGGATCGGGTGTTGGCGCGGGACGACAAGGGGTTGCCGAAGACTCGGCGTGATGCGGAGGGGCGTGAGGTCGAAGTCTATGACTACAAGAATCCGACGCGCCCGGAGTGGGTGCCGGCCGAATTCATTGTCGGCAACCCTCCGTTCATTGGTGGCAAGGATTTGCGTGCCAGGCTCGGTGATGAGCAGGTAGAGGCGTTGTGGCGTGCGTATCCCGAAATGAACGATTCCGCCGATTTCGTGATGTATTGGTGGGATCAGGCGGCGCGTATTCTGACCGCTGGTAAGTCGATACTGCGGCGGTTCGGATTCGTGACGAAAAACACAATGACTCAGATATTTCAGCGGCGGGTAACCGAGCGATATCTGATTGGAAAATCTCCATTGTCGCTGGTCATGGCAATTGCAAATCATCCCTGGACTGAGGCTACGCCCGATGCGGCTGCTGTGCGCATTGCGATGACTGTTGCCGAAGCGGGGAAGCATGAAGGTGCCTTACATGCAGTGGTGCATGAAACCGACCTGGATACAGATGCGCCGCTCGTTGAATTCACAACGATGCGTGGCCTCATCAATGCGGATTTGACGATTGGCGTCGATGTATCCGCCGCTCGCCCGCTGATGGCCGCTGAAGGTCTCTGCTCCCGCGGGGTGCCCCTGCATGGAGCCGGTTTCATAGTAACACCGAAGCAAGCAGAAGCACTCGGCCTCGGCCGACGCGTAGGGTTGGATCGTCATATCCGGAAATATCGCAATGGACGCGATCTAACCGCCCGTCCACGCGGGGTATTAGTAATAGACCTAGATGGCCTAACGATCGACGAGGTCCGCGATCGGTTTCCCGAAGTTTATCAAAATCTATCTCTCACCGTTAAGCCTGAACGTGAAAATAACAACGAAGAATACAGACGGACGAATTGGTGGCTATTTGGTCGCAAAAATACGATCCTTCGGGGGTTTCTGAAGGATCTCCGTCGTTACGTTGCAACCGTGGAGACCGCCAAACATCGGATATTCCAGTTCCTCGATGCCGATATTTTGCCCGACAATAAACTGATTTCAATTGGCCTCGAGGATGGTTCCTGCTTAGGCGTGTTGTCGTCCGGCATTCATGGAATTTGGGCTTCGGCTGCCGGGGGCCTGTTGGAAGACCGTCCTGTCTATGTAAAATCGTTGTGCTTTGATACCTTTCCATTCCCCCCCCCGGAACGACTTGCGCGAACACCACATCCGCCAAATCGCCGATCGCATCGACGCCCACCGCAAGCGTGTCCTCGCCGAACACGAGCACCTGACGCTGACCGGCCTTTACAACGTGCTGGAGAAAATCCGCGCCGGCACCGCGCCCGCTGACCTCGACGCCGCCGACCGCCGAGCCTTCGACGACGGGCTGATCGGCATCCTGAAGGAAGACCACGACACACTGGATGAGGCCGTTGCCGCCGCGTATGGCTGGCCCGCCGACCTGTCGGAGACCGAAATCCTCACCCGCCTCGTCGCCCTGAACAAGGAGCGCGCGCAGGAGGAAGCCGAGGGCACCATCCGCTGGCTCCGCCCCGACTACCAGATTCCCAAGTTCGGCACCGCCAGGGACAAGGCGCAACTCGACCTGGGCGGCGGCGCGATGCGGGCCACCGCCGTGGCCGCGCCCGCCGGCCCGAAACCGGCCTTCCCGCCCACCGATCTGCGCCAGACCGCCGCCGTCATGGGCACGCTGGCCCGCGCCTCCGCCCCGCTGTCCAGCACCGCCATTGCCGCCACCTTCCGCCAGGGCCGCCGCATTTTGCCGCAGGTAGAGGCGGTGCTCGCCGCCCTGGTCTGGGACGGCTGGGTCAGCCAGGCCGAGGGCAACGCCGGATTCGTCCTGCGCAAGGCGGCGTAGGCGGCGCCCCGAAATAACCGTGTCAAGTGGGCACCGTTGCCCAATCAATAGAAGTCGGCTTGTCTGGCTACCTATCCGCGCTCCTGCCGCTACAGGTGGCCCGGACAATCCCCCGATCAAGTCGGGGGAGGGCCATGACGATGAGGTGGGATTCGCTTACTATTGGCGTCGCCTAAGTTGAATTCAAACGGTGTGTTCGCTGTCATCCCAGTATGAAACCCTCCGAGGCGCTCGCCACCCATCGCGCCGAACTGCGCCGGCTGATCAATAGCCATGATCTGACCCATCCGCGCGTTTTTGGATCGGTCCTGACGGGCACTGACACGGAGGATAGCGACCTCGACCTGCTGGTCGATCCCTCTGCCTCGACCACGCTGTTCACACTCGCTCGCCTGGAACAGCAGGCCGAGGCATTGTTAAAGGTGCGCGTGTCCGTACTGACCCCGGGGTTTTTGTCGATGAAATTCCGCGTCCAGGTGCTGCAACAGGCTCAGCCGCTGTGAAGCACCCGGAGCGGGTCGAAGATTACTTGGAGCATATCGTCCAGGCGATCGAACGGGCGATCCGTTATGTCGAACCGTTGGATACCGCGTAGGCTGACCTCGACACCGCCCACCGATCTGCGCCAGACCGCCGCCGTCATGGGCACGCCGGCCCGTGCCTCCGCCCCGCTGTCCAGCACCGCCATCGCCACCACCTTCCGCCAGGGCCGCCGCATTTTGCCGCAGGTAGAGGCCGTGCTCGCCGCGCTGGTCTGGGACGGCTGGGTCAGCCAGGCCGAGGGCAACGCCGGATTCGTCCTGCGCAAGGCGGCGTAGGGCGGGTTTCTCGAGGATCGGGACGCTGAAGCCAGAAGATCGATAAACCTATCGGGCCGACGACGTGATCACCTTTGGCATTACACTGCCCCGGTTCATGCCTGATCGGTAAAGCCGTGTTCGGTTGACCAATGCCCCCTCCGGCGCCACCTTTGCACGCAGGAGATTTTCATATGGCTGTGGCGGTCGCCAACCTGTTGGACGAGTACCGACTCCGAGCCGTAGCTGGAGCGCAAGCGGCGGCGGCGTTGGCGGAACTGGGGGTTCGCGTGATCGTCACCGGTTCGCTCGCCAGGGGCAAGTTCAACATTTACTCCGACGTGGACCTTCTGATTACGTACTGCCCGCGCCGGCTAAAATATCGCATTGAAAGCATCGTCGAGGACATCCCGGGGGGGATGCCGTTTGACGTCATCTACCTGGACGAGTTGGCTCCTTGGAAAGCCGCCCGATTCATGGAGGGCGCCATCGATGCATCCGACCTTGGTTGATTTAGAAAACGAATTTGCTTATCCGGGTTCACCTGTGTTGGAAAATTCTTCCTCCGGACACGTCACAGCCTGCCCGCTCAGCCAAAATTTCACATGCGATTGCCCTGGGACAGCACCGACATTCCTTGACTTATTTCCTATATTATTCTACCATTCAATTAATGGAACCGTCCTCCCCGCCGCCACCGGTCAACGATCTTGATTTTGATGGCTCGCGCGAAGCGCTGCGCGGACGGCTGGAGGCGGCGAGGTCCGCGCAGCCGGTCGCGGCGCCGCGGCTGACGTCGAGCAGACAGTAGAAGCGCCGTCTCATAAACGGAAAAAATTCTCGTGACGCGGCTTTTGAGACGCATATGAGCAAAAACCCTGCAAACGGGGCTGCACGAGGCGATGGCCGGGTCGCTTTTGGTCAAATCGCGTTTGCGGGGGCGGGACTTGTCTGCAAAACGGTCGCGGCAGGCCCGGCAGGGCGGTCTAACGACGGACTTTCATGTCGAGGCACGCATCTTCTTTCGGGTGAGGCCGCGCATGATCGGTACACAGCGTTGGACCTCCAGACGGTGCCTGCGGCCCGGCGAATCAGCGCCGCGCGATCAGGAACAACCGGCGGAACGGCACCAAAGTCGTTCCGTCCGTTCGGCGCGGGTAATGCGGGCGCACCGCATCCGCGTAAGCTCGGCGGAAATCAGGACGCTTGGCGGCCGGCAACTTGTCGAGGAACGGTCGCAGGCTGCTGCCGGAAGCCCATTCGCCGACCGCATCCTCGCCCTGCAGCCCATGCAAATAAGTCGTCTCCCAGATATCCAGCGAGGCGACATGGGGCCGCAGCAGATCGTAGTAGTCGCCCGGTTCCAGCACCGGCGGCGCGGAGCCGACACCGCGCAGGGTGTCCGACCAGGGGCCGGTTTCCGCCACGGTGTATTGCAGCGTCCGCAACGGGGCGTTGTGCATGGCCGGCATCTGCACCGCCAGCACACCGCCGTCCGCCAACAGCGAGATCAGACGCGGCAACAGCACCGCGTGTCCGCCCACCCAATGCAGCGCGGCGTTGGAATAGATCAACTCTGGCGCCGGCCCGTCCGGGGACCATGTCGAAAAATCGCCCTCGACAAAGCCCGCATCGGGCACCGCGAGCCGCGCCTTCGCCAACATCGCGGCGGACCCGTCCACCCCGACGATCGTGGCCGCGGGGAACCGCTGACGCAGGATCGCGGTGACATTGCCGGGGCCGCATCCAAGATCCACCACATTGGCCGGATCGAGGAGCGGCACCTGCGCCAGCAAATCCAGAGCCGGCCGCAACCGCTCGTCGGTGAAGCGCAAATACTGTATCGGATCCCATTCTTGCGCGATCATGGACGCCTCCTCGAGAAACCTCGATGCGGGGCAGCTAAGACCGGGGATTACTCATCCCGGGCAACCGCCGGGATTAGTCTTACTTACGCTGATCGCGGTCTTCCTCTTCGAGTTCCTCGACGGGCCGCCGCTCCTCCCGCAAGGTCCACCAGCCTTTGGTGACCACCTGCATATCCGGCACGTGCCGGTCGATGCGACGTCCGGAACCCTCAGCACCCGCCGAACGGTCAACCGACATATCAAGCGGCTTGGAATTGGGTGTAGGCATTGATCTGCCTCTCTCAATGGCTCTTGCGTCGGTCAGTGTCTTTTCGATGTGGTCAAGCGTTGGAGGTTTGTCGGGCACTCTCCCTCAGCCGCCAAACTTCGGCGACTTCGGGAACCCGTTCGGCGGCAACCGCCCGGCGGTCCCGCGTTCGGCCAGCCACGGACGCAGATCCGTCTCTGTCCGCACCCGATCCCCGAGCTTCCAGGTCAGGCCGTCGGCAAGCCGGAAGATCTTGACGTCGGCCAGCCCGCCGTCCTTGTAACGCTGAAGCTGCACGCCCGAACCGCGCGCCAACTCCGGCACCTGATTCAGCGGGAACACCAGCAGCTTGCGGTTTTCGCCAATGATCGCGACGTGGTCGCCATCGGCCGGCACGCACAGTGCCGCTTCCTCACCGGGTTTCAGGTTCAACACCTGCTTGCCGGTTCGTTTCTCCGCCAGCAGATCGGCCGCCGGCACGACGAAGCCGCGCCCGGAGTTCGAGGCGATCAGGTATCGCGTGCCCTCCGCCGCCACGAACAATGTGGTCAGTTCGTCCTCGTTGGTCAGTTCCGCCAATAGCCGGAACGGCTGGCCGTCGCCGCGGCCCCGGGGCAGTTCGGCCGCCTTCAGGGTAAACGCCTTGCCGTTGGTCGCCAGTAACGTCAGCCGATCCGTCGTCAGGCATGGCAACACCAGCCGTAGCTTGTCGCCTTCCTTGAACTTCAGATCGGCCGGCTCCGCCACAGCGCCCTTCACGGCCCTGATCCAGCCTTTCTCCGACAAGATGACCGTGATGGGCTCGCGTTCCACGTAGGCGTCGGTGCTGATTTCGACCACGTCCGGCATCGTCCCAAGCAGCGTCCGGCGATCGCCCAACGGGCCGGAGCCGAACTTCTTCCGGGTTTCCACCAGTTCTTCAGTAATCCGCACCCAACGCAGTGAGTCGTTGCTCAGCAGGGTACGCAGGTCCTTCAGTTCTTTCGACAAGGACTTGTGCTCCTTGCGGATTTCCATCTCTTCCAACCGGCGCAGGCTGCGCAGGCGCATGTTCAGGATCGCCTCCGCCTGCACATCGGTCAGGCTGAACCGGTCGATCAGCCGAGGCTTGGGGTGCTCTTCCTCGCGGATGATGCGGATCACCTCGTCCAGGTTCAGATAGACCAGCAGGTAGCCGTCCAGCACCTCCAACCGGCGTTCAATCGCGGTCAGGCGGTGGTTGGACCGGCGCACCAGGACTTCGTGGCGATGGTCCAGCCAGGATCGGATGACTTCGGTCAGCCCCATCACCCGCGGCGTGCGGGTCGCATCCAGCACGTTCATATTCAACGGAAACCGGGTTTCCAGCGCGGTCGCGCGGAACACCGTCTCCATCAACTGCTTCGGATCGACGGTGCGGGTCTTCGGCTCCAGCACCAGCCGGATGATGTCGCTGCTTTCGTCGCGGATGTCACCGAGCAGGGGGAGTTTTTTGTCTTCCATGAGTTGGGCGACCTGCTCGATCAGCCGCGACTTCTGGATCTGGTACGGGATTTCGGTGACGACGATTTGCCAGGTGCCGTGCTTGCCGTTTTCCACTTCCCACTTGGCGCGCAAACGGAAGCCGCCACGGCCGGTTTCGTAGGCGGTCAGGATCATCGCCGGATCTTCGACCAGCACACCGCCGGTGGGGAAATCGGGGCCTGGCATATGCTTCAGCAGATCGGCGGTCGTTGCCAAAGGATTCTGGATCAGATGGATCGCCGCCGCACAAATCTCTCCCGCGTTGTGGGGAGGGATCGACGTCGCCATGCCCACCGCGATCCCTGCCGCGCCGTTGGCCAGCAGGTTCGGAAACGCGCCCGGCAGCACGATGGGTTCGGACTCTTCGCCATCGTAGGTCGGGCGGAAATCGACCGCGTCCTCATCGATGCCCGACAGCATCGCCATCGCGACCTGAGTCAGCCGCGCCTCGGTGTACCGCATCGCCGCCGGGTTATCGCCGTCGATGTTGCCGAAATTGCCCTGGCCCTCGACCAGCGGGTAGCGCGCGGCGAACTCCTGCGCCATGCGGACCATGGCGTCATAAATAGACGAGTCGCCGTGCGGGTGGTATTTACCCATCACATCGCCGACCACGCGGGCGCATTTTTTGAAGCCGGACGCCGGGTCCAGCCGCAACTGGTGCATGGCGTAGATCAACCGGCGGTGCACCGGCTTCAGCCCGTCGCGCACATCCGGCAGCGACCGCGACATAATAGTGGACAACGCGTACGCGAGGTAACGCTCCGACAGCGCATCCTTCAGATGCGTTTCCTCGATGTGCCCAGCAAAATCATCCGGCATCTTTGGTCTCGTCGTCCTTCAATATCTGTGCCGCCATGGCGGAGATGCGGTCGTATAGCATCGCGCGCGCCAAGGGCAGAGGGCGATGCAGATGCCCGAACGCATCCCGCGCCAGGAAATGTCCGGTCAGGCGCAGGCCGTCCCGCCAGCCAATCAGGTCCGGCTTGCCCGCACCCACCAGAAAATCCGGCAATGGCAACAGCTTATCGGCCCACGCCCCTGCCCCTGCCTCGGTCACCGCGCGGCCCGTTTTGGGTGAGACATACGCCAGCCCATCCGTGCGCCCGGTCACGGTGCAAACCGAAAGGTCCAAACCATAGCCCAGCTCCGAGAGCACCACGCATTCCCACTGTACCAGCTCGGTCAACAGCGACTCGCCCAACGGCAGTCGGGGAATCAGCCGCAGCAGTCCGTTGAACACAAGCGGCATCGGTTCGCGTTCCGGCAGCGCGCCCTCGGCCACGGCGCAAATCGCGGTCAGCATCGACAGCGGCAGCGCCTCCTGCATCGCATACGCCGCGCCCGCATGGATTAGTTCACCGCTGAAGCTGCCAAGCTGATCGGACATCCGGGCGGTCCATCGCACCTGCACCATATTGCCGGCCTGCCAGGTGCCGGCCTTGCCACGCGATGACCCGCCACGCGCCAGTCCGCGATGCACACCGTGTTCCTCGGTCATGACCGTGGCCACGGCATCGCCCTCGCCATAAGGGCGAGTATCCAGGATGATCGCGGGGGCATCCCATTCCATATCATCCTTTCTACCCGCTCGGCGCCTGCAACACCATTGGCCCTTGGCAAACCGTCCGGGACCATGGTCTGATCGCTGCACTGCACAATCGCCGTTTAACGAGGCCTTCGAGCATCAGCGAGACTAACCACCCGGACCTGATCGCCAGCACCCGCCGCTCCGTCGCTTCCGCTTCGGATCGCCTGCTCGGTTCGCCGCTGCGCAACCTGGTGTTTGGCGTGCTCTATATGGTGATGGTGATGACCGGGGCGGTCGTCGCCTATCTCCGGGTCGGCTGGTCGTTCAGCGATGCCGTGTACATGGTGATCGTGACCGTCTATACGGTTGGCTATGGCGAGGTGCATCCCATCGAAACGCCGCTGTTGCGCAGCATCACCATCACAACGATCGTTCTCGGCTGCACCGGCATGATCTACCTCACCGGTGCGCTGGTGCAGTTCATCACTCTTAATCAGATCAACCAGGTCTTCGGGATCAAGCGCATGAGCCATCAAATCGATCGCCTGCGGAACCACGTCATCATCTGTGGCTTCGGACGCATCGGCGTGATGCTGGCGCAAGGCCTGCGCAGCGGTGGCGCCGATTTCGTGATCCTGGAACCCGACGCCGGGGCGGTCGCCATGGCCCGAGACCTTGGCTATTTGTGCCTGCAAGCCGACGCGACCGACGAAGACTCGTTACGCGCCGCCGGCATCGAGCACGCCCGCACCCTGGCGACGGTGATATCGAATGACGCCGCGAACGTCTTCATCACCCTCAGTGCCCGCGGCCTGAACCCGAATCTGGAGATTATCGCGCGCGGCGAACTGCCCAGCACCGAGAGCAAACTGATCCAGGCCGGGGCGAACAAGGTCGTGCTACCGGCCCATATCGGTGCAGAACGGATTGCCGAGATGATCCTGTATCAGGAAACCGCCCGCTTCATCCGGGGATCGGACCGGATGAAAGACTTCGAGAAGGTGCTGCTATCGCTGGGCCTCGACATTCATGTGGTCGTGGCCGCTCCGAAAAGTCCGGCCATCGGCAAGACGATCGAGACGCTGGAACAACAGGGCGCCGGGTCGTTCTTCATCGTTCAGATCAACCGCCGCCATGGCGATCCGGTGACCCGCCCCCCGGGTTCCACCGTCATCGCCGACGGAGACGGGCTGGTGCTGGTTGGCCGTGACGGCCGGGCGCGTGCGTTCGGTGCCTTGTTCGAAGCAGGTGGGCGAGCCGCGTTCCGCGTTTCCGCCCGTTAAGGAAATGCCGGCGTCCAAAACTGGTCATCCTGGCTGGCTCGAAGTTTTTGATTAAATCGTATTAAGGGAACGCACCGGCCTACCGAATCGCAGCACCCAATCGGAGACCGAAGCGGATTTTTTCGGCGGCGCCGAATCACGGCCGGATTCCAATTTCCGAGGGCGGGACTTCACATATCCACCGTGTATGATCGCCGATATCGCGGTGTGGCGCCGCCGGCGGTGGTCAGCGTGACCGTTGCTGCGGCCACACGAGCCGTCCGTGTCGTAATAATTCCGTCGGGCGCAACCGTCAGGTTCCAGGAATGAAGAACAATCCCATCGAGCTGGACGTTGGAAAATTTCATCGCAACACCGAGCAACCTTGTGTGGTGGTTAGACAACTGCAATAGGATCAGCTACGTAACGGGCGGTATCTTCGCCATCTCGTGGCTTTAGGAATGACAGTGACCGAATCTCCAGGGCACCGCTCGCACACCACGGCCCGCTCCCGCGGCTGGACACTCCCGCGACCGAGCATTTTTGTTGCTGTTTTGGCGTTGATGGCCGGCGTTCTGACCATCGCCGGCAGTGAGCCGGCGCAAGCGCAGAACGTCGGCACCTGCAACAACGCCGAAAAGCTCGGCAAGACCCAATTGAAGGTCAGCCAGCAGTTTGGCCGCATTCTGGTTGAGATCACCCGTCCGAGCAGCGTCGGGCGCAAGGTGGAGATCGACTACGGCGACGAATCCTATGTCGGACAGTTCGACTGCGACAGCAAAACCCGCATCGGTTTCGCATTGATCGCGGCCAAGAATGACATCGACATCCGCATCGTGGAAACGCCGACCATCTCCTGCAAAATCGATGTTCCGGAGTTCAGCAAACTCTATCGCGTTGTCATGCGCTGGCGCGATCCGGTCCAGGTTGACCTGCACGTCATCGAACCGGGGGCATCGATTGGCGATGTCGGCGATGTCAGCCCCGGACGGCCGAATACCAACCTGTCGGAAGGCCTCGGTCAGTTGGACGTCATCAGCGGGTCGCCCGCCGACGGCGCGACGTCGGAAACCTCTTATGTGATCCACGATAATAGCGTGATCCCGCAAGGCAGCGTATTCGATTTTCGCGCGGAATATGTGACCCGCGGGATGAAGCCTGCCCTGCCGTATTGCGACGACGGCGCCCTGGCGAGCCCGCCTATCGACCTGATCATCGTCGATAGAGGGAAGGTTACAACGTCCTTTCTAAACACCAATCGGCTGCACTGCGGAACCGCGATCGCGGAGAACCGGCGCCTGATGGTGCTGCGTCCATGACGTCGCGTAAGGCCCAAGCGCGGGAGCTGGCCATGCCTCGACTCTTATCCGAACACGCGACGCACCCGGCCAAGCGATCTGACAGTTTAAGGAGTGTTACTTTGATGCACCGCGTTTCGAAAGTTAGCGCCGGGCTGGCTGTCGTGCTGGGCCTCGGTGGTTCGGCACTCCTGAACCCTGCCGCCGCCCAGATAGCGGGATTGCCCAACGATATTCAGGTGCGCCTCGGCGGAGCCGGAACACTCGGCGGCAAAATGATGCGGGAACTCGCGACCGCCTGGGCCGCCAAGCTCGGCCTGCCAAACGTGCGGGTCGTCGCCGGCGCTGAACCGGATGAGTACGACGTGACCGCCGATCGGGCGGAAAGCAAGCAGAAGCTGAAGGTCTCAGTTTCGGCCAAGGGCACCGGCAACGGCAGTGAGCCGCTGGCGCGCGGTCAGTTGGATTTCTGGATGACGACACGGCCGGTGCAGGAATCCGACCTTGAGAGCCTGCGCCGGAAAGGCGCGCCCAACGTGCCGACGCTGCAGCAATTCACCACTGGCGGGAATGAAAACCTGATCGGGCTGGACCCGATGGCGATTATCGTTAACAGCAAAAATCCGGTCAAAACGCTGAGCTATCAGCAGGTCAGGGATCTTTACGCGGGCAAGATCACCAACTGGTCACAGTTGGGCGGCGCCAGTCTGCCGGTCGGTCTGTTCACACTGGATTCCGCGATCGGCACGACGGCTGGCTTTTGCGGCACCGTGCTGGCGATCAACGATGTCAACAAGTGCCTCGATTCCATGGCAAAGCTTGCCGGGCCTCGGCTGACGTCGGTCGAAGACATGGCCGATTCGGTGGGCCGCACGCCCGGCGGGGTTGGCTACATTTCGGTCAGCGAGCGGAAGAATACGCGTGCGGTTCCTGTCGGAACCGACTGCGGCACCGGTATCGAGCCGACTTCGTTCCGCGTGAAATCGGATGAGTATCCGATCGTTACGAGGCTTTATCTCTACACCTATCCCGGCCGCCCCTTGTCGCCGTCCGCACGATCCTTTTTGGATTTCATCATGAGCGTCCCCGGTCAGGCCGCCGTTGCGAAATCCGGCAAAGCGGATCTTGCCCCCAGCGTTGCGCCCGATGCCTATAGCGATGAGCGGTTGGACCATGTGCGGGACGCCCAGGACGGGGATCACACCCGCATCCGGCCAACCGACGCCCGGGCGTTCGAGGAAGCCATCAGTAACGCATCCCGGCTGTCCGTCACCTTCCGCTTCCAGGCTGGCACCAACGATCTGGATTCCCGAGGCGAAGCCGACGTCGGGCGTCTGGTTCAACTGCTGCAAGAGCCGGCCTACAAGAACATGCAAATCGTCCTGGTCGGATTCAGCGGCGCCAGCGGCGACTACGGCGAAGGACGCGCCTTGTCGCGCGACCGGGCGTCGGCGATCCGCGACCGTCTGCTTGCGACACAAAGCAATCTGACGGATACGGTCGCCATCGGCGTCGGACCGGCTGCCGCAGTGGCCTGCAATCTCGATCCCGACACCGCAACGTTGAACCAGCGGGTGGAAGTGTGGCTGCGGAAGCGGGGCTGATCCGACACCGCCACAGTCGCAACGATATCCCTGTCCGGCAAAGAGGCGCTGTCGGAATTAGGCTTGACAAGGCGCGCCTCGATTGCCTTTGGGGGAACCGTGAAACAGCATCCTTCAACCCGTATCGTTCACGGTGATCTCGTCGCGGAACGGTACGGTTCCTGAAGGACATGGAGCGGAAACAATGAGTCGTTTGCTACTGGCCGGTGCGGCTGGCCTGATGTTTGTTGGTCTGATTGGCGGCATTGTCGCGTACCGCCAATACGTGTCGTTACCCGTGGAACGCGCGAGTGCCGCGAACACGCCGCCGAAATTGTCTTCTACGATCGTATCGAGCGGTCAACCTCGCGCCGCAGGGTCGGCAAACCATTGATGTTCGGTAAGGACCCGGACACTGTACGAAGGGCTGAAAGTGACGTCCAACGAAATATGTGCCGGTCACGCCGTTTTACTGCTGTCATGGTTCGGCTGGTCCGGGCGTGACGAAATGAATGATCCGCGGCAGCATCGCTGAGTATCTGCGCCGATCAGGACTGTAACGGTATATGCCGAACGGCCCTGAACCCCGATTGGCGGCTCCTGACCTGACGGATTCTTGTGAGATGCGCGTCGATTCGCGCTCTGCCTTTGCCAAAGCCGATCGCACATGTGCATGACAGCAAGAGGACATCGTTGATGACAGGTTTTTCGTTGTTGCCGGGTACAGGCCGCCGCTCCCTATTGCTAGGAGCCGCCGCGGTCGGGGGAGTCAGTCTGGGTCTGCCGTTCATCAGCTGCGGCCTGGCGGCCGGGCCGATCAAGATCGGGGTCATGGCGCCGAATGCGGGTGACCGCGCCGCCGCTGCGGTCTCGGTGGGGGGCGGCGTTCGTATGGCGTTGTCCGTGCATGCGGGAAAGGCGATGGGTCAGCCGGTCGAACTGGTAACGCTCGACGAAAACACCGTCGCCAACGCACAAACGAATCTGAAGAAGCTGATCGAGGAACATAAGGTCGCGGCCGTGCTGGGCGGCACGGAGACGGCTCAGACGCTGGCGATGGCGGCGATCGCGGCGGATGCAAAAATCCCCTTCGTTGTGCATTCGTCCCGGTATGACGATCTGACCGGCAAGAACTGCAACCCTTGGCTGTTTCGGGTGCCGGTCCCATTTTCCGTTCAGTTTCGCGCCCTGGACACCTACCTGACCGGATACGGCAAGAAATGGTTCTTGCTGGGTGTGGACTCGGTGCCGGGGAAGTCGATCCTGGACATGGCGCGCCGCGAGATGCAGGCCGCCGGAGCCAGCGAAGCCGGCAACGGCAGCGTCGCACCGGGTGACAAAACCGACTACACTGCGGTCATTCAACAAATTAAAGCCAGCAAGCCGGATGTCGTGGTCGGCGCTCTGTTGGGAATGGGTCTGAGCACATTCCTGAAAGCGTGGCATGTCGCCGGGATGACCGACAAAATACCATTCACTCAGATTGGTATGACCGACCAGGATGCGTATGCCGCCGGTCAGGACGCGATCACCGGTGTCTATGCCAAGACATGGCATTACGCCGATCCCGACCTGTCCAAAGAAGACAAGGCCTTCGTGGTGGATTACATGACGCAATCCAGCGGCGTGCCGCCCGGAACTGAAGCATGGCAGGCCTATATCGGCATGCGGTCCTTGCTGTCAGCCATCGACACCGCCGCGTCGATTGAGTCGCCAAAGATCCGCGACGGGTTGCTCGCATTCAACTATCCGTCCGACAAGCCGATCCTGCGCTTCCGCGATTCCGATCATCAGATGATGCATCGCGTCGCGGTGCTGGAAACAAAAACGGTGATCTCGGACAAGTATAACTGGTGGGATGTCGAAACCCACTATCCGGAGAAGATCGCCGATCTGGATAAGCTATACGGCAATGCGGCGCAGAATGGCTGCATGATGACCGCCAGCTAGCGTATTTTCAGGCTGACCCGGAACGATGCGGGTAGCCGTCGTTATGGCCGCATTCCGACCATAAGAATGCATGGTATCAAGGAAGGCAGTCTCGTGACGGATTTGTCGCTTATTCGGACCACATCGCGCCGGACGTTATTGCTGAGTGCCGCCGCGATGGGCGGTGGTATCGTGGCCGGTAGCCTTGGCAGGCCTTTCATCAGCCGTGGCATGGCCGCCGGACCGATCAAGATCGGGGTCCTGGCGCCAAATGCGGGTGACCGCGCCACGACCGCGCTGTCGGTGGCCGCCGGCGCTCAGATGGTGATGGCGCTGCAGGGCGGCAAGGCGATGGGGCAACCGGTCGAGCTGGTGACGCTGGACGAGAACACAGTCGATAGCACCAAGACAAACATGAAAAAGCTGATCGAGGACCACAAGGTGGTCGCCATCATGGGTGGCACCGATGCGGCCTCCGCCCTGGCGATGGACGCCATCGCCGGAGAGGTCAAAATCCCGCTTGTGGTCCACTCAGCCATGTATGACGGCCTGACCGGCAAGAATTGCAATCCGTTTGTGTTCCGCGTGCCCATCCCGTTCGGGATTCAGTTCCGTGCGTTGAACCCTTACCTTATCGGGTACGGCAAGAAGTGGTTTTTGCTGGGTGTTGAATCCGTTCCCGGCAAAGCGATCCTGGAACTGGCGCGTCACGAGATGCAAGGAGTGGGCGCCAGCGAGGTTGGCACCGACAGCGTCCTTCCGGGCGATAAGGCGGACTTCACCGCGGCGATCCAAAAGATCAAGGACACTAAACCGGATGTGGTCGCCGGGGGACTGTTGGGGACAAATCTGACCGCGTTCCTGAAAGCCTGGCATGCGGCTGGAATGACCGACAAGATCCCGTTCACCCAGATCGCGCTGACCGACAGCGATGCCTATGCGGCGGGCCGGGAGGCAATGACCGGTGTCTATGCCAAGACCTGGCATTACTCGGACCCCGGACTGTCGAAGGAAGATAAGGACTTCGTGGCCAATTTCACGAAACAGTCCGACGGTGTGCCACCCGGGACCATTGCCTGGCAGTCATATATCGGGATGCGCTCGCTGCTGTCCGCGATCGACAGTGCGGGATCCGTGGAACCTCAGAAAATCCGGGATGGCCTGCTGGCCTTCCGGTATCCGTCTGGCGAAACCGCCCTGCGGTATCGCGAGTCCGACCATCAAATGATGCATCGTGTCGCGGTGCTGGAAACCAAGACCGCGATCTCGGACAAGTATAGCTGGTGGGATGTGGAAACCCACTACCCGGAGAAAATCGCGGACCTGGACAAGCTTTACGGTACCGCCGCGAGCAATGGCTGCGTCATGGCCGCCAGCTAGGTCGTTTCGGACAGGGGGATGGTGGTGAATGCCATCATGCCCTTGCCGGACCGGCGTATACCGCCCGCGATTCTACCATTGCTGACAATCCCGCGCAGCCCCTGAAACGCTCGCGGACGATCACAGCCGATCGCGAGAGCCGTGCTTTTCGGCCCCTGACAGTCATTTCGCCGATAATACCAACTGCCGTTGGCATTGGCCTACTGCCATTCCACGGCCGTCATGGCCGGACGAGCCAAGCCATGACGATGAGGGGCGAAAGTCGCCAGCAACGGCGGTTGGTATATGGGTATCCGGTTGGATGTGTGGGGCCATGACACGGTGGGGATTGGTTTCTTCTTTTTCGCTGGCCGGATGACGATGGGGACCCGCCCTCCCTTTATCAGGGAGGACGGGTCCCGACGCGAAAGCGTCGGAAGCGAGGCTTTAACTGAACAGCGCCGCGACCTTCGAGAGCGTCATCAGCACACCCCAAATCATCGGCAGCAGCACCGCTGCCCAGGCCAGCACAACGCCGAGGCTCAGCGGCCTGGCGCCGGGGGCACCCACCGCGGCACGGGCCACGGGTTCAGCGAACGGAGCCGGTAGCTCTTCCTCGGCCATGAACCATTTTTCGCCGACCGGACGCACCATCATGTTCGCGATTAAACCGATCACCTGCAGACCGGCCAGCAGATACAGCGTGACGTCATACACGGAAGACCGGGCGACACCGTTGGCGATTGCCGAGTCTCGCATGTAACTGACCAGCACCGGCCCAATGATGCCGGCGGTGGACCATGCGGTCAGCAGACGACCGTGGATCGCGCCGACGAACCTTGTGCCGAACATATCCGCGACATAGGCAGGAGTGGTGCCGAACCCGCCGCCGTACATCGACAGAATGATACAGAAACAACTGGTGAACAGCACCTTGTTGCCGGTATGCGCGGCCCACGGGGCGATGGCGTAAAGCACAATTCCGAGCAGGAAAAAGACGAAATAGGTGCCCTTGCGTCCGATACGGTCAGACAATGTTGCCCAGAAGAACCGGCCACCGATGTTGAACAACGACAGCAGGCCGGCGAACCCGGCCGCGATGGCCGCCACCTTCTCCAACTGATTGATGTTCAGATCGTTGAACGATATTTTCGGATGCCCGACCAGACCGCCGCCGAAGATCTCCTGCAACATCGGAGACGCCATGCTGAGAACGCCGATACCCGCCGAAACGTTCATGCACAGCACGATCCAGATCGCCCAGAACGCAACCGTCTTGTGCGCATCGCGGACGTGAACCTGGCCGCTGGTGATCATCGAGTTGTTATTGCGAGCAGGCGGGGTCCAGCCGGCCGGTTGCCATCCGGGCGGCGGCACCCGATAGCCCAGCGCTCCGCCGGCCATGAACACGAAATAGATGACGCCCATGGCGACAAAGGTCTGCCACACGCCCGTCGATCCGGCGGTGGCGAAATGCTCCATCAGCATCTGGGCCAGGGGCGCACCGATCATCGGCCCGCCGCCGAAGCCCATGACCGCCATGCCGATTGCCATACCGCGGCGATCCGGGAACCATTTGATCAGCGTGGAGACGGGCGAAATATAGCCCAGTCCGAGGCCGATCCCGCCCATGACGCCGGTGCCGAGCCAAAGAATCCAAAGCTGATGCAGGTAGATGCCGGCGCCGCCGACCACCAGGCCGCCACACCACAAAAACGCGGAGAGCAGGCCGGCCTTGCGCGGTCCGACCCGTTCCATCCATCCGCCCCAGATCGCCGCGGCGACGCCAAGAAACACGATGAAGAGGGAAAAGATCCAGTTCAGATCGGACACCAGCCAGTCGCAATTGGTGGCGAAGAGAAAGTTCAGGGCGCTGGAGCCAGCCGGGCACTCCAAGGGTTCCGTACCGCCGACGACGCGCGACAACGGCAACCAAAACACACTGAAGCCGTATGCCATTCCAAGGCAGAGGTGGATTGCCAGCGCGGCCGGAGGCACCAGCCACCGGTTGAAGCCCGCGGCGGCGACGATCTGGCGCGGATTGACGTAATTAGCCGGGCGTCCGGCCCTCTTAAAGGTCGTGTCCGTACCACTCAAGATCGGCCTCCAAAATCTGCGACTCAGGTCAGGTTAAAGCGCCGGTCATATAGCCCAACGAAATCGTCTCGGCAAATGATCATTCCGCGCTGTGCGACATTTACGATAACTAATCGATACGAAATCCATGGTTACGTTGTCGCCGAGTCAAAACGAGTTTGCCGGGAGTGATGGGGTAGCGTTGGGTGGACGCCGGCCGCCCCGGGGTGCCGTGCCGCAAAGCGCATGCTTCCCGGCCGGCAACGCCACGGGCGGCTCATTCAAGGCAGACGCTAGCCCTTGCCCGGATCCTCAAGGCCGATCGCGCGCAGGCGCGCCCCTTCCTCGTCCCAGCCTTTGCGTTCCTTGACGTTCAGGAACAGATGCACCGGCCGGTCCAGCAGGCCGATCAGATCCTGCCGCGCCTTGGCGCCGATGGCTTTGATCTTGCTGCCCTTGTCGCCAATCAGGATCGCCTTATGGCCGGAGCGGGCGACGTAGATCGTGACCTCGATCCGCACCGATCCGTTCTTGTGTTCCTTGAACGATTCGGTCTCAACGGTCGCGCCATATGGCACTTCCTCATGCGTCTGCATGAAGATCTGTTCGCGTACCGTTTCGGCAGCCAACAGGCGGTCGGGCAGATCGGTCAGATCGTCCTCGGGATACAGCCACGGACCTTCCGGCACGACCTCGGCCAGCGCATCGGCCAGTCGGCGGATGCCGTCTCCCGTCTGGGCGCTGACCATGAAGGTTTCCTCGAACGTCGCCAGCCCGCTCAACGCCGCGATCAACGGCAGCAACGCGCCCGGAGTCACCAGATCAGTCTTGTTCAGCACCAGCCAGCAGCGACGGCCCGATTTGCCAAGCTGGGCCGCGATCTCGCGCACGTCCTCACGCAAGCCGGACTTCGCATCGACCATCAGCATCGCCACGTCGGCGTCCGCTGCGCCGCTCCAGGCCGCCGCGACCATGGCCCGGTCCAGCTTGCGCTTCGGTTTGAAGATGCCCGGCGTATCGACCAGCAGCACCTGTGACTCGGCCCGCATCAGAATGCCCAGCACCCGGAACCGCGTCGTCTGCGCCTTGGGCGAGACGATCGACAGCTTCGCGCCGGTCAGGCGGTTCATCAGCGTCGATTTGCCCGCGTTCGGCGCGCCGACGATGGCGACGAACCCGCAGCGGGACGGCGGTGGCGCGCTCATGCCGATAACCGTGTCAGCAGCGCTTCGGCGGCGAGCTGTTCGGCGGCCCGCTTGTTGCCGCCGATCCCGGTGGCATCAGCCGAACCGACGGTCACCGTAACGGTGAATGCCGGAGCGTGCGGCGGACCTGAACGATCCGTCACTTCGTAAATAGGCAGATCCTTACCCCTTTTCTGAGCCCATTCCTGCAAAGCCGTTTTCGCATCCTTCGGCGGATCGGCTTGCTCAATCATCGCATCATTCCAGGCTCGGCGCACGAATTCGCGTGCGACCTCCAGCCCGCCGTCCAGGTACAGCGCACCCAATGCCGCCTCCAACGCGTCGGCGAGTACCGTCGCGCGTTTGGCCACCCCGGCCTTGGCTTCTCCCGGCGAAACGGACAGCGCCGCCGCCAGCCCTACAGCTTCGGCCACGCCGGCCAGCACCGGCTGTGACACCAGATATGCCAGACGCCGGCCGAGTTCGCCCTCCTGTTCACGCGGGAAGCGTTCGGCCAGCCACTCCGCCATGGTCAGGCCGAGGACGCGGTCGCCGATGAACTCCAGCCGTTCGTTGGATGCTCGAGTGCGGCCCCGGCCGTTGTGACCTTGAGCGGCCGAGCGGTGAGTCAGTGCTTCGCGCAGCAGTTCGGGACGCGTGAAGTCGTGGCCGAGAACGGCCTCGAACGATGGGTCCAATGTCAATTCACGGATTTCAGCAACCGGTTCCAACGGATCTCGAACGGCCACTGCCAGATTTCCCACCAGGGATATTCGGCGTCGATCGAGAAAAACAGAATCTCCGCTTTACCCACGAGGTTGTCCAACGGCACGAAACCGACACCATCCATGAACCGGCTGTCAGCGCTGTTGTCGCGGTTGTCACCCATGGCGAACAGGTGATCCGCCGGCACGACGTATTCCTGGGTGTTGTTGACCCAGCCGTCGTCACGTTCCTTGAGAATCTCGTGCTTTACGCCGTTCGGCAGCGTTTCCATGTACAGCTTGCGCACCATCCGGATGCCGCTCTCGTCGGCCTGATAGTCGCCCTCGGGCTGACGCGGGCATAGTTCGCCGTTGATATACAGTTGGCCGGCACGCACCTGCATACGGTCGCCCGGCAGGCCGACGATGCGCTTGATGTAATCGATCGACGTGTCATGCGGATATTTGAACACCACGACGTCGCCGCGCTTCGGCAGCGAGCCAAAGATGCGGCCCGAAAACAGCGGCGGCGAGAACGGCAGCGAGTAGGTGGAATAGCCGTAGCTGTATTTCGCCACGAACAGGTAATCACCGACCAACAGGGTCGGGATCATGCTGCCGGATGGGATGTTGAACGGCTCAAACGCGATGGTGCGCACGCCGATGGCGATCAGCCCGGCATAGACGATGGTCTTGATATTCTCGACCCAGACGTTGGATTGCCGTCTGGGATTTGCCTTGGTGGTCGCCATGGGGGCAACGGACTTTCAGGTGGTCATGTGGTGGCGCGGGGTGGAGTTA
This sequence comes from uncultured Rhodopila sp., assembly GCA_903932145.1. Taxonomy (GTDB): domain Bacteria; phylum Pseudomonadota; class Alphaproteobacteria; order Acetobacterales; family Acetobacteraceae; genus Rhodopila. The sequence goes on along the minus strand of CAIZFE010000028.1, from coordinate 25,060 downwards.
AAGGTGCGATGCGCGCCGGGATTGATTCTCTGGGCACGAGAAGCGGGCGGATCAAGCCCATGGCCCCCTACCCTGTCAAGGCGCGCTGGTCTCGGCGGAAATAATCACCTGCGCGTAGGCATACGGATACTCGTCGGTCATGGTCAGATGCACGAACGCGGTCATCCCCGCCGGCGTGATCGCCAACAGCCGGGCGGCAGACCCGCCGGTCATCTGCAAGGTCGGTTGGCCGCCGGGTAGATTGACGACACCGAGGTTGGAGAAGAACACGCCTTTGCGAAATCCGGTCCCCAACGCCTTGGCGGCGGCCTCCTTGGCGGCGAACCGCTTGGCGTAGGTCGCGGCCTGGATGGCCTCCGTCCGCCGCGTCGCCTTGGCGCGTTCCGTGTCGGTAAAGACGCGTTCGAGGAAACGGGGGCCGTGCCGCTCGATGGCTTTTTCGATGCGCCTGATATCGCAGATGTCGGAGCCGATGCCGAGGATCATCGGGACGCGGCTAACAACACGAGGGGCCGGCGTGCGTTGGGGTGGACTGTCCCATTCGTCATGGCCGGGCTTGGCCCGGCCACCGACGACTTGCTGTGTCGCTGCCAGCAAAGTCGAGGGTGGCCGGGCCAAGCCCGGCCATGACGGAGAGGGGAAAGTCGTCTCCACCCATCTTTTATCCCGCCGCGCATTATCCTGACGCGCTCGGGTGTAACGCCGGCCATGGCACCGCAGAAAATCATCCGCCGGTCGCCCGCTCGACCGTCTTGATCGCCTTCAACCCGCGCAGGCCGACGATCACTTTTGACAGATGCGCGAGGTCCCGAACATCGACATCGACCAGGACCTCCATGAAATCCTGCTGCCGGTTGACGATTTTCAGGTTGGCGATTGCGCCTTCCTGCTTGGCGATCGCGTTCGACACGTCCGCCAGGGAACTCTGCTCATTCTCGGCGATCACGCTAATCCGCGCGGTATGGCCGAAGCCCTTCGATGCACTGCCGGTCTTTCCGACCGCCTCGTAATTCCAATCGACGTCGATAAACCGCTCTGGCGTTGCCGCGAACGCCGCCAGCATCTGACATTCCCGGCCATGGATCGTGACACCCTTGCCGGTGGTGACGATGCCGACAATCTCATCGCCCGGCACCGGATGGCAGCAGCCGGCGAAGGTAAACGCCATGCCCGGCACCAATCCGGTCACCGGCATATCGGTGTCGTGCCGAACCGGTAGTTTGCCGCGGGGCAGCATGGGCGGCATCATCCGCGGCCCGCGCGGCGCCTGCCTCAGTTCCGGGTAGGCGGCGGTCACCACGTCCTTGGCGATCACATTGCCGTTGCCCACCGCGATATACAGTTCGTCGGCGGAGGCGATTTTCAGCACCTTCAGGGCCGGTTCCAGCGCCTTTTCCGACCCGTCCACGCCGGCCTGACGGAAGGCTTTCAGCAGCTCCACCCGCCCGGCATCGCGGCTTTGCTGGCGCTGCTCCTGATGGATGAACCGGCGGATACGCGCCCGCGCTTTGCCGGTGACGACGAAGCGGTCCCATTGCGGCGACGGCGTGCCGCCGCGCGCGGTCATGATCTCGACCTGGTCGCCGTTTTCCAGGTGATGGCGCAGCGGCATCAGCCGACCGTTGACCTTGGCGCCGACGCAGGTGTCGCCGACCTGGCCGTGCACAGCATAGGCGAAATCGACCGGCGTGGCGCCACGCGGCAACTGGATCAACTGCCCCTTCGGCGTGAAGCAGAACACCTGGTCGGCGTAGAGTTCCAGCTTGGTGTTTTCCAGGAACTCATCCGGCGCCGAGGAGTTATCCAGAATCTCCAGCAGGTCCTGCACCCAGGCGAACCGTTGCACGTCGGTGCCATCGACCTTCTTGTCCGGCGCCTTATAGACCCAGTGCGAGGCAACACCGTTTTCCGCCACGTCGTTCATCTCGGCGGTGCGGATCTGCACCTCGATCTTCTGGTTGCGCGGCTGGCGCAGCGTGACGCCGGTATGCACCGACTGGTAGCCGTTGGATTTCGGGGTGGAGATGTAGTCCTTGAATCGCCCGGAAATCACCGGATAGGACGAATGCACCGCGCCAAGCGCCGCGTAACAATCCGCTTTTGTCTTCACCACGACACGGAATGCCATGATGTCGGACAACTGCTCGAAGGTCACGTTGCGACGGTGCATCTTCTCCCAGATCGAATAGGGCGACTTCTCGCGCCCCATGATTTCAACCGGTTCGACGCCGGCTTCCCGGCACACCGCTATCAACTCGCGCCGCACATCGTCGATGACATCGGCCCCCTGCCCGCGCAGGAAGTTCAACCGAGCCATGATAGTGTCATAGGCGTCGGGTTCGAGCTGCATGAACGACAGGGTCTGGAGTTCGGTTTTCACCGCATCCATGCCGATTCGTTCGGCCAGCGGTGCGTAGATTTCCATCGTCTCACGCGCGGTACGCTTGCGGCGTTCCGGATCGCGGACGAAATGCAGCGTGCGCATGTTGTGCAGCCGATCCGCCAGCTTGACCAACAGCACGCGGATATCCCGGCTCATGGCCAGGACGAGTTTGCGGAAGTTTTCCGCCTGCTTGGTACGGTCGGATTGCAGTTCGAGCCGGGTCAGCTTGGTAACGCCATCGACCAACAGGGCGATTTCCTTGCCGAATCGGCTTTCGATTTCCGACAGCTTGCAGGACGTGTCCTCGACCACGTCGTGCAGCAGCGCGGTGGCGATGGAGGCCACATCCAGTCGGTAATCGGCGAGGATATCGGCGACCGCGACGGGATGGCTGAAATAGGGATCGCCATTTTCGCGGCGTTGCGTGGCGTGCGCCCGGCCCGCCAGATCGTACGCAGCATCGATCAAGGCGGTGTCGGCCTTGGGATCGTAGCTCAGGATTTTGCGCGTCAGATCACACTGCGCGATCACGCCCGGGCCGGGCGGTTGCGGCAGTTCAACCAGGTCAGCGACGGGGGCCGGTGCCACCGGGTTCCGGCGAACGGACGCCATGCGGGCGGGAGCCAGACGAGCGGGGGTCGGCGCGGACCGGTTCATTTCGGCGCCGAAACCCCCGTCTTTCATGGGCGGCTACCGATGATCCCGGCCACCGAATTCGGCGGCGAGTTCGGCCGCCAGATCGTCGGCGGACATTTCCTCGGGTGATTCGGACGGCAGGCCAGCCGCTTCTTCCTCGGCCGCGATATCCTGCAGGCCGAAAATGTTCTGGTCGGTCGGGATGAGGTCGAGCACCTCTTCGTCGGCCGGTTCGGGTTCGGGCGAGCGAGACAGCGACCGGATCAGATCCTGTTCGATGCGCGGCAGTTCGATCGTCTCATCGGCGATCTCCCGCAGCGCAACGACGGGGTTCTTATCGTTATCGCGATCGATCGTCAGTTCTTCGCCCCGGCTGATATTGCGGGCGCGTTGGGCCGCGAGCAGAACGAGCTCGAAGCGGTTGGGGACTCGTTGAACGCAGTCTTCGACGGTGACGCGCGCCATGCGGCTCAACCTCCGGGTTTGAATGGCGGGGAACCGCCCATTTAAGTGAGCGGCGACGGGTTTGCAAGGCATAAGGTTGCGGCGCGGCAGGGACGGACACAGGGCGAACCCGGACAGCGGCGCTGCACGGCGCGTGCGGACGGACGGACATTACTCCCCGGCCACGGACCCCAGCACCGGTCTGCCCTGCACCGCCACGCGTCCCGCGTGCAACCTCAGTAGCACCGCGCAGGTGGAGGCGATTGCCGCTGTCACGCACGCGAACAGAAATATTTGCCGGGGCGGCCAGCCCAGGCCCAGCAACAACCCACCCAGCCAGGGGCCGACGATGCCGCCGAGTCGCCCGATCCCCAGCGCCCAGCCCATGCCGGTATTGCGCACCCGGGCAGGATACAGTGCCGCCGTCATGCCGTTGATACCCGTCATGCTGCCGGTCGTGCAGCAGCCGACCACGAAAATCGTCACCAGAAGCGCTGTATACGGAAGCGTGGCCAACCCGACGACACCGATCGCGATCACCCCACAGGCGAGGCTGACCGCGACCACGCTCTGCGGTTTGAAGCGATGACTGAGCGGCGCGATCAGGAAGATACTCAGCAACGGGCCGGCATCGCGCAGGCTCGCGGCGAACACCGAGTCCGCCGGGGTCAGCCCGGACATGTGCAGCACCGTCGGCAACCAGTACGCGATCAGATACATACTCAACAGGTTGGCAAAATACAGACTCCAGACCAGCACCGTGGTGTGGGCGAGGCCGTCGCGGAACAGCCCGGTCACCGGATTGCCAGCGGCGACATCGACCGCCTGATCGGTTTGTGCCGGATCGATGCCGAGTTGCCGCAGCAACTGCCGGCTACGGTCGGTCAGCAGGCCGCGCTTGAGCAGGAACCTGGGCGATTCCGGCAGCCAGAACAGCACAACCGGGATCAGCACCAGCGGCAGCGCCCCGCCGACATAGAAAATTGACGTCCAGCCATAGACCGGCAGCAACTGAGCCACCAACTGGCCGCCCAGGAACCCGCCCAACGGCGCGCCGGTAAACACGATCATGATCATGGTGGCGCGGTGCCGCTCCGGCAGATAGTCGCTCGCCAGGGCCACCGTCGCCGGCATCAGGGCGCCGATCCCCAGGCCGGTGACGAAGCGCAACGCGGCAAGCTGCGGAATGGTCGTCACGGCAACGCAGGCCAGCGACGACACCATCAGCAGGATCAGGCTGACCAACAGCACCGGTTTGCGCCCTGCCCGGTCACCGGCCGGCCCCGAGATCAAGGCACCCACCATGATACCGACACTCGACATGACAAACGTATTGGCGAACGACGGTCCCGACATATGCCACGCCTGCGACAGCGCGGGCGCGGCCATGCCGATACTGTTCAGGTCGTAACCATCGAACGTTTGCGCCAGCATGCAGATCGCCGCGACGCGAAGCTGCAACGGGCCGATCCGTTGAGTCTCCAACGCGGTTTCGGTGGCTGACAGGTTTATCCCGGCCATATGTGCATCCTCCCGGCGGCCGCGTTTCCCGGCCTTGAGCATCGTGGCAAGCTTCCCCCGGCAGGGGCCGGCGCGTCAACACAAAGCCGCCCACGCCAAGGACCCGGTATCCGCTCGGGGCGCGCGGCCAAGCCAACGACTCCCACCGGTCAGCGACCGGCGGTTCCTATTTTTGCAAAACGGACGCAACTCTCGTCAGGGCGGGCCTTAAAGCCCGGCACGGCCTTTCAACGGAGCAAATCCTTCTTCCGTGTGGTCACCAAAGATGCATTTCCGTATGATCCACCGATCATCGTCCGGCCAGCATCTGACCGGTCTTCCGACTTCACGCAGAGTTATCCAGCGCGCTTCGCTCGCACCGCAATGGCGGAAAATAACACCAGTTCAGCATGTTATCCGGCGTTGCGGGTCCCGACACGTTTCTATTTACGATGGTAGGTCGCTGAGCGTGGCGCAGAGCGCGCAGGGAAGACTTTCGGATTTCGGCCCAATAAAGAGGTAGCGGCTTCATCCGGCGATGGTTTGTTCAGTTTCCGCCACGACAATCACCACGCCGCCTCTCTCAAATTCTTCTCTGCCGGGCTCTGCGCAACACTCAGCGGCCTCTGCGTGAAGTCCTTCGCCATGTTCGGTCAATGTCCCATCGTTTAACCTTCGGTCGCGCCGCGCCGGCTGATTCGGCCGATCGACATGCAACCCGGACTCGCCCCGCCTGACCTAACGCCGACGGAACAAGGGCGGAGAAAATCCATCTCCATCCTACAGCCTGCCTCGCCCGCCATGACGGCGTCGTTAATGGCGTCCGTTTCGCCAAAACGGGAATTTCTGGTCAGATGCCGCACCTCTTGCCGACTTGGCGCGCCCGGGGCATTTTCCGGCCCATGCGCATCACCCTGATCCACGCCATGGCGGCCTCCATTCCCCCCATCGAAGCGGCTTTCCGCCGCCTGTGGCCGGAGGCTACCGTGATGAACCTGCTGGACAGCTCACTCGCCCCCGATCTGGCGCGCGACGGAGCGTTGACCCCGGCGATGACCGATCGCTTCCTGGCCCTCGCCCGCTACGCCCAATCCACCGGCGCGGACGCCATCCTGTTCACTTGTTCGGCGTTCGGCCCCTGCATCGAGGCATGCGCCCGCGCACTGGCACCGATGCCGGTGCTGAAGCCGAATGAAGCGATGATCGAGGAATGCATCGCGCTGACCGGTTCAAAGGGACGCATCGGCCTGATGGCAACGTTCGCCCCGACCCTGGCCTCCATGCCAGCTGAATTTGCCATTGTGGCGCCGGATGCAATACTTGTGCATTGCTTGGCCGAGTCCGCGCTGACCGCGTTGAACGCGGGCGACCTTGCCGGTCATAATGCAGCGGCCACCCTGGCCGCGGCCTCGCTGCATGATTGCGACGTTATCGCATTGGCGCAGTTCAGCCTGTCACAGGCGGCCGGTTCGGTCGCCGAGGCCACCGGCAAGCCAGTGCTGACGACGCCCGACAGCGCGGTGCGCAAACTGCGGCGCCTGCTGCTGCCGGCGCTGGCCGCCTGAGCCATGGATATCCAGGCATTTCGCGCATCTCTGCCGGACGAAGCACCCGGCGCTGCATTGTCGTTGCCGTTGCAGGCGTTGTGGTGGGACGCCAAGGGCGATTGGGCGACGGCGCATGCCTGCGCCCAGGCTGACGAGGGCACACAGGCCGCCGCCGTCCATGCCTATCTCCACCGTAAGGAACCCGACCTGGCCAATGCTCGGTATTGGTACAACCGAGCGCAGCGGGCGCCGTTCAGCGGCGGGTTTGAGGACGAGTGGGACGTGCTGGCGCGGGAATGTCTGCCGGTGGTTTGAGCTCAGGTTGGCCCTCTGTCCCGGATCCGGCACTTCTTACTGTCCGTTCTGGCACTTTCGAAAAGGCAACGCCTGACAAAGACAATCGCTCGGCAGGGTAGCTTTTTTCATGCCTTCGGCTAGTTGTGCGGGTCAAACGGGTTGGCATGGAACCGTCATAAACGCCACCGCTTCCCGGCTTGCCATACCACACGGATGGCACGATAAGCACATCTCCGAAATGATCATGGTTATCGTTATGCCGGCTAAATCAATGTCTCGCATTGCCGCTGTCTTCGCGACCGTTTCGGTTCGGGGCCGCCCGGGTGTGCCAGGGTCCGGCATGGTGACGGCCGGTAAGATGCACCGATTCGGGCTTTGCCTTGCCATCCTGTGTTGGGACGGACCCGCGTCGGCTCGCGTGTTGGACGTCGGACCCGGCCACACCTACGCCGCCCCGAGCGAGGCGGCCCGGGCCGCCAAAGATGGGGATACCGTCACCATCGAGCCAGGAACCTACTATGATTGTGCCGCCTGGCGAGCCAGCGGATTGATCATCACCGGCACCGGGCCGGATGTGGTGATCAGCGACAGTACCTGCATGGGCAAGGCGGGATTCGTCGTCCAAGGTGATAACATAACGATCATCGGCCTGACCTTCGCGCGCATGCGGGTGCCGGACGGCAACGGTGCCGGAATCCGGGCGGAGGGGGTTGGCCTGACGGTGAAGGACAGCCGGTTCGTCAACAACCAGGTCGGCATCCTCGCCAGCAGGCCGAGTGGCGCGCTGCGCATTATGGACTGCGAGTTCGATGGCAACGGCACCGTCAACGACGGACAGTCCATGCATGCCGTGCTCGCCGGATCGCTGGACCTGGTGCGGATCGAGGGATCATCGTTCCATTCCGCGCGTGGCGGCGGACATATCACCTCCAACGCCGGCCGAACAGAACTGGTGCACAACCAGTTGACCGATGAGGCTGACCGCATGTCCGGACCCATCGTCCGGATCACCGGCGGCACCCTGATCTTCGAACGCAATACCGTGGATCTGGGTCCCGGTTTGACGGTGCGACCGGGTGCGGTGCTGATGACCGGGGACGCCGACTCCATCGTCGTGCGTGGCAATACGCTGCTGGCTCCCGACAAAGCCACGCCGCTGGTGCGGAACTGGACCGGCCTGACCGCCACCGAGGACACCAACACGATCGCCGGAAACGCCGCCGCCGTGTCGGAGGGTGGCTCGTGGTATCACCGCATGCGCGCCCACTTGGCGGCGATCCGGGATGGGCTGCACCATATCGCGGCGCTTGCGTTTCATATGGTCAAAGGCATCGTCCGAACCTGAGCACCCGCGAACGCCGAGGTGCGGGCGCATCATACCAATCGGCTTTGATACTGACACACTCGGATCATACTCATATTGATATGGGTCGGGAAGTTGCCTCCCCGCCCTCCGAACCGTGCTTGCGGGTCTCCCGCACACGGCTCTCCAGTCGCTGGTTTCCTCATCGGGGGTATCTCGCAATCTCATGGGCCGTAAGCATGGTGAACAGCCCTTGCTCCGCGAAGAAGGCATTGGTCCATCGCCCATGGTCTGCTTCGCTCTGTCCCATCGACGGCCGCTTTTCCTGCTGCTTGCGCAGGATAGCCCGCAGCCGCCGGCGGATGATTTGGTCGATCCTGCGGAACAGGCGTGATCTGGCGTATTTGAAGTAGCCGAACCACCCCCGCAGGATCGGGTTTATGTCTGTAATGATCCGTTCCGGTCTATCACCCCGGCTGCGGATCGTGCGGTCCCTCACTTTGTCCTTGAAGGCCCGCAGGCTCTTGGCGCGCACGAACCGGCGTCCCGCTTCAAACCGGTAACCCGGGAAATCGAACCCCTGGCCAGGTTGAGCGCTATCGCCGACGCGCGTCTTGTCCGGGTGCAAGGTCAGACCGTTGGCATTCACCCACGCGGTTATCTCGCGCAGTGCCGCTGTCGCCTCCGCTTCCGTTGCGCAAAGGATCACGAAGTCATCAGCGTAACGCACCATCCGATACCCGCTCTGCTCCATGAGCAAATCAAGCGGGTGCAGATACAGATTGGCCAAAAGCGGCGACAGCACCGCCCCCGGGGGCGTTCCCGTCGTTGGCTGCCAGCGCGCTGCGTCCGATATGATCTCTTGCTGTAGGAAGCCATCGATCAGAGCCAAAACCCGGCTATCGCTGATCGAACCTTCCACCAACGCCATCAGCCTGTCGTGCGGTGTGGTATCGAAGTAACTCTTCAGGTCGGCGTCCACCACATGGGTGTAGCCTTCCTTCAGCAAGCGATCGACCTCCCGCAACGCATCCTTGCAGCCCCGCCCCGGCCGGAAGCCGTAGCTTCCGGACCTGAACTGAATTTCAAAAATCGGCTCGATGACCATCTTCAGTGCCGTTTGTACAATCCGGTCCTTCACCGTCGGTATCCTTAGAGGCCGGGTCTTACCGTCCCCTTTCGGGATCTTCACCCGTTTGACCGGGTTCGGCCGGTAGCTGCCATCCACCAGATTGCTCCGGAGTTCGGCCAGATACCGTTCCTGCCGATGCGCGAACCTCTCAATACTCTGGCCGTCCACCCCGGCCGCCCCCTTGTTGCGGGCAACACGTTGCCACGCCAGGTCGAGGGTTTCCGGGCGAACGACCTTGTCGATCAGGCTGAACCATTTGCCGCCTTTGACGCCGTTGACCAGCGCCGACACCATGCGATCCGATCCAGATCGAAGCTTCAGCCACCACAGTTCGCGGGATTCCCCAACGGCGGCATCTCTCCCTTGCTTAGCCTTGACGGCACTTCCGGGACTCTCTTGCTCCATTCTGAACCTCTCGCATCCAGCTTCCTGCCTCCCTTCCCTCGAAGCGACTTTCGCCGCCCCTTCTACCGCTCGAAGCGGCCTCGGTAATATGAAAGCTCTGACTCCTGACGGATTCACCTACCCGTCAGGTCTCTCTGCTTCAGCCGCCCTGCCATCCCAACATTCCGTCCTCAACCACGTCGTCCGTCCAATGGCCGCTTTGAGTATCAATCGCCTTAGCGCCAAGGGTTATTCCAGGCTTCGCCATCCATGAGCACGCTCGCCACGAGACACCGCCGAAACAGGTTCGTCATCCTACGGACTGCCGGTTCACCTCCGGTTGCTCTCCACCCGTTGCACCGTCTCTTGCGGTCCAACCGCAGCGAAGCGGTTTCCTTCGATTACCGGGTTGCGACCAACCCGGGCACGGACTTTCACCGTGCTGACAAAGCGTCCTCGCGGACGCACTCATGGCGGGCGAAGGCCCGCCATCCACGCCTTTGTTTTCAGTAACAAAAGACGTGGATGCCGACCTTCGTCGGCATGACGGGATGCTCTGCCGGAGAGTCGGCCTCAACGGCCGTTGACATCACTCGCGACGGAGGCCGGTTCGCGGTCCCAGGGGTTCGTGTTCGTCGAAGATATAGACACCGAAATTGACCCGCTGCATCGGCGCCCCGTCAGCGTCGGCAGCGGCGTGCGCCGTCAGTTCCTGCGCCCGCCGATTAACGTCCGACAGGGCACGCATCGCGGCTTCGCGAGCATAGGCACGCAAATCCCGCGCCTGAGTCTCGGTGAGATTGTCGTAATGCACACTGCGGTCCAGGAATGAAGCCGGCCCCTCGGCACCGATAGTGGCGGCACTGATACCGACCGCGCTGATATTCGCCACTGCGGCCGCGACATGATCGTGCAGGTTACGGGCAAAATAGAATAATTGTGCTTCTCCGCCCGGACGGGGAAGGAACGCGTCGGCGGTTAACCGAACGCGATCCTCTGCGTCCACGAACAGCACGCCGTGTTCCAGCAAGTCATCCAGCACGGCCCGAGGCCGTACGTCGCTGGTAACCGAGGCGACCAAGTCCGCGAACGAGGGTTCGGCGTTCCCGGTGCCGATGCGGAGCAACGGTTTCGGACGCCCCTGGCTGTCGGCGAACGGAGCGCCGCCAATCCAACGGGCGACGATCTGACTGACCAACGTGACAATGTCCGGGGCGTCCCGAGAATCGGCAGGAATCTCTCGCAGCCGCCGGATTTCCTTGCGATGCACGCCGGTCAACAGGCTGACCCTGCTGTCGGTTCGCGTGTTCGGATCGGTCAGGATGTCGGTGATGGCGATTTCAACGAAGAGCCGGCGCAGCGATTCGGCCAGGACCGGAAACGTTAATCCGCTGCGCATCATCAGCCGCACCAACGGCCGCAGCAGCCGCCGAACCGCTGTCAGAAGCGCGGCAGGCGAAACGGCACGGGGCCGGCCAGGGTTGGCGAAGCCGGTCGAGGGAACGTTGAAGGGTGACATCCAGGTGCGACTGATCCTTACCCGAAAGGACCTAGCACAACCGGATGCAGGAGAAACACCCGGCAGATCACCGAAATCGATTGACGTGGGAAACTTTCCCACATATGTTGCCGGGCAGATACATTGCTGATCATATCGCCAGATTTCCTTCAGACGAGGCTCAACACCAAACGAATCGGCCATCAGATCGCGCTTGTCGTCATGCCGCGGATTTTAAGGACGGCTGGCCGGGACAAATTGTTTCATGACGATTTTGGAACGGTGTCGATCCGGCGCGCAATTTGGCCGGCGCGGTGTTAACCTTGTCTTAAGGACTGACCGGCTAAATTTGTGCGGCCGCCCAGAACGGTGTTTCGAGACCAAGAGGTTCCGACATGTCTTACGTTACCAGCACGCTGCCCGGATCGAACCGTGCACCTGTTATCCGGTCGCAACAGCCGCCGATGATAGCGGCTCGGCCTGATGAAATCGGATCGGATATGGCGGCGGATGACCGCGATGTCGATCTGCGGCAGTTGCGGCATCATACCAAAAATACACTCCAGCGCATTTTGTCGCTGATCGCCGCGGCACCCGGACTGCGCGAGACGCCGGCCGGAGACAAGATGGTACAGGACCTGGAATACCGTATCGGATTGTCGGCAACGATCTCCGACGCGTTGTTCGGTCTGACGGGTGGCCCGGCGGCGATCGGTGATCGGCTGCGCCGGCTGGCCGGTGCAATGGTGGACATGATGCGGGACGCGGATCAGATGATTCGCGTCGGTGTCTCGGTGCGCGGGAACTGCCCTGTGCCGCTGCGCGAATCGGTGCTGCGCAGTGCGCACGAGTTCATCGGCAATGCCGTCAAGCACGGCATGAAGGGGCGCCCGACTGGCCGCATCGCGATTCGGCTGGTCAGCGACGAAGACGTCACGACTCTCACCGTGTCAGACAATGGCTGGGGCTTTTCCGGCACCCCGCGTCCCGGCGAGGGCCTGACGCTGGCCCGCTCATTCGCCACGAAGTGCGGCGGGACCTTGTCGATGGACGGACGCGACGGTACCGTTGCGACGATAGAATTGCCGCACTGATCTGACGGATTGACCGGTTAGCGGCTTAATCGGCGAAAGCCTCGGCAATCCGTCGAACCAACCGGCGGGCGACCTCGTCCTTGCCCAGACGCGGCCAGGTTTCGACGTCGGCCGCGGAGACGATATGCACGGCGTTCTCGGCCCCGCCCATGATCCCGGTTTCCGGCGAGACATCGTTCGCCACGATGAAGTCGGCATTTTTCCGGACTAATTTCGCCTGCGCGTTGGCGAGAAGATCGTCCGTCTCGGCCGCGAAACCGACGACGATACGCGGCCGGTTCGGCCCGGCGGCGGCGATCGTGGCCAGAATGTCCGGATTCGGCAGCAGTGTCAGCGCGGGGGGCGCCGCACCCGGCTGTTTCTTGATCTTTCCGGTCGCGGCTTGCTCCACCCGCCAATCCGCGACGGCGGCGGCGAACACGGCGATGTCGGCGGGCAGCGCGGACTGACAGGCCTCCAGCATCTGCTGTGCTGTCTCGACGCGGTGGACCGTCACGCCGTCCGGGTCGGGCACGCTGACCGGGCCGCGGACCAACGTGACGCGGGCGCCGAGTTCGGCCAGCGCCGCGGCAATCGCGGCGCCTTGCCGGCCGGAGGAGCGGTTGGCGATGTAGCGTACCGGGTCGATCGGCTCATGCGTCGGACCGCTGGTGACCAAAGCGTGCCGGCCGGTCAACGGGCCAGCCGGACGCAGTAGCACCTCGATCGCAGCCAGGATTTCCGGTGGTTCGGCGAGGCGGCCGGGCCCGAATTCGTTACACGCCATGGCACCTTCGGTTGGCGCAACGACATGGACGCCGCGTTGGGCAAGCACCGCCATGTTCGCCTGTGTGGCGGGATGCAGCCACATGCGGACGTTCATCGCCGGAGCCACCAGAACCGGCTTGTCGGTGGCGAGCAGCACGGTCGAGGCCAGATCGTCGGCCAAGCCCGCCGCCATCTTGGCCAGGATGTTCGCCGTCGCCGGCACCACGACCAGCAGGTCAGCGGCACGCGAGAGCTGGATGTGCCCCATCTCCGACTCGTCAGTGAGGGAAAACAGATCCGTGTAGACCTTCGATTCGCTGAGCGCCTGGAGGGACAGGGGCGTCACGAACTGGGAGCCGTTCTTCGTCAGCACACAGGTGACGCCGTAATTGGCGCGGCGAAGCAGGCGCACGAGTTCAAGCGCCTTGAACGCGGCGATGCCACCGGACACGATCAGCAGGACGCGTTTGGCGGTCATGAGCGGAACCGCCCGGCCGAGGACAATCCATGGAGGATGAAAACGCTCCCGATCGTCATGGCCGAGTCCCAATCGTCATGGCCCGGCTTGTCCGCATAGGCGTCAACTTAGGCGATGGACGGGGAGGATTTGCCCATTCACCCACGACTTTCTTGGGTGTCGCCAATAAAGTCGTGGGTGGCCGGGCCAAGCCCGGCCATGACGGAGAGTGGAAAGCCACGTCCGGGACAAAAATATTCTCTGCCGCCCAATTACGTCGACGCCTATATGGCTTGTTCGGGCCACCTATCGCCACCCCTGCCGCCACTTGTGACCCGGACAAGCCGGGCCATGACGATTGGGGGCCGGGCCATAACGATTGGGGAAGGTTAATGCTCACAGCCGCCACCCCGAGTGAATCGCCGCGATGCCGCCCGACAAATTGCGGTATTTGACGCGGGCCAGCCCGGCGTCCCGCATCATTCCGGCCAGGGTGTCCTGGTCGGGAAAGGTGCGGATGCTTTCGGCCAAGTACCGATAGCTATCCTCGTCTCCCGCCACCAACTGACCCAAACGAGGCAGCACCTTGAACGACCAGATGTCGTAGATCGGCGTCAGCGCCTGGACCGTGACGCGGGAGAACTCCAGGCACAGGAACCGCCCACCCGGCTTCAGGACTCGCCTGGCTTCGCGAAGCACCGCCGCTTTGTCGGTGCAATTGCGCAAACCGAACGCCATGGAGACGCGATCGACGCAGCGATCCGGAAACGGCAGTTTCTCGGCATCGGCGACGGCAAATGTGACGTCGTTGGCGAATCCGCGGTTCAGCGCGCGATCCCGCCCGACCGAGAGCATGGCGTTGTTGATATCGGTCAGCAGCACCGGCCCGCCGCCGCGTTTCAGCCAGCCGAAGCTGATGTCGCCGGTTCCACCGGCCAAATCCAGCAATGCGTGGTTTGGCCTCGGTTGGAGGTCACTAATAAAAATCTGTTTCCAGACACGATGGATGCCCAGCGACATCAGATCGTTCATCAGGTCGTAGCGCGGCGCCACGCTGTCGAACACAGCGCGTACCATGCCGGCTTTCTCTGTGGCGTCCACCGAGCGGTAGCCGAAATCAACGGTCGTTGCGGGATTGTGGCTCATAGGCACACCGTATAGCCTGATCCGGGCAATGCCGGAACTCCCCGAAGTCGAGACTGTCATGAGAGGCCTGCAGGCGCGCCTGGAAGGACGCATCCTGCGGCGTGCCGTCGTGCGGCGCCCGGATTTGCGCTGGCCGCTGCCGGTGAATTTGGCGGAACGGCTGACCGGCGCGCGGGTGACCAGCTTTCGGCGCCGAGCCAAATACATTCTGATGCGGCTGGACAGCGGCTGGTCAGTGCTGATTCACCTCGGCATGTCCGGACGCATGTTGCTGGAACCCATCGGCCGCAACGACATCACCTTGCACGAGCACATCGAGATCGAGACGGACGACGGCTGGCGGGTCGGGTTTGTCGATCCGCGCCGATTCGGATCGGTGGATCTGATCGAGACGGATCGCGAGGATGAGCACCGCTTGCTCGCCGGTCTCGGGCCGGAACCGTTGGACGACGCGTTCTCGGTGGCGCTGCTGTCGGCGGCTCTGGCGGGGAAAAAGACCCCGATCAAGTCGGCGCTGCTGGATCAGACGATCGTCGCCGGTCTGGGCAATATCTATGTGTGCGAGGCTCTGTTCCGCTCGGGTATTTCGCCGCTGCGGCTGGCGGGCACGATTCCGGGCGCGCGCGCCAAACGGTTGGTGCCGGCGATCAAGGCAACGTTGACGGAGGCCATCGCCGCCGGGGGATCGTCGTTGCGCGACTATGTCCAGACCAACGGCGAACTCGGCTACTTCCAGCACGCGTGGAAGGTCTATGGGCGCGAGGGAGAACCCTGCCCCGCCTGCCCCGAGCAAAGCCTTCCCTGCGCCGGCGTGCAGCGGATCGTGCAGGCAGGCCGCAGCACGTTCTACTGCGTTCGGAAACAGCATTAGCGGATGCGCGGTGTCCGCCGAACGCTTGCGCGGATGATGTTCTGGACTGCCTGTGCGCTCCCATTCCCGGCCCGTTCGGACACACTTCCCGTTGTACAGCGTCCGGCCTCGCCAACCGCGGAATTCGAGGCCCCCTACGCCATCAGCGTCGTTCCCGGCGGTGAGATCGTGGAAATTTCCGGCAGTTTCTCCTGGGCGATGCCGCAAAATTTCAGTGCCACCCTGGCGCGGACGCCGCATGTCCGTACGATCCGGTTCAACAGTCCGGGCGGCCATATCCAGGCCGCTATGCAGATCGCGGACATCATCCGCGCGCGCGGCCTGGACACATATGTGCCGGGCTTCTGCGCCTCGGCCTGCACGGTCGCGTTTCTGGCGGGCAAGGGCCGGTTTCTGGCGCAAGACGCCAGGCTTGGCTTTCATCAGGCGCATGCCCCCGGAATGGCCCCCGAAACGTTCGACCCCATGTTGCGCGCCATATACGAACATGCCGGCCTCCCGGGACCGTTCATCGACCACGTGCTGCATACGCCACCGGCATCGGTCTGGTATCCGGCCCGTTCGGAACTTCAAACCGCGGGCATAACGACCGCGTCCGCCCCGGATTCGGTCATGGCGTTGGACGACACCGCGACATTGGCTTGGCATGCCGCCTTGCTGCTGCTGCCGGTCGTCCCGGACGCCACGGTTGTCATGGTGGCCGGCCTATTTTCGCAAATGCTACAGGGGATTCAGGCCACTCAGCCGGAAAGCTGCTGGGGCTATTTTCATGACATGCCAACCGATTTGCGCCGGTTGCTGCCCGCCCCGCTGCTGGAAACCATGATGCAAGCCGAACGGACTCTGCGCGAGGACGCCGGTAATGCTGTGCCGCCACCGATCGATCCGGCCGAACGCGCGAAGGTTTTTCAGTCGTTGTTTGAGGCAGCCCGGATGCAGGCCGTTGCCGCGCCGCTGGCCGCGCTGCTGCCCGGCGGCGACCATGCGGGGTTCTGCCCCGCGCTCGATTGGCTGCTGAAAACGGCCCTTGCATTGCCCGAACCCGAACGGATCCGAACGTTACGGGCCTTGATGGTGGGCGGGTAACAACCCGCGCCCGGGCAACTTGCGGCGACACGATTTTGGTATAAGCACGGCGCATCGCAGGGCGCTTCGAAGACAAGGCGACCCGAACCCGTTCGGAAGGAATTCAACATGCCGGCATACGAAAACATCATCGTCGAAACGCATGGCCGCGTCGGACTGATCCGGCTCAACCGGCCAGCGGCGCTGAATGCGCTGTGCGACCTGCTGGTGCGCGAAATGGGCGAGCAACTGCTGGCGTTCGACACGGACAAGAGCATCGGCGCCATCGTCATCACCGGCAGCGACCGGGCGTTTGCCGCCGGCGCCGACATCAAGGAAATGCGCGACCGCACCAATCCCGAGGCCATGCTGGAGGATTTCATCGGCGCCGGTTGGGAAACCGTCACCCGCATTAAAAAGCCGGTCATCGCTGCTGTTGCTGGCTTCGCCCTGGGCGGCGGCTGCGAACTCGCGATGATGTGCGACATGATTTTCGCCGCCGACACCGCCAAATTTGGTCAGCCGGAGATCAACCTGGGCGTGATCCCCGGAGCCGGTGGCACCCAGCGGCTGACCCGCGCCGTCGGTAAATCCAAGGCGATGGACATGGTTCTCACCGCTCGGATGATGGACGCGGCCGAAGCGGAGCGGGCTAACCTGGTCTCCAAGGTGTTCCCGGCCGACCAGATGCTCGCGGAAGTTATGAAGATCGCCGACCGCATCGCCAACATGTCGCCGGTCGCCGTGCAGTTCGGCAAACAGGCGGTCAACCGAGCCTTCGAAACGACCCTGATCGAAGGCGTGCGGCACGAACGGGCGCTGTTCCTGTCGATGTTCGGCACACCGGATCAGAAAGAGGGCATGGCTGCCTTCGTCGAAAAGCGGAAGCCGAATTTCCAGCACTGACAAGATCCATTGAAAATGCCTCCGCGTGCCCTTCGCAGGCACCGGAGACGTTTAAATATTAAGACTATCGTGCGATTGTTACGAAATTAACGTCTTATTACCGGGATTGCTCTCGCGTATTTTGATAGAATCGGGTAGCAAGCGACATGGTCAATTGCCAGTCAGCTATCTCGCATGCCGCACCTCGTCCACCAGGGGTTGATCTGTTGCTGGTCAGCCGTGACCCGGTCTGGCTACAGGCCGCACGCGGAGCAGCCACGGCAATGGGCGGCGGCGCGGTGTCCGCCTGCGACGCCAAATCCGCTGTCGTGCGGCTGGCTGATACGCGGCGGCATTACTCGCATCTTCTGTTGGATCAGAACGATGCCGACGGACTGATGGATGAGTTTGCCAATCTCGCCCGGGAAATCGCGGCGCCCAATACCGGCCTGTTGATGCTCGGTGCGGCCAGTTCCAGACACCCTGATATCCGTGTCATTCCGACAGCGACGTGCCTGTCTGTTTTAGAGGCCTTGATGGCGAGTACCTTGCGGCCAAGCGGACCCGCCATGGATTTGGCTGACATCCGGGCGGCGCTGATCGGCGCCATGATCGGCACCCGCTATCAGCCGATTGTGCGCATCGCGGATCGCCGGCCGGTTGGCGTGGAGGCGCTCGCGCGGCTCAATCATCCCGACCACGGCCATGTATCGCCCGATCGCTTCGTACCCCAAATTGAGAGCGCCGGCCTTGCGGGTGAACTCACCAGCCTGGTGTCGGTGATCGCATTCGCCGACCTCGCGGGTCCGTTCCTGTCCGGACGCGGGCTGCGCATGTCGGTGAATTTCCCTTTGGACGTGCTGTTGCAGCCGGCGGCGCTGGATCGCCTGGAAGAGCAAAGACTGGCGGCTGGTCTCGCCGCCGAGACTATCGTTATCGAGCTGACGGAAAGCCGTCCGGTGGAGGATATCCCATCGTTGCGCCGGTCGCTGGAGCGGTTGCGTGGCCTTGGCTTTGGCGTCGCGATCGACGATGTCGGACCCGCCGTGCCGCGACTCGCCCCGTTACTGGATCTGCCGTTTACCAGCCTGAAGCTGGATAAGGTGCTGGTGCAAGAGGTGCTGGTATCCGACACCGTGCGTCGGTTCCTGGCGGCGACGATCGCTTCGGCCAAGGCGAGCGGCTTCACCGTCGTGGCCGAAGGCGTCGAGACCGACGCCATCTGGAACGAAATGCGGGATTTGGGCGTGGATGAGGTGCAAGGCTTCATCGCTGCCAGGCCCTTGCCGGTGGCCGCTGTGCCGATCTGGTGGGACGCCTGGACCGGTCGGGCCAAGCCGCATAGCTAGCCAGTATCCACCGTCTCGGCCTGGCTTGTCCGGACTACCTATGACGGCAGGTAGTCCGGATTTTATTTTGGCGCTGCGAACCGGTAAGATGCACGAACGACATGTGCCGCCAAAGGTGGCCCGGACAAGCCGGGCCATGACGGATCGGTCGCTTCCGCAACGAGATGGGAGCGTGATCCAGGGCTTGTCCTGGCCGGGACGATCCGGGGAGGCCGGTTCGACTCCACCCGGCCTGACAATGGTCGGAATATTAAATCCCGCGACCGGTGACTTTTGTGTAAACAAAGTTTATATAGGTTGGCATGGACACCGTCCCATTCGCCAAATCCGTTCGCAAGCCGCGTGGTCAGGGTGCATCGCGCCGCGGTGAAATCCTGGATGCCGCCAAACGTCTGTTTCTGACCGAAGGCTTCGAACGCGCCACCATCCGCAAGATCGCCGCGGCGGTCGGGGTTTCGTCGGCCGCACTGTATCTCTACTTCCCGGACAAAGACGCGATCCTGCGGGCGATCGCCGAGTCGACGTTCGACGCACTGCTCGATCGCCTGCAAGAGGCGGAGCGGCACAGCGGAACCGCCCTGGAACGGCTGCGCGCCGGACTGCACGCCTATATCGCGTTCGGCCTCGCCTATCCGGACGAATATCGCCTGACCTTTCTGGCCAAGATGATGGCCTCCAGCGGCCCCGGCCGCCCGGCCGCGGTCTGTGAGCTGGTGCCGGCCGCCGACCGGTCCTTCGATATTCTCGCGGCCAATATCCAGGGCCTGATGCAGGAAGGCCTGTTCGTCGCGGCGGACCCGATCCTGACCGCGGAAGCGGTTTGGGCCGGTTTGCACGGCACGACCGCGCTGCTGCTGGACCAGGCCGATCACCTCGGATCGGACCATGACGCCCTGATCGCCAAAGTGATCGAAATCCTCCTGCGCGGTTTGTCGGTCTGAATATGAACATTGATCAGTGAACATTGATGAGTTATAGACGGCCCCATTCATAAGGGTCGCTCATCATGCGTCGCACCGCCGTTGGCCTGCTGGCCGTCTCAACTCTGTTGGCCCCAACCCTGACGGCGCGGGCCGATCAGGCCGCCAGACCAGTACCGCGGCCGGTCCGGGTGCAGACGGTCAGCTTCTCGTCAGCGACGGACTCGATCACCTACCCCGGCACCGTGCAGGCCCGCGTGCAAGCCAGCCTCGGCTTTCGCGTCGGCGGCAAGGTCATCCAGCGGCTGGCCGATATCGGCGACCATGTCACAGCCGGACAGGTCCTGGCGCGCCTCGATCCGATCGACGCCGGACTGACGTTGGAAACGTCCACACAGGTCGTGCGCGCGGCCGACGCCGAGGCCGTCAATGCTCGGGCTAATTTCAAACGTTATCAACAACTTGGTCATGGTTCCCCGGCTTATCTGCCGTCGGAGTTCGACAAGCGGCAAGCCGCGCTCGACGGCGCTGAGGCCAGGCTGGCGCAGGCGCAGCGGCAGTTGGCGCTGGCCAAAGACCAACTCGACTACACCGCTTTGCAGGCAGACGCCGACGGCGTGATCACCGGCCTGAATCTGGAGGCGGGACAGGTCGTCGCCGCCGGCCAGACCGTCCTGACGCTCGCCCATACCGCCGAAACAGAGATCGTCGTCGATGTGCCCGAAAACCGGCTGGCGGCCGTCCGCGCAGCCGACAGCGTGGCGATCCGGTTATGGTCGCAACCTGACACGGTGCTGTCCGGACGGGTGCGGGAGATCGGGGCTCTGGCCGACGCCACCAGCCGTACGTTCGCGGTCAAGGTGAGCATTCTCGGTTCGGCATCCGATGCAATCGGCCTGGGCATGACCGCCTCGGTGCAATTCGCGCGATCCAACGGCCAGAGTGTCATCCGGTTGCCGGCCGCCGCCGTCGTGTCGGTGAATGGCGTCCCGTCGGTCTGGGTGCTCGACCCGGGCGCCCAACGGGCGGTGGCGCATCCGGTGCGGATCGCCGCGTGGTCGGGTGATGGTGAGGTGTCGATCAGCGCGGGCGTGGACAGCGGCACGCAAGTGGTCACCGGCGGCGCGGTACTGCTGGATTCGGCGACCCCGGTGACCGCCTGGGCAGGAGCGATCCGATGAACCTCTCCGCCTGGGCACTGCGGCACCGGTCGCTGACCCTGTATCTGATCATGGCCGTCGCCGCGGCCGGCGTCTGGGCCTATCTGTCGCTGGGGCGCGCGGAGGACCCGTCGTTCACCATCAAGCAGATGGTCGTCCAGTTGGATTGGCCGGGCGCCTCGGCAGACCAGATGGCGCGATCGGTGGTCGATCGGGTCGAACGCAAGCTGGAGGAACTGCCATCGCTGGATTACGTGGAAAGCAGCGTTCAGCCCGGCCACGCGGTCCTGATCGTTTCATTCCGCGACGACACACCGCCCGCCGACGTGCCCGGCCTTTGGTACCAGGTGCGCAAGAAAGTCGGGGATATGGTGCCGACGCTGCCACAGGGCGTCCAGGGTCCCTACTTCAACGACGAATTCGGCGATGTCTTCGGGATCGTCTATGCTTTCACCGGCGACGGATTTTCTTTGCCTGAGCTGCGGCATGTCGTGGAAGACGTGCGCGAACAGCTTTTACCGGTGGCCGGCGTCGGCAAGATCACCATGGTGGGCGATCAGGACGAACGCCTCTACATCGACTTCTCCCACCGCAAGCTGGCTGAACTCGGACTTTCGGTGCAGGACATCATGGCCGTGGTGGCGAAGGAAAACACCATGACGGCCGGCGGCTTCACCGATACGCCCAACGACCGGGTGTATGTCCGCACCGGCGACGGTCTGGCCGGGGTGGACGCATTGGCCGCCATCCCCATCCAATCCGGCACGCGTCGCCTGCGGCTTGGCGATATCGCGACCATCAGCCGCGGCGTGGTCGATCCGCCGGCAACGACCATGCGGGTCAATGGCAAGCCGGCGCTCGCATTGACGATTTCCATGGCTCAGGGCGGCAACATCCTGGACCTTGGCCGGCGCATCGCGACGCACATGCAGGCCATCGCCCCTACCCTGCCCCTGGGCGTTGCCGCGATTCGGCTGAACGACCAGTCGGAGGTCGTAGCGAAAGACGTTTCCGAGTTCCAGGAGAGTTTTCTGGAAGCCCTGGCCATCGTGCTGATGGTCAGCTTCCTGTCACTGGGGTGGCGCACCGGCCTGGTCGTTGCGATCAGCGTGCCGCTGGTGCTGGCCGGAACATTGGTCGGCATGAAACTGCTCGGCATCGACCTTCAGCGCATCTCGCTCGGTGCCATGATCATCGCGCTTGGTCTTCTGGTCGATGACGCGATCATCGCGGTCGAAACGATGGTGGTGAAGCTGGAGCAAGGCTGGGATAAAATGCGTGCCGGCAGCTTTGCCTATACCTCCACCGCGTTTCCCATGCTGACCGGCACACTGGTGACCGCCGCGGGCTACCTGCCGGTCGGTTTGGCGCAGTCTTCGACAGGAGAATATACGCGCGACATCTTCCGCGTGGTCGGCCTGGCGCTGGTGTTGTCCTGGATCGTCGCGGTGGTGTTCGTGCCCTACCTCGGCTCGATACTGTTGCGCGAAGGCCAGCACCAAAGGGCCGAATCCGACCATTACGACACGCGATTTTATCGGGTGATCCGCAGGGCGGTCGGCTGGTGCATCGGCGCGCGCTGGTGGGTGATCGGCCTGACGGTGGTGGTGTTCGGAGTGTCTGTCGCCGGTTTCACAACGGTGCCGCGCCAATTCTTTCCGTCATCGGACCGGTTGGAAGTCATGATCGATCTGCGCCTGCCGGAGGGCGGATCGTTTGCGGCCACCGCCGCGTCCGTGCAGCAGGTGGAAGCCATCCTGCGCGATCAACCCGGCATCCGATCCAGCGTTGCCTATACCGGCAGCGGATCGCCGCGTTTCTTCCTGGCTTTCGCACCGGTGCTGCAAACCCCCAATTTCGCACAGTTCGTGATCAATACGGACAGCGTTGCCGCGCGTGAGGCCTTGCTGGCGACATTAACCAAAGCGATCGACAGTGGGGCGTTCGCCGATGTCCGGGTGCGCGTGGGGCGCCTGGAACTGGGACCGCCGGTCGGCTACCCGGTGCAGTTCCGCATCAAAGGCCCTGATCCGGTCGCATTGCGCGGGATAGCGGATCATATGCGGCAGGTGATGCGGGAGAACGCCCATATCCGCAATGTCAGCGACGACTGGGGTAATCTTGGCAAATCTGTCCGCATCGACATTGACCAGGACAAGGCCCGGCTGCTGGGGCTGTCCAGCCAGGATGTTTCGCAAACATTGCAAACCCTGCTGCAAGGGGTGACGGTCAGCCAGTATCGCGAAAACCTTGACCTGATCCCGATTGTCATCCGAGCGGTGGGTGCCGAACGGCATGATCTGGCGGATTTGGGCAACGTCACCATCCGGGGCGGTAACGGCCGCCAGGTGCCGCTGTCGCAGATCGCCACGGTACGGCCGGTTCTCGAGGAGGCGTTCTTCAACCGGCGTGGACGGCTGCCGGCCTTGACCGTACGGGGCGACATCGCCGACGGTGCGCAGGCCCCAGACGTGACGGCCGAGATATTACCACTGCTGGCACCGATCCGAACGGCGCTGCCGCCGGGTTACACGATCGAAACCGGTGGCGCCGCCGGGGAAAGCGCCAAGGGACAAGCGTCCGTCAACGCGATCATGCCGCTGATGGTGTTGGTCATGCT
The DNA here is from genome assembly GCA_903932145.1 of uncultured Rhodopila sp. Classification (GTDB taxonomy): domain Bacteria; phylum Pseudomonadota; class Alphaproteobacteria; order Acetobacterales; family Acetobacteraceae; genus Rhodopila. The sequence goes on along the minus strand of CAIZFE010000028.1, from coordinate 1,622 downwards.
GTCGCTGCTGATGCTGCAAATGCAAAGCTTCAGCCGCATGGCGATGGTACTGCTGACGGCACCGCTGGGACTGATTGGGGTCACGGCGGCACTGCTGGTGACAGGCGCGCCCTTCGGTTTCGTTGCCATGCTGGGGTTCATCGCGCTGGCCGGAATCATCATGCGGAACTCGGTCATTCTGGTGGATCAGATCGAGCGCGACCAGGCCTCGGGTTCGCGTCCGGCGGAGGCGATCGCCGATGCCGTGGTGCGGCGAACCCGGCCGATCCTGCTGACGGCGGCGGCGGCGATCATGGCGCTGGTGCCGCTGGCGTTCTCGGTGTTCTGGGCGCCAATGGCGATCGCGATCATGGGCGGCCTGGTCAGTGCAACGGTGCTGACGCTGTTTTTCGTTCCGGCTTTGTACGCCGGCTGGACGCGGGTGCCGCGCCAGACGGCGGCGGCCGGATTGCCTCTGGGCTGGAAACAAGAGACGATCCCCGGATAGAGGATCGGGAGGCCAGGAATGGCACGTAACATCGCGGTTGGCGTCGGGATCATGGAGTATCCGTTCCAGACCACGGACGGATTCTGGCGCTGGGTCGATCTGTGCGAGCAAGGCGGGCTGGATTCGATCTGGCAGACCGATCGCATCGTCAGCCGGACGCCGATCCTGGAATGCATGACCACGCTCGCCGCCATCGCCGGGCGGACGCGGCGGATCAAGTTCGGGGTCAATGTCGTTTCGGTCGCATTGCGGGAGCCGGTTCTGCTGGCCAAGCAGTGCGCGACGATCGACGTGCTGTCGGGCGGACGGTTGTTGCCGGGCTTCGGCATCGGCAGTCCGCGCGGGGCTGAATGGACGGCGATGCATCTGGACACCACCACGCGCGGCCGCAAGACGGATGAGGCGCTGGAGATCATCAGCCGGTTGTGGTCCGGGGAATCGCTGGATTATGCCGGGCGGCATTTCAAATTAACCAAAGCCTCGATTTCGCCGGTGCCGGTGCAGCCGGATTTGCCGATGTGGATCGGCGGCTCGTCCGAGGCCGCGATCAAACGGACTGCGCGGGTCGGCACCGGCTGGCAGGCCGGGGCGGAAACCCCGGCCTTTGTTGGCGAGGTGATCGCCGGCATCAAAGCAGCGCTGGTGGACACCGGCCGCACGATCGATGAGGATCATTACGGCGCCGCGTTCGCGTTCCGCTTTGGCGGTCCGGACGATGCCGGCGTGGCGAAGGTCATGGAACAGTATAAGGCCCGCACCGGCCGCGACCCGAACGATTTGTTCGCGATGGGCGACGCGGAGGTGATTCTGCAACGGCTGAGCGAATACGTCGCGGCCGGCGCCTCAAAATTCATTCTGAGACCGATCGCTGATGGCGACGCGGACATGCTGGCGCAGACGAAACGGCTGGTGGAGGAGGTGTTGCCGCGGGTCGCCGCCCGTTGGCCGAGGCAACGGAAGGTGGCAGCGCTGTTTTAAGCAAGTGGCCATTGCGGCCAACTCTTGCTTTTGATCGTCATGACACGGCTTGTCCGTATAGGCGTCAACATAAGCGGTCGGCAAAGAATATTTTTCCGCGGACGTGGCTTTTAACTCTCCGTCATGGCCGGGCTTGGCCCGGCCACCCACGACTTTA
>CAIZFE010000027.1 GCA_903932145.1 uncultured Rhodopila sp. | reverse complement strand
TGGAGCGGGCGAAGGGATTCGAACCCTCGACCCCAACCTTGGCAAGGTTGTGCTCTACCCCTGAGCTACGCCCGCGCTCCGATCAGAGGCCGCCTTCTACGGGGGATCGATTCCGAACGCAAGTGCCTTTCCTCGTCTGGCCCCCACAGATATAAAGAAATCTGAACGGCCCCGGGAAAAACCTGAACAATGCGTCAAATGACCTTGGTTGGCTTTCTGCAAGCGCAGAACTGCACGAATTTCGTCGGTTCCTGGCGGCATCCGCTCGCTCAACAGGATTTCACCTCCGCCGATTACTACCGCCGGATCGGGCGGGCGCTGGAGGCGGGCAAGTTCCACCTTGGATTTTTCGACGATCGCCTGGCGATGCCGGACCTGTTTGGCGGGGATCACGCCCACACTGTTGCCAACGGTATCCGCTGCGTCAAAATGGACCCGATCACGATCCTGACCGTCATGGGCATGGCGACCGAACGCCTCGGTCTCGGCGCGACCTTCTCCACCACCTACTTTGAGCCGTTCCACGTCGCCCGGGTGTTCGCGACCCTGGACCTTGTGACCGATGGCCGCGCCGCCTGGAACATCGTCACCTCCATGAACGACGGAGAGGCCCTCAACATGGGCCATACCTCGCATGGCGAGCACGATCTTCGCTATGATCGCGCCGACGAGTTTCTGGAAGTCGTGATGGGCCACTGGGATTCGTGGGAGGACGGCGCCATCGTCGCCGACCGCGAAACCGGCTTGTTCGCGCACCCCGAAAAAGTCCACCGTCTGGATCACAAGGGCGCCTTCTTTCAGTCCCGGGGACCGTTCACCGTCCCAAGGTCAGCCCAGGGGCACCCGGTGCTGATCCAGGCCGGGCAGAGCGGCCGAGGCCAGCGTTTCGCCGCCCGTTGGGCCGAATGCGTGTTTGTCGCCTACCACGGCATGGCGCAGGCGCAGCGCGACTACGCGTCATTCAAGACACAGGTCGAAGCGGCGGGCCGCGATCCGGACAAAACCTTCGTCTGCGCCGGCGTCTACCCGATCGTCGCGGAGACACGCTCGGAGGCCGAAGATCAGGCAGCCCTGATCGACGCCCTGCCCAAGCAGATCGACAGCCTGTCGCTGCTGTCCGAGGTGCTGAATTTCGACTTTTCCAAACAGCCGATCGATCTGGCGTTCACGCAAGAGCAACTCGATAGCTGGACCGGCGTGCAGGGGATGCGGGACCGGATCAAGCGGGAACTCGGCAATCGTCTGCCGACGCCGAGGGACTTCATCGACATAACGCGCCGGGGGACGTTCCACGATCACCCTCGTTTCGTTGGCAGCGCGAAGGACGTGGCGGACGGGTTGGAGGAATGGTTCACGACCCGGGCCTGCGACGGATTCGTGGTGGCCGCCTCGCACGTCCCCGGCGCCTATGAGGATTTTACCCGATTGGTGGTCCCCGAACTGCAACGCCGCGGGCTGTTCCATAACGACTACACAGGCACTACCCTGCGCGAGAATCTTGGCCTGGACCGGCCCGATGCCGGTTCCTGGCGATAAACGAAGGAGGATAACATGAAGCTCTATTACTCACCCGGCGCCTGTTCGATCGGCATTCACATTCTGCTGGAAGAGATCGGCAAGCCATACGAGGCGATTGCCGTCAATCTGCGCGAGGGCGAACAATACAAGCCCGGCTTCACCGCCGTGAACCCGAAGTCGAAGGTGCCGACCCTGGCGCGCGACGACGGCGCCATCCTGACCGAGTATCCGGCGATCGCCTATTGGCTCGCAAAGTCAAACCCGTTCGCCAATCTGTTGCCGGACGACGTGGACGAGCAGGCTCGGGCGCTGGAACTGTTGGACTACGCGGTCTCGACGATCCACATGCAGGGATTCACCCGGCAGTTCCGGCCGGGGAACTTCACCCCGAACCCGGCGGACGAGGATGCGGTCAAGGCCCGGGGCAAGGACATCGCTGAGAAGGGTTTTGCCCTTCTGGACGAGGCGCTGGAAGGCAAGGATTACGCCGTTGGACAATTTTCCATCGCCGATTCTGCGATTTTCTACGTGTCGTTATGGTCCACGCGGGTTGGTATCACTCTGCCCGGCAACGTCGCCGCGCATTTTGAACGGATGAAGGCACGGCCGTCCGTGCAACGCGTGCTGCAACAAGAAGGTCTGGCCTGAATCCATGAGCGCTCCTCCGCCCGATATGATCCACCCCGTCGCGTTCTGGTTCCTGCGCCATGGCGAGACCGACTGGAACGTGCAAAATCTGTCGCAGGGGAACGTCGATATTCCCCTGAATGAGACCGGGCTGGCGCAGGCCAGATCGGCCGCGCTGCTGCTGCGGGGGAAGGGCATTCGCAGTGTCATCTCCTCTCCACTGTCGCGGGCGCGGGTGACGGCGGATCTGGCGGCGGCCCAATTGGGGCTGCCGGTGCATGTCGACGAGGGCCTGCGCGAGGTTGCCTTCGGCGTGAAGGAAGGTGAACCAATGGCCGACTGGTTCCAGCATTGGGTGGATGGACAGATGACGCCGGAGGGGGCGGAGAGTTTCCCGTCGCTGACAACCCGAGCGGTGGCGGCGATCAACCGGTGCATTACACGGACGCCCTTGGTGCTGGTGGTGGCGCACGGGGCACTGTTCCGGGCGATGCGCGGGGCGATGGGGCACGAGCCGAATGTGCGGACCCGGAACGCGGTGCCGATTTGGTGCGAGCCGCCGGTTAACGGGGCGAAGGCGTGGACGCTGACCTACGCGGATTGATGGGATGGGGGAGGCGGTGGATTATTTCCACCAGCCTCCCTTCCCGTCGATCCATTCTCGGATGGCCCAATTTATCACGACACAACACTTGCATTCATTCAGAAAAACCAGAAATATCACTTGCTCGATTGTGGCATAGGAGAGTCCCGGTGCTTCATGAGGCCGAGCAGGTTGACGATGCCGAGACTGTATTCCGCCGCAAGTTTCGGCAGAAACTGGCGGATCGTGGCTTGCGTGGTGAGGCGTTGGAACGGAAGGTGAAGGAACTGATGACCGCCCCCGTCCGGTTTCGCCTGGATCTGGATCAAACCCCATCGACCTGATCTAAAGCCAGTCGCCGATGGACACCGGATTTGAGTTGTTCCGCGAACAGGTCGCGGGCGAATATAACAGGTTGTCTCGCTTGCTTGGTAGCAATCGTCGATACGTTGTTTCGAGATGCCGACATATCATTCGCCAGTTCAATCACTTTCAAACGACGCCCGATCTCACCGAAGCTGAGGCATTTTGGATCGAGGTCATTCGGGAGTCATTTGATGAGTTGACGCAGAAAGCCGGAGCGACACGATAACAGTCAATCCGACGGGGCGATGGGGCACAAGCCGTATCGGCGGTCCCGGAATACGATGCCGAACTGGATGCCGGCCGGCGTCATCGTTTCAGACTGAGAATGTAGGTGGCCACGTCATCGATTTCGTCGCGGCTGAGATGCAGGTCGGGCATCCGGCCGTGAGATGTCTGCAGGAATACCTCCAAACCCATAAATGTCGTCGTTTTCATCGCCGCGATGGCCGTGAAGGGCGGCGCACCATTGCTGCTTCCGGTCTTCTGGGCCGGATCGACCACATGGCAGTTATTGCACCAGGTCTGGGCTAATTGGCGGCCGGCCGCGGCGTCTCCCGCATCCTGGGCGCCGGCCGGTGCGGTCGATAGCGCGACAATCATCGCGGTCTGAAGCAGCGCGATCAGGGACCGTCCGGCGCGTGAGAAGGCATTGGCGATGGGCATCCAGGGGCTCGAATGGTTGTGTGTGTGCCAGCAGGTTTCGCCTCTGACGCGGCACAGGCATTGATCCACATCAATGGCGGCAGCCGAAAAATGCGGCCCAGTTCGAATCGAACCAGGACGATGGAGGCGCGGTCATGACGTCCGACAAGGTGCGAGCAAAAGGAGGGTCGGAGCCAATAAAGGAAAAGTCCCGCGATACCGTCACGGCGGCTCATAAGGTCGCCGACAAGCTGGCCGAGCGCGGCCATGTTGGTCCGGCGGGTATTTTGCGCACCGCGCTTGCCGAAACCCATCCCCGATCCGTGTTTTTGTCCACGCTGCGCGAGGCGTGCCAGGTCGTTCTGACCGCGATCGAAGCCATCGACCCGGTCTGTGCCGGCTTCGTGGAAGATCTGCGGCTGGAAGTGGACAAGCGCTTGACGGCCGAACACCCCTCGGCCTCGCCCGCCTGAACCGTGCCTCCCGGATTGGATAGCCGGCAAATTTTTGATCCTGAACAACGCGGATGCCGTCGGCGCCCGCTGCCTGTCAGGTTCCTCGAATACCGATGGAGTGCAAAAATGCCTCGCATGAAAGCTGCTATTTTCGTTGAGCCTGGCCGCATCGTCCTGGACGACAAGCCAATCCCCGATGTTGGTGCGCTGGACGCATTGATCCGTATCACAACAACAACGATTTGCGGCACCGATGTGCATATCCTGAAGGGCGAGTATCCGGTCGCGAAAGGCCTGACCATCGGCCACGAGCCGGTGGGCGTGATCGAAAAGCTGGGCTCCGCCGTGCAAGGCTTTACCGAGGGTCAGCGGGTTATCGCCGGGGCGATCACACCAAGCGGTCATTCCGCGGCGTGTCTGTGCGGCTGTCCATCGCAGGATGGGGGGGTCAATCGCACCGGCTTCCAGGCGATGGGCGGATGGCGCTTCGGCAATACGATCGACGGCTGTCAGGCCGAGTTTGTGCTGGTGCCCGACGCGATGACGAATTTGTGTCCCGTGCCGGATGAGCTTACCGACGAACAGGTTCTGATGTGCCCGGACATCATGTCCACCGGGTTCGCGGGGGCCGAAAGCGGCCGCATTCGGATCGGTGACATCGTTGCGGTTTTCGCCCAGGGGCCGATCGGCCTGTGCGCCACCGCCGGCGCGAAAATGTCTGGCGCTACAACAATTATTAGCGTGGACGGTATCGCCGGACGGCTGGAAGTGTCACGCCGCTGCGGTGCTGACATCACCTTGAATTTTCACGACGTCGATCCGGTCGCGGAAATCATGCGACTGACCGATGGGCGCGGTGTTGACGTGGCGATTGAGGCGCTTGGCACTCAGGGAACGTTCGAGTCAGCTTTGCGCGTGCTGCGTCCGGGCGGAACTTTGTCCAGCCTGGGGGTTTATTCGACGGACCTGACGATCCCGCTGGGCGCCTTCGCGGCCGGCCTGGGCGATCATCGCATCGTCACATCGCTGTGCCCGGGCGGCAAGGAGCGGATGCGGCGGTTGATCGGCGTGATCAGGTCGGGCCGCGTGGACCTGTCCGCCATGGTGACACATCGTTACAAGCTGGATGATATCGAGGCGGCCTACGACTTATTCGCCCACCAACGCGACGGCGTGCTGAAAGTGGCGATTACGCCATAGCGACATCATGCCGTATCGGACGCCTGACGACCTGCCGGAGTCGGTGCGCAATCATCTGCCCCGGCACGCCCGGGAGATTTACGTCGCGGCTTTCAACAATGCCTGGCGGCGGCACGCGGGGGACCCGGAAGGCGAGGCGATCGTGCATCGCATCGCCCGGGCCGCTGTCAAGCGGCGCTATCGGAAGGACGGCGAAGACTGGGTGCCGAAGGCGTCTTAGGGGCCAGGCGGGCTAACCCGCCCTGGCGTTGCGGCGCTTCGGTCAGGCGTTGACGGGCAGGTCTTGCCGGCACAGCTTCCGAACCAGATCCCGGGCCAGGCCGGATGCGTCGAGCCGGCCGAGGATCACCGGCAACGCGATAAGGCTCGTCAGAACCAATCCCGCAAAGCCCCAGCCAGTCGAACCCAGGAGAGGCGCAGCGCCTGTCGCGCAGGCAGCCATCGCGACCACGGCCAGATGGCGAAGCGGCCATGCCAGCGGCACGGTGCGCTGAGAGATCACAGCGAAGATCACCAACCGGATCGCCTGTCCGGCAACCGTTGCGGTGATTGCCCCGTTCACGCCGTAAGCCGGGATCAACAGCAGATACAGGCCCAGGGTGATCGCGGCGGCGACGCCGGTGACCGCCATCGTCACGTTGCTGGTGTTACGGGCGTAGCAGCCGGCATTGGCCATGCTGCTCAGCAGTTGCAGAACCAAAGCGACCACCAGGAACGGCACCATCGTCCTGGCTGGCGCATAGCTGGCGGGTGCCATGATGGAGATCAGCCACGGACCGATCAGTGCGGTGGCCGCGCCGGCACACAGCAGCCCGGCCGCGCCGGCACTCACGACCCGGCTGGATCTGGCCAGGCCCTCGCGGGTGTGGATCAGGCCGAGGCGCTGCGGATACCACCATAGCTCGAACGGTTGCGCCAACAGGGCAACCACCATCGCGATCTTCGCCGCCAGGGCATAGTGACCGAGCGCCTCGGCCGATACCGAACCGGCCAACAGCCAGCGGTCGGCGGTGCCAAGGACGAAGCTGGCAAAGCCGCTGCCGATCAGGGGCAGTCCGTAGGCCAGCATGCGCAGGCTGGCCGCCGGGGCGACGGCGATGCCGGTTTCCTTGATCTGGCGCGCGGTCAGCAGCGACGCGATGATCAGACAGGTGGCGCATCCGGCCCATAGCACGCCCTCGATCCCAAATCCGGACGTGACGAGTGCCACAACCAGACCGGCCTGCAGCGTGGCGCGCAAAACGGACAGGCCGGCGAAGGCTCCGGCCCGCTGATGCATGCGCAGCCAGCCCAACGGAACGCCGATCGCGGCCTCCAGGGACACCGCGACCCCAAGCAGCACAATATCGCGTCCCGGTGTGGGGAGCGGCATGGCGCGGGCGATGGCCGGCGCGAACAGGGTTATCGCGATGATCCCGATCGCCGCGATCAACAGCGACAGCCCGACGATCCGGGCAGCGGCCTGACGGCCGTCCTTGCCGGGAACCGAGGCAAAGCGAAACAAGGTATCGATGAGGCCCGCGCCGGCAATCAGTCCGCCGATTTCAGCGGCTGAGGACAGCAATTCCAGCCGGCCGAACTCCGCCGGCGACAACATCCGGGTCAGCAACGGCACCGTCAGCATCGCCAGCCCTTTGGTCCAGGCCATCGCGAAGGCATAGCAGAGCGTCGCCCGCAGTCCCGCGGGAATCGAGGCGGCCAGCTTGGTGATGCGGTTGTCGCTGGCACGTTGGCTCATCGGGGCGGGTCCTCGGCTGATCCGCCCGAGATGGGCGGTGACGTAAGGAACGTTGCATCGCCTGTGCCAGCCTGATCGATGTCCCGGACGGCGTTGTGCGATGCAAAATGCAACGCGCCGTGTGGCAAAGGGATACGTCAGCGTGCCGAAGCGTAGCAGCGCTGAATCGCCTTGATACCGGCGTCTCGCCCATAGGTTTCGGCGACTGTCTGCCGAGCGGCGGTCCGCAGCGCTGATCGGCCGGTGCCATCCATGGCGTCCCAGCGCTGAACCGCGCCGGCCATACCGGCCACATCGCCGGCCGGGATCAGAAAGCCGTTGACCCCGTCTTCAATGACCTCCGGCAGGGCACCGACCGCGAAAGCCGCGACCGGGACACCGTGCGCCATCGCCTCCAGCACCGCCAAAGGCAGGCCCTCGGCGCGGGAGGTCACGGCCAACAGCCCGATCCCGCTCCAGGCGTCGTCCATGCCGGCCTTAGGGCCGTGGAAGGTAACCGCCTTACTGTGCGCTAAACGCAGCGCCTCCAGCATAGGGCCGCCACCAAACGCTACGTAGTCAGGGCCGGGCGCGCCTGCAGCCAGTTCGCAAAACAGATCGGGACCCTTCTCCAATGACATCCGGCCAACGAAGGCGACGACGTCAGATCGCGACCCGATCCGGGCGTCAGGCGGTATCGCCACAAAGTTGGGAACCAGGCTGCCCCCGAACGGCAGCCGATCGAGGATGGGCCGGCTGACAGCGATGCGGGCGCCAAGGAAAGAGGTCCAGCGGTCCACCCGGTCGTACCAGGCGAGCATCCCGGGCGGCTTTTCGCCCGCATGAAAGCTTGCAACAACCGGAATGCCCACCATGCGCGCGGCCAACCGGCCGAGGATATTGGCCTTATAACCATGCGTATGCAGCAGCGCCGGCCTGTCCGGCCCGCGGAGATACCGCAGCAGCGGCCCCGAACCGCCAGACAGCGCCGTCCAACGGATACCGGCGTTCTCCAGCCGATCTCGCAACGGGTGTGGTCCGTGGTCCTGGAGAAACAGTACCACCACATGGTCGCCCGCCGCTTGCAGGCCGGCGGCGAGTTCAGCGACATGGCTCTCGATGCCGCCCATTCCGCTGCTGTCCAACAAAACGCAGATACTGGTCATGACGCGTCTCCGTTACAGGGGTCTCGCCCCTGCACCGCAAATATCACGCCACGAAGATAATCGCTGCGATCTGAAAATTAGTCGCAATTTGCATCTGAATATGCAAGATACCTGCGAAAGGCCCGTCCCAGTCCTGGCACGATGGTTGCTGATACGAGAACCGATCCATCCATGTTCGGGAGACCGCACGATGCCAACCCTCACTCACAAGACCGCAAAGCCAGGGCACAAGGGGTGTGCAACCCGCTTGTCGATCCTGTTGCTCGCCCTGAGCTGCACCGCCTGTGGGACAAGCTGGCCCGCGACCGGTGGCGGCGGCATGGCGGAGGCGCATTGGCCGGATCAGGCCCGCGTGGCGATCCCCGACCGTTTGCAAGAGCGCCTGACATGTACCATGGGCCGGCTGGAGGCATTGCATGAAGCCTCGGTCCGCGCCGGTATCAACTCCGGTCAGGTCGGCCTGCTCGATCTCACCGCCGCTCGGGCCAGGCGCGAGTATGCCGGCCGGCTTTACCGCGACGGCGCGGCGACGCTGGCGGACCTGGACAGCGGGATCGACCAGGTTCGCCACGACATGCTGCCACCCCCATCCATGGCCGGAGATTGCGCCTGATATGCAACGCATACCGCGACTCGTTTTAGCTCTGGTCATGCTGTGGACGGCAATGCTGCCGGCCCTGGCGCAGGGTGATGTTCGGCTGAATGTCGGCGACGTCGTGCAGTTGACCCTGCCCAGCGAGGACTCGTTTACCAATCCGTTCAAGGTCGATCGGGACGGCAACCTGGATCTGCCCGAAGTCGGGCCGGTGTCCGTCGCCGGCCTGACGCTCGGTCAGGCGAAGGACCGGGTGCGCACCGCCCTGGCCGTCAGCTTTCGCGATCTGGACCGGTTCAATCTGGCGGTGAAGGAGCACAGGCTGCTGCTGTCGGTCGCCGGGTTCGTGAAGCAACCGGGACAGATCGAAATCCCCGCCGGCAGTTCCGCGCAGATCGCGATCAATGTCGCGGGCGGTTTGGCCGCCGGTGCGCAGTTGGATCACATGCAGGTCCGCCGGCCCGGTCCGAATGGCGAGACCCGGGTGATCGTGTTCGACTACAAGAAATACCTCGATACCGGCGACAGCCACATTTTGCCGGTGCTGCGTCCGCTGGATGAGATTTTTGTGCCCGCCAGCCCGTTGATCGGCAATGTGCAGATCGATTTCGACGCCCACTCTTTGCAGGCAACCGGTGACGCCGGTGAGGACCGCGGCGCGATCCGCGTGTTTGGCGAGGTCGCGACCTCCGGCAGCTATGCCTACAAGCCGGGTGCCACCGTGATGGATGCGCTGCTGCGCGCCGGCGGTGTCACGCGGTATGCGGCGGTCGAGCAGGTGCGGGTCCTGCCGCCGACCGGCGATCCGGTCCTGTTCAACCTGAAAGTCTATCTGGACAGTGGCAATCAGGCGCTGAACATGCCGCTTCAGGCCGGCACCACGATCTTCGTCCCGCATGAGGTCGAGGAAGTCAAAAGCGGCGGTCACGTCGTCTATGTCATGGGCGAGGTCGCCAAGCCCGGTGCCTTTGAAGCCAAGCCCGGCACCGGGTTCTTCGACATTCTAGCCAACGCCGGCGGGCCGAGCCGCTATGCCGACTCCAAGCAAATCCGGATCATTCGCGCCAACGGCACGGTCGCCGCGTTCGATCTGGCCGCATACACCGACTCGGCGGGTGGCACCCGCGTGCCGCCGCCCACGGTCAATCCCGGAGACGCGATTTTCGTGCCCGAGAAAAATCAAGGCCCGGACCAGTCAAGCTGGCTGCGTACGCCGCCGTCGCGCGCGGTGCGTGTTTTGGGCGCCGTGCGGGCACCGGGCCGGCTGGAATGGTCGGATGAAATGTCCCTGGTAGATCTCATCGCCCAGGCTGGCGGACCGAACGAACGCGGCGACATTGCCCATGTGGAAATCGTGCAGGGTGACAAGGGCAAGGCGGTTCGGTTCGATCTGCAGAACTTCCTGTCGAACGGCGGCAGCGCATCGAGCATGCCGGTCATTCACGCCGGATATACCATCACCGTTCCGGAACTGCCGCAAAGCCCGAATGACACTCGTGCGACCTGGATGCAGTTGTCGGCGGATCGCTCGATCTACGTCATGGGATCGGTCGGTCATCCCGGGCGCTATGCCTTTGAAGAGAAACTGTCCTTTCTGGATATAATCTCGGCTGCCGATGGTCCGACCTCGGCGGCGGATCTTTTGAACATCCGCGTCTCGCATCGCGGCGAGATGCGGGACCGCGTCACCAAAGTGAATCTGGCGCAATTCTTCGAAACCGGCGACGACCGTTTGCTGCCGCACGTCAAGCCCGGCGACGTCATTTTCGTCCCGGACCGCAATCGCAACTGGCTGGAAGTGTCCCCGGCAACGACCGTCCGGATGCTGGGGTCAGTTAGTAAACCCGGCCGCTATCAGTTCAACGATGGCATGACCATTCTGGATTTGCTGGCCGAAGCCGGTGGCCCGTCGAAGGATGCGTATCAGGAAAAAATCGTGGTGGTGAACCTGTCCTGCTGCGCCAGCGAGGCCCGAATCTTCAATCTGGTGGACTTCGCTAAGACCGGTGATTTTTCGAAGTTACCCGTCGTACGGGCGGGTGACACAATCTACCTTCCCTCGCTCGAGCAAAGCGACTGGACGATCTTCATGGAGAACGTTCGCGACGCTGTCTCGGTTATTTCCATCTTCGCTCTGTTCAAGGTGCTGCTGTGATCCAAATCTCTCCGTATCATCCCGAAATCGATGCGATCTGGCACGCGGTGTCCAGCACGGGTGCGCGCAGTATCGCGGTGGTGTCCGCCGAACCCGGCGAGGGAACCACGATGATCGCCGCCGCTCTGGCGCGGCGGGCAGGGTTGTCCGCGACGTCGGATATTCCGACCCATTCGGGCCGCCGGCCGCCAGCCAACAGCACGGCCCTGCTGGTGGACCTCGATATCGGCCGCCCGTCAGTGGCCCGCATTCTGGGACTGCGGCCGCGCGCGGATGAGATCGTCCGGCTGGACGCGATGGGCATCGCCGTGCTGGGCGACGTTGGTCCCGATGCAATGGAGTGTTGGCGGGAACGCGGTCAATTGGCCGACCAGCTCAAGGACTGGCGGTCGGATTGGAGCGTGGTCGTGCTGAACGGCGCACCATTGCTGACCGAGGATGCCGACGAAATCCCCGGCACAACGGCCGCCGCCGCCGCCGATGTCTGCGTGCTGGTCACGTTGGCCGGCCGCACGCCGGGCAACCGCGTGCGCGAGGCGCGCGACAAGCTGTCCGCCGCCGGCGCCAACCTGATCGGCTCGATCCTGAACGACCGGGACAATCCGTCCTTGCTGGCCGAGCTGGATCGCGAAACGTATCGGTTCGCCAAGGGGTTTCCCCGGTCCATGGCGGCGCTACGGGCGCGCATGCATCGTTCCCCCATCCTGTCCGCTCGCGTCTGAGGGAACCAGGCCATGTCTGATGATCATCGTTTCGCTGCCCATCTGGCCGAGGATCTGTCGCCGGAGGATTTCCGCCATGTGCTCGGCCTGCTGCGCGACGACCTGGTAAAATTGACCGGTCATCTGGAAGCGGCGGCCGCGGCGGGCGACGAAGCCGTCTTCCGCAAGGTGGCGCATGGCATCGCGGGTTCGGCCAGTACCGCGGGACCGTATGAGTTGGAACAGGCCGCCCGGTCGGCGATGACCCGGCCGTCCGATGGCCCGCCCCTGATCGCGATGGCCGCGGACATTCGCCACATGGTGGATGCCGTGCTGGTGCGGATTGAAGACACTCTAAGAGAGGATGGCGCCGATGCATGAGCGCATCCTTGTTGTCGAGGACCTCGCCGCCCAGGCGGAGCTCGCTCGTATCTTCCTTGCCGGGCTCGGTTTTGAGGTTCGTATTGCAGCGACCGGGGCCGCGGCGCTGGAGGCGGTCTCGGAGTGGCAACCGGACGGGTTGCTGCTCGATATCGAGCTACCGGATGTCAACGGCCTCGATCTGCTGAAACAAATCCAGGCCAACGGCAGCGATGCGGTTGTTGTCGTGGTGACGGCCAGTGCATCGATGGAAACCGCCAAGGCGGCGATCCGAGCGGGCGCCGAGGACTTTGTTGTTAAGCCGTACAACAAGGATCGTTTGTCGGTTACGCTTAGCAACGCGCTGCAGCGGCGGGCGCTGGCACACGGCCAGAGGGAACTGGAAACCCGGCTGACGCACGCGCAAACGCGCCTGCAGGATGCCGAAGCCAAACTGAGTCCCAAGGGTTTTGTCGGCTTCATCGGCGCCTCGGAACCGATGCGTGCTGTCTATGACATTATCCAGGGCGTCGCGCGCAGCAAGGCGAGCGTTTTCATCACCGGCGAAAGCGGCACCGGCAAGGAACTGGCCGCGGAGGCGCTGCATAAATCGAGTCCGCGGGCCGCCCGCCAGTTCATCGCCCTGAACTGCGGTGCCATCCCGCGCGATCTGCTGGAGAGCGAGATCTTCGGCCACATGAAAGGCGCCTTTACCGGCGCGACGTCCGATCGGGTCGGGGCGGCGAAACTCGCCGACGGCGGGACGCTGTTCCTGGATGAGATCGGTGAGATGCCGTTGGAGATGCAGGTCAAGCTGCTGCGTTTCGTGCAGACCGGGATTTTCAGCCCGGTCGGCTCGTCGAAGCCGGTTCAGGTGGATGTCCGTTTTGTCTGCGCGACCAACCGCGACCCGATGTTGGAGGTTCAGGCCGGCCGCTTTCCCGAGGACCTTTATTATCGTCTGTATGTGGTTCCCGTCGAACTGCCGCCGTTACGCGAGCGTGGCCAGGACGTGTTGCTGATTGCCCGCGATTTTCTGGCTCGTTTCGCCAAGGAGGAGCGGCGGGGGTTCCGGGGCTTCTCGTCAACCTCCGAGGCGATGCTGATGGCGTATCCGTGGCCCGGGAATGTGCGGCAATTGCAGAATGTGGTGCGGAATATCGTCGTCCTGCACGATGGCGAGGTGGTTTCACCCGACATGATCCCGGCACCCGTCAACCGGCCGGGCGCCGCGCCCCCGATCGCGGCGCCCCCGATCGCGGCGCAACAGATTCGCGCCGAACGCCGCCGTGCCGAGGACGCGCCGACGCAGTCCCTTGCCGAAATGGTCGCATCGGCCCCGGAGTATATTGAGCCCGAAACCGTTTATGTTCCGCCACCCGAACCGGTCTACCAAATGCCCGCGACACCGCACCCGATCACTTACGCAGCCCCTTTTGCCGCGCCAATACCCCCGATCACATATGCAGCCGCTCCGGAAATGGAGATCATGCCGCTCGCAACGATGGAACGCCGCCTGATCCTGGCGGCACTGTCCCGAACCGACAACGACATCCCCCGCGCCGCGGCGCTGCTGGAGATCAACCCGTCGACGGTTTACCGGAAGGTCAGCGCGTGGCGGAAAGAGGGGCTTATGCCGGCGTGATGGCTCATACCAGCCGGATTGACACCGAGACACGCCGACCGCCCCGCATCGTCCTGGCGCGCCGAAGGCGCGCCAGGACGAGGAAAGAGATCGCGGCCACGCACGCCACAATGGGATCTGCTGTCGAACGAACCGCCACACTTGCGACCGTCACGCCTGCTGGCTAGGATCAAGAAAATACCTCAAACAGGAGAAAGCCAAGATGCCGCAATCGCAGGGAACCAGATTTACCGCTGAACCACTGACCTTCATCGTCAGGCACCAACTTTGGGATGCCAATGTCGAGGATCACTCCGATCAGGGCGTGTCGATCGAGGTGTCCGCCGACGTTGACCGCAAAGAGACTGTCCTGCTGCGCTTCAACTGCTTCGATCTCGAAAGAAGCTACGTCTATGGCCCGGAAAACCCCGAACTGAGCACAGACGGACGGGTCGGCGGCGGTATGGGCGTGCATTGCCGCATGGACCCGATCACCGACGGCAATCCGATCGGCTGGACCATCCGGACGCTGAGCAGCAAACTCCCAAAAATGCTGGAACGGGCCGGCTACAAAGACATCGCTGCGGCAACCGAACTCGCCACCGTACGCAATGTCCTGCCCGAGGTGGAGGACTGCGCCAGGGAAACGTTCCAACGCAAACGGAACACGGTCAAACACAACCGCGGCACCGACATCTTCGAAGCGGGCAACATTCGGTTCGGCCTGGAAATGCGGCGGCAGCGAAACGGTGACGGTGGCCTGGCGCTGCATGTCCTCGGCGACGTCGGCGGGTCGAAAGGCAAGGCCTACGTCGAAGAAACGGAAGTCCTGGCGTTCGACTGTTTCTGGCAAGGCGCGCATTACCACTATGGTCCGCGCAACAAGAACCACCGCACCAACTGGGACCTGACTGTCATCGACGACCCGCTCGACTGGACCTTCGAGCAAATCGAAAACAAGAAGCTCGGTCCTATGATAGAGCGCGCCGGTTACCCGGGAATTGCCGCCGACCTGGACCTGGACAAAATAGCCTCGGTCCTCCCCGCCTTGAAGAAGCGGGCGTTCGAGATGTATGAAGAAGGCGAGAGACTGACCGGCCACAAGGGGTTGCCACTCGAATTCACGCCGAACCTGGCCGCCGAATAGCCTGACGCGAAGATGGTGGGGGACGGCCCCATAGGCATCAGGATGAGGCGGTTGGTCAGGAGTATTTGCACATTTTTCATGACCGGGCCAAGCCCGGTCATGACGGAGAGAACAGGGCCTCGTCCCGGGAGAGAATTTGGTCCGCCCATTGCTTATTGTGATGCCTATGGGGCGGCCCCGGTTTTCGTCGATTACTCGATCGGACCGGTTCGCGCGCGCGCAGGCGCCCCCGGAATCCGAGGGTGCGACGCAGGTCCGGAGAATACAAATCAGGGTGGGGCGGTGGCCAGCAGCGGATCAAACGGGTCCAAAATGGGCACCTCGCCGATCATGTAACCCAACACTTGGCGAACCATCTCAGGCGCCGGGTGCCTCCAGGCAAAGTCCCAGGTGTCCGGTTTCTTATCTCGCTCTTTCTGAAACGATGTCTCGCGGTGTTCCCTGATCTGAAACAGCGTCGTGAAACTGCCACCGTAATTATTGAGCGTATCGAACACCTGATTCCAGAATGTGCCAGTACAGAAGCCGGGGATAACGGCGAGGTCCATGCAGATCGAGAGGATGGTGCGGCCGAACGTACGGCGGCGCACCTCGGCGTCGAGTTCCTCGGGAGTGGGGATGCGGAGATCGTCCGGATCGAACGCGGGGCGCTTGGCCACCCTTTCGTCATGGCCGGGATCGGCCGGCTTGGCCCGGCCACCCGGGGCTTCAGCTAATGGCTCCCCCTCGGACGATTCCGCTGCCGGCTTGGCCGGTGTCCGATCGCGCGGGTCCTTGTAGCACACGAACGCGATCTCGCGGCCTTTTGCGGCGCGGGCGAGCAGGTAACGCTCCAATGCCATGGCGCGCAAAATGCCGCGCTGAAGCCGGGCCAGGATGGTCGTAAGACTATAGGTCCCCCAAACCGCGGCCAAAGTGGCAAACTCCACGTTGGCGGCGCGCTCCGGGACGGTCTCGATGAGGCGGCGGCCGTGGCCGAGCAGGACTCGGACGACATGCAACAGGGCGGCGAGGCGCTTCGGCATAGTGCGGCCGGTCCGATCCTGTGCGGGATCGGGCGTGGCCGGCCGGGTCATGGTGGGCGCCGTATGCTCCATGCCTGCGAATTAACATATACGTTAGATAATGTCAATATCTGCGTGCGTGCCGCGCAGAAAAACCGCGTACATGAACGCTCCGCGATGCATCGGATTGAGGGTCCCGTCAGCGTCCATCTGGCGCGACCCCGCCAGTCGGAACGAAGCCATCGGACCCGACCCGCTCGGAGTGACGGCAAACGCGTTCCGAACATTCCAATTCAACGCCAAGATGCCGGACGCTCTCCCGCCCGTCGTCCGTTAGGCTTGCCGAGCGTGGCATCGTCCTTGGCGGCTTGGCGCCTTGGCGTTGAACCGGGTCCGTCACGCCGCTGCCGGCCCACCAGCATTTTCATCTATCGTGGTTCGCCCGGCCAGACTGAATGACTCTGCCGCACTTTCCCTTCGCCAGAGACACAAACCTGGCCATACCCGGGGTCGGGCGCAGCATCGGTCGCGGTCAGAACAGTGCAACGTTTAAGCGTTCGATCGTTCACCGATCGCCCTGCTATCAAGGCGGCGAGTCAGGCGATCACGTCACGGCGCCAGGGCAGCCGGCACCGGCCCGAACAGTAGCGAACCACACCGATCGCGCTGGCGAAGTGGCCGCCAACGGCATACCGCGCGATGGCCAGGGCACGCGGCGCGGTGGCACCGGCCAGCACGCCAAGGCCCGCACCGGCCAGTCCCGCGATTTGCATCGCGGCCAGCATCGCAAAAACGATTGACGTGCTCGCCAACGCAACCGAACCCAACAGGCTGAGCGCGATCAGGAACGGCGCGGCGACCCGCAGGGCCTTGCCCGAGGCGAACGCCAGAGCGACACCACCGAAACGCGGGTTCAACAGCCAGGCCAGACGGATCGCTTGCTGCGCGTTTCCGCTGGCGATGCGGCGGCGGCGGCGCAGGTCGGCGGCCGGGTCGCACTGTTCGTCCTCCAGGGCCACAATCGTCTCGTCATAAGCGACGCGCCAGCCACGGCCGAAGATCTCCAGCGGCAGGATGAAATCGTCGTTGATCGTGTCCGCCGGCAGGGCCGCCCAGGCTGACCGGCGGATCGCGTAGAAGGCGCCATGCAGGCCCAGCGGAGCGCCCATCGCGGCCTCACCGCGCTTCACCGCGATCTGATAGGTCCAATAGCCAGCCTCTCCGGCGGAACCCGGCTTGACCAGACGATAGGTGCCGCCGACCGCGCCCAGCTTCGGGTCGGCGAAATGGGCGGCGGCGCGGCGCATCGCGTCTTCGGGCAGCATCGCCGAGACATCGGTCAGGACAACCACCTCGGTCTGCACGACCGCGATGGTGCCGTTCAGCACCGCCACCTTGCCGCGGTTGCGGCTGTGGTCGATCACCGTGGCGTTCAGGTGCGCGCAGGCGGCCTCCGCCAGCGTGTCACGGGCGATCGCGACCGTTGCGTCGGTGCAGCCGTCGCAGGCGATCAGCACGGTCAGGCGATCCGCCGGATAGTCCTGGCTCGCGAGATTGCGGATTTTCGCGGCGATATGGGCCGCCTCGTTATAGGCCGGCATGACCACGGTAATCGCGGGCAGCGCATCGTCGGCCAGGGGAGACACCGGCGCCGGGGCCGGGAGCAACCGCGACACCGCCTTCATCGCGACGGGCCAGCCAACATGGTGCCAGGCGTTGAGCGTCAGGGCGCCCATGGTCACGACGGCGGTGGCATTCTCGATCGCGGTGTGCATGGCGCGGTTCCCAACATGATGTGCGAGTAGGCCGAAGCCATCGCTGCCAGGCTGGCCGTGTGTTCCACGAAGGAACGGGGGCTGCTTTGGGTCGCGGTGTCTTCGCCCAACACACATCGCAAGGCCTGTGCCAACGCGTCGGGATCCTCCGCCGCCACCAGAACGCCGCTGACCGGATCGACGCCGGCCGGAACCCCACCGACACGGGACGCGACGACCCGGGTGCCACTGGCCTGGGCTTCCAGTAGCGCCAGCGGCAACCCTTCATCCCGGGACGGCAGGCACAGCACGTCGATGGCCTGATAAAACAGGGCGGTATCGTCCACATGACCCAGGAAGCGGATTCGATCCGAAACACCAAGAGATGCCGCCTGTTTCTCAAGATTTCCGCGCTGGCCGCCGCTTCCGGCGATCACCAGAAGCGCATCCGGCACCGATTGCATGGCCGCGATCGCGACATCGACGCCCTTCACCGGTTCCAGCCGGGCGGCGATACCAATGATCTTGCGATACTCCGGTAATCCAAGCTGAAGGCGGGCGTCCGCCGCGTTGCCCGGTGCGAACCGCTCCATATCCACACCATTCAGGATCACCCGCGGGGCTGGACGCTTCAGGGTTTTCGCCACCATGTTCGCAACATGCGGCGCATCGGCGATCAGAATCGGGTTCGTCGCGGCCAGCGCCAGTTGCGCAATGCGACGCCGCCTCGCATTTTGCAAATGCCACGCATCATGTTCGGTGTGGACGCGGATCGGCACCCCGGCGGCTCGGGCGGCCGGGCCGGCATACAACAGCGGACCGATATGGTGCGTGTGGACGCCGCACGGCTTCAGCCGCCGGAACAGCGAGAACAACCGGACCGGCAGCATCGGGTCGAGACCGGGCTTTTTCCCGAGGAAAATCAACTGATCGCTCTGCGATCGCAGTCTCGGCCACGCCGCCAGCGTCGTCTCCGCGTCGCCATCCAGGCTGACGAGCAACGTCGGATGCCGGGCCGCCTGGGCGCGGGCCAGCTCCAACGCCATGACTTCCAGACCGCCTGGCCGCAGATGCTGCACGACGTGAACGATTGGGCCGAGCGTCGTATCGGATGTCATGTTCCGGTTTCCTTTAGCGAGGCCAGCCAGCATTTCCGCTGTAAAGCCGTCGTTTTTCCCATCGTCATGGCCGGGCTTGGCTCCATTGCCATCGGGATAAGGCGTTTGGTGGGGAGGTCTTTCCCATTCGTCATGACCGGGCTTGGTCCGGTCACCCACGACTTTTTGTGCCGTTCCCAGCAAAGTCGTGGGTGGCCAGGCCAAGCCCGGCCATGACGGAGAGTGGAAAGCCACGTTCGCGGCATAAACCTTCCCCACCAATCGCTTATCCCGATGCCTATGGGGCCAAGTTTACCCTCCACACCGGGCAAATCGACGACCCACCGTTTCCAGTCACAGTGAACGCGCGCTAATCCATCGCGGCCAGCCGGCCCAGCACCGGCACCCCGGTCAGCTTCTCCATCTGCCTGATCCGCCGCACCGTCGTATCGGACAGTTCCATCAGGACCGCCAAACCGGCACCCAGCGCCAGGCCGCCGAACAGACCGCCCAGAGCGAACAGGATCGTCAGCCGCTTCATCGGGGTTGTCGGAACCACCGGCCGGTCGATGACCTTGATCCGCTCCGGTGCCTGGAAGCGCGACAATTCGCCGGTCACCTTCGCCATTTCGAACCGCTTACGCAGTGACTGCACCAGGTCCCGGGTTTCGTCCACCGCCCGCTGGCGCTTTTCCAGATCCCGCTCGACATCGCCGGATGCCTCCACCGCGGCTGACATCTCCGCTACCGCCCGCCGCAGATTCACCGTCTCGCTGCGCCATTGCTCCAGGTGAGTCCGAGCGGCTTCCAACATCGCGACCTGGGATACGAGCAGCGGCTGGGAGCCATCGCCTTCCTTGCGCGCAACCGCGGCCATATTCCACATCCGGTCCAGATCGATCGGCGCGGCGCCCTGTCCCGCCTGCACCAGGCTGGCCCGCTCATCCTCCAGACGCTCCAACTTGCGCGCGGCCGCCTGAACCTTGGAGTGTTCGTCGGTGTAACGGCTGCGCAGCACCGCCAGGTCGCCGCGGGTGGCCACGATTTCCGTTTCCAACCGGCCGATCACCGGATCGGTCTGCGCCAGGCGTGCTCGGGTTTCATCGAAATCGGTTTGCGCGCCCACCAGCTTGACCTCGTGTTCCGAGAGCTGATCGCGCAGCAACGACAGCCGCTGCAGATTGGTCGTCCGCTGATCCGGCAGCGACTGTGCGTTCTTCGCTCGGTATTCCGCGACCGCGGCCTCAGCCGCATCAAGCCGCGCCGTCGTGTCGGTCAATTCGTGATCAAGGAACGCGACAGAGCCACGCATGGAACTGTCTTCCGGCGCCTCGACCCGTTCCATGAACCGTTCGCCGATGCGCATCAGCACCTTGTCGATATTGGCCGGCGTCTGGGCTTTGTAGCGAAGCTCGACCAGTTCCTGGCCGATCAGTTGGGCGGACACAGCGGCGGACAGTTCGGCAACCGACCGATCGACCTCCTTGTCCGGCGTATCGGCCTTGATCATCCCAAGGTCGAGCGCAACCGACTGCATGACATGCCGGCTGGTCAGCAGCGCCAACAACGCCGGCATCCGGTCCTTCAGGTTGGTCTTGACGCTCAGGTCTTCCAGAAACGGATTGAGCTTGCCGGGCTCCTGAATCAGGATCGTCATCTTGGTTTCGTAGGTCTTGGGCGCGAAATGCCCGGCGATGCCGCCCAGGATCGGTAGCAACATCATCGGCACCAGCACCATGTACCGCCGCCGCCATGCGGCCGTCAGCAGAACCTGAATCGTTTCCACCACCGACGGCCCGGCGGACTGCGGCGC
This sequence comes from uncultured Rhodopila sp., assembly GCA_903932145.1. Lineage (GTDB taxonomy): Bacteria > Pseudomonadota > Alphaproteobacteria > Acetobacterales > Acetobacteraceae > Rhodopila. The sequence goes on along the minus strand of CAIZFE010000027.1, from coordinate 96,394 downwards.
GGCCGAGAAGCCAACAGTTGGATTGGTGGACAGGTGGTTCATGGCGCGGCCTGTCCTGCGGGGAGTCTGGCGGGGAGTCCGCCAAGGGATACGACGACAACGTCAGGCGGCAAGGCCGCCTCGAACCTGACCTGCACATTCGGCACGATCGCGGACAACTCATGCGAGACCGCCACAGCCCGCCGCGGTCCGAGGACCGGCGTGGCCGGATCGGAGAAACTGCCCGGACGGCTGCTGACGACGAGCGTTTCGGCACCCGTTTTCGTGGCGAAACGCCGCAATGTGTCGCGTTGGGCCGCGTCGGGCTGAACGGTATCGCCACCAAAATGCAACACGACGCTGGACGCCGCCGCCGGACCGGAATCACCCTGCTTCGCCCGCCGCAGCATCTCGTCCACGCTGATCGGGCCTTTGCCGCCGTCATCGGCGTTGCCCAGCCGGGCCTGCGCCTGCAGCATCGTGCGGTCTGTCGAGGGGATATAAAGGATCGGATCGTGCGAACAACCGGCAACCGCCAGTAACGGCAGTATCCTGAGCGTCAGGCGGGCAGGCCAGCTCATCATTGTCGCTCCAACCGGAGACGTCCGGCATCGCTGGAAAGAATTTATATCAATCGGCGTTGATACTGACACACTCGGATCGTCCACATATCGTCATGGTGCGCGAAGGCGCACTATCCACATATCGTCATGGTGCGCGAAGGCGCACTATCCACGTCTATGTTTTCAACAACAAAAGACGTGGATGCCGACCTTCGTCGGCATGACGGGATGCTCTGCCAGAGACGGCCTCTACCCCGGTTGATATTAGTCGCGTAACGTCAGCTTTTCAACTTCCGTGCCAACGCGATGATCGCTTCGCGCCAGGCGACGAGGCGGGCCTCCGGAATGCCGGCCGCGCCATGCCAGTCGGCCGGAATCTCCAGCCGCAAGCGGCGCCGGAGTTGGGCGGCCTCGGGCGACTGGCCGGCCTGCTGGTCCAGCCAGGCGAACCAGCGCAGGTCCTCAGCAGCTTCAGCCAGAGTCAACAGATCCTCATCGAGATCGGGCGCGCCGCAGATTGTCGGGGTCGGCCAGAGAAACTGGACGTCGCCCTCGCGGCCGTCGGTGGGGTCGAACGGATCGGCGGTGGGCATCCGAGCATGCCATTGTAGGAGGCCATCGGCACCCGATCGCCAGAGATACGCACCAGCCGCCAGCCGCGGATACGGCATGTTATACAGCCACGGCCGTAGCCCCCGCTCGCGCAGACGCGCGATATCCGCTGTATCGGCGCCGAAACCTTGATTGACGGTGACCATCGCCAGGTCGGGCAACAACACCGCGTCCCTCGGATCATTCAGGTGACCGGCCAGCAGAGCGGCCGGATCGGCGGCGTGGATGGCAGTGGCCAGCAGATGGATATCGGCGGTCGTGCCGGCGTAGGCGGGTTCGTCCGCGACGCTCCAGATCACCGGCGGCAGGCCGGCCTGCCGAATCGCGGCGTTGGTGGTGGCGATCATCGCGGCGGTTTCGGCCGGCTGGTGATGCAACGCATAGGCCCGCAGCGGTTCGTAGGCCAAAGCGGGGGCCGGAAAGCGGGCCAAACCGGCCCGCAGATCGGCCAGAAACGCCGCCGGATCGGCCTCGGGCGCGGTCAACGGCGTGGTCACGGCGGTCAGCCCCAACCCGGCCAACACATCCATGTCGCATTTGGCCTGCGCGCGGGCGTCGCGAATGGCGTCCTCTTTCGACCACTCCGGGGTGCCGAGGAGATGCGCCGCAAAGCCCAGGAACGGACCAACCCGGGCGGCGGACTCCGGCCGATGAACCGGCAGAACCTCGACCGCGAAGGGCGATTCGACGTCGCCTTCGGATGTATGCAGCTTGATCCGGCCATGGTGTATCCCCGGCTTGGTGCCGCGAACCACGACGACGAGCGGCCGCGGCAAATCGGGCCGAAGCGGAACCGACGTAGAGTCCCCTCGCAGATGGCCGGCACTGAACACCAGCCCCGCGGCGTTCGCGCCCGGCCGGCGCCAGCGCCATTGGCCCCAAAGCAGCCGCGCGGGCAGCGGCGCATCGTCCCAGAGAATGGTGGGATTGGCGATCGTGGCCGCTTGGGTCGATGCCCGAAAACGCAGGATCACGATGCCGTCCGGGGCGGTTACCGCACAAGCAATGCCCCCGGGATCACATGGCGACGATGGCGATTCGTCGCCTGCGAGGACGAGGCGGGGGATGGGCGTCACACCAGGCGGCCCCCGCAGCACCGGCCAATTTTCAGTGAACCGCGCGGCTCGAATTGCTTCGACTTCCGCCTCGGCCTCAGGTGGCGCATCCGCCGGTTCGGCGGTCAGCGCTGCCAAATGCGTCGCAGCTTGCGGAAAACCGGCCAGTTCGACCGCCAGAACGCCATCGTCAGCGACCGTGACGATATCCGAGACCCGGCCACCTCTTTTCGCCCCGATCGCCGCGAACGGCGCCTCAAGCGGGTCAGCTTCCAGCGAACGGCCGGCCAGGTAACGCTGCTGAATCCAGGCCGCGTAATCCCGACTCATCGACAGTATATCCGCACCGTTCACCCGGATGCGCTGCTGCAAAACCACGGGCAGTGTCTCCCAGGCGCCGGGATCCTCCGTCCACAGCGTGACGCGCCAGCGCCCCGGCGGCAAAACGGTGGCAAAGCGGGTCAGCCGCACGCCATAGGCCAGGACCGGATCGCCGCCCGGCCGAACGATGGCTTCGACATGCGGACCGCTGATGCGCGGGTCCCCCGGCTGGACGGACTCAAAACCCTCCAGCGGCACGGCGGCAGGTGGGCCAAAAAACCAGCCCCGCACCCCGGGCGGAAGCCGCGGCGGGGATTCCAGCCGCAACGGCTCAAGAACGACCGACCCGCCATCCGGCACAAACGCAAGTGCCCGGAACACCGTCGCCAGATTGAGCGCCCGCTGCCGGGGCGTGCGCAGCAAGGCGATCCGGAGATGCAGCGTGAACGGACCCGGCGGCATTGACCGCTCCTCGTTCACGCGGTCGGTGTATTCCGCGTTGGGGCGGTCATCAATCCGGATCGTGACCGTTCGGGGTTCGGCATCGTGGTTCACACCGCTGACCACTAACTCTGTCAGTTCCGCTGGATTCGCGAGATCGAGGCGGGTTTCGGCGCAGACAGAACCGAGTGGCAGCAGGACCATCACCAACGCCCATCGCAGCAGTCCTGGACGCAAAAGCCTCCAGTTTTTATTGCGCCGTGGGACGCGAAGATCATTCTCGTCATGGCGGGCGAAGGCCCGCCATCCACGTCTTTGCTCGTATGGCATGCCGAAAGACGTGGATGGCGGGCCTTCGCCCGCCATGACGGTGAGGCAACGCCTCACAACTCAGCCATCAGTGCAGCGGCTTGCGCCGCCCGTGCATCCCAGCTTTCGCCTGCCACAGCGTCCCGCCGAACCTGCGTGTTGCGGTCCCCCGACGTAGCAATAAGGGCTTCGACAAAGCCCTCCGCCGTCGTCGCGATGGAGACGTGTTCGGCGTAAGGCATCAACGCCGGAAACGGAGTCGCGACGATCGGACGGCCCGCCGCCAGATACTCGCGCAGCTTCAGTGGATTGGACGCCCTTATCTGGGCATTATCCAGGAATGGGATCAGTCCAATCGACCAATGTTGCGCGTAGTGCGGCAGCTCCGCATGCGGACGCGGTCCCAGCAGCGTCACGTTCGGCAACCCGCTTATCGCGGAAATATCGGCCGCGACATGACCGATGAACACGAAACGCCAGTCCGGCAGGCGTTTCGCGGTGGCGGCGATCAGGTCATAGTCCAGCCACTCCGCCAATGTCCCATAGAACCCGGCGACCTTGCCCTCCGGCAAATCCGCGGCCCGCGGCGCCGGAGTCTGAAACAGGTCCAGATCGACACCATGCGGCAACACCCGGGTCTTTTCGGCGGGAAACCGGGCGGCCATCGCCGGACTGGCCGCCAGGATCAGGTCGGCCCGCCGCGCCAGTTCCGCTTCCATCTCCAGGCAGCGCGCATGATCGACGCCGGCCAGCGCCCCGAAATCGTCGCCGCAGTAATAGACGACGGCGGATTCCTCCAGCGAGCCGATCGCATCGACCGCCGACGGCAGGGAAATCCACAGAATGGGCCGCTTCAGGCCCGCCGCGCGCACCGCGCCACCCACCTTCCGCTTCAACAAAGCCCGGTTCAGCGCCCGCAACGGCGCACTGCGCGCCATCGGCACAATGACCGGCTGAATCACCGGGCCGGGGGCATCGTGCTGTTGCGCGGCCGGCAGCTTTGTGCCGCCGATAGCCTGCGCCACTTTACGCAACGCGCGCCCGGCATCGGCCAACGTCAGCCGCGGCCGGCGCAGGCCAATCGAGTTCACCCAGACCACCCGGTTCTGCCCCGGCAAATGGCTGATCAGGTGTTGGGTCGAGGACGGATGACCGCCCCAATCCTCGCCAAAGACAATCAGGTCGGTCATGACAATGGCCTTATGATGCGCGCCGGTACCCCGGCCGCGAGAACCCCGGGCGGAAGATCACGAGTGACGACACTGCCGGCCGCCACCACGGTGCCCGCCCCGATCCGCACGCCGGCCAGTACCGTCACGCCGGTCGCCAGCCAGACATCGCGTTCAAGCACAATGTCACCAATCTGATCGGACGTATCGGGCAGCCCGGCCGCCCGGTCGGTGGCGTTCATCGGATGGCCCGGAAATCCGGCCAACATGCAGCGCCCCGCGAGACGGACATTGTCGCCGATCTCGATCCGGGTGCCCACCGACAATGCACATTGCCAGCCGATATCGACGTTGTCGCCGATCCGCAGCAACGGCTGCTCGCCTGCGCCGGAGCGTCCGATAAAAGTGGAGATTCCCGACATCCGAACGTCACGGCCGACCGCGATCCGGAGCGGGCCCATGACCTGCGGCATGCCACTGTAAAGTTGCAGCCCCGGCGCCGCCGTTTCCAGCCGGCTGATAAATAGGGGAGTCCACCAGACGACACGTCCGAACTCGCCCCACAGCGCGCGCACGCCGGTGTACAGGCCATACAGCGTCCGATGCAGCGGGCGGATCACCGGCACACGCATCGACTTCAACCCCTTCGCGGCCCCATAGGCAAACCGTGCCATCGGGGTTTCGCGCGACTTGATCCAGGCTTTCAGAGCGGTGGCAGACATCGGGAGCCTCGCTGGTACGGACGTTTCGGACGGGGACCCGGGGGCCGTTATTCCACCGTTACAGACTTGGCGAGATTGCGCGGCCGGTCAACCGGGTGACGCAGCACCACGGCGGCGTGCACCGCGATCAGTTGCATCGCCACCGCCTGAGCGAACAGCGTGCCCAGGCCGGCGCCAGGCAGCACGATCATCTCATCGGCGACCGGCGCGAAAGCCGCCGCCGAGGCATCGTCTACCAGTGCGATCACATAGCCGCCACGCGCCCGGACTTCCTCGGCATTCGCCAGGGACTTGCCCGCATGCTGGCCGGCCCCGGCACAGACGATCACCGGCGAACCCTCACGGATCATCGCGATCGGACCGTGCTTTAGTTCACCGGCGGCATAGGCCTCGGCGCGCAGGTAGGACAGTTCCTTCAGCTTCAGCGCACCTTCATTCGCCAGGGCAGCGGCCGACCCGCGGCCGATGAACAAGGCCTCGCCTTCCCGCACCAGGCGTTCGGCGACGGCTTCGAACTGGCCTTCCAGCATTTCCGCCCGAGCGCAGACGACGGCCAGGCCGGCGAGTTCGCGTTCGACGGCGACCAGCGTGCCGGAGGTGACGGTGCCGCGCGCCAGGCCCAGCGCCAGGCCGAAGCGGATCAGCGCCAGCATCTGGCAGGTAAAGCTTTTGGTCGCGGCCACGCCCTGTTCCTTCCCGGCCATCGTCGGCCACAGCAGATCGGCGCCTCGGGCCATCTGGGAGTGCTGCACGTTTACCACCGCGACGATCGGGACATTACGTGCCTTCAGCATCTCCATCACGCCCATGGTGTCGGCGGTTTCGCCGGACTGGGACACCAGGATACCAACGGTGCCGCGCGACAACGGCGCTTCGCGGGTGCGGTATTCGCTGGCGATTTCAAGGTCACACGGAAGACCAGTCAGCTTCTCGATCCAGGGACGAACGGTCGAGGCGGCATACATGGAGCTTCCGCAGGCAACCACCACCAGGCGTTCGGCATCGGCGATCGCCTGTGGGATCGCCCGGCCGGCCAGCGCCGCATCCGTGTTGCGCAAGGCCACCGGCTGCGCCGCGATTTCGGCTCGGGTGAATGATCCGAACAGGCCGGCGGCGGCCTCTTCCTCGGCGCCCTCCACTTTTTGCCAGCAACGTTGGGCCAGTTGGCCATCACGTCCGAAGATGGTGACGCCGTGGTTCGACAGTTCGGCCAGATCGCCATCTTCCAGCGCGGCGTAATCATCGCACAGAGCGGACAACGCCGAGGGATCGGAGGCCACCGCCGCCACGTTCCGGCCGCGAGCGACCATCACAGGGCTGCCCTGACGGGCGACAACCACACGATCCGGAACGTCCTGGAACAGAACCGCGATGGCATAGGCGCCATGCAACTCGGTGCAGGCCTCGCGGACGGCGTCCATCGGGGCGGCGCCAGCCTTGCGGGCCGCGGCGATCAGGTGCGGGATGACTTCGCTGTCGGTGTCGCTCTCAAACGTTTCGCCATTGGCGATCATACGGCCGCGCAGGTCGTGGTAGTTTTCGATGATGCCGTTATGGACAACCGCGACACCGTCCCACACATGCGGGTGGGCGTTGCGCACTTCGGCGCGGCCATGGGTGGCCCAACGGGTGTGGCCGATGCCGGCATGCCCGGCGAAGCCGTTGCCGACCTTGCCCATGAGTTCGGTGGTGCCGCCGATCACCTTATGGACCTCAAAACCGGGGCCGGCGACCGCGACGCCCGCGGAGTCATAGCCCCGATATTCCAGGCGCCCGAGTGCGGTCACGAGGTCACGGGCGACCGGATGTCCGTTTACCATTCCAACGATGCCGCACATGACAGATACCCCTTTGAAGCGTTTCGATGAATGCTTCATCGCAAGGGGCGTGCCAGTTGGTTTCAGGCGTGTTTCGGCTTGTTTTCGCAAATTGCGACGCGAGGTGCGGTGGTGGATGTCGCAAGCTGCGGGTCACGGTGGTCTGAGACCGCATCGAACCATCACCCGGGTCAGGTGACAGGATACGAGGTTGATTTTTATCTAAATTTTTATATAACTTGACGATGATCCGAATTCCGGCGGGCGAAGACGAACGGCCGCTTCGATGGGTTGGATCCTCGCTGGACGATCTGCGCGGCTTCCCCTCGGAGGTTCAGGATGAGATGGGAGCAGCGCTCAGCGCCGCTCGATTTGGCGGAAAAGCTGCCAGAGCGAAACCTTGGCGGGGGAGCGGGGGCCGGTGTATTCGAAGTGATTGAGAACCTCCGAACTGATACCTACCGAGCAGTCTATACGGTGCGACTTCAACACGCGGTCTATGTCCTGCACGCGTTTCAGAAAAGATCTCGCAGAGGGATCACAACGGTCCAGCGAACCATCGAGATGGTCGAGCGACGGTTGCGATCCGCCCGGTGATGGATGAGGGCGTTGGCGAATAGCAAGGTAGGAGAGATATGAAGGAGCAATCCATGGACAGGATCATTCCGGGTAGCGGGAACGTCTTCGCGGATCTCGGTCTGCCTGACGCGTCGGAGAAGAAGGCCAAGGTAAAACTCACAGCCGCATTGAACAATGCGCTTGCCGAGAAGAAAATCCGGCAACGTGAAGCCGCTGAATCGCTGGGTTGCACTCAACCGGAGATCTCGGCGCTGGCGAACTATAAGCTGTCGGGGTTCTCCATGGGGCGCCTGATGGAATTTTTGACCAGCCTTGATCGTGATGTTGACATCAGCGTCCGCAAGATCGACCGGCACGGAAGCATCCGCGTAAGCGAGCACCACGCAGCCTGATACCAGCGGCTTGACACCGACTCTCGGCCGGCCATACCCCGTCATGCTGATACCCGGGTCAGGCCCTGGCACAGGCTCCGGTCGGCATCCACGTCTTTTCGGCATCCACGTCTTTAATGAATTAATTCAGATATGTGGATGGTGCGCCCTTCGCGCACCATGACGACAGGGAACGCGATCGCTGCATTGTTAAGCCGCTGCTGCTATCAGTCCAGCTTTATAAGCTTTTGCAGCACGGCCCGTGGCGGCGACGCGGGTACGCCGGGAAACAGGTTGCCCCATCCAGTTTTGGCGACCTCGCCCACGTAAATATCACCGCGCGAGTCAGCGGCGATGCCGTGCGGCGATGTGAACGGCCCGGGGAAATTGTCGGGCGTCCGGTCGCCCAGCCGAGCGAGAATTGTGCCGTCCTGTTTGTTGACGATGGAGACACGGGGGCCGAGATTCGACGCGTTGCGGCTGAACCCGAAGGTCGGGCCGCATTCGCCCACATAGCAATACGGGCAACTGCCCTTCCCGAGAAACAGCCCGCTCGGGCGATGCAGATTGCGCCACTCGGTTTCGTATCGTCCCTGGCCGTTGAAGATCTGCACACGATGATTTTCACGGTCGGCGACATAGACCCAGCCGTCTGCGTCGCAGCAGATGTTGTGCGGCAGGTTGAACTCACCGGGACCGACACCGGATTGGCCCCACGACAGGATCAGGCGGCCATCGGGCGCATATTTGTGCACGCGGGCGTTGCCGTAGCCGTCGGAGACATAGATGTCGCCGGAGGGTGACAGCGCGGTGTGAGTGCACTGGCAGAACGGTTCGCCGTCCATGTAGGGTTTTGGCGTGCCGGGGGTGCCGAGGGTGAGCAGGATTTTGCCCTCCGGCGTGCAGCGGCGCACCGAATGGTCGCCGTCGTCGGTGCAGAAGATGGTGTCGTCGGGCGCCATGCTGAGACCGTGGGCGCGCTTGAATACGCCCTCGCCCCAGGAGCGGAGGAAGGTGCCGTCGCGGTCGAACACGGTGACGGGGTGGGCGCTGCGGCTGAAGACATAGACCTGGTCGCGGGAGTCGACGGCAACGGCGGCGACCTCGTTGAAATCCCAGCCGTCGGGGAGGCGGGCCCAGTCGGGGATCAGGCGGTAGCGGAAGTCGCCGGTGCCGAGGATTGATTCGGAAGACATGGGTTGTCCTTTCTTGTTATGATCGTTGCGTCGTCAGCAACACCTGTATGGCCCCGACGAAGGCGGCGGCCTCCTGAACCGCCGATCGCGCGTTATCGAGTGGCACGGGGATCGGCAGATAATCCCCGGTCAGGCGAAGTTCCTGGATGCGATTGAACGAGCGTCCGAATTCCGGGGCGAGGTGCCCGGCCTGAACGAGGTGGCGTCCAAAGCTGCCGATCACCCCACCATGGGTTTTGTGATGATCGTGAACGCCCGTCCATGCCAAAGCGGCCAATGCGCCATCGAACATGGCATAATAGGCTCGGTTGACCGCGCCGTCGCTGTCGTTTGCGTCGAGCAGAAGTCTGGCGGATGCCAGTGCCTTTTCGGCCTTTTCCAGGAGTGCGGCGGTCATCGCAGCCTGATACCGTCCCGCGTGATCTGCTCGATCAGCGCGGGATTGGGGAATTGTTCCGGGTGGGCGAGGTCGCCATTCCACAGTGGCAATGCCTGCACCAGAACGCCGGTTTCCAGCAGCACGTCGAAAGCGATGCCAGCCATATCCAGTTTGACGCCGAGAAAGTCGCCAGCCCCGCCGTTTAGGATGATGGCGAGGTCGAGGTCGCTGTCTGGCCTGTGATCGCCCCGTGCCCGTGAGCCAAACATGATCACCTGCGCAACGTCGTAGCTGCCGCGGAGCTTTTCCAGAAAAGCCAGGGCGGCGGCACGGTCTGCCAGGTGGCCGGGATGAAGCGGGCCGTCAGTTGACATGCCTTCGTTTACCATATCGGGGGGGTAAAATCTAATTTGCGTCCAGCCTTGATATACGGTGCCGCCTCCGCGCCCGTGATGGGCTTCTCAAAGAACTGCCGTCGCTGCCCGTCGTCGGGCACTCGCAGTGAGTAATCATGATCCGTGGGCCGCTATCTCCAGTAACAAATGAACCAACGCCTCGGGCGCCGTCACGTTGGGGCTGTGACTCCAGTCACGCTCAAAATACGAACAAGTCGGGTCGTGTCTGAATCGGTCCGCAAACTGCGCGAACGGGTCACCGGCAGGGGCCTTCCGCGCGCAGTAGATGTAACTTCGCCGTATCGTCGGTGATGCATTTTGCAACCGCAGCTTCTGTGCGAAAGTCGCGGCCGGCTGATGCCGCCGCCGTCCGGCGATCCATGCCAGATCCTCGGCGGAGGTATCGGGTGGCGAGGGATTCGGCGGCACCAGCCATCCATCGATGCCGGCATGCGCTGTGGCTCCGCCGATCTGCACGAGATCGTTCAGCGATTGGCCGTCCCGCGGCACGAACGCATCCAGATAGACAAGATGCCGCACCCGTTCGGGCACACGGTCGGCGATCCCGGTCGCGACCATGCCGCCATAGCTGTGGCCCACCAGGATGAAGTCCCGCACATCCTCATACTCGATCACGCCCAGCACATCCTGGATATGCGTTTCGAGGTCCACCAAGGGACCGGTGAGGTGCGCGCGTTCGCCCAACCCTGTGTAGGTCGGGGTGAAGACGGTGTGTCCCGCCGCCTGTAGCAACGGACGCACTTTCTTCCGGGCCCAACCGGCCGACCATGCGCCGTGGCAGATGAGAAACGTTGCCATAGGGTCGCTCCAATGCGTTGGGGGACTGTCTCACGGGATTGTCGCCGCCGGCAAGGCGGAGGCAAACGGGTGGATCGTCGCTGTTGACTACGCCTCCCGCAGTGTTACCTCTACAGCGACGCACCGGAAGGGTCCGCAATGGCACGCGCCCAAATTTATGAGCCCGAGACCCCGATGACCCGGGAGGCGTTCCTGGCCTGGGCGGACCAGCAACCCACGGGCAAATACGAGCGTATTGACGGCATCGTGGTTGCGATGGCCCCCGAGCGGGCGTCGCACAATTTGCGCAAGGGGGCGGCGCGCGATGCGTTGCGGCGCGCCCTGTCCGAGGCGGGACTGACGTCCTGTCAGGTGTTCGGCGATGGGATGACGGTTCAGGTCGAAAACAGCGACTTTGAGCCCGACGCGCTCCTGCGATGCGGATCGCGGCTGCCGGGTGACTCGACCATAGTCGCCGACCCGCTCGTGCTGGTCGAAGTGCTGTCCCCGGACAGCAGGACAAGGGATCGGGTGACCAAGCTGCGCGCGTATTTCAAGCTGCCGTCGGTGCAGCATTACCTGGTCGTCTGGCCTGACGAGCAGCGCATCGTTCATCATGCGCGCATGCCGGACGACCAGATTGCCACACAGGTGTTCGTGTCCGGCGATATCAGGCTCGATCCGCCGGGGATCGTGGTGACGGTTGAGGCGTTTTACGCCGATTGAATGGCTTCGGGCGATCAGGCCGCCACCGCCCCCCTATCCGCCCCGATCACCCGAGCCAGCATGGCCGCCGCATTCCGGTGCAGGATCTGCTCGCGAGCCTCGTCGCCGATTTGGGCGTCGGCCAATGCCTTGCGGGTCCAGTCAACGCCGAACGCACTGCCATCCGTTCCGCACACAATGCGTTCGGCGCCGTACAGGCTGACCGCCGCCTCGATCGCCCGCGGCCCGAACGAGTTGCAATCGACGAACACCTTCGCCCGGCGGAACCGCGATGACGGCAGTTCTTCTTCCGGCGTGTCGAGCATGGAGCGGTGATCCATTCGCTCCACTTCGTACGGAATGTTGCCCCCCAGATTATGCACCTGGATCGTTACATGGGGATAGTCCGCCAGGAAGTCTGTCAGACACAGCGTCACCATCACCGACGACAGGCTCGCCTGCATATCCAGGGTGCCGTTGCGGCGGCGCGCGTTGTCCGTTGCGCCCGCGACTTTCGGGAAGGCATCGCCGGGGCGCGGGCCGTGGTGGATGAACAGCACCGCGTGGTGGCGGTTCGCCACCTCCAGCAGGGGACGCGCCGCCTCGGCATCATCGCGGGTCAGAAACAAGTTGCCCGGTATCTGCGCCCCGATCATGCCCGGCAGCGCCAGCACCCGCTCCAATTCCGTGGCGGCGGCTGCCATATCCGTCAGCGGCAGCGCGGCGAAGGCGGCGAAGCGGCCCGGATGCTGCTGGCAAATCGCCGACAGCCGGTCGTTGACGCGCCGGCACAGGGGGCCGGACACGTCCGGCGGCTGCGCCTCGATCCAGCAGAACGAACCGACGAGCGACAGCACGCTGGTCTCGACGCCCTGGCGGTCCATGCGGCTGAGATGGACATCGACGTCATCGAACGCGGTGGCGAGCGGCTCTTCGCCCATGCGTGGCAGCTTCAGCACCTCGGCGCCGTCCGGCGTGCGCAGGATGCGGGGCTCCTTCATGCGGGCGCGCAGGGCGTCGGCGACTTCGGCGGGCTTCCAATGGGCGTGCATGTCGATCATGTCTGGTTCCTCCCGGGGGCTTTGCGGCAGCTTATCCCTACGGCTTTCCGCCGCAAGGGTGGCGCTTAGACCACTCGACATGCGGCGCCGGCCAGGATGATACTGCCTGCCATGAGCACGCACAGTATTGCCGAGGCAACCAGCCAACTTCCGCGGCTGATCGACCGTGCCCTGAAAGGCGAATCCGTGGTGATCTCGCGCGACGGCCGCCCGGTGGTTGAGTTGCGCCCACTCCCAGCCGCACCAAAACCTATCCCCGGGGCTGCCCTGGACTGGCTCGACGAACACCGGGTTGGCAAAGCGCTGGCGAGCCTTGATGCCGCGGCTGAGGTCCGGCGCCTTCGGGACGACGGCGCGTAGTGGACGCCTATCTCGACGCCAGCGTTCTCGTGGCTCTACTGATCCACGATGCACTGACCGCTCGGGCTCGAGCCTTTCTCCAAACCGAGTCCCTGGTGCTTTTCGTCAGCGATTACGCGGAAACCGAGGTGGCGTCTGTCATCGCCCGCCGGGTTCGCACCCGCGAATTGACAGCGACGGAGGCGAAAACCGCTTTTGATAGCCTGGACCACTGGACCCGGACCTTCACGCAGAGGATTGAGACCGCTCCAACCGATATCGCCGCGGCTGGAGCCTTCATTCGCCGTCTCGATCTGACGTTGCGTGCGCCGGATGCGATCCACATCGCGATCGCACAGCGGTTCGGAATAGAAATTGCGACATTCGACCTTGGGATGGCGTCATCGGCCACCACACTGGGTGTGAAGGTCGCCCCGGCATAACGACCTTCGCGCGGCTGGTTTTCCGGTCCCTAAGTACACGCCTTCTAAATCTAAACCAAGCAACCAGCCGATGCTCTCGTTAGGTAACCAGATCAATCCGAGCCGCACCGCTACTCCTGGCGGATGACGTCCTCGGCCAGGGCGCGGTAATCGGCTGCCCCGGGGCTGTTGTTGCTATACTCCAGGATCGAGCGCTTGAACGACGGGGCCTCCGCGAGGCGGATATTCTCCCGGATTTCGGTCGCATACACTTCGGACCCGAAGGTTTCCCGCAGGCTGGCCACGACATCGGCGCAATGGCGGGTGCGCGAATCCACACGCGAGGCGACGATTCCGGCGACCGTCAGATCGGGGTTCAGCCGTTCCCGTACCACGGCAATCGTTTCTTTCAGTTGCGCCACCCCGGCCAGTCCCAGCACATGCGCGGCAACCGGAACAATCACCTCGCGCGCCGCGGTCAGGGCGTTCAGGGTCAGGATGCCCAGCGTCGGTGGCGTATCGATCAGGATATAGTCCCACTGGGCCGGTGCCGCCGATATCTTGCGGCGCAGGGCCATCTCCGCCCCAACCTCACCGGCCAGCGCGCGTTCGATGCCGCTGAGGGCCTTGGTCGCCGGAATGGCGTCCACGCCGGTCCATTCCGTGGCGAGAACCAAATCGGCCAGCGCGGCCTTACCCGTGAGCAGCGTGAACGCGCCCTCTGACTCGTTCCGGACGCAACCAACCCAGTCGGAGCTGTTGCCCTGCGGATCGAGGTCGATCAGCAGAATCCGCCGCCCACGCTCCGCCAGGGCGGCAGCCAGGTTGACGGTTGTGGTGGTTTTCGCCGCGCCGCCCTTCTGGTTGGCGATCGCGATGCACCTCATGGAGTGGCCGCTTGTGCCTGAACCGTGCCGGGATCGAACGTTTCGAGTGTGCCGCCAGCCTCAAAGTGGCGGAGAAACGCGTGGCCGGTGGCATAGCACGACGCCACCGCGATGGCCGGGGACAGCAGCATGCCGGCCATGGTCCCAACCACCGGCAATGTCTTGGCCACGGTTGCCATCGGCAGGGCGACGATCATTGCGCCACCGCCACCGAACAGCGCCACGACCAGTTGCCGCGCGAGCGTCTTATTGAACGGAACGTCGTAGAGCCGAGCCATCGAATGCAGCATCTTGACCTGCACGGCGGCCACGCCGCTGATATCGAGGCCGGGGAGAGGCAGCAGCCCGGCGGCGCTGGACCAACCCATATAGCTCCGCACGATCCGTACGCCCTGGTCCCGCCTGCCGGTCGTCGCTTCGTTGGCCGGGGACGCAGGCGCTGGTGTCGCCTCGGCCGCGAGGGTGTCGTTAAGCGGCGCTGCTGGAATGTCGTCTGTCGGCGCCAGAGTGCCTTCTATTACTATAGGCTCCGGCACGATCTCTGCCGCAACCGCAACCGCAACCGCTGCCTCGGCGGGCCGGGCCGGCGCTGTGGCGTCTTGGACGATCTCATCGGATAGGGCCTTGGTGGCGTCGATAGGTGTTGGCTCCGGCACGACTTCCGCTTCCACCGCTGTGCCGGCGGCCCGAACCGGCGTGGTATCGTCACGGATGATCTCATCCGATGCTGCCGTTGCCGCTACGGCCGCCAGAGGATTGTGTCTGATCGTCGATTTACGCTGTGCCATCCGATATGCCCCCGAGATTGATGCATCTTATAACTTAAAGCGCCGGTCGCAAAGCCTGCAATGATCATGGCGGGACGGCCGCACGATCGTAAGGATGGGGTTGGATGACCGCAGGCAACTCGGTTGTCGTGATGGGGCGGATCCGGGGGCCGGGACGGTATGCCGAAACGAACCCGGGGCGGCAACTGCCCGGCTGTGGTTGTCCTCGCTTGCTCCGATCAAGCGATGTTTACGGTCGCGGCCGATCGGACGGCGCCGTCTCCACGCAAAAGTGAATCCGGCGTCAGGCCCGTCGTTCCATCATGGCCTGGCTTGGCCGGCCGCCCGTCGGGTTCGGAGCGATCAGGGCGGGTCGTCGCCGTGACACTGGGGAATCGGCGTCAATCCGGCGCGGTCATTTTGGAACGTCGCTGAACGCACCATCATTCTGCGAACTGCGACGACGCCCATCGATTTCTATAAAATAAAACAAATAAAGAAAAAATAAAACATTCCGTTAGAAAGAATCGTTATGAAACAAAATAAGTGATTGCAAAGCCAGAACGCTGCTGTGCATCATCAAGATGCAATAAAATGAAGCGCAGCCTCCGGTAGGGACCGGAGGCCGGGCGTAATACATGAGGAATTCAAAATGAATAATGTCAGGACCCACGGGCTTTGGAACGATGGCGACACCCAGCAGTCCTGGCAGTCGGATCTGACATTACAATCGGCCGATGACACTGCTGGTCAGTGGGCACCTGATGAGGTTTCCCTGTCCGGCGACACGGTTGCGACGGTCAAGGCGACAACCACAACCACGACCACCACGTCGTCAACCACGTCCACCACCACCACCGGGGCTGCCGCCACGACAACCGGTACGACACCGACAGCGTCCTGGATCGCGTCGCTGAACGACACGGTTATCAAGGCCGATATGACGACGGCGTCGGCAGGCGGCACGGTCACCGAGGCCGGCATGGGCAAATTGTTCACCGATCTTGCCGCTGAACTGACAGCCAGTAAGACAACGCTGTCGGCCAGTCAGTTCACCGACCTGAAATTGATCGCTACCGATTTGAATATGGGCGAGACCGCGTCGGCGTATCTGACGTACGTGGTCGGTGCCCTGATCAACGGCAGCACCTCCAATACTTATTGGACCGGTGGCGGCGCGACCGCCGTGGCACTTGGCAACCTCGCCGCCGGTGCCACCGCCGCAAAGGTGACTGAACTCGATGGCAAATGGCTTCTCGGCACCGACCTACCGAGCAGCACGGTCAGCATGAGCGGCGTTTCCGCGTTCAGCGTTTCTTACTCAGCCGTGTCGAACGCGGTGTTTGCCGCCACCGGCCCGAGCATGAATGACATCAACCAGGGCTATCTGGGCGATTGCTACCTGCTGAGCGCCCTGGCCGAAGCGGCGAAGCAGGACCCGTCCGCGATTCAGTCGATGATCACCAATAATGGTAACAATACCTATGGTGTGCGGTTTTTCATCAACGGAACCGCCCAATACGTCACGGTTAACAATCAACTGCCGGATGGCGGGACAATCTTCAACGCGGCGACGAATGACTGGGCCAGCCTGGTTGAAAAAGCCTACGCCCAGGTGCAGTCGAGTGGTCTGATTCCCACCGGCAACACCGTCGCCGCCGGCAATTCCTTTTCGACCATCGGCAACGGCGGTGCCCCGGAATATACGCTGGAGGAGATCACCGGTGCCTCCGCCATCACCGATTTCTATGCAAATGGTTCGTCATGGGTTCAATACGTTTACAATAATGCGTTGAATGCCGTGTCCGCTGTCGCGGGGGTCACCACGGCGTCCGCTCTGTCGGCGTTAGTGACGGATCTCGGTAAAGGTTTCGACGTGATCCTGTCGTCCTACACCAACGCCACCAGCGGCCGGATGGAGACCCTGATCGCGGACCATGCGATGTCGGTGTATGGCTATGACACCGCCACCGGAAATCTCGAGATCCGCAATCCATGGGGCACGATGAGCGGCCAATACTGGTCCACGACGTTCGAGGTCAGCCTCAGCACATTGTTGGCGGACGGCGATACGATCTCGGCCGACAATGCGATCGCCCCGGCGGCCATGATCGGGGCTTCGGTTGCCGCCGCCGCGGCGTTGCAAGCAAGCACTCAGGTGACCTCGTTCGGCGTGTCCGACAGCTCTGTCAACGTGGCGGCCAACATCGCGGCGCTGAACGCGGACACCAAGCTGACCTCGGTCGCGTTGACCGATACGAATGCCTTGTCGCTGACCTATGCGCAGTTCACCGGCAATACGTTTGCGTTGGGCCTGCTGCCGGCCACTTATACGGCCGCGGTCAGTGGGGTTACGGCGGCGAACGCGACGGCGATGCAGGCGAGCAGCCATGTCGCATCGTTCACAGTCTCGGATACGGCCGCGAACGTAACGGCGGCTCTGACCGCGCTGAAAGCCGACACCAAGCTGGCGTCCCTGACCGTCAGCGGTACGACGGCGGCGGATACGATCGATCTGACCGGGACCACGGTTGCCGCGACGATCAATCTGAACGGTGACACCGCCAGCGTCAGCGCCGGACTCAGCGCCGCGACCATGAGCTTCATCGGAACCCCCGATGCGATCACGCTGGGCACCGGTGCCGCCACGATCGGCTTCACCCTGGCGGCGGCTGGCGGGATCGAAACGATCGCCAATTTCCAGTACGGGCACGATCAACTGGTGATCAATCTGTCCGGCGCGGCCAATTCGGTCCTGATGGCGGCCAACACGACAGTTAACGGCGTTAATGCGATCTCGCTTTACAGCAGCGCCACTCCGACCCATGGCATCGTTCTGTTGGGTATGTCTTCGACTTTGACGGCTTCCAATCTGCTGTCGGCGCACACCACCTTCAGCGGCGGCCAGGCGGTGATCACCTGATCGCAGCAGGGCTTTCAGGCAACGCCCGGCTTGTAACAACAAGCCGGGTCATGACCAAGCGTCGCCTTAAAGCGTAACAACCACGTACGCTTCCTCCACCGTTACCTGCACGGATTCGGCAACGAACGGCCCCTCCACCAGCGTCTTCCCGTCCTCGACCGCAACGTCGAACGCTCGCGCCTGGACGCTGTGCGGGTCGCATAACGACTGGCCGGTGCGGATATCGAACTCCCAGCAATGCCACGGGCAGCGGATCATTTCACCCGGCCGCGTCAGACGGTAATCACCGGGGCTCGGCGCGACCAACCGGCTGACGATCTCACCCAAACACAGTGGTGCGCCCTGATGCGGGCACCGGTTGATCAGCCCATGGAAATCGTCACCGATCCGGAAAATGCCGATCTCCCGGCCTTTGACCGTAACGATCTTGCGGCCTCCCGGTGGGATGTCCGCCACGCTGGCGACGACGTGTCTTGTCATAGGTTGTAGAGAGCCTTCGCGTTGTCCCGGTAGATCTTGCGCTTCCAGTCATCGGGCAGCGGAATCTTGAAGGCATACCGCGGATCGTCCTGATCCCAGTGCGGATAGTCGGTCGAGAACATCACCTTATCCGGCCCGATCCATTCCAGCGTGGACAGCATATCCTGCGGCCGTTCCGGTTCCTCGATCGGCTGGGTGGTGACCCAAATATGCTCATGCACATACTCCGAAGGCGAGCGTTTCAGATGCGGCACCTCGGCCTTCAGGCGCTTCCAGTGCTTGTCCAAACGCCAGCACAATGAGGGTAGCCAGGCGAATCCACCCTCAACCAAAACGACCTTCAGGTTGGGAATTTGTTCGAACACGCCCTCGCAGACCAAACTTGTTACCAATGTCTGCATGGTCTGCACGTAGGACGGATGCTCCTCGTGATAGAACGATGGCCAGCCGCCGCCGGTGGACGCGTGCCCGCTGGTGCCGCCCAGATGCAGCGACACCGGGAAGCCGTTGGCGGCGCAGGCCTGCAGGATCGGCCAGTAGCGGCGGCGCCCGAGTGGTTCCAGTCCGCGCGGAGGAATGTTCACCTGGGCGAAGCGCCGGTCACCCGCACGTTTCTCGATCTCCGCAATGGCCGCTTCGGTGTGCTCAATGTTGATCTGGATGGCACCGAGCAAGCGCGGGTCCGGGTCGCACCAGTGCGCGAGTTGCCATTCATTGACCGCGGTCGCCATGGCGGAGCCGAACTCGACATTCCGTTCGCCGGGGCCGCCACCCACCAGCGGAGCCAGCAATCCATAGGCGACGTCGAACAGGTCGAGCAGTTGTTCCCGCATCTTCGGCAAATCGGAACCGGGATGGCCGCCGGTGTCGGTCCATGCGTCCATCCGCATGCCGTTGCCGGGTGACATCCGTGGATACATCGAGGTCTTCGCCAACCCCTGACGCCCGCGCCCACCGATGGTTTGTTTATGCTCCAGCCAGCGCTTCGACAGGAATGGATCGAAATCGTTTGGACCTTTGACGTAGGGATGCACGTCGCAATCGATGAAACCCATATGGCTTTGCGCCGAGCGGTCGGGGCTGCGATCGAGGACGGTCACGTTCATTGCGGCGTCTCCTTCAGGCGAGAATAGGTTTCCAGCGGGTTCTCGACACAGATTCGTTGGATCAGCTCGGTGGACAATCCCGACGGTAACGCATCGTCGCCGTCATAGTGCCAGTGCGGATAGTCGGACGAGAACAGCAGCATCCGATCCGACCCGAGCTGTTCCAGTAAGGTTCGAAGCTGCGGTTCAGAAGGTGGCGCGTCAAACGGCTGCAACGTCAGGCGCACATGCCGGCGAACCGTTTCCGTTGGCTGTTCTTCCAGCCAGGGTACTTCCGCCCGCACACCGCGCCACGTCTTATCCAATCGCCACAGTGACGCCGGCAGCCAGGTCACCCCCGATTCGATCAGCACGACTTTCAGATCGGGGAATTTGACGAACACGCCTTCGCTGACGAGGCTGTTTACCGACGCCTGAAATCCTTGGGACTGAGAAACGTAGTCCTCCAGATAATACGAAGGCCAGCCGCCGGCGCTGGGCGGGTGACGGAAACTGCTGCCGGCATGAATCCCGATCGGCAGCCCGTGCGCCGCCGCCGCTTTGTAAATCGGCCAGTTCTGGCGGCGCCCCAGCGGCAGCTCCGCCATCGAGAGCAACAGGACCTGGACAAACCGATGATCGGGGGCCAGCCGCTCGATCTCCTCCACCGCCAGGTCGGCACTATGTGGCGGCACGACGATCGAGGCCCGCAACCGAGGATCGCGGTCCAGCCACTCTGCCCTGATCCAGTTGTTGATCGCTCGGCACAGCGCGGCCGACAGATCTTCGCTGAGCATCACCTGAGCGCCATGGATGACGTTGCAGATCGCGTGTTTCGGCTGTAGCCGGTCCAGCAGATGGGTCTGCATGGCCGCCAGACTGCTGCCCGGCGGCCCGGACGGAAGATGCCAGTCCGGCCGGCCGTTGATGGCGGCGTTGGCGGGATAGGAACTGGGTTCCAGGTTCTCCCGCTCCAGCCCACGCCGCAGAATATGCTCCCGCCAATAGTCGTCGAGGTAGGGCAACAGGGCGCGCGTGTAGGGCACGGCGGGATGGATATCGCAGTCGATGGCGCCTGGGGGTGGACGACCCGCCGGGGAGTTGGCCATGGGCGGTGCTTTCGCCTTTGTTTATCCTCGGACGCTAGGGGATGCGCTGTGCGGTGTAAATGTTTGGGCTTGCAAAAGCACATCTACACAAGTTACATGTAACCGAAAGGAGTAACGCCATGGTCTCCACATCTCAGCCCAAGTCTGGCCGCGATAAGGTTCGGGAACACCGAGCCCGATTACGCGAACAAGGCTTCCGCCCGATTCAAATCTGGGTGCCCGACGTTCGATCCGCGGGTTTCCGATCAGAGGCCCACCGCCAATCACTTGCCGTGGCCAACAGCGCCCTGGCGGCGGATGATCAGGCCTTTGTCGATGCTGTCGCTGACTGGGGCGACGAATGAGGCGAGGCGATATCTGGACTGTCTCGGGCGGTCATGACTATTCCGGCAAGCCACGTCCGGTTGTGATTGTTCAGGACGACAGGTTCGATGGAACCGGGTCGATCACTATTTGCGCATTCACAACGGACCCAACCGAGGCACCTTTGTTCCGAATTCCGGTCGAACCAAACGAGCGTAACGGCTTGCGATCGGTTTCTCGATTGATGGTGGACAAGATCGCGACAGTGCCGAAATCGAAGGCTGGCCATCGCGTTGGGCGGCTGGGTGACGATGATATCGTAAGGCTCAATCGAGCGATGGTGGTATTTTTGGGATTGGCGGTTTCCCCGCGCGAGGCTGAGCCGACGCTTTAGGCCGGCTATCATCACAGGTCCGCGAGCCGACCGGACTTGATTGACGCGACGGCTGGCTGGCGCTAAATCATCCTAACGAACGTTAGTTAGGAATGGCCGATGCTCGATACACCCAAAGACCGCATCAAGCGAGAGGCCATGCGCCTGTTCGTCGAACACGGAGTCGATGCCGTCTCCATGCGCGACATCGCGGACGCCGTGGGCATGAAAGCGCCCAGCTTGTATGCCCATTTTCGCAGCCGCGAGGACCTGATCGCCGACCTGTTTTACGCGAGCTACACCGAATACGGACGCCAACTGGCGCGCGCGGCGGGCGTCCCCGGCGGGTTCCGCCAGCAGCTTGAGGCAATGGTGCGCGTCATCTGCGCCCTGCATGCCGAAGACGAATTGCTCTTCAACTTTCTGTTGCTCACCCAGCACGGCTTCCTGCGGGCTGTGCCGCCTGACGACTGCAACCCGGTCGAGATCATCTGCCAACATATCGCCGCGGCGATGGAGGCAGGCGACATTCCGTCCGGTAATGCCACGCTGATCGCCGGGGCCATCATCGGCGTTATCGTCCAGACTGCCACGTTCCGCTTATACCGTCGTCTGGGCCAGGGATTGGCAGACCATGCAGACGAAATTGTCGCTATTTGCCTGAGGATCGTATCATGAGCGGACCACCGAACACGCTGTCGCTGCTGGTTTCACGCCGCCTCGGCCCGCTGTGCCTGACCCAAACCTGCGGCGCGTTCAACGACAACCTCGTCAAGAACGCCATGATCGTCCTGGCGATCTTCAAGCTTGGCGCAGGTGGGGCAGGGCTGGCGGCATTGGCCGGTGCGCTGTTCATCGCCCCCTATGCTTTCCTGTCCGCCACCGCCGGGCAACTGGCCGACCGGTTCGACAAATCGCGCCTGATCCAGGTGACCAAAGCGGCGGAGGTCCTGCTGATGGCCGCTGCAGCCTATGCGTTTCTGGCCAACAGCGTCCCCGGCCTGCTGGCGGTCCTGTTCGGCCTCGGCGTGCAGGCAACGATGTTCGGACCGTTGAAATACGGCATCCTGCCCGACCATCTGCGTGACGACGAACTCGTCGCCGGCAATGGTTTGATCGAGGCATCCACCTTCCTCGCGATCCTCGCCGGAACCGTGGCCGGCGGAGCGCTGGCGTTGTTGGACGCTGGCTCGGCCATCGTCGGAGGCGCCGGTGTCGGCGTGTCGCTGATCGGGTTGGTGGCCGCGTTTGGTGTCCCCACAGCCCCGGCGGCGGACAGTTCATTGCGGATCGGTTGGAATATCATGCGTGAGACGGTGTCGGTGGTCCGGCAGGCCGCAACGATCCGTTCGGTGTGGCTGTCCATCCTGGGGCTAAGCTGGTTCTGGGCGATCGGGGCGACGCTGCTGTCCGAATTTCCGTCGCTGGCGAAGGACGCGCTGGGTGCCGACGGCCATGTCGTGACGCTGTTCCTGACCATGTTCGCGGTCGGCATCGGCGTTGGCTCCATGCTGTGCGCGCGGTTGCTGCACGGCGAGGTCAGCGCCCGATACGTCCCGTTCGCGGCGTTTGGCATTACTGTGTTCACCTGGGATTTCGGGTCGGCGGCACTTGCCGGCAACGGGCTGACATCGGTCAGCGCCATCCTGCATGCGCTGACCGGATGGCGCATGCTGATCGATCTGTTGTTACTGTCCGTCTGTGGCGGGCTGTACTCGGTGCCTCTGTATGCCATCGTGCAGGAACAATCATTGCCGTCCCGCCGGGCGCGCACCATCGCCGCCAACAACATCGTCAACGCGCTGCTCATGGTGCTGGGTTCCGCATTCGTCGCGCTGTGTGCCGCAACCGGCCTGTCGGCGCCACGCGTGCTGCAAATCGCCGCGGTCGCGAATTTCGCCGTCGCGCTGTGGATCGTTCGCTTGCTGCCGCAAACATTCTTTCGCGCGCTGTTCCAGTGGTATTTTCGCCTGTTTCACAAGGCCCGCATCGAAGGGCTGGATAATATCGCCCTGGCGGGGGAACGGTCGATTCTTGTCGTTAACCATCTGTCGTTCCTGGACGGATGTCTGGTAGCCGCGTCCATCCCCGGCGATCTCGTCTTCGCCATCGACCCCCAACAGGCTCGGCGTTTCTGGTTTTTGAAGTATATACTTGATGTTTTTCCGATTGACCCGAATAATCCGATGGCGATCAGAGCGATGGTGAAGGCGGTGCGGGATGGACGCCGGCTGGTGATCTTTCCCGAGGGCCGTATCTCGCTGACCGGTGCGTTGATGAAGATATATGACGGTCCCGGCATGATCGCCGACAAGGCGGACGCCAGCATCGTTCCCGTCCGGATCGATGGATTGCAGTTCCACAAGACGTCCAAAATGCAAGGCAAACTGCCGCTTCACTGGTTCCCGCATCTTCGATTGCAGGTATTGCCGCCCGAGTGCCTTGACGTCGCACCGGCGCTGCGCGGGCGGGCGAGACGGGCGGCTCTGGCGCTGATCCTGCAAGATATCATGACCAACGCTGCTTTTCGTCCCGAGCGCCTTCAATACAGTCTGTTCAGGGCGTTGTTGAATGCCCGGCATGACTATGACCGGGGCTTGCCGGTGATCGCCGATATCGCTCCGAACGAAACCGGCGGCACTACGATCACCGAACTGACCTATCGCCGCCTGATCCTGGGCAGCGTCGTGCTGGGCCGGAAACTGGCCGCGTTCACGCGTCCCGGCGAGCATGTCGGCGTGATGCTGCCGAACGCTGTCGGCACTGTCGTAACGTTCTTCGCACTGCAGGCGCAAGGACGCGTGCCGGCGATGATGAATTTTACTTCCGGCGCGGACGGGATGCTGTCCTGCTGCCGGGCGGCCGGGATCAAGACGATCCTGACGTCGCGGCGTGCGGTGCGGAAGGGTAAATTGGACAAATTGGTGGAGGCGGTCAGCGCGACGATTCGTTTCGTTTATTTGGAAGACGTTCGCGAAACCATCGGGCTGGCCGACAAGCTCCGCGGCATGTGGGCAGCGCGACGGGCCGAGCGGCTGCCGGGTGCGGGCGTGGATGCCGGTTCGGCGGCATTGGTGCTGTTTACATCGGGGTCGGAAGGCACGCCCAAGGGCGTCGTCCACAGTCATCGCGCGCTGCTGGCCAATTGCGCTCAGTTACGCTCGGTGGTGGATTTCAATCCGTCCGATCGCGTGTTCAACGCGCTGCCGATGTTTCATTCGTTCGGCATGACCGCGACCCTGCTGCCGTTGATGTATGGGGTGCGCGGGTTCCTGTATCCCTCGCCGCTGCATTACAAGTTGGTGCCGGAGATGGTGTACGCGGACCAGTCCACCATCATGTTCGGGACCGATACGTTCCTGAGCGGTTACGTCCGCAAAGGCAATCCGTTGGATTTCCAGTCGCTGCGCTACATTTTCGCCGGCGCCGAGAAAGTGCGGCCGGAAACCCGAGCCGCCTATATGGCGCATTTCAAGAAGCCGATCTTCGAGGGCTACGGCGCGACCGAAACCGCTCCGGTCCTGGCCTTGAGCACCTGGGCGCACTCGCGTGAGGGGTCCGTCGGCCGGCTGCTGCCCGGTATCCAGGCGCGGTTGGAACCGGTTCCCGGCATCCAAGACGGCGGCCGGCTTTTGGTGCGCGGACCCAACGTGATGTTGGGATATCTCCGGGCCGAAGCGCCGGAGGTGCTGGAGCCGCCGCCGGGCGGGTGGTACGACACCGGCGATATCGTTACAATCGACCCGGATGGTTTCGTTGCCATTAAGGGACGCGCCAAACGCTTCGCCAAGATCGGCGGAGAGATGGTCTCGCTGGCGGCGGCCGAGGCGCTGGCGGGCGCTGTCTGGAACGATGCGTTTCATGCGGTGATCGCGGTGTCGGATGCCAGAAAGGGCGAGAAGCTGCTGCTTGTCACGACGCAGCTTAATGCTGACGTTCGGGCGCTGTTGGCCGCGGCGCGAGAGCGGGGGCTGACCGAGATCCAGGTGCCCAGGGAGGTGATGATCGTGGACAAGATGCCGCTGCTGGGAACCGGCAAGGTCGATTATCCGGCTGTGCAACGGCTGGCGGGGGCGCGGTTGGAACCGGTGCCCGCCTGATTAAAGCGGGATTGCCAGCAGTGTATCGATCTTATCGCTGTCCAGCACCACGATCCGCTCCTGGAACCGGAAGGGCGTTGTCGAGACGTCAATCCGGTCCAGATATCGGCCAGTGGCGAACAGGGTTGTCGCCCCTTCCTGCATGATGCGCGCCACCATGAAATGGGAGTGCACGACAGCAACATTGGCCTCCACCGACTTCACACGGATCGGGCCGATGACATGGCGGTACCGGTGCGGCTCGAACAGATTGGCGCGCCGGATCGAAAACACCCGATCCAGCATCATTCCCTTGGTGGCCGCATACATGATGCCCTGCTTCATACCGGCCTCAAAATTCGACCGGCTGATCACAAGGTAGCGGCACGGGTCCCCGAACAAATCCGGCCATTCCTCCAACCGGTCTTCATCGATCCGTTCGGCGTAGTCGCCGATCAGATCATGGATTCCCTGGCGTATATCCATGCTCATTCGCCCATCAGCGCGCGATAGTGCTTCCAAAATCCCCGGATCGCCGCCTCGCTGGCTCGAAAGGTTTGCGAGTCCGCGTCGTGACCGCCCATCATGACGATGCCGGCACCCTCGTCGTTGTAGTGCAGGGCGCGCTGCACGAAGCCGCCGATAAAGCCGTCCTCCATCGCGATATATCCGGCCGGGCCGATCAGATTGCCCTGCCGCAGCCGGCGCTCCGTCATCGCCTCGTCATCCGTGTCGAAACCGATGTGGATCCATTCCAGCTCGGTTTTATCGATACCGCGCGGACGAATGACCCGAACGGCGATGGTGTTGCGGACCTGCTGCAGCACCATGCCCGGCATGATCGTCAGGATCTGCACCGATACGCCATCGCCATATTCATCGACCGATTCCACGACCGAGTTGTCCTCCAGCCGGAACTCGCTGTCGGAACGCAGATGAGCGTTCTGGTATTCGGCATCCTCGGCCGCGTAGTCCAGTTTGGCATAGCTGTAATGATTGCCGCCGTCACGATTGATAAAGATACCGCCCGGCATGGTCAGGCGGTTGATCCGGAATGTCGTCAGAAACAGATGCAGGATAGAGGCGTGGTACGTATCCTTCACATTTTCAAAATACAGTTTCCAGTTGTTCGGCAGCACTTGCGTATTGCGTCCCAGGATGTGCGGTGTGCGGTTCATCACGCGCAACAATCCACGCGTCACGTCAGCGCCCAGCCATGTTTCCAGATCGGGGGTGGCATCGCTGAAGGTGCCGAACACCAGGCCGCCGAGTTCCGCGACGCGCAGCGGCTGTAGCGTGTGTTCTTCCTTGCGGAACTCCGCCGGCATGCCGCCCTGGCGCTGGACACCATGCTCGAACGCCACGCCGGTCAGTTGGCCGCCAAGATTGTAAACCCAGCCGTGGTAGATGCAGCTGAATGCCTTGACGTTTCCGCGGGGCTCCAGACACAGCAGGTTGCCGCGATGGATGCAGCGGTTGACGAACGCATTGATGGCGCCCTTCGCGTCGCGGACGACAATCACAGCGGTTTCACCAACGGTGGTGGAGACATAGTCGCCGGGTTTGGTCAGCTCCACCGTCAGGCACAGGTAATTCCAGGTCTGTCCCTTGAACAGACGTTCCTGCTCTCGGGCATACTGGTCCTGGTCGGTGTAAACCCTGAACGGCACTTGGCTGATGCCATTGGATGGCCACACGACAGCGTGTTCCGCTGACGATTGAGACATGCGCGCCTCCTGCTTCCCTGTCCGGAAAGGCTACGCCGGAGACGGAAGGCCGGTCAAATTCCGATCGCAGCCTTCACTTTCGCTGCCGAGAATGGCACATCTCGCAGCCGTATCCCGGCTGCGTCGCGCACGGCATTGGCGATAGCGGCGGCGGTGGGGCCTTGCCCGGCTTCCCCCGTTCCGAGGAACGGCTGGCCAGGTCGCGGAACGATATGGACAGAGATCGACTCCGGCACCGCAGGGAACCGCATGATGGGATAGCCGCTCCAGTCCGCGCTCAAAATCCGTCGCCGATCGAAATGGACTTGTTCGTACAAGGTCCAGCTCGCGGATTGCACGATGGCGCCCTCAATTTGGTTGCGAATGCCGTCTGGATTGACCTCCTGGCCGCTATCGACCGCGGCGACAATGCGACCCAGACGGATCTGGCCGGTTTCGTGTTCCACCCTCAGCGACAGCGCAATGGCGCAATAGGCACCCAGGTTCTTGTAGCGGGCGAAGGCGAAGCCGCGCCCTTCGCCAGGCTTGCCGGCGGCCCAGCCGAATTTTTCAGCGGCCAGTGCGATGACAGCTTTCGCCCGTTCATCCTTCAGGTGGCGCAGCCGGAAGTCCACCGGATCGGCGCCGGCGCCTTCCGCCAGTTCATCCATGAAGCTCTCGATGGCGAACACGTTCAGGTACGCGCCCAGCGACCGCAACGCGGATACCCGTACCGGCATCTCCGGAATGAAATGCGAGACCACGCGGGCATTCGGGAACGCATAGATCGGGTTGCTGTTACGCTCGCCGCCCCCTTCCGGCATCGGGATCGGGGTAGGGGGCGGCACAGGCAACGGGTCAGGTAAGGCCGCATTCTGCAACATCAGGCCGCCGACCGCGGGGCGGCGGTTATGGGTGTTGCTCCAAACGCCGTAGTCCCAATCGACGATGTTGCCGCCCGCGTCGGTCGCGCCGGAGACCTCGGCGATCATCGCGGCACCGTACGGTTCGTTAGTATGTTCCTGCTCGCGCATCCACTGGACGCGGATCGGCCGGCCGGGGACAGCCCGAGCGATCAGGACGGCGTCGCCGGCGGCATCGTCGGCGGCGTTATGACCGTAGCAGCCGGAACCCTCCACATGGATGCAATGAATTTTTTCCAATGGCAGCCGCAGCAGTCCGGACAGCGCGGCCCGCAGCGGATAGACGCCCTGGGAGTGCGTCCACACCGTTATGGTGCCATCGACAAACCGGGCCACCGCACAGGATGGCCCGATCGCGCCATGCATCAAGTAGGGACGCGTGTATTTCGCCTTTTGCCGCTTCACCGCTGGCCCGGCCGGATTCGTCCAGGTCAGAATCGGAATATCCCGCGCCGGCAGAGCGCGGATCGTCTCCAGCACAGTCGTTTCATCCGGCAGCGTCGCGGTTTCTTCCCACTGCGCGGCGGCGGACAGGGCCCGCATCGCCTTGATCGCCTGCCACTCCTTATCCGCGACGACGGCCAGATAGCTGCCGTCCCGCACGACTTTGACCACGCCCGGCATCCGTTCGACCGGTCCCGTATCGAACGCCAGAAGCTTGGCGCCGACGCTGGGCTGGCGGATGGCGCGGGCATGCAGCATGCCGGGCAGGCGGATGTCCTGCACATAGGATGCGCCGCCGTGTAGTTTCGCCGGTATATCGACGCGCGGCATCGGCGTGCCCATCAGCCGATACGCAGCCGGGTCTTTCAACGCGCTGACCGGCGCCGCCTCGACATGCAGGTTCAGTTTCGCCGCCAGCGGTCCGTACCCGATGCCGCGTCCATCCGTCGTCCGCACCGATCCGTCCACAGTCGAAAGCAAAGCCGCCGCAACGCCGAGTTCCACAGCCGCCGCATCGACCAGCAGCGCCCGCACCTGCGCCGCGGCATTCAGGATCGCGGTGCCGCTGTCCTGCATGGAATGGCTACCAGCGGTAAATCCCTCATTCGCCGTGCGCGCCGTATCGGCCGTTATGAGTTCCACGGTCGACACAGGCACATCCAACTGTTCGGCGGCGACCTGCAACAAGGCGGTCTTCAGTCCCTGGCCAAGCTCCGCCTTGCCGGTGAACACGGTCACTCGCCCATCGGATGCCACGCGTATCCACGCGTCCAGCAGTGGTGTTTCCTTCAGGCTGCCCGGCCGCGCCGGTTCTTCCGCCCGCAGCGAGAACGCAACGACCAGGCCGCCACCGACCGCCAATAAACCCCGACGAGAGATCATGGCTTTGTCACCTTGGCCGAACCCATCGCCGTGGCCGCTTTGCGCACCGCCGCCAGGATCCGCATATGAGTTCCACATCGACACAAATTCACCGCCATGGTGGAACGAATCTCCTGCTCGGACGGATGCGGGTTATGCTCCAGCAACGCCTGAGCCCGCATGACCATTCCGGCGGTGCAGTAACCACATTGCGCGGCCTGTTCGTCGATGAACGCACGTTGGACGGGACTGTTGCCAAGCCCCTCGATCGTGCGGATGGTTCGGTCGGACAACGCGGCAATCGGCGTCAGGCAACTGAAGACCGCCTGTCCGTCCACGATGACGGTGCAGGCGCCGCATTGGCCCAGACCGCAGCCGAATTTGGCGCCGTTCATGGCGAGGTCGTCACGCAATACGTACAGCAGCGGTGTATCCGGTTCGGCATCGACCTCGTGGACGTGGCCGTTGATATTTAACCGGATCATAATGCCTCCCGCATTTTGGCCACGTCGGCCGGGGCAATGGTCCAGGCCGTCTGATCGCTGTAGGTTTTTCGTAGATACGTTGCGAGGTCCGCCACCTGGGCATCGGTCAACGCCGCAGCGAAGGCCGGCATATAAGGGGCCGGTTTGCCCTCGCGCCAGGGGATGCCGTTCAGCATGATCTGGATGACGTTTTGCGGGGTCGGGGCGTTCACCGCGGTGCTGAGCGCCAGGGACGGCGCACCGTTCCGCGTCATCGGCGCATCGGCGGCGTGACAGCCACCGCAGGCACCCGCGAACAGTGGATCGAGACCGCCACCGCCCGGCGCCGACGCAACAAACGCCGCCGATTTCGGCATCAACGACGCCACATAAACCGCCATCGCGTGAACGTCTGCCTGTGGGACACTGGCAAGTTCCTCGGTCACCGCGGTCATCGGGCCGGCCGCCGCACCGTGACCGGCGCTGAAACCAGTGCGCAGATAGTCCGCCAGCGCATCCTCGGTCCATGGTTGGCCCGCCTTGGAGGCGGCTTGCAACGGTGGCGCATACCAATTCTCAGCCTCGCCGCCCGACAGCGCTCGGGAGTCTTTCTCGGCACCGAGGGCGTTGTGGGGGGTGTGGCAGGCGCCTCAGTGTCCGATGGCTTCGATCAGATAAGCGCCTCGGTTCCAGTCCGCGTCGTGCGCCGGATCGGGGTGCCATGGGCCGGTATTCAGGTAGAGCAGGTTCCAACCCGCGAGCAGCACGCGATTATCCAGCGGGAACGGCAAGTCGTTTGCCCGCGTGGTTTGATGCACCGGCGCCCGCGTCATCAGGAACGCGTACAGCGCCGCGATATCGTCGTCGCTCGCGCGGGTAAAATGCGGATAGGGCAGCACCGGATACAGATGGCGGCCGGCGCGGTCGATACCGTCCCGCATGGCCCGTTGGAACGCCGCTTCAGACCATTGGCCGATGCCGGTGTCCGGGTCCGGCGTGATATTCGTGGCATAGACGGTGCCGAACGGGGTGGGTACGCCGCGTCCCCCGGCATAGGGGCGGCCTTGTGACACCGTGTGGCACACGGCGCAGTCGCCGACAGCGGCCAATTCGGCGCCTCTGGCGATCTGCTCGGTCGGAAACGCCGGGCGCGCCGCCAAAGGCGCGATGGAGGGATGCCACACCGCCGCGCAGCCACTGCCAATCAGCAGAACCGCGATGATGCCGGCAATTCGTTTGTTAGCCAAAGCGAGCGCTCCGCGGTCAGGCTTGTGGAAAGGCATCGAGTATCAATTGCCCGAACATCGTCATCTCCGGGCTGGTTTCCGCATACCGATCGATGGTTGCCAGCACACGACGCACATTATCGGCATCCGGTGGCGGGCCGCCGGGAACGCCCGGCAACCGCGCAACAATCGCCGGTGCGGCCTCCCTGGCGGCGGCCCGGAATGCGGCGCGGGCGGTGACCGTTTCAGGCGCGGCAAAACGGGGGGCGAGTTCGTCGGCCAGCCACGCCAGCACCGCCGGCCAATGGGCAATCTGGCGATACAACGCGGGGATGAACGGTTTGCCGTCCACCTCGGTCGCAAATCGCATCAGCACCGCACGTTGTTCCGGCGGCAGGGATGCCGGATCGACGTTGCCGGGCATCGGCGGCAGCATCGGCAACGGGGTCCAGTCGTCGGGAAAACCCGCTCCGGCGGGCCGCGCGCCGTTCAGCAATGCCGCCAGACACGCCCCGGTGACGATGTTGACCGGCGACACGCGCACGAAATTCGCCGCGATATTGCGGATCGCCGTGACATCCGCGCCAGGGATCAAGACCGGTGCGGCGGGCGGCAGGCGAAACGCCTGCGCCAGACGCCAGCCGGCTTCCGGTATCGCGCCCGACACCATGGCCGGCCGCACGGCGTCCCAGGCCCATTCCAGCACATCAGGCAGTGTGGCGAGGTAACGCTGCAACGACGACACATACGGCACGCCGGAGAAACGACAAATCTCGTCGTAAATCTCCGCGATACGGCCGGTCGCGGACTCTTCCGATAATTCGGCGAGCATTGCTGGCGGTTGGCTGACCACGACGTGTTCTCCCCCTTGAAGACCGCACCGGCGTACCGGTTGCCGGACGGCCGGTCAACCGGTTGTGCGCGCCTTCACCATCCGCAGCGGGTTGTAGGTGATGACGACGGACCCATCCTGTTTCTTGACGCGATTGAAGGTGCGGACAAGCCCGCGGTTCGGCCGGCTGGCGCTGCGGCGGCTTTCGACGACCTCGCATTCGACATGGATCGTGTCGCCGGCAAAGGTGGGGCCGGCCACGTTCAGCTCCATGTTGAGGAAGGCGAAGCCGGTGTGCTGCATCGTGGCGTGCACCAGAAGGCCCTCGGCGAAGGAATACACCATCGCCCCGGGGACGACCCGCCGGGTGATATCGCTTTCCGTGCGCAAAAATTCGGTGTTGGAGAACAGTACCTCAGTCATGCCGGTGACGCCGATGAAATTGACCAGGTCGGCCTCGGTCAGCGTGCGTCCGATGGTGCGGAATTTGCGGCCGACCGGCAGGTCCTCAAAGTAAAGTCCCAGTCCCAGAACTTCGTAGCCGTCGATTTCCGTCATGGTTCGTTTTCCCTTCTTGCCGGGGCAGGTTAGCACATGGATCAGCCGCTCCTACCCCCGGGCAACTGAGGCGGGCCTTGCCCCGCCTTCCACCATGCGGGTTAATGCGATCCAGAGGAAAGGATCGTCCCATGAGCGACACCGCAAGCTATCAGTCCGGGTTCGGCAACGGCTTCGAGACCGAAGCGCTGCCCGGGGCCTTGCCGGTCGGCCGCAATTCGCCGCAGCGCTGCGCTTATGGATTGTACGCGGAGCAAATCAGCGGCTCGCCGTTCACCGCCCCACGCGCGAGCAATCAGCGAAGCTGGCTGTACCGGATCAGGCCGACGGTGGCGCATTGGGGGGATTTCCGGCCGGCCGACGCGGGATTGTGGCGCACCGCGCCCTGCACCGAAATCCGCGTGCCGCCGGCACCCATGCGCTGGGACCCGATCCCGATACCCGAAGCATCCGTCACGTTCCTGCAAGGTGTGCGTACGATCACGACGGCGGGCGACGCGGGGGCTCAGGGCGGGATGGCGACGCATGTCTATGTCGCGACACAATCCATGGTGGACGCGTATTTCTATAACGCGGACGGTGAGATGCTGTTCGTACCGCAGCACGGGACACTCCGCCTGCGCACCGAATTCGGTGTCATCGATATCGCGCCCGGGGAGGTCGCCGTCATTCCGCGCGGCGTGAAGTTCTGTGTCGAACTCCCGGCAGGACCGGCGCGCGGTTATCTGTGCGAGAACTACGGCAGTGCTTTTACTCTGCCGGAACGCGGCCCTATTGGCGCCAACTGCCTCGCCAATCCGCGCGACTTCCTGACACCCGTGGCCGCCTACGAAGACCGCGATGCAGACTGCCGCCTGACCGTCAAATGGGGCGGCGCGTTGTGGGAAACCGACCTGGACCATTCGCCGCTGGATGTGGTGGCGTGGCATGGCAATTACGCACCGTACAAATACGATCTGCGGCGATTTTCGCCTGTTGGGCCGCTGCTGTTCGACCATGCCGACCCGAGCATCTTCACGACCTTGACCTCCCCCAGCGAAACGCCTGGGACCGCCAACATCGATTTCGTGATCTTTCCGGAACGGTGGGCGGTCGCCGAAAATACCTTCCGTCCGCCGTGGTATCACATGAACATCATGAGCGAGTTCATGGGTCTGATCTATGGAGTCTATGACGGCAAGACCGGCGGCGGCTTCACGCCGGGCGGGTTCTCGTTACACAACTCGATGCTGCCGCACGGACCGGACCGCGATGCCTTCGAAGGCGCCAGCAACGCCGCGCTGAAGCCGCACAAGCTGGACGGCACGCTGGCCTTTATGTTCGAGACCCGGTTCCCGCAACACGTCACCGCCTACGCCGCCGGCATCGCCCAGCGGCAAGCGGCCTACGGCACCTACGGCAGCGCATTGCTGAAACGCTTCGATCCGCATAAGCCATGAGACGCATCGGGGGAACGATCAGGCATGAATAACAGAACGCTCGGCCGCCGGGCCGTACTCAGCGGAGCCGCCATGGCCGCCGCCACACCGGCGTTCGCCGCTGACCCGGTCAGGATCGGCGTGCTGACCGACGAGAACGGCCCGTACACCGACAGCGGCGGGGCCGGCAACATCTCCGCCGCCCGCATGGCCGCGCAAGATTTCGGTGGCGTCGTGCTCGGTCGCCCTATCGACATTCTGCACGCCGACACGCAGAACAAGCCCGACGTCGCCAGTTCCATCGCACGTACCTGGTACGATAACGGCGTCGATGCGATCATCGACCTGCCCGTCACCCCCGTCGCCGCCGCCGTGCAACAAGTCGCTCGGGAGAAAGGCCGTACGGTCATGATCACCGCCTCGGCGGTCAGTGAGTTCACTTCGAAGAACTGCTCGCCCACCAGCAGCCATTGGGCGGATGACACGCACGCACTGACCACCGGCGTGGCCAAACTGCTGCCCGGCGGCACATGGTTTTTCATTACCGTCGATTTCAGCTTTGGCCAGGCGCTGGAAACGATGACCGCGAAAGCGATCGAGGCAACCGGCGGCAAAGTCATTGGCGACATAAAATTCCCCATCATGAACACGGAATTTTCCTCGCAGATCCTGGCGGCGCAGAATTCCGGAGCGCGTGTCGTCGGAATCGCCGCCGTGGGTGGCGACCAGGTCAACCTGATCAAGCAGGCCGCCGAGTTCGGCTTGCGTAAGAACGGCGTCCAATTGGCGGCCTATCTGGTTTACATCACCGACATTCACGCGCTGGGCCTGGAGGTCGCACAGGGCCTGAGTTTCCCCGCCAGCTTCTACTGGGACCAGAACGATCAGTCCCGGGCGTTTTCGAAACGGTTCATCGCGGATCGGAAAACGGTGCCGACCAAGAACCATGCGGCCAACTATACCAGCACGTTGCATTTCCTGAAGGCGATGGCACAGGCCGGAACCGATGATCCGATCGCGGTCAACAAGGCGATGCGGGCAATGCCGGTGGCGTATTTCGGCCGGCCGGCGACGTTGCGCGCCGATGGACGGGCGCTGTACGAGGTGACGCTGTATCGCGTGAAACGGCCGGACGAAAGCCGTGGTCCATGGGATTACTATACTGCTGTCGGCTCGCTGTCGCCGTCGGAGGCGTTCCTGCCGATTAATCCCGCCTGCGCCTGACGTGATCACACTCCAGGTCGATGCGGCGCACACGGTTTCGGGACTGATCCAATCCCCGGCGGGGGCGTTTGCATGCCTGGTGCTGGCGCACGGGGCGGGGGCGGGGATGACGCATCCGTTCATGCAGGCGGTCGCGGATGGGTTGGAACAGCGCGGCGCGGCGACGTTGCGGTTCCAGTTTCCGTATATGGAAGCCGGGTCGAAACGACCGGATCGTCCGGCGCTGGCGCATGCCACGGTTCGCGCGGCGGTCGAGGCGGCCGGCCGCCTCGGTTTGCCGTTATTCGCTGGTGGCAAGTCGTTTGGTGGGCGCATGACATCGCAGGCGCAGGCCGAGACGCCGTTACTCGACGTCCGCGGGTTGGTGTTCTTCGGATTTCCGTTGCACCCGGCCAATAAGCCGTCAGATGATAGGGCTTTGCATTTGCATGACGTGCGGGTGCCAATGCTGTTCATCCAGGGAACCCGCGATGCGCTTGCGGACCCGAAGCTGCTCGTTCCGCTGATTGATCGATTGCCGAACGCGACTTTGGACACCATCGCGCTTGCCGACCATTCGTTTCATGTTCCCGTTCGTTCAGGTGCCACGGATCGGCAGGTCATGGATGGGTTTCTGGATGCAGCCGCCGCATGGATGCGAACGCTGTCCTGAACCAATGGCTGCTTGCCCTGCCGCTGCGCCGCAGCCATGTAACGGACATGATGCCCCTCCTCAAAGCCTGCCTGTCGCTGTTTACGCTGCTGTATCTGCTGCCGATCGGCATTGCGGCTCTAAATTACTGGATGGAGGGCGCCGGGCCCGGTTGGCGCACAGCGGATCGTTCCAGCATCGGCGTGCTGCCGTCTCCCGGGACGCATCAAGCTGCTGTCGTGCGTATCTTCTCGGCGAAGACCGTGCGGTGGCGCGGTATTGTGGCGTCGCATAGCTGGATCGTTTTTAAACCGGAAGGGGCCGCGTCCTATACGCGCTATGACTACACCGCGTGGGGAGAACTGCCGATTCGGATGAACGGGTTCGAGCCGGACGGAAGATGGTTCGGCCACACACCGGACGTCGTGTTCGCGGCCGATGGGGAAACCGCCGCCGCGTTGGTACCGAAAATCGAGGCCGCCATCGCGCGTTACGCGTGGCGCAATGCCGGCGATTACCAAGCGTGGCCGGGACCGAACTCGAATACATTTATCTCGGCCATTATCGATGCGGTGCCGGAAATGCGAGCGGTGCTGCCGTCCACGGCGGTCGGCAAGGATTTTCCGTACGACGGCCGATGGCTGCGTGCGACCCCGTCTCGCACCGGCCTGCGGCTAACGTTGGGTGGCTACGGCGGCCTGACGATCGCCCTGGTCGAAGGGATCGAATTGAATATCCTGACCGCGGTGGCCGGGATCGATCTGCGCCGCCCGGCCATAAAACTGCCCGGCCTGGGCCGCTTCGGCATGGCGGTCACTCCGATGACTGACTGACCGCCTCGGTCGGTTCGGCGTCGTTGTCCGCCTCGATCTCATCATTGAACAGCACGGAGCTGTCACCCGGATTGATCGCCATTTCGGCCACGGTGAATTCGACGGCCGCGACGATATGGGCGAGATTGACCGTTGCCACCGACGCCCCCTGAACGGGCGATCCGATGAAATGCTTGCTCCGCCACGCGAGATCCACGCCATCAGGCACGCCCGCATGATCGAGCAGAATATCCAATAGGATAATCCCGTCCGACGACTGATGGACAGCAGCGATTGAGGTCAGCCGCAGCACGTCGCCTGTGGTCAGCAGCAGTCCGAAAGACCCGCGCAGCCCAACCATCCGGCGGCCGAACCAGGCCGGCAGCATGCCGACCACCGTTTCCGTATCCGTGATGCGTTTCCATGTCACTGTCCGGTGCTCCTTGATGAGACACAGTTCAGATAAGGTCGCGCCGGGTCCGGTAACACCCTTTGCGAGGCTACGCGTTCTCTCCGATGAAGCTGGTATAGGTTTTCACCAGTTCCGGCACGGATGTCTCGAAAAACCGCTGGCCTTTGTCCGGACTCGCCAGTCCGGGATTGGACCCGATGCGGCCGTCCGGGAAGCGGCGGCGGTAATCGGCGGGACCATGGAAGCGGCCGGACGGGGCGCGCGGCGGATCAAGCATCACGTCCTTGATCGTGTCCGGCAAGACGTACTGGGTGAGCGCCACTTCACTGGCCGTGGCGTGGCTGCCTTCGTCGTCGCCAAAGATCTCTTTTGCCAGAGCGCCCATGGCCTTGCCGTC
The DNA here is from genome assembly GCA_903932145.1 of uncultured Rhodopila sp. Classification (GTDB taxonomy): domain Bacteria; phylum Pseudomonadota; class Alphaproteobacteria; order Acetobacterales; family Acetobacteraceae; genus Rhodopila. Next base: position 59,247 of record CAIZFE010000027.1, on the reverse strand, counting down.
CCACCAGTTGGCCAGGCGGCAGCGCAATTCGTCGTCGCCGGGTTTGCCGAACGCGCCCTCGAATTCCGCATAGATTTCAGAGAACGCGGCTTGCACGGTGGCGATGTTGCCGCCGTGGCCGTTGATGAACAGGAAGCGGCGAAAGCCATGACGTGCCAGCGACAGGACGTAGTCGTGGATGATCGCGATCAGGGTGGACGGCTTGACGGTCATCGAGCCGGCGAACCCCATGTGATGCACCGCGATACCGACCCCGATGGTCGGACCAACCATGGCGCCGGCGGACTCGCCGACCGCCTTGGCAATCACCTCGGCGCAGATCGCGTCGGTGCCGATCAGGCCGTTCGGCCCATGCTGTTCGGTGGACCCGATCGGGATGATGATCCCCTTCGACTGAGTCAGGTACGTTTCGACTTCCTGCCAGGTCTGGTGCTGCAACAGCATGCGATTGTCCTTGGTTTAGGTGGTTTTCGGAGCGGTCACCGGGCCGCCGGCTTGCTTCCAGGCGCCGAAGCCGCCGTCGATATGGGCGACGTTCTCCAACCCCATATCCTGAGCGGTTTTTGCCGCCAGCGCCGAGCGTAGGCCGCCCGCGCAGAAGAAGACAAAGCGCTTGGATTCGGTGAAAATTGGCTTGCCGTAGGGGCTTTCCGGATCGATCCAAAACTCCAGCATGCCGCGCGTGCAGGCGAAAGCGGCAGGCATTTTGCCCTCGCGGTCCATCTCCCGCGGGTCGCGCAGATCGACGAACACGACGTCCGGCTGGCCATGCAGGGCGATGGCGGCCTCCACCGGCAGTGTTTCAATTTCGGCGTTGGCTTCGGCGAGAAGCTGTTTGTAGCCTTTCTTGAGCGGCATGATGGTCTCCTCCACGGGGGCGCCCATCGTAGTGTCGATGATGCCGATAGACAAACCGGTCAAAATTAGCTAATATTGATTAGCTAATGGAGAGGAAGATGGAAATCGTCACCATTCACACCGCCAAGACCACCTTGTCTCAGCTTCTGGCCCGCGTCGAAGCGGGGGAGGAGATTGTGTTGGCCCGCGGCAAGCATCCGATCGCCAAACTCGTGCCCTTCCATCCACCGGCCAGCAAACGGCGCCCGGGCGCCCTGAAGGGGATCGTAACGGTCGGTCCCGAGTTTTTCGATCCTCTCCCGGAAGAGGAATTGGCGGCGTGGGAATAACGGCGTGAAGCTGTTGTTGGATACGCACGCTTTCCTTTGGTGGGTTGTTGGCGATCACGCCCTCTCAGCTGCCGCGAGCCGAGCCATAGCCGATGAAGACAACACCATTTTCATCAGTGCGGCGTCCGCCTGGGAAATAACGACCAAGTATCGTCTGGGGAAACTGCCAGGCGTTGCTGCTATTGTCGCCGATCTGGACGCGGCAATCAGCGACCAAGGCTTCAGCGGCCTGGCGGTCAGTGTTCGCCACGGCCAGGCGGCGGGCGCATTGCCAGGACCCCACCGCGACCCGTTCGATCGCATGCTGATCGCTCAGGCGATGCTGGATCAACTGGTCCTGGTTTCCAATGAGCGCCCGTTCGATTCCTACGGTGTCGCCCGCCTCTGGTGACCGGATTGCCCCATCGTCCGCTCGGCGGTAACGTTTTATGCAAAGGGAGGGCATATCAATGGACGCTGAAACCGGACTTCATGCCGAGGCCGACTTGCAGGCCAGACTGGACCTTGCCGCGGTGTATCGCCTGCTGGCGCATCACGGCTGGGGCGATGTCATCTTCAACCACGCCGCCATGCGCGTGCCGTCCAATCCGCGGCATTTCCTGATCAAGCGGCACGAACTGCTGTATACGGAAGTCACCGCCTCCAACCTCGTCGAAGTCAGCATGGACGACGACCTGGACGAGCGGTTCGGCGTCAACCGGCCCGGCTTCACGCTGCATAGTGGTGTCATGCGCGGCCGTCCGGACGTGCACTGCTCGGTGCATGTCCACCCGGAGGAAGGCATCGCGATCTCCGGCCTGAAGCACGGGCTGCGGATGCTGTCGCAGAACGCGATGCGGTTTTACAACCGGGTGGGTTACCACAATTACGAAGGCCTGACCGACGGTTTTGACGAACGCGAGCGCATCGTCGCCGCGTTGGGCACAAACCGAGCGCTGATCATGCGTCACCACGGGATCACCACGGTGGGCGAAACCGCCCGCGAGGCATTCAGTTTGATGAAGGAGTTCGTGCGCGCATCCAGAATTCAGCTACAAATGGAAGCGACGGGCGCCGAATTGGTCGAGATCCCGGCAGAGGTGTGTGAACGGGTTGCGGCGCAATACGAAAAACACGACCGGGGGCGGGCGTCGGCGGAGTGGCCGGCGTATCTCCGACAACTCGATACGATCGATCCGGGTTTCCGCGACTGATCTCAGCCGCGCGTCATGAGCCCGGTCTGGATCGTGCGGACCGGGCGGCTGGTGCTGACGCCGGTGGGCGGCGCTGATCTCGCAGATCTGCGCATCTTCAAATCGGACCCTTCGGTCTTCGCCGTGATGCTCGGTGGCGTCCGCAACGCCGCGCAAACGGCCGACGACCTCGCCAGGGATGTAACGAACTGGGGCCAATATGGTTTTGGCATATGGGCGGTGCGGGAGAACGGTCGTTTCGTCGGCATCACCGGGTTGGAACACCGTCCGGATGGACGCGGCGTGGCGTTGCGGTTCGCTGTCACGCACGAAGCCCAGGGCCGCGGCCTCGCCCGGGAGGCGGCGCACGCGGCGCTGCGGTTCGGACATGATCAGGCGGGTTTGCCGCTGATAGTGGCTGTGGCGCGGGCGAGTAATTTCGGCTCGCGGATGGTACTCGGCGGCATTGGCATGCGAGAGGTCGAGATGTTCGAGCAGCGTGGTCACATGATGATTTTGTACGAGAGTTGCCAAACGATCCGAGGAACCGTGTGCCGAAGCTGACGGGGGCGACGAACAGGATCTTGTGCGGAAAGCCACCGGAAAGTGTTACCTCGTTCGGATCGTTTATCTGAACCGGGGAAACCGATGAGCCCATTTGGGCGTTCCTCGCCGGAAGGAGGAGGTTCACATGACACGGATTCTTGCAGGAGCCTTGGTTGTTTCGTTCGCATTGATAGCACCGGTGCTCGCACAACAAATGCAGGGTAACCCGGCCGACCCGAAGGTTGAGGTCAGTTCCGTGCGGCTGGAGAACGGAATCCGAGCGTCAAAAATTATTGGAGCAACGGTTTATAATGAGCAGAATGAGCAAGTGGGTACTGTATCCGACCTGTTTCTCAGCCGGCAGAATCAAGTTGCCATGGCGGTCCTGTCGGTTGGGAGTTTCCTCGGGATCGGTGGAAAGCTGGTATCGGTTCCGTTCGATAAAATTCAAATCGGCGATGGAAACAAGGTCGTAATGCCGGGTGGTAGTAAAGATGAACTCAAAAATATGCCAAGCGTAGAGTATAACGGCTGAAGTCCGGACGGGATATGCATTCGTGTGTTCACCGGCGGTTGGACCGCCGGTGAACACAATACCATCAAAGCGTCGATGGTCCATAATAGTCGTCAACCCGACGCCCGTAAGCTGGATCGTTCCAATTGTCTTGATCGGTCGTTGAATAGGCCGGCGCGCCTTCCAGACGCGAGCGGTCGATATCGACAACGTAACCGCCCTGCCTCTCATCATAGGTCAGAGATTGCCAGGGCAGCGGATGGTATTTGTCACCGATCCCGAGAAATCCGCCAAAGCTCATGATCGCGTATTCCGATTTTCCGGAACTCTTATTGATCATCACGTCGTAAACAGAACCAAGTTTTTCGCCGGCACGGTTGTAGACCGAGGTCCCGTTGACTTTGCTCGCCGCGATCAGGTGGCCACCTGTGTCCGAGGGATTATTAATGTCGGCCATAATCGATCTCCTCCTTTAACAGACTGCCGCAACGCGTGGCAGACAAGCGCATAACGTCTGGCGAGAGGTGAGGGTTCTATGCTTGAGGAGAATGAACCCTTCACTCCCCGGAAGACCGTTTGAAAACGGCAGGGGGCCGACTTTATCGCCGTGACAGACGAGGGTGATCTGAACGGGTGGGACGAAACTGACCGAACATGGCGGTTTCTCCGAAGACAACCGCAATGTGCTGATGCTGCTGTCCTCGCCATACTGACGGATGTGGAATTCTCCGGCCGGACTGCCGTATTGCGTGGATTGCACATCCAAGGCAGTGGTCGCAATTCGCTCGGTCCAGCGTCACTACGAGAACTGATCAAATGGGCAAAGGTAAACCTCAATGTCGATCAACTCCGAATTGAAGGTGCGACTCGCACGTCTGGGGCCGGTCCGGGACGTGTCCCGCGCCTCCTTGTCTTCTGAGGATTCCGTGGTCGTTGTGCTGCATCGGGTCGGTGCGCTCGATAAGGGCGTATCGGTCGCTCGCCGGCTGTTTGCCGCGGGACTGACGTTGAAGCAGGCGCATGATGCCATCAATCGGTTGGCGGAGCTTAGCTGGTCGGTCTGTGCGGTAAGTAAAACGGGAAATCTTAATGATCTGGCGGGCGAACTTGCGGCCATGCATGTCTAACTGCGGCGGAAGCTGCCGGTGTCTGGCCAGCAAGTAAACATCGCCGAGATGCGCGCCCGCCGCGGTCTGTCGCAAAGTGATTACGCCGATCTGCTCGGGCTCGACGTGCGCACTTTGCAAAATTGGGAGCAGGGCCGAAATCGCCCCGATCCCGCCGCGATCAGCCTGATGCGGATTTTCGACCGGGCACCGGATCTGGGTGGGGAGGTCCTAACCGAACCGGTGACACTGGCCGCGGAAGACACTTTCGCCGAGCACCTCGTCCGCCTGCGTGGCAGCGTGAGCCGGGACGTGGAATTGGAATTCTAAATCTACCGCCCGCTCTCCGCCACCCGGATCGCCGACGGCGTGGCCGCCACCAGCCGGTCATGTCCAACCGGATGATCCGGACGGATGAACCCGAACGTCGCATATGCCCCGCCGCCCATTTGACCGGAGGGCGGCCACCACACCCTTACCGCGCTCCAGTCTCCGTCGCGAGACACATCGACAACCGGCTGTTCCTCGGTCACCACGTGATGCACCCAGTTCGCCTGGGTCACCATGATCTGCCGCCGCGACGTCACCCCCGACACCACCGCGACATGCCCGTAGGGCAGCCGTTCCGACCGGCGGAACACCAGCACACTGCCGACCTCGGGTTTTTGGGAGCGGGTGTAACGGCCCGCGGCCTGTGACCACCAATCCGCGCCTGCTCCCGACAGCGAAACCCCCGTCAGGGCGCGGGCGAACGGGGCGCACTCGATCGCCGCGCTGACGCCGCCGGACTCCGTCCCGCACGCCGCCAACCCCAAACACAGCAACGGAATCAAACAGAGACGCATAGACCCCTCGGGTGGCAGCCACCTCGCGTTATCCCCCACCCGGCAAAGAAGATGCAACAACACACCGATCAGGCCGGCACCCGCGGCAATCCCAGCAGCGTATGCAACACATGATCTGTATGGGCACCAACCGCAGGCCCGGTCCAGCGGACCACGTCCTCCGGCCGTTCGCCGTCCAGGCGGATCGTCGGCCCCGGATGCAGCGTCTTCCCGATCAGCGGGTCATTAACATCCTGCACCGACTGCCTGGCGCGGAAATGCGGGTCGGTGGCGCAATCGGCGATGTCGAACAGGCGCGAGCACGGCACATCCGCCGCCTCCAGGATCGCCTCGGCCTCCCTGGCATCCAGCGTCCGCGTCCAAGCCGCAATCGCCACGTCCAACCCGGCCCGATGATCGCACCGCAATCCGTTGGTTGCGTACAATGGATCGCCCGCCATCTCCGGCCGTCCGATCGCCGCCATCAGCCGCGCAAAAATCAGGTCCGAATTCCCGGCGATGCACAGCCACCGCCCATCGGCGCAGGGATACGTGTTGGTCGGAGACGCCGTCTGCAGCGCCGCGCCGGCCGGCTGCCGGACGCGTCCGTCCAGCGCGTATTCCGGCAGCATGCCCTCCATCAGGCTGAACACGCTGTCCACCAGGTTCACATCGACCACCCGGCCGACACCCGTCCCCATCCCATCACGCTGCCAAACCGCGGATAGCAGGCCGATCGCCGCATACAACCCGGCCAAATCGTCGCTGATGGAAATCCCGCACCGCGGCGGCGGTAAATCGGTTGTCCCGCCGGGATGTCCGGTCAAATGCCGTAACCCCCCGACGGCCTCTCCGATTGCGCCGAACGCCGGTTTGTCGCGATACGGCCCGTCCTGGCCGTAACCGGAAATGCGAGCGATCACGAGCCGGGGGTTGACGGCATGCAGTTCGGCGGGGCCGAGTTTCAGCCGCTCCAACTGTCCGGCGCGCAGGTTTTCCACCAGCACGTCGGCGCGAGCGGCCAGTTTCAGCACCATGTCTCGATCTTTTTTCAAATCCAGTTCGATAGAGAGCTTGTTGCGACCATGGATGCTGAACCACACGGAATTGCCATCCTTGGCGGCGCCCCAGCCACGAAACGGGTCACCGCCGGGCGGCTCCAGCTTGATCACTTCGGCACCCAGGTCGGCGAGAATACGCGTGCAAAAGGGCGCAGCGATGTAATGGCCGATCTCCAGCACCTTCAAACCGACCAATGGCAGGTTGCTCATGCGCGATTCCCTTGCGTGTAACAAATAAGTGTGGATGACACAAAAATCGATTTGAGCACGGACTTGTTAACCTTTTGTAAACGTTTTGGGGCTACATAAAGGTCCGACGCCGCTGCGGCGACGTCTTGTTTCCTCCCCGAAAGTCGCGCACGGCGCGACCACCTGGGCGGTATGGTCTTCCCCCGGGCCATACCGCCTTTTTTTATCCAAACCGCCCGGTCTGTCGATGGCCGACCCTCTCCATCAGCGGGGCTTCCCAGCCGCCAACGCTCGCAGCATGATCGCTCCACACACCCTGCGGAGAGCGATCTCATGGACCCCACCATCATTGCCTTGGCGAAGGCCGCCGGCCTGGACAAGGCGTTGGCCGAATTCCCCGATGATGTCCAGGCGGCGGCCGAACAGGCGCTGAACAACGCGGGCGCCGTGCTGGTGCCGACCGATCCGACTGTCGAGCCGTGGCCGCCGATGCGCGCGGGACTCGGCCTGTGACCGCGCCGCACTGGCTATCGGCGACCGAAATCGCGCAGGCCTACGCCGCGAAAACCCTATCGCCCGTCGAACTCGTCAACACCCTCCTCGCTCGGATTGAGGTGCTGGACCCCAAACTGAACGCCTTCATCCGCCTGGATGCGCAGGCCGCGCTGCAAGCCGCGCATCAGGCCGAAAGCGAAATTTCGGCTGGGCGCAGCCGGGGGCCGCTGCATGGGGTGCCGATCGGCATTAAGGACATTATCGATGTGGTGGGTTTGCCGACCACGGCACACTCCAAGATCCTGGTTGATAACATTGCCAGGGCCGACGCCGTCGTGATCCAGAAGCTGCGGGCGGCCGGCGCGATCATCCTGGGCAAATTGTCCACACATGAGTTCGCCATCGGCGGTCCGAGCTTCGATCTGCCTTTTCCACCCGCCCGCAATCCTTGGAACCGCGATCATCATCCGGGAGGATCGTCTTCAGGCTCTGGCGCCGGCCTGGCATCCGGTATGTTCCCGCTGGCGCTGGGGACGGACACCGGCGGATCGGTGCGCAATCCGGCCAGCGCGTGTGGCATCGTCGGATTGAAGCCGACCTACGGCTTGGTGTCCCGGCGAGGGGTCTTTCCACTGTCGTTCACCCTGGACCATGTCGGCCCGATGACGCGCACGGTCGCCGACAACGCGCTGTTGCTGGACGTCATCGCCGGCCATGATCCGGCCGACCCCGGCAGCGCCGCCTCATCCTCACGCGGTTTCGGTGCGCTGCTCGGGCGCGGCGTCCGCGACCTGCGCATCGGCTTCGTTCGCCACTTTCATGAGCGCGACATGCCCGCGCACCCGGAGGTCGCCGCCGCGTTGGAGGACGTCGCCCGCGTGCTACAGGCCGAGGGCGCGCAGGTCCACACCGTCACCCTGCCGGCATTAACGGAGTTCTCCGGAATCAACCGGGTCATCCTGTGCAGTGAGGCGTGGTCGATCCACCAAAAATGGCTGCGTGAACGGCCCGGCGACTACGGCAAATTGGCCCGCCGCCGGTTGCTGCCCGGCGCGTTCATGACCGCGGGCGATTACGTCGGTGCGCAACGCCGCCGCGGAGAGTTGATCGCCGCCGTGGAGGACCTGTTTCGTGACTACGACATCTTGCTGTGTGCCAGTTCGATGGACCCGTCCAGCCGCATGGACGATGCGGCGGAGACTGCCCGCACCTATCCACGGCAGGCGCGGTCTCCGTTCAACGTCACCGGACATCCGGCGCTGGCGATGATGTCGGGGCTGTCGCACGCCGGGCTGCCGATGTCGGTGCAGTTCGTCGGCCGTTACTTCGACGATGCCACCGTGTTGCGGGTCGCCGCCGCGTATGAAAAAGCGACAGGGTGGCACAAGAAACGGCCGCCGATCGGGTGACCTTCCGAGCGGCTCGCTCTCTGTCGTCCGGGCTTGACCCCGTTCAGACCGGCGACCGATACAGACGGTAGAGTTTGAACGAGGCCCGGATTAAGGCGTCGCCTCAGTCCGGGGTGGCGGTTGGGTGAGACCGTTCGGACAAAATGGTCGTGGCGTTCCCGGGCCGCGTGTTTTTGTGGAGAGATTGAGCATGTTGCCTGAAGCCGGCCCGACCTCCCGCGTGTATTTCTGCCAGCGCTTGCGCCTGCACTATGTCGACTGGGGCAACCCGGAGGCGCCGCCTCTAATCCTGCTGCACGGCGGGCGCGATCACTGCCGCAACTGGGACTGGGTCGCCGCCGATCTCCGCCGAGACTACCACGTCATCGCGCCCGACCTGCGCGGGCATGGCGACTCAGCGTGGTCGCTGTCCGGCCATTACACCATGGCTAACTACATTTACGATCTTGCGCAGCTCATCCATCAGCAGAACCTGGCGCCGGTCACCATCGTCGCCCACTCGCTCGGCGGCAACATCGCACTGCGCTACACCGGCATCTATCCGGAGAACGTCAAGCGGATCGTCGCGATCGAGGGGTTGGGACCTGGCCCGCGCCAGGACGCCGTTTCCGATCGTAACCCGATCGCCGAACGCATGCGGTTCTGGATCGACGCCCAGCGGTCCAATGCCGGCCGGCTCCCGCGCCGCTACCCGACCATGGAGGCGGCCTATGCGCGCATGCAGGAGGAGAACAAACACCTCACGCCCGCGCAGGCCAGGCACCTGACGCAATATGGCGTGAACCAGAACGAGGACGGCACCTACAGTTGGAAATTCGACCACTACGTTCGCCAGTGGCCGCCCTACGACATGACCCGCGATGCTATCGCCGAACTCTGGAGGTCGATCACCTGCAAGACCTTGTTGGTGTACGGTACCGAAAGCTGGGCGAAAAATCCGGCCGAGGACGGGCGGCTTGGCTACTTCAACAACGCCCGCGTGCTGGCGGTGCCGAACGCCGGTCATTGGGTGCATCATGATCAGCTCGTTTTTTTCCTGGCGCAGGTGCGGGGATTCCTGGCGGAGGCGTAGTGTCAGATCCGTCTCGATCGGTCAGGTGCGATGATCAGACCGGGAGGCAGGTTGTATCCGCCGTCCTTATCGATTCGTTTTGTCTAACAAAAACGACGATTTTCGCTTCTCCGGCAGCCAAAGGATGGTCTATCGTTGCTCCGCGGCAATTCCCGCGCGCGGCGGGAACCTCTAACCCTGTGATCCGAAACGACGCCATGCAGTCCTTTTCGCCATCATGAACGCAGAGCGCGCCGATCACTTCGAAGCGCGGGCGAAACGCCAGATGAGGGAGGTGATCCGCAAGATCGTCATCATCGCGATGTCCCTCGGCGTTTGCATGTGGTCGTTCATCTCGTGGTCACTCTTGACCGAGTACGCCGCCGCCCGATCGGTCGGTCAGACAGAGGGGTATAACCTCACCGCCGCCTTCGCCTCTGAATTGACCAAGACATTTGACTCGGTCGCGGCCGCGTTGAGGCTGATCGAAAGCGATATTCAGGCACACCCGCTTGACGCCGGGTTCGATATGGAAAATCTGCGGCGATCCATCAAAGCCATTGCCGGCCCCGGGACCGAGGTGCGGATCGCCGGTTCCGACGGGCATTTGCTGTTCTCATCCGCCGCGCCGAACGCGGAAATGGACGATTTTAGCAAGCGAGCCGATTTCATCACGCATCGCGACAATCCGTCGCTTCGCCTCAGTCTTGATCCGCTGCGTTCCGCGGTCGCGGGAACGGCCATCGAAGTAAGTCGCCGGCTCGAAACCCCGGACGGCCAATTCGCCGGCGAAGCCATGTTGTTGCTGACGTCAGCCAACATCGTCAGCCTCAATCGCAAAATCGATATCGGGCGGCGCGGCACCGTCGTGGTAGCGGGCGAGGACGGGATCGTTCGCGCCAGATTCGATCAGGATCATCCGGACGGAACTGTCGGCGTCGGCACCGACCTGTCCGGCGGCTCGTATCCGGATCACCTCGACCCGGGCGCCACCGCTGGTTTCATCCGTCAGGCGCCGACCGATGGCGTCACCCGTCTCGTCTCCGTTCGGGCGCTCGAGAACTATCCACTGCGGGTGATCGTCGCGCTTGATATGGACGATGTTCTGGGCACGGCGCGTGAGCATGTCTGGCTGATCTGTCTTGTCGGTATCGGGGCAACGATGCTGATCGGCGCTCTGACCGGCTTGCTCCTTCGCGAAACGTCGCGGCGAACGAAACGGGAAATCGAACTCGCCTATGATCGTGACCGGCTTCAGGCGGCACAGGTGCAGATTGAAGCGGATCGTGCGATGCTGGAAGTCACCAACCGAGATCTGGTCGCCAGCCAGGCGGTCGCGGAGGTGGCGAACCGGGCCCGCACACAGTTCCTGGCGCATATGAGCCACGAGCTACGGACGCCTTTGCATGCGATTATCGGGTTTGCGGAATTGATCCAGGATCAGGCGCCGACCAAGTCAGGGGCTCCCCCCATTGCCGGCTATGCCACGGACATCTGGGCGTCCGGACGGCATCTGCTGGAACTCATCAACACGATTCTGGACATCTCCAAAGTGGAGTCCGGCACCGCGATTTTGGCTGAGACCGTCTTCACCGTAGCTGAACTGGCCCGCAACAGTTTGGTATCCGTGCGGGCTCAGGCCGAGGCGAAACAAGTTTCGATCGAGCTGCGGCTTCCGGAAATCGCGTTGCGGCTGAAGGCGGATCGGACCCGTTTGCTGCAGGTATTGATCAACCTGATGTCGAACGCTGTGAAGTTTACCCCGAACGACGGGCGCATTACGTTGTCCGCCGCAGTGTCGGATACGGGAGAGCCTGTGATTGCGGTCAGTGATAACGGTATTGGTATGACCGAATCTGAGGTCGCGATTGCGTTGGAGCCGTTTGGTCAGGTTGACAGCACATTGTCTCGCGCATTCGAAGGTACGGGTCTGGGCCTGCCGTTGGCGTCCAAACTGACAGAATTGCATGGTGGGCGGCTGTTGGTGACCAGCGTCAAGGGCAAGGGCACCACGGTCACCGTCACATTGCCGGCGAATCGCGTTATGTACAGAGAAGCGGTCAGGGCCGTCAGCAGGTAACGTCGGATGATTGTCGTTTTTGGCTCGATCAATCTGGATCTGATTTTCAGCGTGCCGCGCATACCGGCGCCGGGGGAAACCGTGCTGGGGCCGTCCACGACGATCGAGCCGGGTGGCAAGGGCGCCAACCAGGCAGTCGCCGCGGGGCGCGATGGTGGTAGCGTGATCATGGCCGGTGCGGTGGGGCGCGATGCTCTGGCCGATGGGGCTTTGCGCCTGTTGCGATCAGCGGGCGTCGATTTGGAGCGGGTGATGGCGGTAGAGGCCAGCACGGGCTGCGCGGCCATTGCTGTCGATCCGGACGGTAACAATGCGATCTGTGTCGGATCGGGTGCCAATTTGTTGGCCTGTGCGTCGCAGATCGAAGGCGCCCTGCTTGGCCCCGCCACCACGCTGGTGCTGCAAATGGAAGTTCCGGCGGATCAGACCGCCGCGCTGATCGCCCGAGGCAGGGCGTCGCGGGCGCGGATCGTACTGAATTTGGCGCCGGCTGCCGCATTGCCGGAAGACGCGTTACGGGCCCTTGATGTACTTGTGGTCAACGAGACCGAGGGTGCCTGGCTCGGTATCCATCTCGGATGCGCCGCAACCGCCGAGGCCTTGCGCGATTGCCTTGGCGGGGTGGCCGTGGTGCTGACTCGCGGCGCCGACGGTGCCGAGGTGGCCGCGGCGGATGTGGTTTGGTTGGAGCCGGCTCGGGCCGTGGATGCAATCGACACAACAGCGGCGGGCGATTGTTTCGTTGGTGTGCTGGCGCATCGGCTGGACCAGGGCGAGACGCTGCGCGCCGCGGTCGAACGGGCGACGATCGCAGCGGCCCTGTGCTGCACGCGGCATGGCAGTCAGGGAAGTATCCCGGCTGCGGCAGAGACAAACGCGTTTGCGGGGGGATTTGCCCAGCCGTAACGGAGGCTCGTTGCGTTTCACGCGGGGATCGAAGGCTCGGTTCAGACCGGGCCTTTTTTCTGTGCGGCGTGCGGACCCGGGAGGTTGCCAGCGGACCCACTGCAGATTTCGCGCGTGCGTTAGCGGTTTGTTAACCCTTTGCAGTTAGTTTGCCTCAATCGGCCACCTGCGTCCCTCGGTCCATAGTGGTTGACAAAGCTACTGGCAGGCAGTATTTATGCGAGACGATGATTTCGAGTGGGATGACATCAAAGCCACCAGGAATTAGCGCGAACACGATGTCACATTCCATATGGCACGTGCGGTGTTCAGGGATGTCTTCGCGATCGACTGGCCTGACGATGGTCAGGACGACGGTGAGGATCGCTTTGTAACGGTAGGCATGGTGGAAGACCGTCTGCTGTTCGTTTCCTACACTCTGAGAGGAGTGAGAATCCGGATTATTTCGGCACGGGCGGCGCAACCGTCTGAGCGACGGAGATATCACAATGAAAGGTGAATATGATTGGAGCCGCTTCGACGCGAGGACCGATGAACAAAATCATGCCGCGGCGCTCGCCGATCCGGACGCTCAACCGCTGACACCGGAACGGCTGGCCCGCATGAAGCAGACGCCACGGGTGAAAATCATGCGGCGTGCGCTCCGGCTGACGCAGGAGGAATTCGCCGCTCGGTTTCAAATTCCACTGGGAACCTTGCGCGATTGGGAGCAGGGCGCGTCCGAACCCGACCAAACCGCACGGGCCTACCTGAGAGCGATCGCCGGGGATGCCGCGGCGGTGCAGCGGGCACTGGCGGTTTCTGCCGCCGCGAATGGTGAAGTCACTTCTGCTTGATGAGCATCGGCCAGACCGATCCGTCCACAGAAGTCGATCAGCCGTCTGTTCGCCCAAACCCGGCCACCAGGGCTCGGATTTGCTCCGGGTCGCTCTGTTCCATCACCCGGCGGGCGAAGCGGATGCAGGCAGAAATCTCCACCGACCGGATCATCTGCTTCACCTTGGGTACGGCCGAGGCGTTCATGCTAAGCGAGCGTACCCCCAATCCGAGCAGCAGCGGGGTCAGCTTCGGGGCCGCCGCCAGTTCGCCGCAGATGGATACCGGCATTCGCATCCGCAGCGCGGCTTCGGTCGCGAACTGGATCAACCGCAACACCGCCGGGTGCATCGGATCGTACAGCTCCGCCACATCGGTCTCACCGCGATCCACCGCCAATGTGTAAGCCGTCAGGTCGTTGGTGCCGATCGAGAAGAAATCCGCCTCCAACGCCAAGGCATCGGCGGACAGCGCGGCGCCTGGGGTTTCGATCATGATCCCGAGTGGCGGCAATTTCTCGGGAACACGCTCGCCCCGCCGCCGCAGCCGCCGGGCGACTCGTTCATAGACCTCACGGGCGGCACGGACCTCGCCGACGGTGGTGACCATCGGCAGCAGGACCCGCACGCTGCCCGCCGCGGATGCACGGAGAATCGCGGCGAATTGGGTTTCCAGCAGTTCCGGCCGGCGCAGCAGCAGCCGAATGCCGCGCAGGCCCAGCGCCGGGTTGGCGTCGGAAATTTCCGGCACCACGCCGGCCAGGGTGAGGGCTTCGATCTCTTTCTCACCGCCCCAGTCCAGGACCCGGATGGTCACCGGATCGCCGTGCATCGCCTCGACGATGACCCGATAGCTTTCGGTCTGGGTTGCCTCGTCGGGAATGGTTTCGCGGTTCATGAACATGAACTCGGTGCGCAGCAGGCCGATGCCGACGGCGCCGGACTGAACGATCAACGGCAATTCGACGGGGAGTTCCAGGTTCGCCTGCAGCTCGATCGCCTCGCCGTCCCTGGTCACTGCCGGCAGGCGGCGCAACCGTGCATATTGCTGCCGTTCGCGCGCGAAACCGGTCACCGCTTTGCGGGCGGCGGCCAGGGCATCGGGGCCGGGGTTCAGGGTAACGGTGCCTGCGATCCCATCGACCACAGCGATGTCACCCGGGCGCATCGCATGCGCCAGTCCGGCCGCACCCAGCACGGCAGGCACGCCAAGGGCGCGCAGCATCACCGCGGTATGGCCGTCCGCGCCGCCTTCCTCCGTGACCACACCTGCCAATCGAGAGGGATCGAGCAGGGCCGCATCGGCGGGCCGGAGCGCTTCGGCCACCAGAATCGCGCCTTCCGGTAGGCCGGCGAAACTACGGAACGGCGAGCGGGTCAGGTTACGCACCAACCGCCGGGCGATTTCGCCAATTTCATCCGCTCGGCGTTGCAGGCCCGCGAGGTCCTCGGCCGACAGGCTTGGTTCCGCCTGGGCCATGATGGCCTCGCCGATCGCGGCGGACTCGGCCATGACGGCGGCTTCGGCGGACAGCAGGGTTTCCTCGATCCGCTGCTTGACCCCGCGTACGAGTCGCGAGGGACCCAGCATGCGGATGTACGCGTCGATCAGTGGCGCGATTTCGGATTGGCTTTCTTCCGGCAGGACGGCCAACCGAGCCTGTAGCTTGGCCAATTGCTTGCGGGACTGGACGATGGCGGCTTCGAGGCGAGCGCCTTCCGCCCCGGTATCGGATGCCTGGATTTTCTGCCGCGTGATCACGGCTTCCGGTTCGGTCGTGCCGAACACCGGACCGATCGCGACTCCGGCGGATACGGCTATGCCATGGAACAGGCGTTCGGGGCGTGCGTCGGGGGCAGCGGGGCCGGCGGGAGCAACGCGGGCCAGTCGCTGATGCTGGGGCGGTGGTGGTTCAATCCTGTTCATCGAAGCCGGCCTCGACCAGGGCTGCCAGAGCGTCTAACGCTTCCTTGGCATCCCAGCCTTCGGCACGCAACTCGATATCGCAACCACGCGACGCGCCCAGCATCATCAGTCCCATGATGGACCGGGCGGAGATGACCTGGCCGTCTTTCAGCACATCGACCGACGCGCCAAATGTTTCCGCCAGGGTGACGAAGCGCGCGGCGGCGCGGGCGTGCAGGCCGCGCTTGTTGCAGATCGTCACAACGCGCGAGAGAACCTGTTGTTCACTGCCGAGTTGATGATGACCGGGATCAGGTGGGGTACCGTTCACCCGCCGCAGGACCCGTTCGACCCGTTGACCTTGCAGCCATGCAGGATGTGGGACGCCGCGGCGATGTATTTCCGCCCGGCATCCTCGGCGCAGGTGACGGCGTCGGCGAGCGGCTGCTTCGACCGTACCTTCGCCAGCTTGACCAGCATCGGCAGATTGACGCCGGCAATGACCTCCACGCCCTTCCGCTCCATCATTGAGATGGCGAGGTTGCAGGGGGTTCCGCCGAACATATCAGTCAGCAGCACGACTCCATCACCGGTGTCGCATCGTCCGATACAGGCCTGAATTTCGGCCCTACGGTTCTCCATATCGTCGTCCGGTCCGATACAGACCGTGTCAACGTTGCGTTGCGACCCGACTACATGCTCCATCGCGGAGCGCAGTTCGTCCGCAAGCCGCCCGTGCGTCACCAGAATCATGCCGATCATGAGTGTACCGATATGTCCCAAAATGTCCGCGGGCAAGCCAATCCGTAACCGTTCGATGTGCCCATCGTTATAAATCAGGCCTCCTGTGCCTGAACTGACAAAGCCTGCGCTGGCTTGTCTATGTCGGTTTCATCCCGGCGCGCAACCGGTCGGTCCATCAGAAACGCGTCCGGCTCACCGTCCCGCGCCAACTCCCGATGGGTGACGAATACGCGCCACCCGGTATCGTTGCCGTCCGTCACCTGTCTCGTTGAAGCCCGAGACGCGAGATGATTCGCCAGTTTTTCAATCAGATGGACCGATCTGTGCCGGCCGCCTGTACACCCGATCGTGATCGTAGCGTATTTTTTGCCCTCTTGCACGAACCGAGGCAAGACCAGTTCGATCAATTCCGCGATGCGGGCGAAAAATTCGTTAAAATCGGGGTCGGCGTCGACATAGGCCCCGACCGCCGGGTCCATTCCAGTCCTGGGGCGTAATATGGGATCGTAATGCGGGTTCCGCAGGAAGCGTGCGTCGAATACCAGATCTGCTTCCCTCGGAAGCCCCTTCGGGTAGGCGAAGGACATCAGGGAGACAACCAGGGGCACCTCATCGGATCCGGCACCGAAGTGCCGCTCGATCAGGCGGCGCAAATTGGCGATCGGCAGGCCGGAGGTGTCAACCACCAGATCCGCGTTCTCCAGCAGCGGTTCGGTCAGAGCGATCTCAGCCGCGATGCCATCGGCCACCATGCCCTGCGGTGCCAGCGGATGCCGGCGGCGAGTTTCGGTGTAGCGGCGCTGCAGCGTGCTCTCATCGGCCCGGGCATAAACCAATTGGATGCGCAGGCCAGGGTTGGTGCGCAGGCGGGCGATGGCGTCCAGCACGCCAGCGGCGTCGAAACCGCGGGTGCGGGCGTCAATCCCGACCGCCAGTTTCTGGTCGCCGCGGGCGATCATCTCCTCCAGCATCGTCAGCGGCGGGTTATCGACGGCCTCGTAGCCGACGTCCTCCAGTGCCCGCAGGATGGATGCCTTGCCGCCACCTGACAGACCGGTGACGATGACGACCGCCAGGCTGGTTCGTTCGCCGGGCGCGGTCATGCCGGCCTCATGGTGCGAACGCCCCGGCGACCTGGCTGATGCGGCCTAGGGCACAGTTCAGTGCCAGGGCGATCTTGTCCGGCGCGGATGGCGCGCCGGCGTCGATCCGTACAACCGGAAGCCGCCAATCGGGGTGTTGGACCGGATACGGCATACGGTCGGCCGAACCGGTCAATTCCACGACCAGGGCGAGGCGGGCTTCCGGCCGGTATGGCAACCGGACAATGCCGATGCCGCGGGCTTCCAGCAAGCCGGCCAATTCTGTTGGGCAAGAGGCGATACCATCCATGATGTCTACCTGATCGTCTGCCACCAATTCGAAGCCCAGGGAAAGAAGCCGTAAGGCGAGGTCGGATTTCCCGGAGCCCGGGGACCCGATCAAAAGAATCGCATCCCCGTCCTTCGCGACGCAGCTTCCATGAATCCGACGCCGCTTGCTGTGCATTGGACCACAGTTTGGGCGCATCGGCGGCGAAAAGGAAGCGGCTTGTAGGGAAGTGCGGTGCATGCGAGCGTCACGCCATGATGATTGACCGAACAAGTGTCGCGGAAGCCGCCAACCGTATCGCCCCATATGTTCGGCATACGCCGGTGATGGGCGGTGAGATTGGCGACTCGCCGGTGACCCTGAAGCTGGAACTGCTCCAGCATGCCGGCAGTTTCAAGCCGCGCGGGGCGTTTAACCGGTTGTTGTCGGCGGTGGTTCCAGCCGCGGGAGTGATTGCGGCATCCGGGGGCAATCACGGCGCGGCGGTGGCGTATGCGGCGCGCTGCCTGGGTCTGACCGCCGAAATTTTCGTGCCGGCCGGGACTCCCGCGGCCAAGGTCGTGCGCATTGCCAGTTACGGCGCGCGAGTCGTGCAAGGTGGCGAAACCTATGCCGAAACGCTGCTGGCGTCACGTGATCGTCAGGACGTGACCGGCGCCCTGGAGGTTCATGCCTACGACCACGCAGATGTGCTGGCGGGGCAGGGGACCGTTGGCCGGGAATTCGAAAGCGATGCGCCGGATTTGACCCACATTCTGGTCGCGACCGGCGGCGGCGGCCTGATCGGTGGCATCGCGGCGTGGTACGCTGGCAGTGTGCAGGTGATCAGCGTCGAGCCGGAGGGTTGTCCGGGTTTGCATGACGCCCTGCGAATCGGTCGGCCGATCGACGCTTTGGTGGGTGGCGTGGCAGCAGACAGTCTCGGTGCCCGTCAGGTCGGGGCGCTGATGTTTCCGATCGCTCAGCGTTTCGTCAGCCAGGCCGTGCTGGTGCCGGACGCGGCGATCCTGGCCGCGCAACGCATGCTGTGGGATCGCTTCCGTCTGGTCGCCGAACCCGGTGGGGCGACGGCGGCGGCAGCATTATTGTCGAGGCGATTTGTCCCACCCTCGGGTGCTCGGGTGGGCGTGGTCGTGTGCGGTGCCAATACCGACCCTGGCAAGGTCACGGGTGGATAGACGAGGCGCGGTCTTATCGGGCCGTTGGAAAAAGCCGGACGTCACCGCCCGGGAGCACCACCGGGCGGCGAAGACGAATTTATTCGAGATCGATCGATGAGAAGTGACCCTTCGCATCGATTTGTGTTCCCCAGACCTTATGCAGGGCCTGATGCCGGTCGCCGCCGAAGGTGACGCGCGGTCCGACCCCCAGATCGTAATCCCGAATCGATTCTAAAGCCTTCACCAACTTCTCGGTGTCGAGATCGGGTCCGGCCCGTTTCAGCCCTTCGATCAGAATATTCGCTGATAAATACCCTTCCAGCGACACGTAATCCGGCACTTCACCCGGGGCGGATTTGGTCAACGCCGCCCGATAGTCGAGGACCACGCTGGAATAATTGTCCACAGCCGGAACGACCTGGGTGACGATGACCCCCGAGGCGTATTTCGGACCCAGCACCATCAACTCGTCGGCCAGCGACGTGCTGCCGACGAAAGACACGTTGGTGTAAATCAATCCCGGGATGAGATCGGCTGTCTTCTCGATGAATTTGGCGGCCGCCCGATAGGTCGCCACCATCACGATCGCCTTGATTTGCGGGGCATTCTTTGGCCGCTGCCGCAACCGGGTAATCGCATCATCCACGTTCACCGTGTTGCGCTCGTAGTCCAGTCGCAGAACCGAGGCGCCTTCGCCCGACGCGTCCAAGGAACGAAAGGCCTTTTCGACACCCTGGAAGCCGGCGTCGCCGTACCCGTCGTGTTGCGCGAAGACCGCGATCTGTTCCGGCTGTAACCGCCGTGATTTCACCAGGTATCGGACAACCGCATAGGTCTCCTCGGCATAGCTGGCCCGGAAATTGAAGACATACCGATCCGGCGGGTCGTTTCGCAGCAGCCCGGCGCCGGTGAACGCCCCGTAAAACAGCATCCGCCGCGCCAGCGCGTATGGCAGCGACACCGCGGCGGTGGGTGTCCCGACATTGCCGACGAATCCGAAGACACGCTGGGTCTCGTCCAACTGTTTCATGGCATCGCCGGTTTTCGCGGGATCGTAGCCGTCATTCGCGGTGACCAGGGACAATTTGCGGCCGAAGACACCACCGGTCGCGTTCGCGGCGTTGAAGGCGGCCTCGATCCCCACTTGCATCTGATGCCCCAGATCCTTCGCCGGCCCCGAGAACGGGGCGACGATGCCGAAACGGATTTCATTCGCGCTGACGCCTTGCGCGGTGGATGCCAGCGCGACCGGCCGGGCCGCTTCGACCGGCGTGCCTGTCGTGCTGACTGGTACCTGCCAGGCGGCACCGGCCGCACTGATTGGTGGCGACGACGCTGGCGACCCTCCAACAATCGGTAAGGTGGACTCGGCCGCTCCGCTGGCAATGGGTCCGGATTGCGGATGGTCGCTGATCGCCGGTGCATCCGTCTCGGCACTTCTGGACGGTGAGGCGCCGATCAAGGCGACACCCAGGCCGAGAGCGATAATCCCGGCCATGGCGGGAAAACATCTGTGGGCCGCGGATCGCAGGTAATGGAAGGACCTTGTCGCCGGCGCCGGGGGGATGAGCCGGGAGGTCATGGGCGTCCGTCCAGACATCGTGGCAGGCTGATGCAGCGGCAGCGACGCTACCGTCTTTGCAATAACAGACATATTTCCCCCGGGCGTCTAAAAAAACACCAGTGGGAACGATTACGTTAGGGATTGATTGCAGTCAAGCAATATGGACTTGCATGGCTATTATAGCGTCGCTGAGCACTGGCCGTCAGCCCCGGTGGTTCTGAAACCACCGGGCATCGCAAGCGGATTTAGTCGAGATCGATCGGCGCGTAGTGACCTTTGCCATCGAGTTGCGTTCCCCACACCTTGTGCAGGGCCTGGTGTTGGTCGTGTCCAAACGTGATGTGCGGTCCTACCCCCAGGTCGAAATTCTGGACGGATTCCAACGCTGTCACGAGTTTCTCGGTGTCGGGATCGGCGCCGGCCCGTTTCAGGCCCTCGATCAGGACACTGGCCGACAAATACGATTCCAGCGATGTATAATCCGGTGCCTCGCCGGGGGCCGACTTGGCCAACGCCGCCTTATAGTCGAGAACCACGCTGGAATAGCTGTCCACGGCCGGAACAACCTGGGTGACGATGACGCCCGAGGCAAATTTAGGTCCCAACACCGTCAGTTCGTCGGCGAGCGATGTGCCGCCCACGGCGGAGACATTGGTGTAAATTAATCCGGGAAACAGGTCGACCGTCTTCTCGATGAATTTGGCGGCCGGCCGATAGACCGCCACCATCACGACCGCTTTGATCTGCGGGGCATTCCTGGGCCGCTGGCGCAACTGAGCAATCGCGTCATCCACGTTCACGGTGTTGCGCTCGTAGTTCAGCCGCAGGACCGAACCACTTTCGCCCGATGCGTTCAGGGTCCGCATCGCCTTTTCGACGCCCTGGAATCCCTGATCGCCAAACGCGTCATGTTGCGCGAAGACCGCGATCTGCTCAGGCTGCAAGTGCCGCGATTTCACCAGATAGTGGACCGCCGCGAAGGCCTCTTCGGCATAGCTGGCGCGGAAATTGAAGACATACCGATCCGGCGGGTCGCGACGCAGAAGGTTGGCTCCCGAGTAGGCCCCGTAGAACAGCATCCGGCGGGACAGTGCATATGGCAGCGACACCGCGGCGGTAGCGGTGCCGAAATTGCCGACCCATCCGAACACGCGCTGTGTTTCGTCCAACTGTTTCATGGCATCGGCGGTTTTCGCCGGATCATACCCGTCATTCGCGGTGACCAGGGACAACTTCCGCCCGAAGACTCCACCGGCCGCGTTCACCGTGTTGAAAGCGGCTTCAATCCCCACCTGGGTTTGATGGCCGAAATCTTTATTGGGACCCGAGAACGGTGCGACGATACCAAAACGGATCTCATTCGCGCTGACGCCTTGCGCCATGACCGCCGAGGCGGCGGCGGTGGCTGTCACAGGCACGCCCGCGGTGCTGATCGGTCCCGACCAGGATGGCGGCGTTTCGGCTGCACCGGCGGGAAAGGCGCCTGCCACCAACGCGCCCACACCAATGGCGACGATCCCGGCCAAGGACGGTAACGACCGGCTCGCGGCGGACAGGAATCGTTGGACCCCGGCAGTGATCGGGGCCGGGCTGATGACCGGACCTATCATGCCCGATCGCCCGGGCGATCCGGCATGCCGATATTTCTGAAGCGACGCCACCGTCATTGCCAAGTCGGACACTATTTCCCTCCGAGGGTCAAAAAACCATCGCCTGCAACAATTACGGTTTCAGGTGATTGCAGTCAAGCAATAGGGCCGGCCCGCGACGTTCAATTCGCCCGGCCTGAACTGGCAAATCGTCAATAGACCGCTTTGCTTCGAACGACCGTTCGGGGCCGCCCACACCCGCCGCCCCGATTTGCGGACACCGCGTCGCGGCGCCGGCGCGGGCGATCGATCTGTCGGGCGGCCACGGCCGTGCCGGGGGATTGCAAAAGGGGTTTGCTATGCGGCCAAACGAACGGCGGTCCTCCGGTGGTTGCCGTGGGGGTAAATTTTCCTTGCATTCAACCGGAAAATTCGCCTATTGTCCGAACGAACAAATATCGAACATGCAGAGGCACAACCATGTCACTCCCCGTCGGCCTGCCCCGGATCGTCCTGGACACGATTCTTGGCCGGCTCGCCCGGCTGTTCCTCGGCGCCGCGGACAACGAGGCCGCCGCGCGTGACGCCGCGTTGAGCATCCTCACCGCGTATAATGCCGAGACCGAGGAAGAACTGAGCCTCGCCGCCGAAATCGTCTGTTTCCGGATGCAGACGCTGGAGGCGTTGAGCGATGCCGCCGATCCGGGTCTGCCGCTGAACAAGGTCCTGCGTCTGCGAAGCGGTGCCGTCAGTATCAGCCGCGAGTGTCATAAGTCGCAGCGGAAACTCGATCAATTGCGGCGCGATCGCCGTGTTGGCGCCCAACCGGTGGACGCGGAAGCCCCGGCACTGCCCCCGGAACCAGTGCCGCCGCGGGCGCCGGCGTCGATCGCTGTCGCGCCACAACAGGCTCCGGCTATTCCCAAAGCCAATGGCAAACTGACGTGGTCGCAGGCCTATCAGAAACGTCAGCTGGCCAAGCGCATCGCGGAAAACTCGAAACGGCACCAGGCCGAGCATCGGAGGCATGCGGTGGAAGCCAACGGGGTGGCGGCCGCGATGTGAAACGCGATGCCGGACGCGGGGCTGGCGTGGGATGCTGGGTTGATCGTGTAAGGGGTGGCATTGTGCGAGCACCAGTGTCATCGCCGGACTGATTCGGCGGTCAGGCGGAAAGCAGGTTCTCCGGCGCGCGCCGCGGATGACTATGGCCCGCAAGTCTCGATCCCTATTTGAACCAGCAAGCGGGCCGCGAGCGACGTTCACAATAACAAAAGGGAGCCCAATGGCTCCCTTGGCAAGTCATTCCCTTTCGGGAAACGGTCATCCGGTAAGCCGGAGCCGCGGTGGCTTATACATTGATCGGTCCCACTATTTGTCAAGATCGAATGGCCCAGGCAACCAAGCCGTGACCCGCTTGAGGATTTCGTTGAACTCCAGGTTGGGGACCCGAATGATTTGCCGCTGGCCCGGCGATAATCGGCTGGGCGCGATTGTGGACAGATGATTGCAGACCGCCCAATTTCTGCGCCCGTCGATCGAGACCGAGACCTCAAAGGCCAGGGACTGTTGCCCTGCGGTTCGGCCGTGAGCGGCACCACGAGGCACGGACCATACAGTGTGTTCTTGTACGACAGCACGACAACCGGCCGGGTTTTCCACATCTCCGGCAATTGGGCGTCGAGCCAGAAATCGCACCAGTAGATTTGTCCGAGCTTTGGCGCCGCGGTGATGCGCGGCTGAACGCGGCGCGGTCTTTGCTCCGGTTGCGGACGTTCGGGTGGCGGGGCGGTGTCGTTCGTCATGCCCCCGGCCCGCTGGAAGGGGTGAGCGGGTGGCATCCTGGGCCGGTCATCAAGCGATGCCTGCGTCGGTGGGTGACTGGCGGCTCGACACCTGCATTCCTCGTGGTTTGCCGCAGTGTCGGTGACAAACCTTAACAAACGATGAACGGAGGTGATTTTTTTCGAGATGACGAATGGTCGGTGCGCGAAGATGCTGCCATCGACGCACGGCCAGACGGATTTCAGGGGATTGGTTGCCCCGGCATCAACGACTTGTCAGGCCAGCACCGGGAGATTGAATTGCTCGGGCAAGCGAGCGGGGGCGGGCCGAACGATCACCGCGATTACCGGGCTGGTTCGGCGGTTAAACGGTAACCGAGTGCATGGATGACCCGGAGCGTTCTGCCCATCTCCGCGGTGCCCTGGGGGCTGAGGGTTTGATGCAGGCTCTCGTCCGACAGGCCGGCTTCCCGCGCCACCCGGTTCAGGCCCCGCGCTCGGGCGATCACACCGAGTGCGTCGGCGATAAAGGCGGGGTCATTGGTTTCAGGTGCCTCGGTCATGTAGGCGGCGCGGGCCTCGTCGCTGTCGAGGTAGGCCGCCGGGTCGAAGGGGCGGGTTTCGAGGGAGATCGGGCTAAACCTCCAGGTCTCGTGCGAGGATCTTCGTGGTGGCGATGTCACGGCGTTGGGTCCGCGCGTCTCATCGATACACCGTTTACCCATTCAGTATTAACAACAGGTAAACGGTTCGATCAAAGTCGATGGTCCAAAGTAAATTGGATTCCTCACGCCGATGGTTAACTATTCAAAATATAAACGATATCGAACTGGTAATTGGTTTGCCGATCTCATCGCGGCGCCGAAGCTCCGCCCGGAGTGAACGATTTGGCGATTTGGAATTATCCAACAAGCAGCCCCCTCACCGCCGCCAGCGCCTCTTCCGCCTTCTCCCCATCCGGTCCGCCGGCCTGAGCCAGATCCGGCCGCCCGCCGCCGCCCTTGCCGCCGACCGCCGCGGACGCCGCCCGCACCAGATCGACCGCGCTGATGCGTCCCGTCAGGTCCGCCGACACCGCCACCACGATCGAGGCCTTACCCTCGGCCGTCGATACAAGCGCCACCACGCCAGACCCTTGCTGCTGGCCGATCGCGTCGGCCAGACCCTTCAGGTCCTTGGCCGGCACCTCGCCCAGATTGCGAGCGGTCAGCATCACGCCGTTGATCTCCTCGGCCGCCGCGGCCCCGCCGCCGGTGGCCAGCTTCTTCTGCAAATCCCCAACCTGGGCCTGCAACTTCCGCCGGTCCTCCAGCAGCGCGGCGATGCGATCCGTCACCTCGGACGGACCCGCGCGCAGCGCGCCGGCGACCTCGTTCAACCGCCCTTGCATCTCCCCCACCAGCGCCTCGGCCGAGGCACCCGTCACCGCCTCAATCCGGCGCACACCGGCCGCGACCGCGCTTTCGCTGACGATTCGAAAATACCCGATATCGCCGGTCCGCCGCACATGCGTGCCGCCGCACAATTCGATCGACCAGGCCGGCTTGTTGCCGTCCGGTTCGCCCATCGCGACCACGCGCACCTCGTCGCCGTATTTCTCGCCGAACAGCGCCATCGCGCCCAATTCCACGGCCGCCTGCGGCGTCATCAACCGTGTCGTCACCTCGGAGTTTTCGCGAATCCGAGCGTTGACCTCGGCCTCGGCCCAGTGCAGTTCGTCGGCGGTGATGGGGCGCGGCTGCGACACATCGAAGCGCAACCGATCCGGAGCATTCAGGCTGCCCTTCTGCTGCACATGCGTGCCCAGCTTCCGCCGCAGCGCCTCATGCAACAAATGCGTCGCGGAATGATGCGCTCGGATGGCGCTGCGCCGGCCATGATCGACGGCGGCAACCACGGGCAACCCGACGCGGGCGACGCCGGACTCGACGCGGCCCAAATGCACAAACAGATCGCCCAGTTTCCGCTGCGTGTCGGTCACGGTGATGACAAGCCCGTCGGGTCCGGAGATCACGCCGGTATCGCCGACCTGACCGCCGCTTTCGCCATAGAACGGCGTCTGGTTCAGCACGACAGCGACATCAGACCCGGCGGCGGCTTCATCCACGGACACGCCACCGGAAACCAAGGCCAACACCGAACCCTCGGCCGATTCCGTGGCATAACCCAGGAATTCGGATGCGCCGGCCTTCTCCTTGATCTCGAACCACACCCGTTCGGTCGCGGCATCGCCCGATCCGGCCCAGGCGGCGCGGGCGCGCACGCGCTGTTCCTGCATCGCGGTCTCGAACCCGGCCAGATCGACGCTACGGCCCTGTTCGCGCAACGCGTCCTGAGTCAGGTCCAGCGGGAAGCCATACGTGTCGTACAAACGGAACGCGACGGGGCCGGGCAAGGCCTGACCCTCACCCAGACGGCCGGTTTCGTCGGCCAGCAGGTGCAGGCCGCGTTCCAGCAGCGTCTTGAAGCGGGTTTCCTCCAGCAGCAGCGTTTCCGTGATCAGGCTCTCGGCCAGCCCGAGTTCCGGATACGCCGCACCCATCTGGCGGATCAGCGCGGGCACCAGCCGGTGCAGCACCGGGTCCTTCGCGCCCATCATCGTGGCATGGCGCATGGCGCGGCGCATGATGCGGCGCAGGACGTAGCCGCGGCCTTCGTTCGACGGCAGCACGCCGTCGGCCATCAGGAAGGACGTGCTGCGCAGGTGGTCGGCGATCACCCGGTGGCTGGTCTTGAATTCACCGTCCGGGTCCTGTCCGGTCGCCTCCGCGCTGGCCAGGATCAGGGCGCGGAACACGTCGGTGTCGTAGTTGTCGTGCTTGCCCTGCAGGATCGCGGCGAGGCGTTCCAGCCCCATGCCGGTGTCGATCGATGGCTTCGGCAGCGGCGTGCGGGTGCCGGGCGGCCCTTCCTCAAACTGCATGAACACCAGGTTCCAGATCTCGATGAACCGGTCGCCGTCCTCGTCCGGGCTGCCGGGCGGGCCGCCCGGGATGTGGTCGCCGTGGTCGTAGAAGATTTCGCTGCACGGGCCGCACGGGCCGGTGTCGCCCATGCGCCAGAAGTTGTCGGAGGTCGGGATGCGGATGATGCGGTCGTCGGACAAGCCGGCGACCTTCTTCCAGATCGCGGCGGCGTCCTCGTCTTCCGAGTAGACCGTGACCAACAGCTTGTCCTTCGGCAGGCCGTAGTCCTTCGTGATCAGCTCCCACGCGTAGGGGATCGCGAGTTCCTTAAAATAGTCGCCGAAACTGAAATTACCCAGCATTTCGAAGAAGGTATGATGCCGAGCGGTGTAGCCGACATTGTCCAGATCGTTGTGCTTGCCGCCGGCGCGGACGCATTTCTGCGCGGTGGTGGCGCGCACGTACGGGCGCTTCTCCTGGCCGGTGAACACGTTCTTGAACTGCACCATGCCCGCGTTGGTGAACATCAACGTCGGATCGTTGCGCGGCACCAGCGGCGAGCTGGCCACGGATGTGTGCCCGTTGCGGACGAAATAGTCGCGGAAGGCGGCGCGGATGTCGTTGCTGCTGGCCATGGCGGTCAGGTGTTCCCAGTGTCTTACGGAGCGTGTCACGCGAAAGGGTTGCACGTAGCGCACGAATGGGCCGCTGTCACGGGTGGGCGTCAGCCCGGGCGCGGACTGAGCAGCGCGTCCATCGGTCCGGGCCCCGTGCTCGTTAGATTGAAAACCGCGACGCCTGATGATCGGGTGGATCGACCAGCGTTGGGCGCGGGCGAAACACCAGTCCGGAATACAGATCGCTGAGACGTAATCGCAGGCCGAACAGGGGCATGTCCACCTCGGCATCCAATCCGGCCAACCTGTCGCTCGTCCAGTTCCGGTGATCGTCGCGCCGGTAAAGCCGGACTTGTGGAGTGTCCGGATCAACCAACAGGATGTATTCGAGTGTCGGAACGGTCTTGTATTCCTCAAGCTTGTCGTTGCGATCGAACGTGCGCGTCGTCGGCGACAGTATCTCGAGCACGAAAGCCGGTTCACTGGCTTCCAGGGACGAGTCGTCAAATGGACCGCAATCAACGCCCATATCTGCCTGCCGCCGATTGCCGGCCGGAATTTTCACATAGGTGTCGCTTGTGAACGGCTGACACCGATGCCCTTGCAGATGGTTGCCGACGACGCGGATGGCGTTGCCTGCAATCCTGTCATGCCTTCGGTTGGCCCCCGCCATCATCACGGGTTCGCCATCCACCAGCTCATATTTCTGCTCGCGGGCCGCCACCCATTCGTAGAACGCTTCCACGGTCAGACGCTGCCGCGCCACGTCGCTCATGCCTGCCTCCACGGGTCCCCGCCAGCCTAACGCAGGAGCGATGCGGGCCGCCAGCCATGGTAACGTAAGGCTGGCGCTGAGTCAGGCGGCGCCGAACAATAACCGCTTCAGTCCGATCCCGTTCATCCATTGACAGGATCGCCATGGTCGATCCGCCGAGACGTTCGCGACAGGTTGCAGCCAGGTCCCGGCCAGCCAAGCGCGAGTCTGTCATCACTTCGGGTACACCTGCGCGCAAACCCGTATGACTCGATCCTCTGACCCTCCGGTTTCATGGCAATGCGCTCAAGCAGGTCTCAAAAGCCATGCTATGAGAATTTGTATCGAATTTCGAGATTTTCTCCTCAATTCTTTGGCCGACACAAGACGCCGATGCCGCCGCGGGCCGAGTTGCCTCCAGCCGTCCGGCATCCAGATCAACCCCCCTTAGCACAATTCGCTTGGCCACGCGCCGAGTCCACGCGTCCTCAGCCGCCGCGCCCGCACCCGCATCACCACGGTGGCGGCCACAGGTTAGTCCGGTATTGGTGTGCTGGTCATGCAGGGGCGGGGAAAGTCCGATGGCGGGCTGCGCCGGCGAAGGGGTTACATGCCTGGAATGGTAGAGTATTATAGGAAATATGTCAATGCCTGTTGCTGCTGTTCCGATCCGGGTCCTCGGGTGAAAGTTGGCGCGTACGGGCGTAATTTTATGCGGAATTCACGGAGCGCCGCGCTTGGGGATAGCTCTAACCAGACAGGAAAATGGAACCACAGATGCACACAGATGCACACAGATAAGGCAAAAAAACCCTTTTTTATCTGTGTGCATCTGTGGTTCCAAATTGTTCTCCGCGGCCCCGATATCAAACCGGTGGTGTATTGGCGGTGACGTGCGATGGCCCCGGGTGGCCCCGGTCCTCCGCCCCACCATCAAGCCGCCCAGCGCGGCAGGAAGCTGCGGCCGCCGTCGGGGCTGTGGATCAGGCCGCCGACGCGGATCAGGGCGGACAGCACGGCCTCTACCTGCGGCAGGATGCGGCGGCCCTGCTTGAACCGCACGGCAAGGTCCGTGGCGCTGAGCGGTCCGGCTGCCTGGGATAGCATCGACAGGACGGCGGCGGTTTGTTCGAGTTCGCTGGTGGGGAACGCAGGTTTCGGGCCGGCCGGTTCGGCGACGGCGGTCTGGTTCATCGTGCCGCCGACCAGCGTCAGTTTGTCTTTCGGGCTGCCGAAGCGGGGGACCTGATAGTCAGGGCGGAGCCAGCGGATGTGTCCGGCGGCTTCCTCCTTGACGCGTTCCTGGTTGAGCGCGACGAGGCGCACCAGGATGTCGTTGTCGCTCAGATCAGCCGGCCAGCCATAGGCGGCGGCGACGGCGGTATCGAGTTCGTCGTGGTATTCTTTCAGGATCAGCACCAGGCCGTCGTCGAAGATGCGCCGGTCGTCGGGGCTCAGGGCATCGGGCGCGGTGCCGGCACGCAGTTTCTCCAGCACGTTGTAGAGGCCGGTCAGCGTGAGGTGCGGGTGTTCGGCGAGCACACTTTTGCGATGGGCGTCGAGTTTCTCGGCGGGGACGCGGATGCGTTGCTTCTGCAGGTCGTCGGCGGCGGGGAAGGGGAACGGGTCGAAGCACACGTCCTTATTGTAGCGTGGCGTTTCTCCACGTTTGCCGCCATTGGCCAGCGCCCAGCAAACGTGAACGCGGCTTGAGAGTATACCGAATAACCACCCATCTGGTAATCCGAACCCGATAACCCCGTGTTCGAGCATGTCGTGTTCGTCCACATAAACAAATACCCGATGTTTCATGGTTTCTACAGTGGCGATGAACCTGTAGAGTCCCTTTACGGCTCAGAAATAAATATCGTTAGATCTTCTGAACCTCCACCAAAATTCACGTAGTTTCGGATCATTGTTAGTGGCCCGTAGGGGATAAACAGTTTGTTTTAGATGCTGGTACACCTTCGGTAACGCATCGCGTAGTGCATTTTCATCTGGATATTCCCGTACATCAATGACATGGCGATTCCGATGATGCTCCGTTATGTCCTTGCCGATCGTGAGTCTCCTCAACCAAGGCTGCTTCTCTCGGCTTGGCGCGAACAACCCGTCATTCGTCGTGTCGATAACGAAGCCGCGTTCCCCAAGAGCAGGGCCCATTGATGCAACCCCAGCATTCGCCAAGATGCCCGTTGCCAAGGTCACGTCAACGCCGACCGTCAAATCCGGATTCAGC
Source organism: uncultured Rhodopila sp. (assembly GCA_903932145.1). Lineage (GTDB taxonomy): Bacteria > Pseudomonadota > Alphaproteobacteria > Acetobacterales > Acetobacteraceae > Rhodopila. Next base: position 29,258 of record CAIZFE010000027.1, on the reverse strand, counting down.
TCGCCCACAGCAGATTTCAATGTTATAAGTGGTTCATCGGTATCCAATTTAGTCTCTCGGATGACCTCATTGAGTATACCCGATGACTTTCCCGCTTCACCAACGGTCATGGCTATGCGAACTCCCGCTGCTCCTTGCTGGCTTTGGTCCAAGGATGATCAGGCATTGCCATAACCAACGAAATCCGCTCGGGAGCGTGCAAATGGCGTTCAATTACTCGTCGATTGAACATCTGGGTTATCGTACTCGTAGTAACGAACCCAAAACGTCGTAACGATGTGCCCTTCCGAACGAGGAGGTCGGCGGCGTGATCCCACCAATACATGACGAAATCGGCACTTTCATTCATCAGCGGATGTGCTGCCCAGAGAGCGTCAAGGTATTGTTGGCCGAAAGCCTCTCGTATGAGTTCCCCCTTACCGATAAACGGCGGGTTGCCGACGATGAACTCCGCCGGCGGCCACTCGGGCCGCGCGGGGTTCGCATAGACAAAGACCTCCAAATCCGAACCATCCGGGCCGCGCCGGGTCACCGGAACGCCGGATGCATCGCGCGCCAGACTGACATCGGCCTTCAGCACAGCATCGAATTTGCCCCGGATATTCTTGAACGCCTGTAGGATTGGCTCCTCCGGCATCCCGCCTCGAATTCGAAAATGCCACTGCAAATATCCAATCCACAGCACCAACTCCGCGATCGCCGCCGCGCGCGGGTTGATCTCCAGCCCCAGGAACTGGTGCGGGTCCACCGAGTGACCCGCCAGCCACGTCAACGCCTGCTGCCGGGCGGAGGATTCCTGCCCGCCCAATGCAGCCAGCGCCTCCAGCACCTCGCCCTCCAGGCGCTTCAGCAACTCCAGCGACACGTACAGGAAATTCCCGGTCCCGCACGCCGGGTCCAGGATGCGGGTCTGGCACAGCTTGTCGTGGAACGCCCGCACCGTCGCCACCGCCTCCGGCCCCCGCCCGGCGGCTTTCTGCCGTTCGGCGGTGGATAGCGCGGTGTCCCAATCGATCCGCAACGGTTCGATCACTGTCGCAACGACCAGCCGTTCCACATAGGCCTGCGGCGTGTAATGCGCGCCCAGCCGCCGCCGCTCGGTTTTGTCCAGTGCCTGTTCCAGCAGCGTGCCAAAAATCGAGGGATCGACATCCTTCCAATCAGCCGAAGCAGCGGCGCGCAACTCGCCGATTTCCTCCCGGCCGAGCGGCAGGACGGTGCGGGTCTTGAAGAATTCGCCGTTGAAACGGCGGACATCGGCATCAAGCGCATATGCAAACTCGCCTTGGTCCATCGCCTCCCACAATTGCCCAACCCAACGGACAAAACGGGATGGGTCTGCCTCACACCGTTGCAACAAATCCCGAAAACTGTGTTCGGGAAGCAGTTCGATCCCCGGCGAGCAGGCGAACATGGTGAACAGGCAGCGCATCAGGAACATGGCCACATCCTCGGCGTCGTGTCCCTGGTCCTCCAACGCCTTCGACACCGCCGCCAGCCGTTCCGAAATGGCTCGGGTGACTCGGGCGGTATGGCGCGCCGGGTCCAGATGCACCGGGTCGGTCCAGATCTGCGCCAGCCGCGCGCGGATGTCGGGGCGGCGCAAATCTTCCAGGTAGATGCGGAAGGATTGGCGATCCGGGAACTGCGCGTAGTTCTTCCCCTGGCCGGAGAAGTCGGCATAGGTCTCGATCACATGCCCGACGTCGCAGACCAGGATGAACGGCGGCCAGCCATGATGCACCGGCAGTGCCCGCGCATAGCCCTCGGCCTGACGGCGAGCGTTCAGCATCAGCACGTCCCAGGTCCGGCTGGCCTCGCGCACACCGCGCACCGGCGGTTCCATGCCCGGCAGATACTGCACGTCGAGGTGTTTCGCCCCGCCGGACTGGCGCGATTGCTTGGCTTCCAGAACAAAGCAGTTCCGTTTGTACAGGTCGATGCGCCCGAGCCCCTGGCCGCCATCGGCGGTTTCGCGTTTGACGGCGCGTTCGAAGACGTAATCGTTCTCGTCCGTGGTCGCGGCAGCCGGCGCCGGCGCCGGCCGAGCCACGCCCAGAATGTCGCATAACTCCGACAGGAACAGCGCATAGTTGGCGCGTTCCTGCCCGCCCTCCTGGCCCTGCCAGCGGGTGATGAAGGTTTCGATCGCGGCGGCGGCGGTCATGCGGATTTGTTAGATAGACGTATCATTGCGGCACGATAGGCGAAATGGTGCGGCCGGGGCAAACCTGTTCGGCACTGCCGGGGATTGGGCGGTGTCAGATCGTCAGCCAGGCGGATGCCTGACACGCCCGCCTCTCGCGCGGTTTCGCTGGTTTTCGGGCGGCAATTGGCTTATACTTGTTCGAGAGGAGCAGTGGCCCATGGATGGAATAACCCAACCCGACCCATTGGAAGTGCGAGATCTCGCGTGGGAAGCCCGGATGATCGCCGAGGCGGAGGCCGAGATTGAGGCTGGTCTGCTGATACCCTCATCCGAAGTGAATGAGTGGATCGATAGCCTCGGTACGGCAAATCCCCTGCCAATGCCACAGGCGCCAAAGCGGCGCGCGTAAGTTCGTTTGCCCAGGCGTGTCGGCTACGCTCCGGCGGCCGTGCGTGACCTTGAGATGGCGTTCAGGTGGCTATCTCAACCGGGATCAGGGCCGCGTGCCCGCCGTAGGGCGCTCCATATACGGGCCGATATCAACGCGCTTGCCAACCATCCCTGTCTGTTCGCATTGGGTGACCATCCGGGCCGTCGCGAATTCACCTCCGAGGGATACCGTATCGTCTATATCGTCCGTCCGGACACGGGCCTCAATGCAACCGCCGGTGATGTCGAGGTGCTGCGCGTGTTTGGACCGGGGCAGTCCAGGGAGACACTTTGACAAGCCCGCTGTTCGGGTTCGTCCGGCCGTGCCACAGTCTCCGCACCAAAACGCGTCAATCTCTGGACGACCACCCGATGATCCAAACAATTCAGCCTGACCGGGGCGGGCCGCGACCATGTTAGACAGCCCCCCAACCGATCATAACCCGCTGGTCCCCTCAGCGCTGCTCGACCCCGTGGTGGCATACTTCAACCCGCGCCGGGTCATCGTGTTCGGTTCCGTCGCCCGGGGCGAGGCCGGACCTGATAGCGATATCGATCTTTTGGTCATCGTCGATGACGACACCCCGGCCGAAAAGGTCACCCTGAAGGCCGGCTACGAATGATGAAAAAACTATCGCGAACCAGCCGACGTGATCCCGGTGCGAGAGTTTGTGTTCCAGCGGAATGCCCAAATCGCCGGGACGCTGTCTCGCGCCGCGGTTCTTGAGGGGGTGGTCGTCTATGACCGGCCCTGATCCGTTGCCGAGCGTGGACCCTGCCGCCAACTACACCTCAATCGCTCGCCTGAAAGCCGAGTTGGTCCAGCAAACCGGCCTGCTCGGCATGGCCAGCGTGCAGGGCGGCCGGCACCTCGTGTTCCGCCACTTCCTGTCTTTCGGCACCGACGCCCAACGCGCCGAATGGTCCGGCAGAGCGCTCTCGGTCGCGATCTCCGAACCGAACGTCGGCGCGCACCCGAAGCTGCTGACCACGCGGGCCGAACCAACGGACGCCGGTTTTCGCATCACCGGCCAGAAGGCGTGGGTCACCAACGGCCCCTCCGCCGACGCGATCATCGTCTTCGCCATCACCGCCGAGGACGCCGGCCGCAAACGCTACAGCGCCTTCATCGTGCCCCGCGACACGGCGGGCCTGACGATGGCAGACATGCCCGATTTCCATGCCTTGCGGCCGTCCAAACACTGTCTGCTGACCCTCCAAGGATGCCTCGTTCCGGAGACCGCCATGCTCGGGGATCCCGGTTCGGCCTACGACCGCATGGCGCTGCCGTTCCGCGATATCGAGGACGCGGTTGGCACCTTCGCCACCCTGGGCGCACTGCGCTACGCGATCGGGTTGTTCGCGGGCGCGACACTGGAACAGACCGACGACCTGGGCGCGATCGTCGCCCTCGCCGCGGTGTATGAGGCCGGGGCGGCGTCGGTGGTGGCAGCCCTGGATACCGGCCGGTTCCGGACGGGCGATGCGACGCTGGTGGGATTGCGCGTGCTGGCGATCGACATGGTGTCGCGGCTGCGCGCGATCGCGGTTCCGGCGGCGGCCGAAATTCTGGCCGACCTGGATGCCACCCTGAACATCGCGCGCGGCCCTCGGCTTGCGCGCCAGACCCATCTGGGCGTCGCGGCCTTGAGGGCCCGGCAATGACCGTCACTCGCTGCCATTGGGCAGAGACCGCCGACGCATTGATGAAAACCTACCACGACACCGAATGGGGCGTGCCGCACCACGACGACCGCGCCCTGTTCGAACTGCTGACGTTGGAGGGCGCCCAGGCCGGCCTGTCCTGGCGCACCGTCCTGATCCGCCGAGACGGATACCGCGCCGCCTACCACGGCTTCGATATCGAACGCGTCGCCGCCATGACCGACGCCGAACTGGAAAAACTGCTGACGGACTCGCCTCTGATCCGCAACCGCCTGAAGATCTTCTCCGTCCGCGACAACGCCGCCGCCGCGCTGCAAGCCATCGCTAAACACGGCAGTCTGGACCGCTATCTGTGGTCGTTCGTCAACCACACACCGACCCGCATTCCTCGCATCGAGCGCTCTGACGTGCCGGCCACCACACCTGTCTCCGACGCCATGAGCAAGGCACTGAAGAAAGCCGGCTTTCGTTTTGTCGGTTCCACCATATGCTACGCGTTCATGCAGGCCACCGGCATGGTGGACGACCATTTGGAAAATTGCTTCCGCCACACTCAGGAGTCTCCGTCCCATGCGCAACTCTGAAGACATCTGGCGCCACGTTGACGCCCACCAGGACGATTTCATCGCGCTATCCGATCGCGTGTGGGAGATCCCCGAACTCTGCTATGCTGAATTCCGTTCCTGTGCCGAACATACCGCGATGCTGGAAGCCAAGGGATTCCGCATCACCCGCGACGTCGCCGGCATTCCAACCGCGGTGATGGGCGAGGCGGGCGAGGACGGTCCGGTCATCGCCATCCTCGGCGAATACGACGCGCTGCCGGGTCTGTCGCAGGCGGCGGGTGTCGCCGAGCAACAGCCCCTCCCGGGCGCCGGTTTTGGCCACGGTTGCGGCCACAACATGCTCGGTTCCGCATCGATGTTGGCGGCGACGGCGGTGAAGGACTACCTGGACGCGAACGGCATCAAGGGCCGCGTTCGCTACTACGGTTGCCCGGCCGAGGAAGGCGGCGCCGCGAAAGGCTTCATGGCGCGCGCCGGCGTGTTCAGCGACGTCGATGTCGCGATTTCCTGGCACCCGTCGTCGTTCTCCGGCGTCAACCCGGCGAATTCGCTGGCCAACACGCGGATCGATTTTTCGTTTCATGGCCGGGCATCGCATGCCGCCGCGTCGCCGCATCTGGGCCGCAGCGCGCTGGACGCGGTGGAACTGATGAGTGTCGGCGTGAACTACATGCGCGAGCACATGCCGTCCGACGCGCGCGTTCACTCCGCCATTCTGGATGCCGGTGGCGTGGCGCCGAACGTCGTGCAAGCGTTCGCGAAAGTGCGGTATTTGATCCGAGCGACGACGCTGCCGGAACTGTCGAGCCTGATCGCCCGGGTGCGCAAGATCGCCGAGGGCGCCGCGCTGATGACCGAAACCCGCGTGTCCACGCAGGTCGTCAGCGCCGTGTCCAACCTGCTGGCCAACACGCCGCTGGAACGCGCGATGCAGGACAACCTGGACCGTATCGGTCCGCCGCCGTTCGACGAAGCCGACCGCATCGCCGCTCGCGCGTTCCAGGCTACTCTGTCCGACGAGGATATCGAGGCGTCCTACCGCCGCGCCGGCATCCCGGTGAAGCCCGGGACCGTGTTGTGCGATGAGATCATTCCGGCCGACGCGAAACCGAACGGCGGCGTCGGCTCCACCGACGTTGGCGACGTCAGTTGGGTGGTGCCGACCGTGCAGGCGCGGGGCGCGACCTATGCGATCGGCACCCCCGGCCATTCCTGGCAGTTGACCGCGCAGGGCAAGATGGGCGCCGCGCATAAGGGCCTCGTGCATGTGGCGAAAGTCATGGCCGGCACCGCGCTGGACGTGATCCGCGACGAGACTTTACTGGCTCGCGCGAAGGCCGATCATCAGGCGAGGGTGGGCAAGACGCCCTATGTGTGCCCGCTGCCGGTGGATATCGACCCGCCGATCAAGATGTCGGCTTAAACGCGAGGCGCCGAAGCGGGTTGGACGATTTCGAGCTAAATGTTCTTGACGTTATGTCGTCGTTCTTGACGTTATGTCGTCAATAAACTACATTTCCCCGTGCTCGAACTGAAGCCGGCGGAGGTCTTTCGCAAGTGGCGAGCAACACTCAAAGATGAGCGAGCACGGGCGCTGATCGCCTCGCGCCTTGACCGTCTCGCCTATGGCCATGCGGGCGATGTCGCTCCGGTAGGAGAGGGGATCAGCGAATTGCTGGATCCACGACGGTCGCGGCTTTCGTATCTATTTTCACAAGCGGGGGAACACGGTGGTGATCCTGCTCTGTGGCGGGGACAACGGGAGCCAGGCGAACGATATCAAAGCGGCTGATGGACGAATGGAGTGAATAAATGATGGTCAAACTCACGACCTATGATCCGGCTGAAGACCTGATCTCGGACGTGGCGATTGCGACCTTTATGGCGGAAGCGTTCGAAACGGAGGACGTGGGGTATATCGCGCATGCGCTTGGGGTCGTGGCGCGTGCCAAGGGTATGACCCGGATCGCCAGCCAAACCGGCCTGTCGCGGGAGCAGCTTTACCGGTCGTTCAGTGAGACCGGCAATCCGACGCTGAAGACCACGATTGCCGTGATGAAGGCGCTTGGCATCGCGTTGACCGCCAAGGTGCATGCCTGACACCTGAGCGCCCGGCATCTTTAACGGTTGGTGTGCGCTTTTCCATCCGCTCCCGCGGCAACGGTCTTCCATAGCGGCTTTGCCTTGCTAATTGTTGCGCCACGCTGCTAACGAACCGCGGCAATCAAAACGTTCGGAAAATAATGCTGACCTCCAGATACCTGTTCGGTCATGTCGAAAACGTCATCGCCGCCGTTATGGATCTCAGGCCCAATCGCACAACCGACGATCAGCGGGCGCTGGCGGCTGGTCTGTCTGCCGAACTCACCGCGCTGCGGACGACCGCCGCGAACCTGAACATATCGGAATGGTGGCTCGCGATCGCGGAAGGCTTGGAGCGTCTTGCCAACACCGGCGACTCGATGCGCTTCATCCGCTGGGCGCCCATCCGCACCAACATGTTCTACGGCACCACCTTCGCCACCATCGCGCTCTGGTGGCAACTGCGCCGGTCGCCGGCCTGGCAGTCCACCTGGGCGCCGTTGCTGCGGCATCGCTACGCGCTGGGGCACCCGCCGCCGTTTCCGCTGATGCCCTCGACCAACGCCAAGGCAATCGAAAACGCCTTTCATCTGTTCAGCTTCGAAGCAACGACAGGACTGGACTTCCACGACGCCGATTGCGTGATCGAGTTCGGCGGCGGCTTCGGATCGATGTGCCGGATGATCCACGAACGCGGCTTTCGCGGCACCTACATCATCTTCGATCTGCCGCATTCACTGGCACTGCAACGGTTTTACCTGGGATTGCACGGCATCGGAACGGACTCCGGCGTGCACCTGTGCTCCGATCTGGATCAGCTCACCGCCCTGCTGGACGCCGGCAATTTCACCAACGTCTCCGCCATTTCCACCTGGGCAATGAGCGAGATGCCGATCTCACTAAGAGACCGCATTCAAGCCATCATGACCCGCGACTGCTGCCACAAACTCCTGCTCGGCTACCAGGCACGGTTTGAGGGTGTGGACAATCTTGCCTTCTTCGCGGCGTTCGCCGAACAAACCCGGGCGGCCATCACCTGGTCGGACGTGCCGATGCGGCCGGTCAGCGGAACGCCACGGGACGACGACAATTTCTACCTCTTCGGCGTGCGTGCGCCGCCCTTGCCCTGATCCGGCCAACCGCCATACTGGAAATCCTCACGCGTCCGAAAGAGACACCCATGCGCCGTATCGCCGCACTGCTACTGGCCCAGTTCGCACTGACTTTCGCCGCGCTGGCGGCCGATCCGATCCGGTTCGGTCTGGACTGGAAGGCCGAGGCGGAATACGGCGGCTTTTATCAGGCCGTGGCCACCGGCATTTATGCCAAACACGGGCTGGACGTGACGATCTACCAGGGCGGCCCGCAGGTGAATCACACGCAACTCCTGCTCGGTGGGCGGCTGGATTTCAATCTGACATCGAACTCGTTCCTGGCGATGAATTTCGTCAAGGAGAACATTCCGTTTCGCACTGTCGCAGCGATCTTTCAGAAAGACCCGTCGGTGCTGATCGCCCATCCGGGCCAGGGCAACGACAGTTTCGCGGCCCTGAAGGGCAAGCCGATCATGATCAGCGGTGATACGCGAGTCGGCTGGTGGAACTTCCTGAAGGCCAAATTCGGCTACTCCGACAGTCAGATCCGGCCGTACACGTTCAATCTGGCGCCGTTCCTGTCTGATAAAACCTCGGTGCAGCAGGGATTCCTCGGGTCTGAACCATACTCCATCAAACAGGCTGGCGGCTTTGACCCGGTGGTGCTGCTGGTGGCGGATGCGGGCTTCGCCGGTTACACCAACCTGATCGCCACCTCGGACAAGATGATCGCGACCAACCCCGACTTGGTGAAACGTTTCGTCGATGCATCACTCGAAGGCTGGGCATCGTACCTGTACGGCGATCCGGCCGCGGGAGATGCCATGATCAAGCATGACAACCCCGAAATGTCGGATGCCCTGCTGCGGTACGGCCGCCAGTCCATGAAGGCCAACGGCATCGTCGATTCCAGCGATGCGGTCGAGCTTGGCCTGGGCGCGATGACCGCCGCCCGTTGGGCCGCCTTCTATGAGGCGACGCAGGAGGAGGGGTTGTATCCCAAAGGCATGGACATCACCCGCGCCTACACGCTGGACTTCGTCAATCACAAAACCGTAATGAAGCCCTAGGCCGCCACCCCATGGACACCAAACTCTGCCGCATGCTCGGCATCGACTTTCCGCTGCTGGCGTTCAGCCATTGCCGCGATGTCGTCGCCTCGGTCAGCCGGTCGGGCGGCTTCGGCGTGTTCGGCGCCGCCGGCACCACACCCGAACAACTGGAGACGGAACTCGCCTGGATTGACGCGCATGTGGATGGCGGCCCGTACGGCGTCGATTTGCTGGTGCCGGAAAACCTGACGATCCGCACCGAAACCGGTGCCACGCTGGGCGACCTGGCCAACCAAATCCCGGCCGGCCACCGAGCGTTCGTTCATGATCTGCTACGCCGCCACGACGTCGATCCGACGCACGGCGCCCACCCGCGCGAGGACCCCAACCGGCCGGTGCCCTACCAGTTCGACACCGGTGACAAACTGATGGACGTCGCCTTCCGCCACCCGATCCGCCTGATTGCCAACGCGCTCGGACTGCCGCCCGCCTCAATGCTCGAACGCGCCCGCCAGCATGGCATCCCGTGTGCCGCCCTGGTTGGCGCCCGGGAACATGCCGTCCGGCAGGTCGCGGCCGGCGTCGATATCATCGTCGCCCAGGGCGGTGAGGCGGGCGGCCACTGCGGCGAGGTTTCCACCATGGTCCTGGTTCCCGAAGTCCTGCGCGCCGTCCAGGGCAAAGTCCCGGTGCTGGCAGCGGGAGGCATCATGACCGGCCGCCAAATGGCGGGCTGCATGGCGATGGGCGCGGCGGGCGTCTGGACCGGGTCGGTCTGGCTGGCGACCACGGAAGCCGAGACCTCCCCCGTCTTCCGCGACAAAATGGTCGCCGCGCGGTCCCGCGACACGGTGCGCTCGCGCGGCCGCACCGGCAAACCGGCGCGACAGCTACGCTCCGGCTGGACCGATGCGTGGGAGGGGCCGAACAGCCCCGGCACCCTGCCGATGCCGCTACAGGGCCTGATCAGCGAACCGGCGATGGACCGCGTCAACCGTGCCGCCGAGGCCGGAAACGCAAACGCCCGTGAACTGGTCAGCTATTTTGTCGGCCAAGGCGTCGGTTTGGTGGATAGTATCCCAACCTGCCGGCAGGTCGTCGCGGATTTCATGACCGAATTCGCGGAGGCGCTGGTGGACATGCAGCGTTTAACCGAAACAGGGGGCTGATATGGCAAAGCTTCTGGACGATACCGAACGCGCGACATTGGCAACGACGTTGCCCGACTGGACAAAAACGCCCGAACGCGACGCGATCCCCCGCGACTTTAAGTTCAAAAATTTCAATCAGGCATGGGGTTTCATGACCCGAGTCGCACTGTTGGCGGAGAAACAAAACCACCATCCAGAATGGTCGAACGTCTGGAACAAAGTCCAGATCGAGCTGACGACCCACGATGCCGGCGGCCTGACCGACAACGACGTGAAACTGGCTCAGGCGATCGATAAATTGCGGACGTGATGGATGGCATCGGCTTTCCCGAACGCACCAGCCTCGTTCGCCTTGCCACCTCCCGTTTATGCCTACGGCTCGGTTGGGCGCCTTTGCATGAGGTGCGGCTGGTGAACGGCCGCCGAGCCGACATCCTGGCGCTACAGCCGGGCGGCGGATTTGTTTGTATCGAAGTCAAGTCCGGCCTGCGCGATTATCTGACCGACAACAAATGGACAGAATACCAGCCATTCTGCGATCAGTTCTTCTTCGCCGTCGATGCCGACTTCCCGCGCGACATCCTGCCGGTTGAAACCGGCCTGATCATCTGTGCCGGGCGGGAGGCGGATATGATCCGGGAACCTCTGTCCGTCCGCCTCGCCCCGGCCCGGCGCAAAGCGCTGATGGAACGCTTCGCGTGGCTGGCTGGCGCACGTTTGGCGGCGCTTGAAGACCCGATTGGCGTGGCGAATCTGGCGTTGGGGCTGAGCGAGGACTGACGCCCCCACTTAGCGCGTCGCCGGCGCCTTCTCCGGCAACCATGCGTCCGTCCAACCCGAAGATGAACCCTTCGCATCGCCCGTCGTGACCTCAGTCTTGCCCGGACCCTTGCGCCGCACGATCACGATCCCGGTCGCCGCGCGAATGATCTGGCAATCGACCGGCCCGTCCACCGTCTCACCGGATCGGCGCAGTCCAAGCCGGTTCAGATCGTCCTCGGACCGGCACAGCACCGCGCCGGGGTCCAACCGAGGCCATGCCAGCGGCTGCGCCTTTACATCAGGCGCGCCTTTCGTCGGCTTCTTGATCGTGAAGCCCGGTGCATCGAACTTAATATTATCATTATTACCATTGTCGTCCGCTCGGCTTTGCGCCGCGAAAACCACGGTCCCGGCACACACGGCGGCCAGCAGGATTTTCGGCATCGATGTCATCGTGTCATCCGTTCGTTGCAACCGCCAAGCCCGGGCGCGTTCCGGGTCACGACGCCAATCTGTATGCGTTCCACCCGCCCGAGGGCAAGCCCGACTCTCACGGCGCGGACAAACCCTTTTGCGTCAGGACCGCCCGCGCGGCTGGGCCGTTCATCAGCGTCAGGAACGCTTCGGCTGCGGCGGGGGCGGCCGAGCCGGTCGCGATCGCGCCTGCATAGACGGTTTCCAACTGAATCTCGGCCGGCAACGGCCCAACCAGTGTCACCCCTGGGACAGCGACGATCTCACTGATCTGCTGGACGGCAAGGTCCGCCCGGCCATCCAGCAACGTCTTCGCCGCCAAGCCGCCGTTCACCAGCACCGATTTTGGCCGCATAGCATCGGCGATACCCAGCGTCTGGAACAGTTTGGCCAGATAGATGCCGCTGGACCCGCCCGACGCCGGATCGATATAGGCCACGGAGCGGGCACCGAGCATGGCGGCTTTGAAAGCGGAGACCGAACTGATGTCGGGGGCCGGCGATCCGGTCCTGACGCCGACTCCCACCCCGACTTTGGCCAGCTTGATGCCCGACCCGGCGACGATTTTTCCGGACCGCGCCAGTTGATCCAGCCCGGCCGGCGACATCAGCACCACGTCGAATGTTTCGCCGCCGGAGATACGCTTCACCAGACCGCCCACGGTGTCATTGCGGAGATCCAGCTTGTTGCCGGTGCTCGCCTCGAAGCCTGGTGCCATCGCCAGGGCCACGGAATGGATCGCGCCCGCACTCAGAACCACCAGATCGGCGGCTCGCACCGGGGCGGCCAGCAGCAGGAAGGCCGCGATCCAGCGGATCATGCCGGCCACCTGACAGCCGCGGCCGGATGCGTGGCTTCCAGCCGAGGGCCGCGCCCAAACAGCTTTTCCCGGAACGTGCCGGGCGCGTAGTCGTGCTTGAACAGCCCGCGCGTTTGCAGTTCCGGCACCACCAGATCGGCGATGTCGGCGAACGTGCCCGGTGTCAGCGCGTAGGCCACATTGAAGCCGTCCACGTCGGTTTCCTCAACCCACGCGCGCATTTCCTCGGCCACCTCTTCCGCCGAACCGATGATCACCGGTCCTCGTCCACCTAAGGCCGCGTGGCGGGCGATTTCACGCACGGTCCATTCGCGCCCGGGGTCGGAGATGGTGAACGCCTCCAGCGCCGAGGTCTGGGCGTTGGCGTTGGCATCGAACCGCAGCACCTCGTCCGGGCCCATGGCGCCGAAATCCACGCCGGTCCAACCGGACATCAGCGCCAGGGCGCCTTCCTCCGACACATAGCCAAGATAGTCCTGGTATTTGTCGCGGGCGCCCTTGGACGTGGTGTCGGTGATGACTGTCATCATGGTGAAGATCACCAGATCACGCGGATCGCGCCCGGCTTCGGCGGTGCGGCGGCGCAGGTCGGCGACGATGTTGCCAATGACCTTCTTCGACGGGCCGTTGATGAATACGCACTCGGCATGGCGAGCCGCAAAATCCCGGCCGCGCTTGGAGGCGCCGGCCTGGAACAGCACCGGCGTGCGTTGCGGCGAGGGTTCGCACAGATGGATCGCATCGACTTTGAAGTGTGGACCTTCATGCAGGATGCGGTGGATCTTGTCGGGATCGGCGAAGCGGCGGCCTTTGCGGTCGCGCAGCACGGCACCATCCTCCCAGCTTCCCTCCCAAAGCTTGTAGGTCGCCTGCATGTAGTCCTCGGCCACGTCGTAGCGGTCGTCGTGCGCCACTTGCTGCGCCATGCCCATGCCGCGGGCGGCGCTGTCGAGGTAGCCGGTGACGATGTTCCAGCCGATGCGGCCTTTGGTGAGGTGATCCAGCGTGCTCATGCGCCGGGCGAACGGGTACGGCAGTTCGTACGACAGCGCGCAGGTCACCCCGAACCCTAGATGTTCGGTCACCATCGCCATGGGCGGGATGACCATCAGCGGGTCGTTGACCGGGACCTGCACGGCATGTTCCAGCGCGGTGCGGCCGGAGCCTTTGTAGATGTCGTAAATCCCCAGCACGTCGGCCAGGAACAGCGCGTCGAATTTGCCTCGCTCCAAGGTGCGTGCCAGGTCGGTCCAGTATTCCAGCGTGTTATAGCTGTCGGCTCGGTCGTCCGGATGCGTCCACAGTCCGGGCGACTGGTGGCCGATGCAGTTCATGTCGAAGGCGTTGAGGCGGATTTCTTTGGACATAGTTGAAACTTATATCGATCGCCTGGGCGATGGACAGTCCCACCATGCTGGTTTGGGGCGGCACACCGCTCCGCCCCGACTCAAAACGCCCTTAGGCTCCGGGCGCCGAACGGAGCCATCGGCAGCTATGGCCTTATGCGATTCTACCTGGTCCCCGGGGTTTTGCCGCCCGGACTGGCATTAATCGAGTGAACAGGCGAACGATCAACCCCGCTCATGCCGCAAATTCCGCCCCCGGCCGGGAGCGGCCCGGCTTTTTGGGAAACTCTCTTATATCGAATCAAAGATCAGCTTCGTTTCGGGATATTCGCGGATGAATCAAAGCACGTTGTCGCCGAAGCGGGGTCTCCCGGAGTTGATCAAAAATTCAGTATCGACACGATAGGATACGGTGAACATGCCCTTGCTCCGCGCGTTAGCGAATACAAGCGTCGCAACGAGAATATTCAGCGTCATGGGCCTGCTGGCCTTAACCGCCGTCATGGTTGGCTGGTCAGGGCTGTACTCGACCAGAATTTACAATGAAAAAGTCGCTGAGATGCAGACTGCGTCGGAGCGTGCGATCCTCGGTGAGCAGGTCAACGGACTGATAAACGCCGTTGTCATGGATTCGCGTGGCATCTACGCGGCGAAGGATAATGAGGAGGTTGAAAAATTCTCCAAACCGCTGCTGGAGAATCTGAAGCGGATTGACGGGCGCATGACGCACTGGTCAGACCTTGTTTCCGGTGAAGGACGCGGCCTGTTCGATCAATGTTCGGCTGCCGTTCATCAATTTATTGCCTTGCGCAACACGATCGTGGATGCAGGCCGCACGCAAGGCGCCGCCGCCGCCGACAAGTTGGGAAACAACGACGCCGCCCGCGCGAACCGGGAAGCCGTCAATCGTGCCGTCGAGGCACTGGCGAAGCGCAATGCCGCCGATGTTGACCGGGTTGCAACCGAACTCGACCGATTTCAGGCCACGATGGCGACCCTTGTGCCGGTCATGACGGCAAGCGGCATCGTGGTCGTTTTGATCATCGCCGTCCTGCTGGTGCTGCGCGGCATCACCGGCCCGCTGCGGTGCCTGACGGTCGCCATCCACCAGGTTGCCGACGGCAATCTCGACATCACTATACCGGCGCGCGGCCAAACGGACGAGATCGGCCGCATTGCCGCGGCACTGGAAATCTTCCGTGCTCAAGCCGTTGAGAACCGGGCGCTGACCGCCGATCGAATCCGCGAGCAGCGGCTAGCCGAGCAAGAGAAAAAGGCCGCCTTGGTCGAAATGGCCCAGACGATTGAAGACACCGCCGGTTTGGCCATGCTGGAAATCGGCAAACGTAACGATGCCACAACCGCCGCCGCTGATGAAATGTTAGACTCGGCCGAACGGGCCGGACGTTCCGCGAAGCAGGCGAGCGACGCGGCGTCGGTGGCGTCCGCCAATTCCCAGACCATTGCCAGTGCCGCCGAACAATTGTCTGCCTCTATCCGGGAAATCGGGCGCGAGGTTCATCATTCAACGGATGCCGTCACCCGCGCGGTTACCGCAGGCAACAAGACGCGGATGACCATTCACACTTTGACCGAGACGGTCGAACGGATCGGCGCGGTGGCAAGCATGATCAGCAAAATTGCGGAACAGACCAATCTTTTGGCGCTGAACGCAACCATAGAGGCCGCGCGCGCCGGGGAGGCCGGCAAGGGCTTTGCCGTGGTCGCATCGGAAGTAAAACAGCTTGCCAATCAGACAGCACGGTCCACTGAGGAGATCGGACGCCAGATCGCCGAGGTCCGCAACGCCACGGATGGCGTGGTTAACGCAGTCACCCAGATCGAAGCCACGATCCAGGAAATCAGCGGAATATCGGGCGTGATCGCTGCGGCGATCGAGCAGCAGGGTGCGGCAACAGCCGAGATCGCTCGCGGTGTCGCCCAAACAGCCACGGCCATCGGGGAGATGGAGACGCGCAACGCTGAGGTGTCGGCCGATGCCGGACAAGGCGGTGATCGCGCGCGTCAGGTTCGCGAGAACGCCCGCACCGTGGGCGTGGCGGTTGCCGACCTGAAGGCCGCCCTGGTCAGAACCGTTCGGGAGTCCACCAGCGATGTCAATCGGCGGGAGTCGGTGCGGCTTGAGCCCGATTTGCCCTGTCGGGTGGAAACGCCGAATGGCACGATGTTGCCAGGACGTCTTTTGAACCTGTCGGAGGGCGGCGCGCGGGTCGGTGGTGATTTCAGCATGCTCGGCGAGGGGAAGGGGCGGCTTCTGGTCGAGGGTGTGGCGGAGCCGATTGCCTTCACCGTTGTTGCCAGTGAAGGCAACGTCATCAGAATTAAGTTTGCGCGCGAACAAGTTGTGGGGGCGATTGTCAGGAAAATTTTTGTTAGAGCCGGCCTGCTGCATGCCGCCTAGGTGCTGTCTCGGGGCGAGGCTTGCCCCAGGATAAATCCCGCAAAGAGGGCTTCGCTCAACGAAGCGGTGGCGTCATGACACGCTCCGCACCTTCAGCACAGTGGCGAATATGACTCCGGCAGAGCGATCGTCGATGTCGCTTCCAGAATCTGTTCCGGCCCTCCCTTGGGTGGCCAGATGCCGTCCGCATAGGATTTAGCTCGAATGGCGAAACGTTCGTCGGCTCCAGCGTAAGGCCAGATGTGCGTGATGCGCGGCGCGCCGTCGAGCGCATACATGTTGATCACCAGATGCGACATCGGTTCCCGCGCCGGCATGGCGGCTTCCCAGCCGGCGAGTGTCGACGGCAGCCCACCCGGCTTTAATTTGTAAGTGCGGAACTCATACACCTTGCCATACGCGCCGGTTTTGATTGGTGGCAGGAATGGAAACGGTGCGTAGCTGTCCATCTCCAGCGCGCTGATATGGCTGCCGGCGTTGAACGGGTTGGCACTGAACAGGGCGCGCCTGCGTTCGGCCGTTAAATCCTCCGGCGTCTGAAACCCGCGCAGAACCAGCATGCGGCCGAGCGTGCCGATGTCGGTGCGCCAGCAACCCAGCAGTTCGCCCTTGGCATCGGGCGTGCTGACGAAGGCGCGCACGCCGTCCGATACCTGTGGAAAGGTCAGTAACGAGCATGACAGGGTCGCGAGTTCGTACAGCACGGTCATGCCCGGCGGCTCCTTGGACTCAATGTGTATTGCCGTGCCGGGGGAACTGCATGGCGATCACTTCGACCGGGTCGGCACCAGCGGTGGCCTGGAACGGTTCGTCATCCGGGAAAACAAACGCACAGGACAGCTTCGGCAGGACTTCGCCGTTCCGGGACAGGGCGCCGTTTGTTACGACCCAATATTGGCCGCGCCCGTCGGCGGGATCGGGGCCGGACACGGTTTCACCCGGCAACAGGCTGTAGCGCCAGGCGGTCATGCCGTCGGGGTCGGGACCGAGCAGCGTCTCGGCGGGGGCGGTGGGGGCTGCCAGTGGGCCGGCGACGGACTCGCGGTGGCGGCGGCCGGGGATGGAGCGCAAGGCGACCCGATTTTCAGGCATCGTCATGAAGCGCGCGCCGGGGTCGAAGCCGTTTCGCAAAGTGAAATACCAGACGCCTTCGTCAGGACTGGCCTTGATCGGGCCATACGCGGTGTGGGCGCCGGTGAAATGAACGGTGGTCGGGCGGATTTCATGCAGGCCCAGCGTGCCATAGCCGCCGACGACGAGCTGAAACTGGTCCTGCTGATGGTAATGCGAGTTCGCGGTGCTGCCGGGATCCTGCTCCACCAGGAACGCCATCGGAAACAGCGCGTCCGGCGCCGGATCGGGCGTGCCGGGTGCCATGTTGTAGCGCGTCGTTCCGAGATACAGCGTGTGCCAGAACGTCACGCCGTCGGCGGCGGAGCCTCGGCGGCGGTTGGCGCGGGCGGTTTCGGCGGATGCGATCAGGGTCATCGCGGGTTTCCTTGTCGGCGGCTGGTTGCGGATAGATTGGCACAGGACGGGCGAAGATCAAATCCAGGCGGCCGGTGTTGGGCTTGTGTGGCCGTAATTGGAGGCGTTACTCCTGGCGGCAGTGTTTCCGTCGCTTTCCCGGGCGCTACGCCGATGCGAATTCTGTGGTATAAACCGCGTCATGGACCGCGATGAGATCCTCGCCTGCCTGCGACAGAACGAAGCGATGCTGAAAGCGCGCGGCGTCCTGCATGCCGCGTTGTTCGGCTCCCGCGCGCGCGGCGACGCTCGGCCGGACAGCGATATCGACATCATGATTGAGATCGACCCCGAGGCCCGGGTCGATGTCTGGGGCTATGCCGAGCTGAAGTTGGATATCGCGGACCTGTTCGTGGGACCGGTCGATGTGGTCAATCGGGATGGGCTGAAGCCGTGGATCAAGCCTGTCGCGGTGGCAGATTGCGTCTATGCCTTCTGACGGCGAGAAAATTCGTCGCTGGTTGCAGGACATTCGTCATTATGTCCTGATGTCAGAGAGCTTTATCGAGGGCTTGGCCTACCCGGACTTTGCGAATGACCCGGAAGACAATTCTCGCCGTGACGCGTTGTCTGGAGATCATCTCGGAGGCATCGCGACGCCGGCCGCCGGAAACATCTACCGGCACGAATATGAGGCGGTGACTTCAGGCGAAATTTGGCAAACCGTTACGGTTCACCTGCCGCCATTGCGCATGGTAGTGGAGCAGGAACTGACCGCTACGGGCGGATTGTGAGGGTGATTCCGGCAAGTTCGGTTGGTCATGTGGTAGCCTGTCGGCGGCGATCGTCGCCGCGTTCAGGCAGAAACTCCACTTACCGTGCCGTGTATATTTTCCAGGTCACCTCTCCCCAAGATCGATCAGGCGGCCACGCTGCTGCTGCCTGAACCGTCGCACGAATCCTCAGTCCGGCCTCCATAAAACGGTCCAAGGTCCAATCGCTATCGGGTCGTTGATGGCGATACAACTATAGATAGATTTTTGTCATTTAGTGCCCGCAAAAGTGTGTCGCTAACCCTCAACCTCAAAGGTCGTCTCGGTCAGCCTGCACCTTCGCCGCCGCGAACGATGGCCGGATTGTATCGGGAAATCTCGCGCATCCCGGCGCACGGAGCTGTTGGCCCTCTGTCAAAAGGCGGAGTACGCAATATCATAATTATTGCCAAATTGCCCATGGCTCGCGTATTTGGTCTCGATAATCGTAGAAGGCGTCGCCTGATGAGCATGTTCAGACAAATTTGTGCATTAGCCGTGACGGCTGCCGGTCTGGCATTGTGTCTGCCCACCAATGTCAACGCGAGTGTACTGCCGATTGCCTTGACAGGGTGGAACCAGGATGTGATCGCCGAAACAACCGCCACCAGTCCGTCTGCCGGGACAACAACCAACGCCGGTGCCAACTGGGTCTATTATGAGCACGGCGCGTCAGGTACCTCGCAAGGGTTGCCGGTCAGCGGCCATTTCACCAGCGCCAGCAATGCCAACGTGACCTTCCAATTCCAGTCCTACACCGCGAACAACGTCGCTTACCGCTTCAATGGAACCTTGGCACTGGTTGCGCCGGCGGCTTATAGTTCGCTGTCCTTCCTGACATCGTCCCAGGGTGGGGGAAGCTTCTCGGCAAAACTCGATTTTTCCGACGGCTCCACTTACACCGTGACAGGTAGCGATAATGATTGGACCGGTGGGCCGCTATCCGGGGAGACGGTCGCACTTGCGAACGTGGGCGTCATACAAGATGGTTCATCGTGGAGCGGCGTGTATTCGAATACGTTGAATTTGTTCGAACACGACTACATCTTGCCCGTCGCGGATGTGTCGAAAACGATCGATGCGATCCAAATTACCTCCAGCGGCAACGAGCAGATATTTGCCGTCAGCGGCGCCGGTTCCACAGCTGTGCCCGAGCCAGCGTCCTTTTTGCTTTTAGGGACCGCGCTTGCGGGACTGACGGCTCACCGGCGCACTCGTAAAGGCTGACAACCGAACCGAGCCCGGTGGACCATTTTTTTCCGTCTGCCGGGGTCGATCGCCGGCGCCGGTAGTCGTTCCATCGATCTCGGGCATCCGCGATGGCCATGCTCTGCCTGGTTTTGGCGCTACCGCCGAGCAGGATAACCAGGTGGGGCCATCAATGCCGAGATAGACACGGTAGCCAGGTCCAAAGTCGATCCGTACCTCGTGGACGCCGCCACCAACGCTTTTAAGCGCGGATGTTGCCTGCCTCCAATCGCGCGAGAGCTGTTCTGACTTTTAACGCGGCCGGCGTCCCCAAACCATCCAGCCATCGTGCGAATGGGCTGCGACCCTGGCTATCCAGATACTCAACAAACGCCAGCACGGCCACGATGGTAACGTATAAGGCACCAATCTTTAGGCAAATTCAAGTCCTGTGGCAGGGCCAAACCGCCGCAAGGGCTTCATCAGGACGGGCTGCAATCGCGGAGTCAAAGCCTGATCCTCTGTGAAACGGACCCGAGGCCCAATTTCTATCGGATCAACTGAAATGTAACCATAGATAGATTTATTCCATCAGGCGCCCGCACAGGCCGCGCACTGCCCTTCAGCCTCAATCGTCGTCTTGCCCAGCTTGAACCCCAGCCGCTTCGCCGCATCCGCCAGAGCGTGAGCCAGCTCGTGGTCCTCCAGCTCCGCCACCTTGCCGCAGGATCGGCAGATGAAGAACTGCGCGGCGTGGTCGTGATCCTCCTCGGCGATGCAGCCGACAAACGCCGACAGCCGCTCCAGCTTATGCACCAACCCCTGTTCCTGCAGGAATTCCAATGCCCGATACACCGTCGGCGGGGCGGCGCCATGCCGCGTGCTGCGGAGTTGGTCCAGCAAATCATACGCCCCCGTCGGCGAGTCGCGGTCGAGGATCAGCCCCAGCACCTGACGCCGCAAATCGGTCAGCCTGGCGCCGCGTCCTTCGCAGATATCGGAGGCGCGGGTCAGCAATGTCTCGGTTCGGGGGGAAAACCCCATAAGCCACTCCTTGGCGGCGGGCACGCCTGATGCCTAGATATCATTTATGAACGACATCGCGAAACCCTGGGCGAATCCCGCCCCCACAAACCCCATCCTGGAAGCCATCCGCTTCGACGCCAACGGCCTCGTCGCCGCCATCGCGCAACAGCACGACACCGGCGAGGTGCTGATGATGGCATGGATGAACGCGGACTCCGTGACGGAAACCTTGGCCACCGGCCGCGTCTGCTACTTCAGCCGCAGCCGCGGCAAACTGTGGCGCAAGGGCGAAAGCTCCGGTCAGACCCAGCACCTGAAGGATCTGCGGATCGATTGCGACGGCGATACCCTGCTGCTGCTGGTTCACCAGGACGGCGTCGCCTGCCACACCGGCCGCCGCAACTGCTTCTTCCGCGCTGCGCGGGACGGCGCACTGATCGAGATCGCGGCGCCAGAAATATCCCCCGAAAAGCTCTACGGCCATGGCTGAAACCACCCCGGTCACGGTGCTGACCGGCTTCCTGGGCGCCGGCAAGACCACGCTGCTGAACCACCTTCTGCAACAGCCGGCACTCGCCAACACCGCCGTGCTGGTTAACGAGTTCGGTGAGATCGGCCTTGATCACCTGCTGGTCGAGACACTGGACGACACCACCGTCCTGCTGAACTCCGGATGCCTGTGCTGCACCGTCCGGGGCGATCTGGCCCGTGTCCTGCGCGAGATGCTGCCGCGTGCCCGCCGAGGCGACATTGGTCGGGTCGTGATCGAGACCACCGGCCTCGCCGACCCGGTGCCGATCCTGGCAACGCTGATGACCGACCCGGTCGCCGCCTCCGCCTACCGGTTGGACGGCATCGTCACCGTCGTCGATGCGGTCAACGGCGCGGCGCATCTGGACACGCAGGAAGAAGCCGTCCGTCAGGTCGCGGTGGCCGACCGGATCATCATCAGCAAGGCGGACCTTGCCGATCCGGAACCTCTCGGTGCCAGGTTGCACGCCCTCAATCCCGGCGCGCCGATCGCCCGGGTGGCGTTCGGCAAGGTTGATCCGGCTTTTATCCTGCACGCCGGCCTGTTCGATCCGGCGTCGAAAAATCCCGATGTCGCGGGCTGGCTGAACGCGGCGGCATTCGAAACCGGCCACCACCATCATCACGATCCCAACCGCCACGACGCCCGGATCAGTGCCTTCTGCGTCACGTTGAGCGATCCGTTGGATTGGCCGGGACTATCGATGTGGCTGGAGATGCTGGTCGCCTCCCGCGGCGACAATCTTCTGCGGGTTAAGGGCATCCTGAACCTGAAAGGCCAGGACCGGCCGATCGCGATCCACGCCGTGCGGCACCTGATCCACAAGCCGGCCAAACTGACCGCTTGGCCCGAGGGCGACCCGCGCACCAGCCGCATCGTCTTTATCACCCGGGATCTGCCGCGATCCGTTATCGAGGATGGGCTGCGCGCCTTCCAGGCAGCGTCGAACGGATAAGGGCCGTCCGCGTCTCCGCTAAACCGCCGGCAGTGACAGGATGACGGTCGCACCCGAACCCGGCTGGTTTCTCGCGGTCAATTGCCCGTTCATCGCCCGTGCCAGCCGACGGCTCAACGCCAAACCCATCCCGCCGGTCGCCTGGAATGGGCTGGCTTCGGTTTCCAGGCCGTCCTCCTGCAAGGACTCCGACATCCCGGGCGGCAGGCCCCGGCCCGTATCGCTGACCGATGCGGTCACCGTGCTGGCATCACGGTTCACCGCCACCGACACGGTTCCTCCCGGCGGCGTAAATCGAACCGCATTGGCCAGCAAATTATCGAGGATGCGCCGCATCGCTCGGCAATCCCCAACGGCCCGGGTTTCGTGCGCGTCGTTGATAACCACGGTGACCTGACGCTCCCGGGCGGTCGCACCGGCAAACGCCGCGGCATCGCGGGCGATGGTCGCCACATCCACTGCCTGGATCTGCAAGGTCTGCTCGTGCATCTGGGTCAGGTCGATCAGGTTGTCGATCTTCGCCAGCAGGTGCCTGCCGTCAGCGCGGACCTGCCCCAGTGCCATGCGTTGCTCCGGGGCGCTGTTTGCCATCGTCAAGGTCATCATACCGAGCAGCGTATGCATCGGGGTGCGGATGTCCTGACTGAGATTGGTCAGGATTTGCGTCGCCATGGTCTCCGCCGCTTCCGCGCGCCGGGTTTCGGCCGCGAGGCGGTCCTGATTGCTGCGCGCATGCCTGACAAAAGCGGCCGTGGCCAGGATCGCGATGACCGACAGCATGCGGTTGCCGATCAGGTCCGGCAGGTCCGGGTTAACCACCGGGAAAAACGCTCCGATGATGACCATAACACAGGCGATTGCGGCCAGCACCCACACGCCGGAGCGGCCTTTGTGGAAGACGGAGGTCGCAATCAGAGGCGTATAGAGGATGCCATACGCCAGTGTGTTGTCGTTTCTGAGATCATCGACGAATGTGAGCGCGCAGACCACATACAGAACGGGCACCAGCCAGCGTACAAACCGGCCGGAGCCGATTGCGCCCAATTGTCTGTCAGGTGTCGGTTCAGTCATGCAATCACTGGCTTCGCGAGGTAACAAACTGGACCGGTGGCGCTGCAAACCCACTCTGTCATAACCGCAACCCCATCCAGAAAATCGTCGATCTCCATCATTTCATCCGGATTATGGCTGCCGTTCGTGTTGCGGACGAAAACCATTCCCATAGGCACACCAGCGGCACCAAACGCCGCCGCATCGTGCGACGCCGGACTGCCTATTTGCAATACCGAAATGCCTTGCCGTTGCGCGGCTGCCTCCAGTCCTGCCTTTATGGCCACATCGACCCGCCCGGGCGCCGCCCGGGCGGTCGGCCCCGGGTGGAACCTGACCGCCCGGCGTTGTTCAATGCCGTTGATGATCCGCCCGATCGACGCCTCAAGTTCCGTCAACACCGCCTCGTCATACGCGCGCACATCCAGGCTGAAATGAAAGGCACCTGGCACGATCGTCAGGCCGTGTGCCGCCGGGTCGGTGTGGAAGCGGCCGAACGTACAGGCCATCGGAATGCCGCGGCCCTCATGTTCCACCCACAGCGACTCCATCGCCATGGCGAACTCCGCCCCCGCCATCGCGGCATCGTGCCGAAAGCGGCGCGGTAGGCCGACATGGTCGTGCCGTCCCTCGATCCGGGCGTCGGGATAGCGGATATTACCGGGGATGCCGGTGCAGATCGCCACCGAACGTCCGGCCTCCACCAGGTTTGGCGCCTGCTCGATGTGCAGTTCCAGATAGGCGTGAATGCGGGCCGGATCGAAATGCCGGCTGCCCGCCCGCAGCGCGTCCGGGTTGCCGCCGCACGCGGCAATATGGTCAGCCAGCGTGCGCCCGGTATCGACGCGGGGCACGTCCAGCGCCCCCTCGGGCAGGGTGCCCAGGCTGCCCCGGCTGCCGATATACGACACCTGGAACCAGACGCTTTCCTCCGCCCGGATGCCCATCACGACGATGTCGCGATCCGGCGTCAGACCGAGGCGTCTGAACGACGCCACCACCGCCAGTCCGGCCAGCACGCCGGCCGCACCATCGAAGTTGCCGCCATGCGGTACCGAATCCAGATGCGAGCCGATGACCAGCACGGGCGCGGAGCGATCGCGGCCCGGCAAGGTCAAATACAGGTTGGCGGCATCGTCGTGGCCGATCTCCAGCCCCAGTGCCTCGGCGGCTTGGGTTACCGTTGCATGCGCCCGTTGTTCGCCGGCGCCATAGGGATCGCGGGAGACGCCGGGCTCATCCAAGCCGTCCTGGCGCAATTGGGCGAACAGCGTCTCCATCGCGCCGCGTTGCGCCTGAACAGTTGCCCTGATGGTGTGCGGATCGGGTGCGTCCATCGGTGTACTTTGTGTCATTTCGCGGTTTCGCCGTTTCGGGGCCGGTGTATTCCTACCGTAGGTATGCGCGGGCCGCAAAACACGGAATGATCGGTGCTGGTCGTGGTGAGGCGAATTCTGACGGAAAGGTGGGGCATGAGCTGGTGGCAACCGTTCGCGGGCCGGAGAGGCTGCCGGCGATGACAAGCCTGTTGAACATCGCGGGTTTGACCATCCGCTATGGGGCAACGACCGCCCTCGATCATCTGGATCTGGCCGTCAATCGCGACGAATTATTCGTTTTGCTCGGCGGTTCCGGGTCGGGCAAGACAACATTACTGCGGGCGATCGGCGGTTTCGTGCGACCGGATGCCGGACGGATCGTTTTGGATGACACCGACCTGTCGGCACTGCCGCCGCATCGCCGGCCGGTCAACACAATGTTTCAGGCCTACGCGTTGTTCCCACATTTGTCCGTCTCGGCAAACGTCGGGTTCGGTCTGCGCCAGCAGGGAATGTCGCGCGCCGCAACCCGTCAGCGCGTCGAGGCGATGTTGGCGCTGGTTCGCCTGGACGGCTTCGGCAGCCGCCGGCCGGCCCACCTGTCCGGCGGCCAACAGCAGCGGGTCGCGCTGGCACGCAGCCTGGCGCCGAACCCGCGGCTGTTGCTGCTGGACGAACCGCTGTCGGCGCTGGACCAAAGTCTCCGACGTGATACGCGCGCCGAACTGGTGCGGATGAGGCGATCGTTGGGCGTGAGCTTCGTTCTGGTCACGCACGATCAGGAAGAGGCCCTGGAGATGGCCGACCGGATCGGCGTGATGCGCGACGGCCGCATGGCGCAGGTCGGAACGCCGGCCGACCTGTATGAACGGCCGGCCAATCGTTTCGTTGCGGAATTCCTGGGGGCGGCGAATATTCTGCCCTGTATCGTCGATGGCACCGCCGTGGCCTTGCCCGCGCTGGGTATCGTCGTCCGCACCGCCCGGCCGTTTCCGAACGGGCCGGCGCTGCTGGCGCTGCGGGCTGAACGATTGCGGATTGGCGGCGAACCATTGCCGAATGCGGTCGATGGGTTGGTGACGGACAGCAGCTACGCCGGAGACGTCCTTTCGGTGTCAGTGCGGTTGGCCGACGGAACCATCCTGCGGGTCAAACGACCCCTGGCGGATGGGCTGGGTTCCGCGTCGATCGCGCCCGGCTCCGCGGTGCGGGTCGGTTGGCAACCCGAGGCCTGTATGCTGCTGCCGGCATGAGGCTGGTCCTGGCGCTTCCGGTGGTGTGGCTGCTTCTGCTGTTGGCGGCGCCGCTGGCGATCGTCGTGCTGATCGCGTTCGCCGTGCCGGCGGATGGCGTGCCGCCGTACAGCATCGGTTTTACCTTCGACAATCTTTGGCTGGTGGCGAGCGACCCGCTGTACCGCGATGCGCTGGTCCGAAGCATACGGGTTGCGGGCGTGTCCACGCTGATTTGCCTGGCGATGGGCTTTCCGATGGCGCTGGCGATCTCCCGCGCCGCCGTGCGATGGCAGAACCCGTTGCTGCTGGCGGTGATGCTGCCGTTCTGGACCGGCTTCCTGATGCGGATCAACGCCTGGATCGGGCTGCTGGCGGACGACGGATTGATCGTGCGGATGCTGGGTGTCTCCCGGCTGCTGTACACCGACACGGCGATGTATATCGGTATTGTCTATACTTACCTGCCGTTCATGGTCTTGCCGCTGTACGCGCGATTGTCGCGGCTTGACCCGGCCCTGATGGAAGCCGCGGCCGATCTGGGCGCCTCGCCATGGCGCGTGTTCTGCCGGGTGACCCTGCCGCTGTCACTGCCCGGTGTGGCGGCAGGGGCGGCGCTGGTGTTCGTTCCGGCGATCGGAGAGTACGTGATCCCCGCACTGCTGGGCGGCCCGCAGGCGCAGTTGATTGGCAAAGTGCTGTGGGAGGAGTTCTTCGCCAACCGCGACTGGCCGACGGCGTCGGCCGTGGCGGTTTGGTTGCTGCTGGTGCTTGTGGCGGTCCCCGCGGCGGCGGTTCGGTTGAGGCGACGGTTCAGCCGGTTATAAAATCCGCCGCGCGCCAGGACATCGAATTCTCTTGCAATTGTCATGCTGCACTGCAACATAAGGCAAGCGTGACGTCCACGCAGCACCAAGGAACGAACCAATGTCCACTTTTAATGGCGTGATGGATGCGGCAACGCGCAATGCCGGCAGCAGCAATGACCTTGCCATGGCGGCCGGACAGATCATCGCCAAGCGGGTGGCCCTCGGTATGGCCGCCGCATTCGACCCGATGGGCGCCGACCACGCGGAATTCGGCCGCATGATGCCGGAAAAGATGGAGGCGTTCTCCGCCGCCGGCAATATCGCGATGGCGGAAACCAACCAGGCCGGATGGAAGATCGCCCGCCTTGCCTCAGACGAAATGATGACTGCGGCCAGCGCGGCGATGGCCATGGTGACCTGCGGGTCCCCGGTGAAGATGGCCGAGGCCCAGGGCCAGTTCGCGCTCGACTGGTTCAACCGCGCGACAACCAATTTCTTCGCCATGGGCATTCTGGCGCTGGGCGTGCAGGAAGCCGCGATGGCGCCGATCCAGGCGACGGTCGCCGCCAACACGGAACGTCTCGCCTGATAATTTTCGAATTGATGCAATTCCCGGAAAACCGATAGCCAACCGCCACGTTTAAGCCCCGGTCCAGGATGACCGGCTACAAGAATGACAATCCCCCGGGAGAGTGGTTCATGGCATTAAACGTGGCGCCTTCCGCCGGCGCATATCCCGTCGATCCGCTGGAAACCGAGACCATGCGCCGGGTCGTCTGGCGCTTGGTTCCTCTCCTGATGGCCGGCTACTTTGCCGCCTACCTCGACCGGGTCAACGTCGGTTTCGCCGCGCTGAGCATGAACAAGGCGCTGGATTTTTCGCCCGCGGTGTTCGGCATCGGTGGCGGCATCTTCTTCTTCGGCTATTTCCTGTTCGAAATCCCCAGCAACCTGATCCTGGCGAAGGTCGGCGCGCGGCGTTGGATCGGGCGTATCCTGCTCACCTGGGGCGTGATTTCGGGCCTGACCGCCTTCATCACCGGAACCTGGTCCTTCCTCGGCATCCGCTTCGTGCTGGGTCTCGCCGAAGCCGGCTTCTATCCGGGCATCATCCTGTATCTGACCTGGTGGTTCCCGGCGGCCTACCGGTCGCGGGTCATCGGCATCTTCATGACCGCGATCCCGATCTCCATCGTCACCGGCTCGCTGATCTCCAGCCAGATCCTGCGATTGGGATCATGGGGCGGCTTGCAGGACTGGCAATGGCTGTTCATCCTGGAGGCGGTGCCCGCCCTGATCCTGGGCGTCGTCGTGATGTTCGCGCTGACCGACGGACCCGAACACGCGCACTGGCTGAAGCCCGAACAACGAGACTGGCTGATCCAACGCCTGGCAGCGGAAAGGCAGCAAAAAGAAGCCGTCCGTCACTACGCGTTGAGCGAGACCTTTAAACATCCGCGCGTCTGGCTGCTGACACTGGTGTATTTCGGTCAGAACATGACCGGCTACGGCCTGGTGCTGTTCCTGCCGCAGATCGTCAGCCGCTTCGGCGTTGGTGTCGGTTGGAACGGCGTGATCAGTGCCCTGCCATTCGCGGCGGCCGCCGTCGCGATGGTGCTGTGGGGGCTTCACTCGGATCGCACCGGTGAGCGCCGCTACCATACCGCCGCCGCCTGTTTCCTGAATTTCGCCGGCCTCGCCGTCTGCGTCTTCCTCAACGATCCGGTGGTGATGATGGTCGCGATCATCCTGGCCCAGATGGGACAGTCGTCGATCGCACCGCCGTTCTGGGCGCTGCCAACCGCCATGCTGTCCGGCACCGCCGCCGCCGGAGGGATCGCGATGATCAATGCCGTTGGAAACCTCGGCGGCTTCGTCGGTCCTTACATGATGGGCGCTATCCGCGACGCGACCGGCAGCTTCACCATCGGTCTGCTGTCCATCGCCATGGGAGCGCTGGTGTCCACCATCGTGCTGGTGGCGTTCCTGGGCGACAAACGGATGGCGGAGACGCCGGACCCGTCGCTCCGTCACGCCGGAGATTAATACCGGCGGCCGACAGGCCGACTCTCGCCTCCGGTTATTCATGCTGCCGAGGCGTGAATTCTGTTGGGACAAGCCGACCGATGACAACGACCACAGCGACCAGACGGCAGCCAACAGACTCCCTCCGTGGACCTTTGATATCCGTGTTCCGAATCCACGATGAATTTCTCCTGGTTTCCCTGCCACCAGGGCAAGCGGTATCGCCGCGGCGTTCCGGGGCCGGGACGCACGGGCTGGAATACGAGGAAAGAGTCATCACGGAGACAGAGCGAGGATATCAGAGGGCCACGAAGAGAAGGGCATGCATGCCAGGGCAATCGTGTGAAACCGCGAACCGCGAAACGGTCTGCCCATCACCGCTGTCGCGCGCGATCCCGATGATGCTCCGGGGCGCGCGCATGCGCCCCCGGAATCCCGAGGGTGCGACGCAGGTCGGGGAGGATGATAGTCAGGGAGGAGCGGTGGCCAATAATGGATCGAACGGGTCCAGCGTTGGCGGCTCGCCGATCATGTAGCCCAGTACCTGGCGGACTATATCCGGTGGCGGATGCCTCCAGGCAAAGCTCCAGGTGTCAGGCTTCTTGTCCCGCTCTTTCTGAAACGATGTCTCGCGGTGTTCCCGGAACTTAAACAGCGTCGTGAAACTACCGCCGTAATTATTCAACGTGTCGAATATCTGATTCCAGAAGGGGCCGGTGCAGAAACCCGGAATAACCGCGAGGTCCATGCAGATCGAGAGAATGCTGCGGCCGAACGGACGGCGGCGTACCTCTGCGTCGAGTTCCTCGGGCCCGGGGATGCGGAGATCGT
>CAIZFE010000026.1 GCA_903932145.1 uncultured Rhodopila sp. | reverse complement strand
GGGCCAAGCCCGGCCATGACGGAGAGGTAAATCCTCACCACTTGATGCCTTATCCTGACGCCCAGGTGGCCAAGCGCGCCCATGACGAATGGGCAAATCCACACCACCAGACGCGCTTGCTTCACTATGCCGCCTTCGTGACGTTCTTCCCGCATCTCATCGCGGGTCCCATCGTTCGGCCATCCGACATTCTGCCGCAATTGGGTGCCGCCAACGTCGCCCAGCCGAACATCCACAATCTGGCCGATGGCCTTCTGATTTTCCTGCTCGGTCTCGGCAAGAAACTCGTGCTGGCGGACATGTTCGGAGGGTTCGCGGACACGGGCTTCAATGCGGCTGCCCATGGCGCGGAGCTAACATTCTTCGAGGCATGGTACGCCACGCTATCGTATGCTCTACAAATCTATTTCGACTTTTCCGGTTATTCCGACATGGCCATGGGCCTCGCCCGCATGTTGAATGTGCGGTTTCCGCTCAACTTTGACAGTCCTTACCAGGCCACCGACATCGCGGCGTTCTGGCGGCGGTGGCACATCTCCCTGGGCGCGTTCCTGCGCGACTATCTCTACATCCCGCTGGGCGGCAATCGTACCGGCACCCTGCGCCAGATGGCGAACCTCATGACGACAATGCTCCTCGCCGGGCTGTGGCATGGAGCCGCCTGGAACTTCGTCGTTTGGGGAGGTCTGCACGGCGTCTTCCTGGTAATCCACAGCCAATACCGGCGCATGTTCCCACCGATGCCAAAATCCCTCGCGCACGCGATCACCCTGTTGGCGGTCATTGTCGCCTGGGTTCCATTTCGCGCCGCGTCCCTGTCCGCGACCACGACCATCCTGTCCGGCATGACCGGAGGCAACGGTGTCGCCCTGCCCCGCATGATCGTCGCCGCCATACCGGCGCTCGCCGCCATCGCCAATCCAGTTGCGGTGATGCCATACCTGGGGAACGCCCGGACTCTCAGCTTTCCCGAGGTCTCAACGTGCCTGCTGCTGGGATGGCTGATCGTGCTGACGCTGCCGAACGTGCATCGCATGACCGATCGCGCCCGCCACTGGACCCTGACCGGCAGCTTTGCATTCTCGGTGCAGGCGCTGTTCTTCGCGCCGCACGTCGCACCGTTCCTGTATTTCCGGTTCTGATGCGCAGAATCCTGCTCGCCTGCGGCTTGTCACTCCTTATCTATATAGTGTCGTTCGCCTGCCTCCTCGACCGCCCCCTGACTTTGGGCGCGCTGCGCGGGCACATCGACGCGACACTTCGCCTGGGCCAAACCATCGACCAACCCAAACTGGTCATCCTGGCCGGATCGAACGGACCTTATTCCCACCGCTGCGAAACCATCAGACCGATCATAGGCCGTCCCTGCATCAACGCCGGAGTCGCTGTCGGCGTCGGCCTGGACTATCTGTTCGCGCGCTGGAAACCGCTTCTTCGGCCCGGCGACATCGTCTATCTGCCACTTGAGGAAGCGCAATACACACGCGGGCATTCCGCTTCCGACTTGGGCCCCGATGCCGCCATCATGCTGCGCCATGACCGGATCACCTTACGAACCCTGCCACCGCGGCGGCAAATCGCCGCACTGTTCGCCTCCGGCCCGCGCGACGCGATCATGAGTCTGATTGAAACCGGCCTGGAGGCAGAAGGATTTCGCGACCCCCGCGATGAGGCGACCGGTGGAACCAACCGGTGGGGCGACCACACCGGACATACCGCCGCATTGGCGGCCCGCAATCTCACCGCGTTGGCGGCGATGACGCCCTTTCATCCCACGGCCACACAGATCGACGCCGGGTACGGTTCGATTCTGGTCGCGGGCTTTATCCGTTGGGCCGGCGCCCACGATATCCTCGTGATCGGCGGTCTGCCGACCGGGTTCGCCGATTCACCGATCATCGGTCTGGACGCCATCCGAACCCTCTATCTCGCTAACGGCGCCGGTTTCCTGGAGCTGGCAAACCGCAGCCGTTATCCGCGAGACGCCTTCTTCGACACCCAGGATCATTTAAACGAAACCGCGCAGATCGCCCATTCAATCCTGGTGGGCAATGCGCTCCTCCAGGCGATCAGGGACCAGACACCGGCACCGTCGCCGTGACCGGACACGATCGTTGCTGCTTCTCCTGGCAGCGATCCTGCGCGCGCGCGAGCGCCTCTTCCGGTGAGTGTCCACAGGCAACGTCGCAGACTGAGAGTTTTCCCGACGTCCAGCATGCGGCGGCGATATCGGAGAACGCGTCGGACGAACACCGCGACGCCGCCTCCGACGTGTTGCCAATCCCCGATTCCCGATCGAAGCCCCGGCCCATATCGGCGAACAGGCAGGATTTCAGATCGCCGCGGCTTGCGCACACACCGAGTGCCTGTGTGGCCACCCGGAACGGCAGCACCGCAGGGCACGGCAGGTAATTGTTCACCGCGGTATCGGCCTCGGTCCCGGCGATGCGCATACGGGCCGCGAAAAGATCGTTATTGGCCGTATCGGCAATCAAATAGGTGACAGTGCAGACGACCGGCGCCTGACTGTCAGCGATCACCGGAGGCACGAACAGCTCCACCGCGAACGGCAGCGGACCAGCATGGATCGAACCGCCCGGCGGCAAACAGCCAAACACCGCCAGGACCGAAAGCGCTCGCCTCAAACCCTGTCGCATCAGTTGATCCCCTGACGCCAGCGCGGAGGAATCAAATAGCCGGCGGCGGAATCGGTAACATCGACTACCTCGGTCTTGCCCGAACGATACCGCACGCTCAAAGCGACGGTCTGGCCGATCGGCACATAGCGTTCGAAGATCTCGCGCGCGGCCGGATTGGTGTCCGGGCAGCTCTTGTCCGCGATCAGGC
The DNA here is from genome assembly GCA_903932145.1 of uncultured Rhodopila sp. Taxonomy (GTDB): domain Bacteria; phylum Pseudomonadota; class Alphaproteobacteria; order Acetobacterales; family Acetobacteraceae; genus Rhodopila. Next base: position 23,338 of record CAIZFE010000026.1, on the reverse strand, counting down.
GATACGACAACCGAAACAGGCCGCGGTCACTGAACAGAAACACGATGTAGCTGCCGCCCCCCGCACAGGCGGTCAGGCCCATCCGCAACGTCCCGGCGGCGGAGATCGGGATGCCGAAATAGCGCACCTCGCCGGGGTATTCATTCGCCAGCGACAGCCCGTTCCATCCCAGGCCGGGATAGGGATTGGGGAGCAGCGCATTCACTGATGGCGCCGACATCCCGAACGCGAGGCCACCCGTCAGATTGGCAAAATCGGATGCGGTCTGCTGCAATGCCGGCCGAGACGTCAGCATCGCATTGTCCCACTGAAGCGGTGGCGGCACGAGGATGCGCATAACGGCGGGGGCGTCGCTGCCAGCGGGCGCGACCGGCGGAACGACGGCCGCCGGCTGCGCGCACGCCTGCCCTGTCGCCAACATCAGCAGTAGCGCGGTTCGGCGCGGACCCATGCGTGTCGTTCTCCGTATCGGTGTGCGGGCGCAATCTATCCACCGGCCGCACGCGATGAAAGGCTTCCCTTCCGCGCCAACGCGCCCGAAACCGGCTGCTGACTCCCGTTTGACGCCAAAGCCCACTAAGACGATCACGCGCGATGCAACCAAGATGCGTCCGCGCATTGAAAATGGCCGCAACCGACCGCATATGGCCGGGGCGCAAGGAGATCGCATATGAACGACGCTGTTTTGGAACAACACACATTTGGCGCCGAGGTCGGCCGCCTGCTCGATCTGGTGGTTCACTCGCTCTATTCTGAGCGGGAGATTTTTCTGCGGGAATTGGTGGCGAATGCGGCGGATGCGGTAGATCGTCGCCGGTTTGAGGCGCTGACTGACCAGACCCTGGCGCCGCCCGCCGACGCCAAAATCCGGATCGTGCCGGATAAGGAAGCCAGCACGCTGCTGATCACCGACGACGGGATCGGCATGACCCGGCAGGAACTGATCGACAATCTGGGCACCATCGCCCGGTCTGGCACGCGCGCGTTCGCGCAAAACCTAGCCAGTGCCAAGCCGGAGGACCGCCCGAGCCTGATCGGGCAGTTCGGGGTTGGGTTTTACTCGGCGTTCATGGTGGCGGATCGCGTCGAGGTCACGTCCCGCAAGGCTGGCAGTGACGAAGCGTTCACCTGGGCGTCCGAGGGCGCCGGCCAGTTTACCCTGGCCCCGGCGACGCGCGAGCAGCCCGGCACCGACATCGTTCTGCACATGAAGGCGGATGCGTCGGAATATCTGGAGCCGATCCGGCTGGAGACGGTGATCCGCAAATGGGCCGATCATATCACCCTGCCGATCACCGTGTTCCAGGATGGCAAGGACCAGCCGGCGAACGAGGGGACCGCGCTGTGGCGCAAGGCGAAGGCGGACACGGGCGAGCAGTCCTACAAGGAATTCTACCGCCATCTCGGCCACTACTTCGACGAGCCCTGGTCCACGCTGCATTGGCGGGTCGAAGGCACGCTGGAATATTTTTGTCTGTTGTTCATCCCCGGCATGAAGCCGTTCGATGTGGTCGAGAACGACCGCGATGCGCATGTCAGGCTGCATGTCCGGCGCATGTTTATCACCGACAAAGCCGATCTGCTGCCGCATTGGCTGCGTTTCGTCAGCGGTGTCGTCGATACCGAGGACCTGCCGCTGAACGTTTCGCGGGAGATGCTGCAAACGACTCCGGTTCTCGCGCGTATTCGCAAGGCGCTGATCGGCCGTATGTTGGCCGAATTGAAATCGCGCGGCAAGGACGAGGACGACTACAAGAAGTTCTGGGAGAATTTTGGTGCGATCCTGAAGGAAGGCGTCTGGGAGGATAACGACCATCGCGCCGAGATCGCGCCGTTGCTGCGCTTCCATTCGTCCACGCAGGATGGCTGGACCTCGCTGCCCGATTACGTTTCGCGCATGAAAGATGGGCAGGACACGATCTACTACCTGACCGGCGACAACGTGGCGGCCATGAAGACATCGCCGCAGCTTGAGGGTTTCCGGGCAAAGGGCATCGAAGTGCTGCTGATGGCGGACTCGATCGACTCGTTCTGGCCGGAACGGCTGGATAGTTTCGAGGGCAAGACGCTGCGCAGCGTGACTCAATCAGCCAAGGATCTGACGGCCGATGAGGATCAGCCGGATATTTCGCCGCTGCTGGCCGCGATGAAGACCGCGCTGGGCGATCGGGTCGCCGATGTCCGAGCCTCCGCTCGGCTGACCGATAGCGCGGTGGTGCTGTCGTCCGACGGTATGGGTCCGGATCTGGCGATGCAACGGCTGATGCGCCGCGCCGGACGGGCGATGATGCCGGCGAAACCGGTGTTGGAGATCAATCCCCGGCACAAGCTGATCGAAACGCTGTCAGCTAAACTGGACGATACCGCGCTGATCGCCGAGGCGGCGGAGACGCTGCTCGATCTCGCCCACGTCCAGGAAGGTGACCGTCCGGCCGACGCCACCGCCTTCGCCCGGCGCGTCACCACGTTGCTGGCCGGCAGCCTGGGCTAGCGGCATGCCTCCCCTGCCGCGGCATGCCGCGGCAGGGGATGGCCACACGCCTCGTTAAGGACGTTCGCGGTGGTCCGAACTACAGCGGAGGCGGGATTTTCGTCCCCCGCGTGTACTCTCCGGCGAGAGATGGCGCGCATCCACAAATCTTGCGTAACGGATCAATCGATGCATCGATTGGGTATCGGTCGCCGCGCGTTTTTTTTGGCGAGGATCCGTTGAACGGCGGGTTAATCTGGCGTTGACGTGCTCGCTGGCTGGCCGGTTCACGCTATCGTGACAGCTCCGCCCGTTCCACCAGGATGGCCCGCTCCGCGCGGACCGGCCAGGGTTCGATGCAACGTTCGCGCTGTCGCGCCTGACCCGACGCCCCTATCCTCATCCGCTAAAGCCATCACAAGGATCGCCAATAATGTTGGACCAACACATCGATTGCATCGTCGCTTCGGCCGAGGGCGCTCGCCCGGTCCATACGGTGCGTCCGGACGGACTGGCCACCTTCCTGGAGACATTGCCGCCCGGTCAGGCGGCGTTCCTGCGAGACACAGACTTTGCCGCGAAGTCTGGCGAGCTTCGCTTCCTGCCCGGCCCGCATGGTGTGGACGGCGCCGTTCTGGGACTGGGCTCCGATCGTTCCCCGTTCATCTTTGGTGGCCTTTCGATGCAACTGTCGGAGACGGGCACCTGGAGGCTTGAACCAGGCGATTACGACCCGGAAGCCGCAACTCTCGGTTATTGTCTTGGGGCGTATCGTTACACCCGGTTTCGCACCGGCGGACGGGCGCCCGCATCGCTGTACGTCCCGCCCGGGCATGAGCAGAGCGTGTCGCAGGCATCCGCGACCTGGATGGTGCGCGACCTGATCAACGCACCGGCGAATGTTCTTGGGCCGGTCGAGTTGGCTGACTTCGCCGTTTCGCTGGCCGATCGCTATGGCGCGGTTTCTGAAATGTTCTCCGATTCGGCTCTGGACGAGGCCTACCCGACGATCGCCGCTGTCGGGTGCGGCTCGATACGCCCACCCCGCGTCGTCACCTTCAACTGGCGCGGCAGTGCGGCGCTGGACGATTCGCCGCTGCTGTCGCTGTGCGGCAAAGGTGTCTGTTTTGACACCGGTGGCTACGATCTGAAGCCCTCGGCGGGGATGCTGCGGATGAAAAAGGACATGGGCGGCGCCGCGACGGTTCTGGGGCTGGCCCGTATCGTGATGGAGGCCGATCTGCCGCTCAGGCTGGTGGTGCGGGTTGGATGCGTCGAGAATTCGGTGTCTGGTACAGCGATGCGACCGTCGGATATCATTCGCACCCGGTCCGGATTGACGGTCGAAGTCGGCAATACAGACGCCGAGGGGAGACTTGTCTTATGCGATCTGCTGCACGAGGCATCGTCGGAAAATCCGTCCCTGCTGGTGGACTGCGCGACCCTGACGGGAGCCGCCCGCGTTGCGCTCGGTCCCGACCTGCCGGCGCTGTTCAGTAACGATGACCGTCTGGCCAACATTTTTTTGCAGTGCAGCAACGAGGCCCACGACCCGGTTTGGCGGCTGCCGTTATGGGCAGGATACGATGATTGGCTGAAAAGCCCGATCGCCGATCTTAACAATGTTTCATCGAGGCCCCTCGCCGGCGCCGTGGTCGCGGGATTGTACTTACAGCGTTTCGTCAGCCCAGGTATTCCGTGGATGCACATCGATCTTTATGCCTGGAACGATATAAATCGCCCCGGACGGCCGGAAGGCGGCGAGGCAATGGCCATGCGTGCATTGTTTTCATTGGCAAAAACTGGATTTTAGCCGCATCGAAGGGTATCAAACCATCGGCTGAACTCGATGGTTTGGCATCACTTTTTTGTGATAGTTACCAATCGGCAAATGAAATAAAGTTGACGCATTCGAAAACTTGTTTATGAATCGAAAAGGTAGGGATCGCGAGTCGCAGAACCCGCTTAAGAAAGGATATCGAACGTGGCATCTCCCCCCAATCCGGTTTCGGACGCTCAGGTTGGCCTTCTCCGCGATACAATCGTAGCGCTGGTGCGGCGCGATGGCGCCGATCTCTCGGCTCGCCAACTTGGGGTTTTTCTGACCTGCTATCTGAACGATGGCGGGCACACCGTTCGTGGCCTGGCTGCCGAACTGAACGTGTCCAAGCCTGCCATTACGCGCGCGCTGGATCGGCTTGGCGAACTCGACCTCGCCCGCCGCAAGGTGGATCCGTTGGACCGCCGCAGCGTGCTGGTGCAGCGCACCCCGAAGGGCTCCGCGTTCCTGCGTGATCTGCGCACGATCATGACGGAAGCCTCCGGCGGCGGCAAAAAGGCTGCCAAGAAGGCCGCGTAAATCGTTATTGTCTGAGGCTGCTTCAGCCTCAGACAAACCGATCCGGTGATACGACTTTAGGCGCCGAAGCTTCGGCGCCTAAAGCTGTTTCGGGAAGATTATCCGCCTTTCACGCCGCCCGCTGTCAGGCCGGCGACGATCTCTTTCTGCATCAGCAAGGTCAGCAGCAGAACCGGGGCCGTGACAACCAGCGCCGCGGCCGCCAGCGGCCCCCAGCTGATCTGTTCGAACGTCAGCACGTTATACACCGCGACCGGCAACGTGCGCGTGGAGCGGCCTGCCAGCACGACGCCGAAGATGAAGTTGTTCCAGCTAAAGATGAACGCCAGGATCATCGCGACCGTGATCCCCGGCCGAGCCAACGGCATCGCCACATAGCGAAAGGCCTGCCAGATGGTGGCGCCATCGACCAGGGCTGCCTCCTCCAGTTCCGCCGGCAGGCCTTCGAAGAAGCCGATCATGATCCACACCACGATCGGCACGGTGATCACCAGATGAGTGATGACCAGCGGCACCAACGTGCCAATCAGGCCAAGCCATTGGAATAACAAGAACAATGGGATCAGATAGGACAAGCCGGGGGTAACCCGGGCGATCAGGATCAGCACCGCCGCCTTGCTGGCGTTCGCCTTGGCGATCCCGTAGCCCGCCGGCACCCCGAACAGCAACGCCAATCCGGTCGCCGTGAACGACACGATGACCGAGTTGATCGTATAGGTCAGAAAATCGTTTTTCGCGAACACATCGATGAAGTTGTCGAAGGTTGGCGGGTTGGGAATGAACACCGGCGGAAAGGCGGTGTTGTCGGCCTCATTCTTGAACGCCAGCGACAGCATCCACAGAAAAAACAGGATCGCCGGCGAGATCAACATCAGCACCGAAAAATACAACCCAAAACGTCCCGTAAGACGTTTCAATCGATTGATGGTTGCGAAACGGCTCATTGCAACACCTGCTTCTGCCGGACATGTAACAACAGCATACTGATCAGCAGGATCAGCACGAAGAATACAACCACCATGGCCGAACCATAGCCCAGGTCGTAATAGGCAAATGCCGTTTGGTATAAGAGGATGTTCAGCGTCTCGCTCGACGTGCCGGGACCGCCCAGCGTAATGACGTAGATTGTATCGAACGCCTTCAGCGCATCGATCATGCGGATGACGGAGGCGACAACGATAAAAGGCCATGCCAGCGGCAGCGTGATATGGCGGAACATCTGCCAGGTGTTGGCACCATCCAGCCTCGCCGCCTCATACGGATCCTGCGGCAGGCTGGCGATACCGCCAAGAACAATCAGCATGACTAACGGAGTCCACTGCCACGTTTCTACCATAACGAGTGTCGGAATGACCGTCGCGCTATCGTACACCCAGGCGGAGGGTGGCAACCCGACCAAACTCAACAAATAGTTGAGAACACCAAGTTGCGGATGAAACATCATCGTCCATACTAACGAAATCGCAACCGGCGTCGCCATCATCGGCATAACAAAGATGGTTCGAGCCAATCCTCTCAACTTGAAGTTGGACGCGAAACAAACCGCCGCCCACACGCCAAGCAGAACCGGAAAAATTACTGACGCCGCGGTGAAGATCAACGTTCGTACCATCGCCAACTGAAACCGCTCATCGACCAACATCTTGGCGTAGTTGGCCATGCCGACAAATGGAGTCGCTCCCGATACCTTCCAGTCGTGCACCGACATGAACAGGGTGAATATCCACGGGAATACGATAACCGCCGCAACGATGATCGCCGCGGGCAGCGCGAACAGCCAGTAGCGGCGGGCATAGTTGCGGCCTCGGCCCGGTGAGTCCGCGGCGGGGGGGACAGGCGTCGTCCGGTCGGGCCGGAGGATGGATGCACTCATGGATTGGACGTCTCTTGTTGCGAGGCCGGTCTGGCCAGCCTCTTGGACGTCTCTATAGCCTAATAAACCGCGACGCACCACCGCGGCGGGGGCGGCGGGGGCGATTCTACGTTGTGTGGAGTAAGCTGAGGATTCGGCAATCGAGGGAATCCGCCCCATAGCGACGGCGAATCTCAGCGACAAAGCGCTTTTGGCCTTTTTTTTTGCAATCGCACCCGCGTTTTCGGGTCCGGCTGGCGTCGATCGTTGGCGCGATAGGAAACCCGGGCGGCGACCTCGGCGAGGCGGGCGCGGCCGAGGAGCGGGTTGTCGAGGAGATGCGGCTGTTGGGCCGAGAGGCGTTGCAAGAGTGGGCGACCGGACGGGTCAAGGCGACGGAGCGGGACGTCCGCAGCCAAACCGGTATGCAGCGCCAGGGTAAAAAACTCCGCTGGCATACGAAATTCGGCGATATCGCAGTCCTCGAGCCGCAATACCGGCTCGGAAACAATCGCGTGCGGCCCTTTGTTCTCGGCGCGAAAGTCAGTCCGCGCGGATGTTCGCGGCCTTTGCAGCGGGCGATCGTGGACATCGCGGCGAACGATTCGTTCGCCCGGGTGGCGTTGAAATTGCGCGAGCATTACGGCTTTGAGATCGGCGAAAGCACGATCCAGAGGATCGCTCTGGGCCATGCGCAGCCGATTTTTGAACAAGGCCGGGCTTCGCAGGCATTTCCGCAGGCGCCGGGCCGGCACAAGCAGATCGTCGCCCAGACCGATGGCGGCATGATCCCGGTCGTGACCCCGGCCGCGGATCGGACGGACAAGCGCAAGGGGAAAACTCTGTCGTGGAGAGAGGCGAAAATTTCCCTCGCGCATGCCAAGGGAAGCCGCACGCCGGTCTATGGCGGCGGGATCGAAGGTGGCGTGGAAGTGGCGGGGCAGCGCCTGTTCGCCCGCGCGGTTCGGGCGGAATTCGGGGCCAATTCGCATGTGCATGCGGTGGGTGACGGCGCGCCGTGGACCCTGGGCCAGATCGAGGAACGGTTCGGCACCCGGGGCAGCTATTTGATCGATTTCTATCATGTTTGCGAGTATTTGAGCGCGGCCGTGAAGACCATCGCGCCGGACCCCGCCGTTGAGAAAGCCTGTATAGAGACGCAAAAAGACGCGCTGAAGGCAGGCCGCGCCGAGGCGGTTCTCAGCGCCCTGGCGCCTTGGCGCGAAGCGTTCGATGTGAGCGACGAGCAAGTCCCGGTTCGTGTCTGCCATCGTTATCTCGGAGCCCGTAAAGACAAATTGAAATATCGCGAGGCGCTCGCCGAAGCGCTGCCGATCGGCTCCGGAGAAATCGAAAGCGCGCATCGCTATGTGGCGCAAAAGCGCATGAAGCTACCCGGCGCCTGGTGGCTCGTTGAGCACGCGGAATACATGCTCGCGTTGCGGATCAACCGTCTGAACGGCGACTGGGAGACTTATTGGGCCCTGCTCGCCACCAACCCGCCGGCCAATCTCAACCAGCCAGACGTCTCGCCGAAGGTCGCCGCTTGACCGCACAGCTTTGGGTCGCACCCGGCGCGCCTCTGCGCCGAGACGGTTTTGGCATGTGAGTTTCAGCCGAAGTTTGGCGAACCGTGCCGGTTTTCTCCAAGGCCAAAAAAATCTGTAAACTCCAGCCACACACAGATTACAGGTAACGCACGAAATCCATGCGCTGATGCAGGACCCGCATGATCAAAACGCCATAGTCGGTCTTGCGATAAAAGACGGAATGGCTCGCGGTTTCGATTTTTCGATAACCTGCCCGAATGTGGCTCGCATCACGTCCGAGGTCAGGGAAATCCGCCAGCATCCGAAACGTTTGGTGCAGTCCCAGGATATATTTCTCCGCTCGCGCGAAGCCCACCCTTGCAACGACGCCTCGGCGATGGCTTCGATGTCGGTGTCAGCTTTCGCCGACAGGACCTACCTACCCACCCGCGATGCCCTGGCGCTCTTTCACTGCCGCCCAGATCTCGTCAACGCCACGGTGACTGATGCCGCTTTCTTCACCCTCGGCCAGAGCAGCACGCAGTGCGGCGAGCTTGGTTTCCTGCTCTTCCAACAGGTGCAAGCCGGCCCGCACAACATCGCTGGCGCTGCTATAGCGGCCGTGCTCCACCTGGGCCTCGATGAAGCTATTGCAGTGCTCATCGACGCTGACCGATGTGTCCTTGCTCATAATCAAGCCTAACAATTGTTGACGCCTACAGCATGGAGATCGCAATCGCGGATTTCAGCGTGATTTCGGGGACTGGCCGCACCAGGCCCGTGACCTGGCGGCGATTCGCCAAAGGGGACATACCCACCGGGATGCGCTAATGTTGAACTGGCAGCGGGTCCGCAACGGTACGCCGCTCACGGATATCGAGGACTGAGGATGCTGTATCGGATCACTGGTGCGACCGCGCACCCCGACCACGGGGTTTCCGTTACCTGGTCGGACGGTGTTACGGCCGAAGCGGGTTTGTCGCCCGTGCTGGCTACCGGGCCGGTGTTCGCCGCGCTGAAGGACAGTGCCTACTTTGTGGCCAGCATGCGCGTGGCTGAGGATCGCCCGGGGCTCGAATGGCCGAACGGCGGTGACTTCTCGGCCGACGGGCTTCGGTTTCGGGCGTTCCCCGAAGACGCTGTGGAAGAATTTGGTGACATTCCTGGCCAAGAACCGCAGGCTGCACAACGGACGCATCGAGCAGCGTAGCTTCGGGTTTATCGCGGCACACGACCGGCCGGAGAAGCAGGAGGCGGTATGAGCAAAGCCGAAGCAGCAGCCGAACCGGCATTGCACATGGGCCGGGAGGAATACCGAACATGGGCCGAACAGCAGCCGCGGGGCCGTTTTGAGCCGATGAACGGTATCGTCGTGGCGATGGCTCCGGAGCGGTCAGGCCACAACCAGCGGAAGATGCTCCTGTGGCTCGCATTGCGCCGGTCCGTGCAGCAGGCCGGTCTTTCGTGCCCGACTTACGGCGACGGCATGACCATAGAGGTTCATGACAGCGATTATGAGCCCGACGTCGTGCTGCGCTGTGGCCCGCACCTGCCCGACGACGCGATCGCCGTACCCGACCCGCTCGTGATCGCCGAGGTTCTCTCCCCAAGCACCAGCGGCATCGACCGGGTTTGGAAGCTGGCCGAATACTAACGTACCGTCACTGCGTCATTACATCATCGTGTGGTCTGACAAGCGGCAGGTCCTGCATCATTGGCGCACCAGCACTGCGAAATCGAAACCCACATCATCACAGCGGGTCAGATCACGCTCGATCCTCCGGGCGTCACGTTCGCGATAGAGGAGATCTATGCGGACTAAGCGCGAGATGGCGATTGCCAGAAAGTCCGGCGGCTTCGATTCTGGTTTTCAACTCCACCGCGGGCCCGACTGACGCCGACGTTGCCATGACACATGCATCCCTGATCCTGTCCAGGCTGACGGACGACAACGACGGCCAGCGCGACGGGATTGAGATCGTGCGTCGCGCGGTGCAGACCAAGCGGCGCCAGATTTCAGGGAACCCCGGCGAAGATGGCTCCTTGATCGCTGGCAAGCCCCTCGAGACCAACGGCTACAACCCGGGGCACGCGTCAGGTGGGACCATTTTTTTGACGTAACTCTTCGATAATCTCGTGTAGTTGACCCGGCACGCGGGACCGGCCCATAGAAACCCCGCACAACCCACGGAAGCCCCCTGACTTTGAGCCACCCTGTTAGCCAGCCCGCAAACAGCCTATCCGACCTCCAGGTCGCCCGCGATGTGTTGAACACGGAGGCCGGCGGCTTGCTATCGCTCGCCGCCAGTTTGGGCGACACGTTCAGTCAGGCGATCGATCGTCTGGCCTCGGCGACCGGTCGTGTCGTCGTGTCCGGCATGGGCAAGTCCGGCCATGTCGGCCGCAAGATCGCCGCGACCATGGCCTCCACCGGCACCCCTGCCCTGTTCGTGCATCCGGCCGAAGCGTCACACGGCGACCTCGGGATGATCGTCGCCGGCGACGCGGTGCTGGCGTTGTCGAATTCCGGGGAGACGGCGGAACTCGCCGACCTCGTCGCACATACCCGCCGGTTCGCGCTGCCGTTGGTGGCCATCACGGCTCGCGCCGACTCCGCCCTGGCACAGGCGGCCGACGTGGCTCTTATTCTGCCGAAAGCCGCCGAGGCCTGTCCGATGGGCCTCGCCCCCACCACATCGACGACCATGCAACTCGCTTTGGGCGACGCCATCGCGGTGGCGCTGCTGACACGGCGCGGTTTCACCGCCGCCGACTTCCGCCAGATCCATCCCGGCGGCCGGCTGGGCGCCAGACTGCGGCGGGTGCGCGAGGTCATGCATGCCGGAGACGCCATGCCGCTGGCCACGCCTGACATGCTGATGGCGACCGCTCTGGTGCGGATGACGGAAAAGCGCTTCGGTTGCCTCGGCATCGTTGACGAACATGGCGCTCTCATGGGCATCGTGACCGACGGCGACCTGCGGCGATCAATGGCACCGGACCTGCTGACGCGCCGAGCCGGCGATGTGATGACGGCCTCTCCCCGAACGATCGGCCCCGATGCGCTGGCGGTTGAGGCGCTGCACGCGATGAATGCGCATCAACGCCCGGTCACGACGTTGTTCGTGGTCGATCCGGCCGGCCGCCCGCTAGGTATTCTGCACGTCCACGACCTGTTGCGCGCGGGCCTTGCATGAGCACACACCCGCTTCCGTCGTCCAGCGCCGAACCGAGGCAAACTGGCGGCTACCTGATGGGTGGCGCGAGCGTCCGTGAGCGGATGCCGCCAACACCGAACCGAATCAGACGGCGGCGGCTTCTGATTACCCTGACCAAGTGGCTATTGCCGCTGGGGGCGATGGGTTTGCTGGCGCTGATCGCGCTGTGGCCGGAGATCGATGCCGCCACCAGTAAGGCACGCCTCGCGATCGGTCATGTGTCCGGAGAGCTGGAGGGCGGCAAACTGCTTGACGCCCGATACAACGGCATCGATGAAAAAGGCCGGCCGTACACCATTACCGCGGCGACCGCGTGGCAGATCGACCCCGAGCGGGTTGGCCTGACGCTGCCGAAAGGCGATATCACGCTGGAAAATGGCACCTGGTTGATGCTGACCTCGAAAGAGGGCACCTTCATGCAGCATCTCAACCAGTTGGATCTGCTGAACGATGTCACGCTGTACCGGGATGACGGAACCACGATGCATACCAAAAGCGCCTCTGTGGACCTGAAAGCCGGTGCCGCGGCGGGTTCGGAACCGGTGCATGTCGAGGGGCCGTTCGGGGTTCTCGATGCGCAGGGCTTCACTGTGATGGACAAGGGCACGGCGATCGATTTTCCCGGTCCCGCCCATGTCGTGCTGAATGGAACCGAGCATTGACACGCCGATTGCTTGCCGCCGCCGCGATTGTTTGCCTGGCGACTCCGGCCCTGGCGCAGCAGCTCGATCTTTCGCATGGTGGCCCGATCGACATCACCGCACGCGACGGCATCGAATGGCGCCAGGCGGAGCAAGAGGTGATTGCGCGCGGCGATGCTCGTGCGATTCGCGGCAACGTCACGGTCACGGCGGATCGCCTGACGGCGTGGTATCGCAAGAAAGGCGCGGCGCAGGCCGCTCAGCCAGCGCCGGTGTCTGGCGTGGTTGGCGATCCATCGACCGAGGGCAATGAGATTTATCGCCTACAGGCCGATGGTCACGTGCATGTGTTCACCGCGACCGATCAGGCGCAGGGTGACAAGGCGACTTACGACCTGGATCAATCCGTGCTGGTGATGACCGGGAAGGATCTGAAGCTGACCACGCCGAACGACGTGATCACCGCAAAGGACGATCTGGAGTACTGGCCGCAGAAGCACATGGCGGTCGCGCGCGGCAACGCCGTGGTGGTCACCACCGACGCCAAGCGGGTTGCGGCTGACACGCTGGTGGCTTATACGACGGATAATCCGCCTCCCGCCAGCGCAACACCGGCAGCAACGGTGGCGGCGAAACCGGCTGACGACCCGTTGGCCTCATCCGGGAAATTGCAGCGGGTCGAAGCGTTCGGCAATGTCTCGGTTCGCACCATCACCGACACCGTCACCGGCGACCGCGGCGTCTATGTCCCCGATACCGGCATGGCTCGTTTGGGCGGCAACGTGCATATCACGCGCGGCCAGAATCAGTTGAACGGGGCCGAGGCGGATGTGAATATGAAGACAGGCATTGCCAACCTGATCGCGCAACCAGCCGGCCGCGTGCATGGGCTGGTTGTGCCGAACGATGAGAGCAACAAGTCTCTCGGCGGCGATTCCACGGTTCCTGCCACCGGAAGCCCCAATGGAAACCAGGGCAAAACCGCGACGCCGCCACCAGGCCAACATCCATGAACGTGCTCCACGATCCGGTATCCGAACGCGGCATCAAAGTGGTGCCCAGCGCCGGTGGTCTAACCGCGCGCGCGGTCGGCAAAACCTACAAAGGCCGGCCGGTAGTCCGGAATGTCACCGTTACATTGCATCGTGGCGAGGCCGTTGGGCTGCTTGGGCCCAACGGTGCCGGAAAAACCACCACGTTTTATATGATCGTCGGTCTGGTGAAGCCCGATACCGGCGCGATCAGCCTGGATGGCGCCGACATCACCCGCCTGCCGATGTACCGTCGCGCCCGGCTTGGGATCGGCTACCTGCCGCAGGAAGCCAGCGTGTTTCGCGGCCTGAACGTCGAACAAAACATCATGGCCGCGCTGGAGGTGATCGAACCTGACGCCGCCACCCGCGACATGATGCTGGACGGGCTGCTGGCGGAGTTCGGCATCAGCCACCTGCGCCGCACCCCCGCCCTGGCCCTGTCGGGCGGTGAACGCCGGCGCGTGGAGATTGCGCGCGCTTTGGCGACCCAGCCGTCTTACATCCTGCTCGATGAACCGCTGGCGGGCATCGATCCGATCGCGGTGGGTGAAATCCGCGATCTGGTGAAGCACCTGAAGGATCGCGGCATCGGTGTGCTGATCACCGACCACAATGTGCGCGAGACGCTGGATATCATCGACCGCGCCTACATCATGCACGATGGGCAGGTTCTGATGGAGGGCAAACCGCACGAAGTGGTCGCTCACGAGGATGTGAGACGGGTGTATCTGGGAGAAAAGTTCAGTCTCTGAACTGTTCGGTTATCTGAGGTTGCACCTCTGGCACCACACTTGCATGTTTTTTCCATAATCACCGACTGAAACCATTTGACGGCGCGCCAAATGGCCAGATAATCGCGGCATGGCGATTGCACCGAGATTAGACCTACGCCAAAGCCAGACACTCGTCATGACGCCGCAGTTGCGTCAGGCGATCAAGCTTTTGCAGTTTTCCAATATCGAAGTGAACTCCTTCGTCGAGGAGGAAATGGAGCGCAATCCGCTCCTGGAGCGCGACGATTCCCCCGAACCGCCGATCGGTGAGCGGGCGGCGCTGGATCAGCTTGAACCGCGACTTGCCTCCCCGATGGATTCCGCCGACGCCGCTCGGGCGGACACCTTGCCGGCCGAGAGTGGGTCGCCATTGGATGCGGAGCATGCCGAAACCTATGATCCGGGTGGGGCCGGCGACGGAACGCCACTGGCCGGACGCATGGACGGAGGCGGCGGAAACCATAATTTTGAGGGCGACGATCGCGGCATCGACGATTTTGCCGGCGACGAGCGGTCTCTGCGCGATCATCTGGGCGAGCAGTTACGGCTGAACTTCACCGACCCGGTGGATCGGATGATCGGGGCGCATTTGATCGCCCTGCTCTGCCCCGCTGGCCGATTGACCGCCGATCCGGCGGCCATCGCGCATGCCATGGGATTGCCGCTGGACCGGGTTGAGTCGGTCCGTGGGCGAATGATGCGATTCGACCCGGTGGGGCTGTTCGCCCGCGATCTGCGCGAATGCGTGGCGGCACAGTTGATGGAGCGCAATCGGTTCGATCCGGCGATGCAGATCCTGGTGGACAATCTGGAACTGCTGGCCAAGCGGGACAACAAGCGGCTGATGACGCTCTGCGGCGTCGATGCCGAAGACCTGACGGACATGATCGCCGAGATCCGGGCGCTCGATCCCAAACCGGGGGCGACCTGGGATACCACGCCGGCTCAACTGGTGGTGCCGGATCTGTTGATGCGGCAGATGCCGGATGGCGGCTGGATTATCGAATTGAATCCCGAAACGATGCCGCGCGTTCTGGTGAACGAACGATTCTACGCCAAGATCGCGCCGCATGCGAAGAAGGACGAGAAGGTTTTTCTAAGCGAACGGCTGGCCAACGCGAACTGGCTGGTGCGGTCGTTACAGCAGCGCGCGCAAACCATCCTGAAAGTATCGGCGGAGATCATCCGCCAGCAGGACGGTTTTCTGCGTCTGGGTGTGGCGCATCTGCGGCCGCTAATCCTGCGCGACATCGCCGAGGCGGTGGAGTTGCACGAAAGCACCGTCAGCCGGGTAACCTCGAACAAGTATATCGCAACGCCGCGTGGCACGTTTGAGCTGAAATACTTCTTTACGACGGCGATCCACGCCACCAATGGCGGGGACTCGCACAGCGCCGAGGCAGTGCGGTTTCGCATTCGCGGCATGATCGACCAGGAATCGCTGGGCGAGGTTCTGTCCGACGACGCGATCGTTGTTGTGCTGCGGCGGGAGGGCGTGGAGATTGCCCGCCGAACGGTCGCGAAGTATCGGGAGTCCTTGCGAATCCCGAACTCGGTGCAGCGGCGCCGGGACAAGGCTGTGCCAGCGTAGGGACTGACATACTCGGATCGTCCTCATATCGTCATGGTGCGCGACGGCGCACCATCCACGTCTTTGTTTTCAATAACAAAGACGTGGATGCGGACCGTCGTCGGCATGACGGGATGCTCTGCCGGAGGGTCAGCCTCAACGGCCGTTGGTATAATACGCGGATTAATCGGTGGGATTATCGATCAGGTAGTTCTGATACTTCTGCCGCAGGGCCAGTTTGTTCAGTTTGCCGGTGGCGCCGTGCGGCAGTTGCTCGACCACCACGACAGCGTCCGGCAGCCACCATTTCGCGACCGCGCCGTCATAGGACTTCATCAGGCCTGCGGTGTCGATCGTGCGTCCGTCGCGCGGCACGACCAGCAACAGAGGCCGTTCCTGCCAGCGTTCGTGCTTGGCGTTGATGACCGCGGCCTCGGCGACGTCAGGGTGGGAGACGGCGATGTTTTCCAGCGCGATCGAACTGATCCACTCGCCGCCGGATTTAATCACGTCCTTGGATCGGTCGACCAGTTCGACATGGCCTTCCGGATCGATGGTGGCGACGTCGCCGGTGGCGAACCAGCCGTCGGGCGCGGCCGCACCTTCATTGCCCCGGAACAGGTATTCCCGGCAAACCCAGGGGCCACGGGTCAGCAGGTCGCCGAATGCAACGCCGTCGTGAGGCAGTTCGTTGCCGTCGGCGTCAACGATCTTGATGTCGGCGCCGTAGATCGGGCGGCCTTGTTTCAGGCGCAGTCGTGTCGCGGCTTCGGGGTCCAGACCGGCGGTAGCCGGGACCGTTGCATGGTGAGTAACGATCGGACTCGTTTCAGTCATCCCCCAGGCCTGATAGACATCGACTCCGTAGGCGCCAAACCCTTCTACCAGAACCCGCGGACACGCCGAACCGGCGACCATCAGGCGCTTCAGATACGGCAGCTTTGTTTCTGTTTTTCGTAACGTATCGAGAACACCGAGCCAGATGGTTGGAACGCCGCCGGAATAGGTAATGCGTTCGCTGGTCAGGGTCTCCAGAACGGTTGGGCCGTCCAGCCAGCGGCCCGGCATGACGACGGCGGCGCCGCTCATGGCGGCGGCATAGGGCCAGCCCCAGGCCGTGGCGTGAAACATCGACGTCGCCATGAAAATCCGGTCCATTGCCCGGAATGCGTAGTTGTCCGCCGCGTTGGCGGCCAGCGCGTGCAGCACGGCGGAGCGGTGACTGTACAGCACGCCCTTCGGCCGTCCGGTCGTGCCGGAGGTGTAACACAGCGCGCTGGCGGTGTTTTCATCGAACTCCGGCCATTCGAAGGTGTCGTCGGAGCGGACCATCAGGTCTTCGTAGCAATGCAGTGTCATGCCGGCGGGTAGTTGCAGATCGGGCATCTCGGACGGGTCCGCCAGCAAGACGACGTGACGGACGCAGGCGGCCAGCGACGCGGCGATTTCCGTGATCAGCGGCACGAAGGACAGGTCGGCGAACAAAACGGAATCGCCGGCATGAGTCATAATGTAGCTGATATCGTCGGGGGCGAGGCGCGGGTTCACCGTGTGGCACACGGCGCCCATGCCGGAGATCGCCCAATACAGTTCCAAATGCCGATAGCCATTCCAGGCCATGGTCGCGACGCGGTCGCCATGGTTGACGCCCAGTGCCCTGAGGACGTTGGCCAAACGGCGGGAGCGGCGTTCGATCGTGGCGTAATCTGAACGATGGACCTCGGTCTCGCTGATGCGCGAGACGATTTCGCCATTCGGGTGCCAGCGTGCGGCATGTTGGATGATCGAGGACAGAAGCAGGTTCTTCTGCTGCATGAGGCCAAGCATCGTGTCGTTCCCTGTGTGCGCGGTTGTTGTTCTGGCCGCTGTTGTTACACGGTGCGAGGTGGACGCGAAAGGATACGGTGGCAGGGTGATTGTCAGGGATCACATTCGCCGGAGGATCGCGTTGAGGCGCCCGATTTCCGGGCGCCTCGTTCCCCTACGTTCCAATTCCCCCGATCGCCAGATACTTGATCTCCAAATAATCCTCGATCCCATACTTGGATCCTTCACGCCCGAGCCCCGACGACTTCATGCCACCGAACGGAGCTTCCGCCGTGGAGATAATCCCCTCGTTGATGCCGATGATGCCGTATTCCAGAGCCTCGCCGACGCGGAATATCCGGCCGATATCGCGCGCATAGAAATAAGCAGCCAGTCCGAATTCGGTATCGTTGGCCAGGCGGATCGCTTCTTCCTCGGTCTTGAAGCGGAACAACGGCGCCACCGGCCCGAACGTTTCCTCACGGAAAATCAGCGCGTCGTGCGGCACGTTCGCCAGCACGGTCGGTTCGTAGAAGGTACCGCCCAGACGGTGCCTCTTGCCGCCCGTGACGACGGAGGCACCGAGCGACAGGGCATTCGCGACGTGCTCCTCGACCTTGGCCAGGGCGGCGGCGTTGATCAGCGGGCCTTGCGACACCCCGGGTTCCATCCCGTTGCCGACCCTCATCGCTTCAACAGCCACTTTCAGCTTTTCAGAAAATGCCTCGTACACGCCGTCCTGCACCAGGACCCGGTTGGCACACACGCAGGTCTGCCCGGTGTTGCGAAACTTGCTGCCCATGGCGCCCACCACCGCCGCATCCAGATCGGCATCGTCGAACACGATGAACGGCGCGTTGCCGCCCAGTTCCATGCTGGTTTTCTTGATCGTCGGTGCACATTGAGCCAACAGCTTCGCGCCCACCTCGGTGCTGCCGGTGAACGACAGCTTCCGCACCAACGGGTTTGACGTCAGCTCGCCGCCCATCGCGGCCGATCCGCCGGTCAACACGTTGCACACGCCCGCCGGCATCCCTGCCCGCTCTGCCAGCACCGCCAGCGCCAGCGCGGAAAACGGAGTCTG
Organism: uncultured Rhodopila sp.; assembly: GCA_903932145.1. Taxonomy (GTDB): domain Bacteria; phylum Pseudomonadota; class Alphaproteobacteria; order Acetobacterales; family Acetobacteraceae; genus Rhodopila. The sequence goes on along the minus strand of CAIZFE010000026.1, from coordinate 5,002 downwards.
CGACGCCGGCCGGATCACCCCGGTGCAGCCCGCCGCCCAGCCCGGACCGGCCTTGCGGGTGATCATTGCCGAGGGGAAATTCCATGGTGTAATGGCGGCGAACACGCCGATCGGCTCTTTCAGGACCAGGATGCGGCGGCCCTTGGCATTCTGAGGAATGGTGTCGCCATAAACGCGCTTGCCTTCCTCGGCGAACCAATCAATGAAACTGGCGGCATAGACGATTTCGCCTTTACTTTCCGCCAGCGGCTTGCCCTGTTCGGCGGTCATGATCACTGCGAGGTCGTCGGCGTTGGCCAGCATCAGGTCGGACAGTTTTCGCAGGATGGCGCCGCGTTCCTTCGCCAGCATCGCCCGCCACCCCGGCCACGCCGCGTTCGCTGCCTCAATCGCCCGGCGGGTTTCGGCGACACCCATGTTTGGCACCTCACCCACGGCTTCGCCGGTGGCCGGGTTCTTCACCACAATGGTCTGGCCGCTATCGGCCTCGACCCACTTGCCGCCAAGGTAATTTGCCTGCCGGAACAGACTGGGGTCCTTCAGCGGCAACGGCGATACGGGATTCAACATGGCCTAATCCTCCTCTCCCTGAGTTGTACGCAACATAGTCTCTGACGGACGCGCTGTCAGGGGGCTCTCTTCACGACTCGGCAGCATTTGGTGTTTCATGGGGTCATGAATGCAATCGCCCCCCGCTCACAAGCCGCGTTATGGGAAGTCTATGACCGGCTCGCCCCCGGCCCGAAGCTGGTGATGCGCCTCAAAAGCCTGATTGATCCACCGGTGACGAAGACCGAGTTCTTCGAGTGCCTCAAGGCAACTGGATCCCGTTCGGCCGATGGCAAGGCATGGACAGCCCAACTCGTCCAGGCCGTGCTTGACGAGTTGCGTGGCCTCGGCCTGCTCACCGCCGATCACGCCTGCGTGCCTGCGCTGCTGCACCCGGTGGCGAAGGACGCGGCGGAGTCCGATGACGCCGCGATGCTGGCGGCCATGATTATTCGTTTATTTCCGGCACAGAAGGCCAGCCGTTATTATTATTCGTCTGTAGAAACGGACACGGCCGCGGTTGCGCGTCTGTTGAGACTCTGCGTCTATACCAACAACGCCGAAGAATTCGCCAAAATCAGCGAGATCTGCAACAAGACACTGGGATCACATCGAACACTTGCATATCTGGCCACGAGTTTTTGCGACGTGCCGCTGGGCGCTGATTGGATCGCCAGCCGTGACCCGGTGATTCAGCCCCCGCTGATAACCGCCAAACTCAACTCTTTTATCGCCTCCGGCCGTGGCGGCGCGGACATGCCGGCCATCGCCGCCCTGGCGCGCGGCCGTCAGGAACAGGCGGGTACCGGCGATCTGACGGCGGTCATTCTGCGCTACGATATTTTGTCGCGTCGATTGGACGCCGTTCGTGCCAGCGCGGCGGCCATCACCGATCCCGCGAGCGATGCGAAGCAGTCGCTGGAAGGCACAATCGCATTCCTGGAGGGGCGCAATGACGACGCCCTGAAGCACTATCGCGATGCGCTGAAGCTGCGCCGCAAGCGTTTGGGCAAACGCAAGATATTCCTGGAGCACGAGCATCGCCTGTTCTTCCTGATGGCCTTGCTGGGCGCCAACGACGCGGCACTGTTCGGCGAAATCCAAACCGGGCTCGACGCCACGCTCGCCGAGTCCGAGGTTGCGATCGCGGATGGTGGTTTCGCCGCGATCCAGGGATTGCTCTGGCTGGTGCAGGGGCTTGAAGTCCGAGCCAAGACGCTGATTAGCAAATTGAACAGCGGCGCCGCGCCGGCGCCATTGCCGGGCGCCTGTATCGCCCTGGCGGCGCACGTTGTCGATGCCACCATATCCCGTGGCAATCGCGCCGAACTGGAGCAACGCTTCGAACAGTTCAAGGACACGTTGCCGCTGGTCGGGCACATCTACGCCGAAATCCTGGCGCAGGTCGCCGCAAAACCGGAGCCCTACAAGGCATGGCTGGCCGGGATCGGCGGTGTTGCATTCACGCGGATCATCCAGACCCTGCAACCGTGGGAACGGGCGCTGGAGAGTCTGGGTGCGTTCCTGGGCGACGGCCAGGACAGCGACACAGCGAAGGCGCCGCGCAAAGCCAAACGCCTGGTGTGGTTCGTCGATCCGGACAACGAGACGGTGACTGTGGCGGAACAATCCGCCAAGGGCCGCGACGGTTGGACCGATGGACGCGCCGTGGCCATGAAACGATTGCATGAACAGGACCCGCGGCTGGATTACCTGACGCCGCACGACCGAGCTGCCCTGCGTACAATCCGGAAGGAGACGGCTGGCTGGTACGGGGAGGACGAATACGAATTCGACACCAATCGTACGATCCCCGCGTTGGTCGGGCATCCGGCGGTGTTCGACGCCCGGCGCCGGTCCCAGCCGATCGAACTGGTTTCTTATCCGGTTGAACTGGTGGTGACCGAAGAAACCGGAGGCTTCCGCATCAAGCTGTCGCACGGGACGATGGACCCGACCATTTTCATCGAACCCGAAACCACCACCCGTTACCGCGTGGTCGAATTTCCGCAAAAACTGATGCCGGTGCAGGACATCCTGACTCCGTCGGGGCTGCTGGTTCCGGCCTCGGCGCGCGAGCAGGTGGTCGGCATGGTGCGGCGGAACAGCCCATCGTTGCCAATTCGAGCGGAACTGGCGGAGGTCGAGCAGCCGGGAATAGAGGGGCAGCCGGCCCCGGTCGTGCAGTTGGTGCCTTACGAGGACGGCCTGAAACTATCGCTGCTGGTGCGCCCGTTTGGCGATAAAGGCCCGGCCTATGTCGCGGGCCTCGGTGGCCGGTCGGTTCTGGCGACTGTCGGCGGCCAACAGGTGCGCGCCAGCCGGGACACGCACCGTGAACTCATGGAACGCGCGGCGCTGATCGCCGCCTGCCCCACATTGCGCGACCGGGGCGGCGACGAGGTTCACGAACTGGTCATCGATGACCTGGACGGCTGCCTGGAAGTGCTGCTGGAAATGCGCTCCTACGCCGGCCCGCTATCTGTCGAATGGCCGGAGGGCCGATCGATCCGCGTCAGTTCGGTATCAGCCGGCAACATGAAGCTGCAGGTCGCGCAGGATCGCGACTGGTTCAACATCCAGGGCACCGTTGCGCTGGACGAAGACCAGGTGCTGGAGATGCGCTTCCTGCTCGAACGGCTGGACAAGGCGCAAGGCCGGTTCGTGCCCTTGGGCGACGGTCGCTTCGTTGCGCTGACCCGGCAGTTGCAGGCGCAGTTGCAACGGCTGGCCTCGGTGTCGGAGCCGTCGAAAACCGGCCGGCGCGTGCATGCTCTGGGCGCCCCGGCGCTGGACGCGGTGCTGGACGATGCCGGGGAGGTCAAGTCCGACGCCGCCTGGAAAAAGCACGTCGCCCGCATCCGGGCGGCCGAGGGCTGGACGCCCGTGCTGCCAACCACGTTGCAGGCGGAGTTGCGGGATTACCAGGTGGAGGGCTTCGTCTGGATGTCCCGGCTGGCGCGTTGGGGTGCCGGCGCCTGTCTGGCCGACGACATGGGATTGGGCAAGACGGTGCAGGCCATCGCCGTCATGCTGGACCGCGCCGAGGAAGGCCCGTGTCTGGTCGTCGCTCCCACCTCCGTCTGTCCCAACTGGGAAGCCGAAATCGCTCGGTTTGCCCCCACGCTGCGTACCCACCGGCTGTCCGGCGACCGGGCGGAACTGATCGCCGGGTTGGGGCCTCGGGATGTGCTGGTGTGTAGCTACGGGCTGCTGCAACAGACCGGTGAGGCGCTGACCGGCCGAACCTGGAACATGGTCGTGCTGGATGAGGCGCAGGCGATCAAGAACGCCGTAACCAAACGGGCGCAGTCGGTACAGGCGTTGCAGGCGGGGTTCCGGTTGGCTCTGACCGGCACCCCGGTTGAGAACTATCTGGATGAGCTGTGGAGCCTGTTCAGCTTTGTGAATTCCGGCGTGCTGGGATCTCGGGAAGGGTTCCAGAAGCGGTTTGCCCGGCCAATCGAGAAGGACAAGGACCCGCATGCGCGCCAGGCGTTGCGGTCATTGATCCGGCCGTTCCTGCTGCGCCGGACCAAGGCGACGGTGTTGAGCGAGTTGCCGCCGCGTATCGAACAGACCCTGAATGTCGAAATGCCCGAGGCGGAGCGGGCGTTCTACGAAGCGCTGCGGCAGCGGTCTCTGGAACGGATCGCGGCGCTGGATGCGCCGGAGGGTCGCCGGAAAATTCAGATCCTGGCGGAGATTACCCGACTGCGTCGGGCCTGCTGCAATCCGGCGTTGATCGACCCGGCGGCGGGCATCCCCAGCGGCAAGCTGGCGGCGTTTATGGAGTTGACCGAGGAATTGATCCGCAACCGGCATCGGGCGTTGGTGTTCAGTCAGTTCGTCGGGCACCTGGAACTGGTGCGCGCGGCACTGGATTTGAAGGGGATTCGCTACGAATACCTCGATGGCAGCACGCCGTTGAATGAGCGAGAGAAGCGCGTGACGTCGTTCCAGGCCGGCGGGGCGGATCTGTTCCTGATCAGCCTGCGGGCGGGCGGAACCGGGCTGAACCTGACGGCGGCGGATTACGTGGTGCACCTGGATCCGTGGTGGAACCCGGCGGTGGAGGATCAGGCATCGGATCGGGCGCACCGGATCGGTCAGGAACGGCCGGTGACGATCTACCGGCTGGTGATGCAGGACAGTATTGAACAGCAGATACTGGGGCTGCACCGGGACAAGCGGGATTTGGCCAACGATCTGCTGGAGGGGACGGAGACGACCGGACGGCTGAGCGAGGAGGCGTTGCTGGATTTGATCCGGGCGTGAGAGGACCGCTTCGGAACTCTCAGCCAGACCCAATCAGGGAGTGTCAGCTTTTCTGTGTGTGAGGCGTTTTCAGTCTCACCCACCATTGGGCAAGAAACAGTATCCGGCGCCTGGCCTACTCGGCAAGGGTCATCTTGCTGACTGAGCCATGTTCCTTGGTTCGACAAAGCACCCG